>NZ_CM178972.1:0-1050000 GCF_058731905.1 Hydrogenophaga sp. L99 | reverse complement strand
AACTTCATTTCTATTCTCATGAACGTTTAAAGTCTTGCGACTTGGATTCCAAAGAACCCGTTTTCGCAATCGCCTTCAAACGCCCACGCTTATCGGCTGTATATTTTTAATGATCTGACAAACTTAGCAGCACTTGCCACCTCATCCGTCTTGCTTAGCTGCGATCAGCTTAGCCTCTTATTATGACACAGTTTTTGGTGTCTTTGCAAATTTCTTTTTGAAGCTTACAAGACAAAACACATGCCTACACTTATATAAAGCCCAAACCCCCAGGTACACGGGGTACGAGGGGGTTTGGGGGGCTGGTAAGAGCCTGACGATGACCTACTTTCACACGGGAATCCGCACTATCATCGGCGCAAAGTCGTTTCACTGTCCTGTTCGGGATGGGAAGGAGTGGTACCAACTTGCTATGGTCGTCAGGCATAAGGGGTTGCCGCTGCAGCACGAGGGTGCTACGGCGACGAATTCATAGAGCTTCGAATCAGCTGTCTTTTTGATTGCTGCCAACGTTATGGATCAACAGTGTTGAATTCCATAAGGGCATAACTGGACTACAAACGGTTGTGTATTGTAGTCGGGTGACATTCAACTGTTGATGGATTAGATCAAAGTTATAGGGTCAAGCCTCACGAGCAATTAGTACTGGTTAGCTTAACGCATTACTGCGCTTCCACACCCAGCCTATCAACGTCCTGGTCTTGAACGACTCTTTAGGGGGCTCAAGGCCCCGGCAGATCTCATCTTGGAACGAGTTTCCCGCTTAGATGCTTTCAGCGGTTATCTCTTCCGCACTTAGCTACCCGGCAATGCCACTGGCGTGACAACCGGTACACCAGAGGTGCGTCCACTCCGGTCCTCTCGTACTAGGAGCAGGCTTCCTCAAATCTGCAGCGCCCACGGAAGATAGGGACCAAACTGTCTCACGACGTTTTAAACCCAGCTCACGTACCTCTTTAAATGGCGAACAGCCATACCCTTGGGACCGGCTACAGCCCCAGGATGAGATGAGCCGACATCGAGGTGCCAAACACCGCCGTCGATATGAACTCTTGGGCGGTATCAGCCTGTTATCCCCAGAGTACCTTTTATCCGTTGAGCGATGGCCCTTCCATACAGAACCACCGGATCACTATGTCCTGCTTTCGCATCTGCTCGACTTGTCAGTCTCGCAGTTAAGCACGCTTATGCCATTGCACTATTAGCACGATGTCCGACCGTACCTAGCGTACCTTCGAACTCCTCCGTTACACTTTGGGAGGAGACCGCCCCAGTCAAACTGCCTACCATGCACTGTCCCCGATCCAGATAATGGACCTAGGTTAGAACCTCAAACACACCAGGGTGGTATTTCAACGTTGGCTCCACAAGATCTAGCGACCCTGCTTCAAAGCCTCCCACCTATCCTACACAGATCTGTTCAAAATTCAATACAAAGCTACAGTAAAGGTTCATGGGGTCTTTCCGTCTTTCCGCGGGGAGATTGCATCATCACAAACATTTCAACTTCGCTGAGTCTCAGGAGGAGACAGTGTGGCCATCGTTACGCCATTCGTGCAGGTCGGAACTTACCCGACAAGGAATTTCGCTACCTTAGGACCGTTATAGTTACGGCCGCCGTTTACTGGGACTTCGATCAAGAGCTTGCACCCCATCAATTAATCTTCCAGCACCGGGCAGGCGTCACACCCTATACGTCCACTTTCGTGTTTGCAGAGTGCTGTGTTTTTAATAAACAGTCGCAGCCACCAATTTTTTGCAACCCGTTCGTGCTCAGATGTTCTCATCACACTACAAGGGCACACCTTCTTCCGAAGTTACGGTGTCAATTTGCCGAGTTCCTTCTCCTGAGTTCTCTCAAGCGCCTTAGAATACTCATCTCGCGCACCAGTGTCGGTTTGCGGTACGGTCAATTACAAGCTGAAGCTTAGTGGCTTTTCCTGGGACCTCGTTCAGTTACTTCGCGAGCAAGCTCGCTCGATCAATGGCCTCGGTATATGACACGCGGATTTGCCTACGTGTCGCCTACATCCATCTAAACCGGCACATCCAACCGCCGGATAACCTATTAAGATCCGTCCCCACATCGCACTTGTAATCGGTACAGGAATATTGACCTGTTTCCCATCAGCTACGCATCTCTGCCTCGCCTTAGGGGCCGACTCACCCTACGCCGATGAACGTTGCGTAGGAAACCTTGCGCTTACGGCGAGGGGGCTTTTCACCCCCTTTAACGCTACTCATGTCAGCATTCGCACTTCTGATACCTCCAGCATCCTTTACAAGACACCTTCACAGGCTTACAGAACGCTCTCCTACCACTTGCAATAAATTGCAAATCCGCAGCTTCGGTAACTGGCTTAGCCCCGTTACATCTTCCGCGCAGGACGACTCGATCAGTGAGCTATTACGCTTTCTTTAAATGATGGCTGCTTCTAAGCCAACATCCTGACTGTTTTAGCCTTCCCACTTCGTTTCCCACTTAGCCCGTTTTAGGGACCTTAGCTGGCGGTCTGGGTTGTTTCCCTCTTGAGTCCGGACGTTAGCACCCGGTGCTCTGTCTCCCAAGCTGTACTCGTCGGTATTCGGAGTTTGCCTTGGTTTGGTAAGTCGCCATGACCCCCTAGCCAAAACAGTGCTCTACCCCCGACGGTAATACTTGAGGCACTACCTAAATAGTTTTCGGAGAGAACCAGCTATTTCCAAGTTTGTTTAGCCTTTCACCCCTATCCACAGCTCATCCGCTAATTTTGCAACATTAGTCGGTTCGGACCTCCAGTACCTGTTACGGCACCTTCATCCTGGCCATGGATAGATCACTTGGTTTCGGGTCTACACCCAGCGACTGATTCGCCCTATTCGGACTCGATTTCTCTACGGCTTCCCTATTCGGTTAACCTTGCCACTGAATGTAAGTCGCTGACCCATTATACAAAAGGTACGCAGTCACCCCTTTCGAGGCTCCTACTTTTTGTAAGCATGCGGTTTCAGGATCTATTTCACTCCCCTCCCGGGGTTCTTTTCGCCTTTCCCTCACGGTACTTGTTCACTATCGGTCGATGATGAGTATTTAGCCTTGGAGGATGGTCCCCCCATATTCAGACAGGATTTCTCGTGTCCCGCCCTACTTGTCGTTAGCTCAGTACCACACGTCTCTTTTCACATACAGGGCTATCACCTTCTTTGGCCGGCCTTTCCATGCCGTTTTGTTAAGTGTCGTGCTATCACTAACAGGCTCTTCCGATTTCGCTCGCCACTACTTTCGGAATCTCGGTTGATGTCTTTTCCTCGAGCTACTGAGATGTTTCAGTTCACCCGGTTCGCCTCGCATACCTATGTATTCAGTATGCGATACCTACTGCTAGGTGGGTTTCCCCATTCGGAAATCTCCGGATCAAAGCTAATTTGCCAGCTCCCCGAAGCTTATCGCAGGCTATCACGTCCTTCGTCGCCTATCATCGCCAAGGCATCCACCACATGCTCTTATTCACTTGACCCTATAACTTTGACGTCTTGCCAGTTCGTTCAAACCAACAAAACACAATCGTCACATCAAGAGAATGTCTGTCAGGTCTCACACCTGACGCGTTATGCCGTTTCAATTTATATCTTTTGACTAAATTGAATATTCGTTGACGCAATCAAAAATTCTTGTTGCTGATGGCACGGTCTGCACGAAACCTTTACGAATGTGCAGTTTCCATCAGCAACGCTGATTCGACTCTATGAATTTTTAAAGAACAGCCGTTGCAATCCGAAGATCGCTTGAAGATCGATAGATACCGATCAACATCAAAATACCCTGCAGCACAGGATGCTTTGATGTTGAGACAGACAAGTGTTGCACTGCATGACAGGCAGCACCAACAGGTGTGGATGGTGGAGGATGACGGGATCGAACCGACGACCCCCTGCTTGCAAAGCAGGTGCTCTCCCAGCTGAGCTAATCCCCCAGGATAACCGTCAACGTTTTGGTCAGACAGCGCTCAGACAGCAGACCCACTTGGTGGGTCTGGTTGGTCTCGAACCAACGACCCCCGCCTTATCAAGACGGTGCTCTAACCAACTGAGCTACAGACCCAAGCCGGTCACTAGTAACCTGGTTTGACCCAGATCGCTGGCGACTTCCTTCCAACAACCGATAAGTGTGAGCGTTTGAGCTTGATTGCTTGATCCACTGCCGCTCTCAGCATCCAACCCTGCAAGCAGGACCATCAAACCAAGAACTGGTGTGGATTTTTCCAGAAAGGAGGTGATCCAGCCGCACCTTCCGATACGGCTACCTTGTTACGACTTCACCCCAGTCACGAACCCCGCCGTGGTAATCGCCCTCCTTGCGGTTAGGCTAACTACTTCTGGCGAGACCCGCTCCCATGGTGTGACGGGCGGTGTGTACAAGACCCGGGAACGTATTCACCGTGACATGCTGATCCACGATTACTAGCGATTCCGACTTCACGCAGTCGAGTTGCAGACTGCGATCCGGACTACGACCGGCTTTGATGGATTGGCTCCCCCTCGCGGGTTTGCGACCCTTTGTACCGGCCATTGTATGACGTGTGTAGCCCCACCTATAAGGGCCATGAGGACTTGACGTCATCCCCACCTTCCTCCGGTTTGTCACCGGCAGTCTCACTAGAGTGCCCAACTGAATGTAGCAACTAATGACAAGGGTTGCGCTCGTTGCGGGACTTAACCCAACATCTCACGACACGAGCTGACGACAGCCATGCAGCACCTGTGTTATGGCTCTCTTTCGAGCACGAATCCATCTCTGGAAACTTCCATACATGTCAAAGGTGGGTAAGGTTTTTCGCGTTGCATCGAATTAAACCACATCATCCACCGCTTGTGCGGGTCCCCGTCAATTCCTTTGAGTTTCAACCTTGCGGCCGTACTCCCCAGGCGGTCAACTTCACGCGTTAGCTTCGTTACTGAGTCAGAAGAGACCCAACAACCAGTTGACATCGTTTAGGGCGTGGACTACCAGGGTATCTAATCCTGTTTGCTCCCCACGCTTTCGTGCATGAGCGTCAGTGCAGGCCCAGGGGATTGCCTTCGCCATCGGTGTTCCTCCGCATATCTACGCATTTCACTGCTACACGCGGAATTCCATCCCCCTCTGCCGCACTCCAGCTTTGCAGTCACAATCGCAATTCCCAGGTTGAGCCCGGGGATTTCACGACTGTCTTACAAAACCGCCTGCGCACGCTTTACGCCCAGTAATTCCGATTAACGCTTGCACCCTACGTATTACCGCGGCTGCTGGCACGTAGTTAGCCGGTGCTTATTCTTACGGTACCGTCATTAGCAAACTGTATTAGAGCTCGCCGTTTCGTTCCGTACAAAAGCAGTTTACAACCCGAAGGCCTTCTTCCTGCACGCGGCATTGCTGGATCAGGCTTGCGCCCATTGTCCAAAATTCCCCACTGCTGCCTCCCGTAGGAGTCTGGACCGTGTCTCAGTTCCAGTGTGGCTGGTCGTCCTCTCAGACCAGCTACAGATCGTCGGCTTGGTGAGCCTTTACCCCACCAACTACCTAATCTGACATCGGCCGCTCCAATCGCGCGAGGCCTTACGGTCCCCCGCTTTCATCCTTAGATCGTATGCGGTATTAGCGCAGCTTTCGCTGCGTTATCCCCCACGACTGGGCACGTTCCGATGCATTACTCACCCGTTCGCCACTCGTCAGCACCTTGCGGCCTGTTACCGTTCGACTTGCATGTGTAAAGCATGCCGCCAGCGTTCAATCTGAGCCAGGATCAAACTCTTTAGTTCGATCTTGAATTTACTCATAAAAACGCAAACGAAGTAAACTTCATTTCTATTTTCATGAACGTTTAAAGTCTTGCGACTTGGATTCCGAAGAATCCGTTTTCGCAATCGCCTTCAAACGCCCACGCTTATCGGCTGTATATTTTTAATGATCCAACAAACTCAGCAGCACTTGCCACCTCATCCGTCTTGCTTAGCTGCGATCAGCTGAGCCTCGTATTATGACACAGTTTTTGGTGTCTGGAAAAAGTATTTTAGGGTTTTTACCTAGAACACTCAGCCCACTTCGCCGACTTAGGTTGCCTGCCTTGCGGCGTTGCAGTGATCAGCGAAGCTTTACAGTATACATCGGTTTTTTCGCGGCGGTCAACAGCTTGGCTAAATTTTCTGACCATTTGCTGCTGCGGCTTTCGTTGCAAGGTTGGTTGCACCTTCATCCCAGCTTTTACTTCCGCCCCTTCCCCGTTGCGCCGCGGTCGGGCTGTGCCGGTTACACAGCGGTGCACGCGGTGACCTACGGGGAAGTTTTGTGAAGTGCAGGCGTCAATCCATGGCAACCGCCTCGCCGAACTCGAACACACCCGGGTTGCGAACGGGGTCCACGCCGACAGGTATCACCGACTTAGGCGGGTACTTGCCTTCCAGCAGCAACTTGGAAAGTGGGTTTTCTATGCGTTGTTGAATCGCCCGCTTGAGCGGTCGGGCACCGAACACGGGATCAAAACCTACTTTAGCAAGCTCATCCAGCGCTGCGGGAGCCACATCGAGGCGCAAGTCCATCTTCTGCAGGCGAGCCTGCAAAGCCTTCAGCTGAATGCCGGCTATGGAAGCGATATGCTGAGCATCGAGTGCATGGAACACCACTGTCTCGTCGATGCGGTTCAAGAACTCAGGCCGGAAATGCTCCTTGAGCTCTCCCCACACCGCTTCTTTCACATCGTCGTAGGGTTGACCCACCATGGCCTGGATCAGGTGCGAGCCAATGTTGCTCGTCATCACGATCACCGTGTTTTTGAAGTCCACGGTGCGCCCTTGCCCGTCGGTCAGACGTCCGTCGTCCAGAACTTGAAGCAGTACGTTGAACACATCCGGGTGGGCTTTCTCCACTTCGTCCAGCAGCAGCACGCTGTAAGGCTTACGGCGCACGGCTTCTGTCAGGTAGCCGCCCTCCTCGTAGCCTACATACCCGGGCGGCGCACCAATGAGGCGTGCCACCGAGTGTTTCTCCATAAATTCGCTCATATCGATGCGAATCAGGTGGTCTTCGCTATCAAACAGGAAGCCGGCGAGCGCCTTGCACAGCTCGGTTTTACCGACACCCGTTGGGCCTAAAAACAGAAACGAGCCCGTGGGTCGGTTCGGATCGGATAGTCCGGAGCGTGAGCGGCGGATCGCGTTGGCGACGGCGCCAATGGCTTCGTCTTGCCCCACCACACGCTGATGCAGCTTGTCTTCCATCACCAGCAGCTTGTCGCGCTCGCCCTGCATGAGTTTGGCCACGGGGATGCCGGTCGCGCGGGCCACGACTTCTGCAATCTCTTCAGCACCCACCTGGGTACGTAGCAGCTGCGGGCGGCCCGTACCGTCTTTGTTGGCGGCTTTCCCCGATTCCACAGCCTGCGCGTCTTTGAGGCGCTTTTCCAATTCGGGTAGCTTGCCGTATTGCAGCTCGGCCACTTTGTTGAAGTCACCCTTGTCGGTGAATGTCTTGATCTGGGAACGGATACGGTCCATCTCCTCCATCACGTCCTTGGAGCCCAGCGCCTGGGCTTTTTCAGCCTTCCAGATTTCGTCGTAGTCGGAGATTTCTTTCTCCAACCGGGCAATTTCTTCCGCAATCAGACCGAAGCGCTTTTGTGACGCCTCATCCTTCTCACGCCGCACGGCCTCGCGCTCAATTTGCAACTGAATCAAACGGCGGTCGAGTTTGTCCATCACCTCGGGCTTGGAGTCGAGTTCGATCTTGATCTTGCTGGCCGCCTCGTCGATGAGATCGATGGCCTTGTCAGGCAAAAAGCGATCGGTGATGTAGCGGTGGCTGAGCTCGGCAGCGGCCACGATGGCCGGGTCGGTGATCTGAACGCCGTGATGCACCTCATACTTCTCTTGCAAACCACGCAAGATGGCAATGGTGGCTTCCACACTGGGCTCGCCCACAATGATCTTCTGAAAGCGGCGCTCGAGTGCAGCATCTTTTTCAATGTATTTGCGGTACTCGTCGAGCGTGGTGGCACCCACGCAGTGCAGTTCTCCGCGGGCCAGCGCTGGCTTGAGCATGTTGCCCGCATCCATAGCCCCTTCGCCTTTGCCGGCTCCCACCATGGTGTGTAACTCGTCAATGAACACAATGGTCTGGCCTTCGTCTTTGGCCAACTCGTTGAGCACGGTTTTCAGGCGCTCTTCAAACTCACCACGGAACTTGGCCCCGGCCAGCAGCGCCGCCATGTCCAGGCTCAGCACGCGTTTGCCCTTGAGCGAATCAGGCACTTCGCCCGCCACGATGCGCTGGGCCAAGCCTTCAACAATGGCCGTTTTACCCACACCGGGCTCGCCGATCAGCACAGGGTTGTTCTTGGTCCGGCGTTGCAACACCTGGATGGCGCGGCGAATCTCGTCATCGCGGCCAATCACCGGGTCCAGCTTGCCCATGCGGGCGCGCTCGGTGAGGTCCATCGTGTATTTTTTAAGAGCCTCGCGCTGACCCTCGGCCTCGGGACTGTCCATGGACTGACCACCGCGTACGGCGATGATGGCCGATTCAAGGCTCTTGCGGTTCAGGCCGTTCTCATTCGAGATGCGCCCCAACTCCCCTTTGCTGTCGGCCACTGCAAGCAAAAAGAGTTCGCTAGCGATGAACTGGTCGCCGCGTTTGATGGCTTCTTTTTCGGTGGCTTGCAGCAATTTGGACAGCTCTTGCCCAACCTGCACTTGGTCTTGCCCCTGCACTTCCGGCAAGCGCGTCATCGCCGCCTCGGCGGCCTTGGTCAATCCAGGCACGTTGACACCCGCGCGCTGCAGCAAAGACTGCGGGCCATCGGCCTGACGCAGCATGGCCAGCAGCAGGTGAGCGGGCTCAATGTAAGCGTGGTCAGCGCCGAGCGCCAGTGTCTGGGCTTCGCTCAGGGCTTCTTGGAACTTGGTGGTGAGTTTGTCGAGTCGCATGGATCAGCACTCCGAATGTTTGTATTGGCTGGTATGTGGCGCTTGACGACCACTTTTCAAGACAAGCATGAAGCCTGATGCAGGCTGACCGCGCAGCCGTTGACGCAGATCAGCCAAGCACGTGCACGCCGTCCATTTTTGCGCCAATTCGAAAAAAGCAAGGTCTCAGCGCATCCGCGCAGGCTGCACCCGCGAGGGCCGTGCGTTTTCAGTCCGTTGTGCGCACACCCCACGCACGGTCGCGCGGGACACGCAAGGCGCAAACGGACACTCAAGCGTTGCGCGCTTCGATACCCCACTTGGCCAGCGCCGCGTCGTCGCTCACGCGTGCGTCCACCCATCGCGCACCCTCGGGCGTCTGTTCCTTCTTCCAGAACGGCGCCTGGGTCTTCAGGTAGTCCATCAGGAATTCGCAAGCCTGGAAGCTCTCGCCACGGTGGGCCGATGTCACGGCCACCAGCACAATTTGGTCCAGCGGCTGCAGCAAGCCCACGCGGTGAATCACGCGTGCACCGAAGATGTCGAAACGCCGGAAGGCTTCGTCGATCATGGCCTCAATGCTTTTTTCGGTCATGCCAGGGTAGTGCTCCAGCTCCATCGTGCTGATGCTCTGCCCGTCGTTGCGGTCACGCACGGTACCCATGAAACTGCACACGGCGCCCACGCGCTTGTCCTGCTCGCGCAACCGCTGCACCTCGGTGCTCAGGTCGAAGTCTTCGGTCTGGATGCTGACGCGCGGTGCCATGTTCAGCCTCCTGTGACGGGTGGGAAAAACCCCACTTCGGCGCCATCGATGAGCGCGGCCCCCTCGTCGCTCATGGTCTGGTTCAAGGCCACCCGCACCGCACGACCACGCGCCAGCGCTTCGGCGTAAGCACCACCGCGTGCAACCAACTCTTCACGCAGCGCGCCCAGGGTGGCTGCCTTGGTGTCAGCCGACTCGCTGCTGGCGCCGATGGCCTCTCGAATCGATGCGAAATAGCGAAGTTTGACAATCATGCGAGCAACTCTGCAAAAGAAAGATAGGGCACTGGATCACCATGGGCGATGGTGGCGCCGGCCGGGTTGTCCACCAGACCGTCACCCCACACGGCAGAAGTCAAAACCCCCGAACTCTGGTTGGGAAAGAGGTCCAACCCACCTTCGGCGTTGCGACACACGCGCAGAAATTCGCGGCGCTTGTCAGCACGGACCACCGTGAAGTGGGCCGGCAGCATCACGGGCTGCACACGAGGAACTTGCGCGCCTTGCAGCTTGAGTAAAAACGGCCTGACCAGCAACACAAAGGTCACAAAGCTCGACACCGGATTGCCAGGAAGGCCAATGAAATGGCAAGGCTGCGCAGCGCTGGCGCCCGCACCGGCGTCGCGGTTCACACGCCCGTAAGCAAACGGCTTGCCCGGTTTCATACCAATCTGCCACAGATCGAGGCTGCCGAGTTCCTGCACGGCCGGCTTGATGTGGTCTTCCTCACCCACCGAAACACCACCGCTGGTCAAGATCAGGTCGTGGTGGTCTGCTGCCGTTTTAAGTGCCGCCAGCGTGGCTTCGCGGCGGTCGGGCACGATGCCCAGATCACTCACCTCACAGCCCAGACGCCGCAACAACGCACGCAAGAAAAAGCGATTGGAGTTGTAAATGGCGCCAGGCTTCATGTCCTGCGGGGATACCTCACCCGGCATCACCAGTTCGTCGCCGGTTGAAAACAGCGCCACACGGGGCCGCGCGACCACCGGCACATGGGCCAAGCCCAGGCTGGCGGCCAAACCCAGGCTTGCCGGTGACAACCGCTCGCCGCGAGACAACACCACGGCACCACGCGTCACGTCTTCTCCGGCCCGGCGCACCCACTGGCCCGGCTGGGGCACGGCGTTGATGTGCACGCCATGGATGTTGCCACCCACATCTTGGGTGTCTTCCTGCATCACCACCGCGTCGGCACCTTCAGGCATGGGGGCGCCAGTAAAAATACGGGCGCAGGTGCCTGGGCGTAGCGGTTCTGCGGCATGGCCAGCGGCAATGCGCTGCGACACGGACAAGACCACCCCAGGGGCCGTGACGTCTGCACTGCGCACCGCATAACCGTCCATGGACGAGTTGTCGTTTGGCGGGACTTGCAGCGCAGAAACCAGGTCTTGCGCCAGCACGCGGCGATCGGCGTCAAAGGTAGCCACGTTTTCCGCGGCGCTGAGCGGCACCACGCGACCCAGCAAGCTGGCCAGTGCATCGTCCAGCGACATCAAAGGGGCTCGGGCTGCTGGCTTGTGAACGGTCATGGCGCGTAGATCTCTGGGCTGTAATCGAATCGATGGCCATTTTCGACCAACCAGGTCGCGACGTCATCTGGCTGGTTCAAATCCAGTACCGGTCGAGCGGTTGAGACGGGCAAGGCTGTCGGGCTGTCGGTTGCAATGGCTGCAATGAAAGGATCGTCGGGGTAGCGAGCGGGCTTGCCACTGGCCTCGCGCCAAATCTCAATCTTGTGCAAATCGCTTTCTTTGAAGCCTTCAACCAGCACCCAGTCCACACCGCCGTAAAGCTCGGCAATCAACTGGTGCACCTTGAGTTCGGCTGGCTGTTCAAACTCGCGCATCAGCACCAGTCGGTTAGGCGACGCCGCCACCACCTCAAAGGCACCGGCTTCGCGGTGGCGCCAGGTGTCTTTACCGGGGTGGTCAATGTCAAACTGGTGGTGGGCGTGCTTGACCACCGACACACGCAGGCCACGAAATTTAAGCGCCGGAATCAGCTGCTCAACCAGCGTGGTCTTGCCCGAACCCGAGTAACCCGCAAAGCCGACGACCTTCATGCGACGGGACAATGCTCGGCGACGTAGGCCTGCACGGCTGCGGTGTCTGCGGGCATGACACGCACGCGCTTGGGCAGGTCTTCAATACCGTTGAAACGGGCTGGCCGATCGGGCTGACGGCCCAGGGCTTCAACGATGGTTTCAGCGAACTTGATGGGCAGAGCCGTCTCCAGAACGATCATGGGCACGCCCGGTTGCAGGTGCTCCCGCGCCACCTTCACGCCATCGGCGGTGTGGGTGTCGATCATGATGTTGTAGCGCTCAAACGCGTCCTTGATCGTGGCCAGTCGATCGCTGTGCGAGCTCTTGCCACTGGCAAAACCGTAGCGACTGGCGGCCTCGGCAAACACCTTATCGGCACCCAGCTCAAAGCGCCCAGCTTTGTGCAGCGCATCGCCAAAGAGGGCTTTGACGCGGGCACCGTCTCGACCCAGCAAATCGAACACAAAGCGCTCAAAGTTGCTGGCCTTGGAGATGTCCATCGATGGACTGGAGGTCTCAAACGTGTCAGCACTCGCCCGCACGCGGTACACACCGGTGCGGAAGAACTCGTCCAGCACGTCGTTTTCATTGGTTGCCACCACCAGCGTCTGGATGGGCAGGCCCATCTGGCGCGCCACATGGCCAGCGCAGACGTTGCCAAAGTTGCCGCTGGGCACCGTGAAGCTCACCTTTTGCGTGTCGCTGGCGGTTGCCTGAAAATAGCCGGCGAAGTAGTAAACGACCTGCGCCAGCAAGCGCGCCCAGTTGATCGAATTGACGGTACCGATCTTGTAGCCGCGCTTGAAGTCAAGGTCGTTGCTGACGTTTTTGACAATGTCCTGGCAGTCGTCGAACACACCTTCAATGGCGATGTTGTGGATGTTGTCGTCCATCAGGCTGAACATCTGCGCCTGCTGAAACGGGCTCATGCGGCCGTGCGGGCTGAGCATGAAAACGCGCACGCCTTTTTTGCCTCGCATGGCGTATTCGGCCGCGCTGCCGGTGTCACCACTGGTAGCCCCCAAAATGTTGAGTTCTTCGCCGCGGCGGGCCAGTTCGTATTCAAACAGGTTGCCCAGCAGTTGCATCGCCATGTCCTTGAAGGCGAGCGTGGGGCCATTGGACAGCGCTTCGAGGTAAAAGCCATCCTCCAGCTTTTTCAGTGGAACGATGGCTGCTGTGCCGTACACCGCCTCCGTGTACGTCTTTTCGCAAAGCGCCTTCAGATCGGCCGGCGGAATATCGTCGATGTAGAGCGACAGCACCTCGAATGCCAGCGCAGCGTAGCCGCCCGATTCGCCGCCGTTGAAAGCAGCCCGCCAGCGCGCCAGCGTGGCTGCATCCACCTGTGGGTAGCGCTCAGGCAGATACAGACCGCCATCGGGCGCCAAGCCTTCCAGCAGGATTTCGCAAAAACGTTTGCGATCCGGGTGACCGCGGGTGGAAAGGTATTGCATGTCAGTTCCAATATCAGCAGATAAGACGCTCCTCGAGGGGAGGTGCTCGATCAAGATGCCATGGAACCGGCTCTGCCGGCCCACGAGCATCGCCCCTTGGGGTGGCGCCGCAGGCGACGCGTGGGGTTAATTCAACTCTTCTTTGCGGATGCGCGTTATGGGCGCCAGCACCGAAGGAAGCGCCTGCATTTGAGCCAGTACGGCGTCCAGCGTGCCCTCGCGGGTGTCGTGCGTGAGGATGATGACGTCGGTCTGGGTCGAGCCCTCACCGCCGATTTCATCGGCCTCGCGCTGCGACACCGCGTCGATGCTGATACCAGCGTCAGCCAAGAGCCCGGTTACCTTGGCCAGCACACCGGCTTCGTCTGCCACGCGCAGACGCAGGTAGTAGCTCGTCACAACCTCGCTCATGGGCAGCACGGACAGGTCGCTCATGGCGTCGGGCTGGAAGGCCAGGTGCGGCACGCGGTGGTGCGGGTCAGCGGTGTGCAGCCGGGTGATGTCGACCAGATCGGCAATGACGGCGCTCGCCGTGGGTTCGCTGCCAGCGCCCTTGCCGTAATACAGCGTCGTGCCCACGGCATCGCCCTGCACCACCACGGCGTTCATGGCACCTTCCACATTTGCGATGAGGCGCTTGGTGGGCACCAGGCTGGGGTGTACGCGCAACTCAATGCCTTGGGCCGTGCGCTTGGTGATACCCAACAGCTTGATGCGGTAGCCCAGTTGCTCTGCGTATTTGATGTCAGCGGCGCCGAGCTTGGTGATGCCTTCGACATAAGCCTTGTCAAATTGCACCGGGATGCCAAATGCAATGGCGCTCATGAGCGTCACTTTGTGCGCTGCGTCCACGCCTTCGATATCAAACGTAGGGTCGGCTTCGGCATAACCCAGACGCTGCGCCTCTTTCAGCACCACGTCAAAGTCCAAACCCTTGTCGCGCATTTCGGACAAGATAAAGTTGGTGGTGCCGTTGATGATGCCGGCGATCCATTGAATGCTGTTGGCCGTCAGACCTTCACGCAACGCTTTGATAATCGGGATGCCACCGGCCACCGCCGCTTCAAACGCCACCATCACGCCCTTGGCCGACGCTGCGGCAAAGATCTCGGTGCCATGCACCGCCAGCAGCGCTTTGTTGGCCGTGACCACATGCTTGCCAGCGGCAATGGCTTCAAGCACCAGCGCCTTGGCGATCCCATAGCCACCAATCAACTCGATGACGATGTCGATGTCAGGGTTGGCAATGACGGCACGGGCATCGTTCACCACCTGCACACCGGGCCCTACCAGAGACTGCGCGCGGGCCACATCGAGATCGGCCACCATCGTGATTTCAATACCGCGGCCAGCGCGGCGCTTGATTTCTTCCTGGTTGCGCTTGAGCACATTGAACGTGCCGCTGCCCACGGTACCTATGCCCAAAAGGCCCACTTGAATTGGTTTCATATCGGTCATTGCTTGAATGGAATTCAAAAAAATCAGGTGCCGTGGCGTTTGCGCCAGCCTTCAAAAAACTTCGCCACGCGGCCAATGGCCTCACGCAGGTCGTCCTCGTGCGGCAAAAACACGATGCGGAAATGTTGGTTGTCCGGGTAATTGAAACCCGAGCCCTGCACCAGCATCACGCGCGTTCCCTGCAGCAGCTCCAGGAACAGCTGCTGATCGTCCTCGACCGGGTAGATCTGGGGGTCGAGGCGCGGAAACATGTAGAGCGCCGCCGAGGGTTTGACGCAGCTCACCCCCGGAATGGCGGTGATCAGCTCATAGGCCAGATCGCGCTGGCGCCGCAAACGCCCGCCATCGCACACCAGATCGTTGATGCTCTGGTAACCACCCAGGGCTGTCTGAATGGCCCACTGGCCGGGGACGTTGGCGCACAGTCGCATGTTCGAGAGCATGTTCAAGCCCTCGATGTAATCCTTGGCAGGCTTTTTGTCGCCAGACACCACCAGCCAGCCAGCGCGGTAGCCACACGAACGGTAGCTCTTCGACAACGAATTGAACGTCAGCGTCAGCACGTCTTCCGACAGGCTCGCCATTGCGGTGTGCTTGACACCGTCATACAGCACCTTGTCGTACACCTCGTCGGCAAAAATCACCAGCCCGTGTTGGCGAGCCAGTTCGACGATGGACTTGAGCAGCGCGTCAGAATACAGCGCGCCGGTCGGGTTGTTGGGGTTGATCACCACGATGCCTTTGGTGGCAGGGGTGATCTTGCAGCGAATGTCGTCCAGGTCGGGCATCCACCCGTTGGATTCGTCGCACCGGTAATGCACCGGCGTGCCGCCCGACAGGCTCACGGCGGCCGTCCAGAGCGGGTAATCGGGTGAAGGCAGCAGCAGCTCATCGCCGTCATCCAGCAACGCATTGGTGGCCATCACAATCAGTTCGCTGGCGCCGTTGCCCAGGTAAATGTCGTCCAGCGTTACACCCTTGACACCCTGCTTCTGGGTTTCGTGCATCACCGCCTTGCGCGCCGCGAAAATACCTTTGCTGTCCGAATAACCCGCCGAGTTCGGCAGGTTGCGGATCATGTCTTGCTGGATCTCTTCGGGCGCATCAAACCCAAACACCGCCAAATTGCCGATGTTGAGCTTGATGATCTTGTGACCCTCTTCCTCCATCTGACGCGCCGCGTCCATGATGGGACCCCGGATGTCGTAGCAGACGTTGGCGAGTTTGGCGGATTTCTGGATGGTTTTCAAAGTTCCTCCCAAGGGGAGTCAGGGGTCAAGCGGCGCACCCGCCCTGGGCAGGTTCGCCGAGCGTTATATTACGGGTCGGTTGCAGGGAAAACCTGTAATTTGACCACAGTTCTCCACCGCATCTCTGCACCCCCAGTGGCACACCACCGCGTGCAAGCCGCACCCCCAGCCGCCTGATCCATCACGCCATGAAACTGCACGCCGACAAATTGGATACCCAGTCCGTCACTGCTTATGGCGAAGGCTGGATTGCGGTCAACGGGCAGCGCCACACCCAAAGCCTGGTGCTCGCCTCATCGGGCCAGTTGGTGCCATGGACCTGCACCCGTTTTGAAGACCTGACCGAAGCGCATTTTTCGATGCTGGCCAGCGTGATGACGGAAGCGCCCGAACTGGTGGTTTTCGGCAGCGGCTCCAAACTCCGTTTCCTGCCGCCCGCCTTGCTGCGCAGCCTGATGGGGCAGCGAATTGGCGTGGAGACCATGGACACAACAGCCGCCTGTCGCACTTACAACATTCTCGCGAGCGAAGGCAGGCGGGTCGTGGCGGCCTTGCTGATTGAAACCTGAGGCCATCAATCCGGGAAGACCAGGCCCGCAGCGCGGACCGAGACACGGCCAAGCGGCGATCCACGTGGCGCCATTTTGGGCCCGTGAGAGAGCTCCATCCGAGCACCCTGGGGCTGGGACTGTCCCAAAAAGCGGTTCGGGGTTAAAATACCCGATTGTTTCCTGGCCTGCCTCCCGTGCGCCACAGCTGCCACCGGGAGCCTGTGTCACCAAGCACAAGCCAACGAATCACCACCAACTTACGTCAGGGGTCCACGCAGTATGGCAGTCGTTGTCAATAAACCCATTCCCGAATTTGAATCTCAAGCCACCGGCGGCATCAAGGTCAGCAATCAAACGCACCTTGGGCAAACGGTGGTTTTGTATTTTTATCCCAAAGACAACACCCCGGGCTGCACCACCGAAGCCATGCAGTTCCGCGACAAGTACAAAGACTTTGTCAAAGCGGGTGCGCAGGTGTTCGGCGTCTCGCGCGACAACATGAAGTCTCACGACGACTTCAAAACCAAGCTCGAACTCCCGTTTGAGTTGATCGCCGACACCGAAGAAAAAATGTGCCACATGTTTGGTGTGGTCAAGAACAAGATCATGTACGGCAAGAAGGTCAAGGGCATTGAGCGCAGCACCTTCCTGATCGGACCTGACGGTGTGCTCGCACAGGAATGGCGCGGACTCAAGGTCCCAGGGCACGTCGAAGAGGTTCTCAAGGCCGTGAAAACGCTGAAAAAAGCGGGTTGATTGAATCCACAGCGCTGTGACTGTCCGATCCGCTCCGGGTCAACACTGTCACAGCTGTCATGCATAATGATTTCATGACACGAGGAAGCCCATCCGCTCCCAGCTCTCCAAAACCCACAGCAGCCCTCGAAGCCGCCCGGTCACCCCGGCGGCTTTTTGTTTTCTGATTCTGCGCTGAACCCAAACGCCCGCCATGCCACTGCCACCAGCCCCATCAAAACGCGCATCTTTGCTCTCCCCCGACGCATACAACCGCAAACCGGCCGATGAACCCATGGACTTGGCACCCGTGCGTGAAGCCATCGTGCCGGTGGCAGCCAGCGCGATTCCAGCAAGTGCGGCTGCACCCGCAGCAGACACTGCACCGGCAACGAGCAACCCTCGGTCCAGGTCGCGCAGCCGCAAAACAAACCAACCTGCGGTGCCGGCGCCTTTGGTTGCGCACGTTGAATCGACCAGGGCTTCGCCGGCTGCCGAGCCGATGCCAGCAGCGGTAGCCCCCAACGCCAACACCAGCGACTCCCGCCAAACCACCAACCAGGCACAAGGCGGCGCTGCCACCAAGCGCCCGGCACCCGTGGCCAGCAACCGCCGCAGTGACCGCAGCAAGTCGGGTAACGTGGGCGCACCCCGCCTGTTCGTGCTGGACACCAACGTGCTGCTGCACGACCCGATGAGCCTGTTCCGCTTTGAGGAACACGACATCTTCCTGCCCATGATCGTGCTGGAAGAGCTTGATGGGCACAAAAAAGGCATGACCGAAGTGGCCCGCAATGGCCGCCAGACCAGCCGCACGCTGGACGCACTGGTGGCCCAGCAGGGCGGTGACATGACCAAGGGACTCAAACTCTCGGCCACAGGACACCAGTCGGCCAAGGGCTTGCTCTTCTTCCAGACGGAACCACTGGATGCTCAGTTGCCGTCCAGCCTGCCCCAGGGCAAGGCGGACAACCAGATTCTGGGTGTGGTTCATGCGCTGAGGGGCAAATACCCACAGCGGGAGGTGATCCTGGTGTCCAAGGACATCAACATGCGGGTGAAGGCACGCGCACTGGGTCTCGCCGCCGAGGACTACGAGAACGACAAGACCCTGGAGGACGGCGAGCTGTTGTACGCAGGCGCTCTGGCTTTGCCGCAAGACTTCTGGACACGCCAGAGCAAGACCATTGAAAGCTGGGCCAGCGGTAGCCATACGTTTTACCGCGTCAGCGGCCCTACCGTGGGTCAGTTTTACATCAACCAGTTTGTCTACTTTGAAGCGCCCGGTGAGCCTTCGCTGTACGCCCGGGTCACCGAAATCCGCGACAAAACCGCGGTGCTCAAGACACTGAAGGACTACACCCACCTGAAGAATGCCGTGTGGGGGGTGACCAGCCGCAACCGCGAGCAAAATTTCGCACTCAACCTGCTGATGGATCCCGAAATCGACTTCGTCACGCTGGCGGGCACCGCTGGCACCGGCAAGACGCTGATGGCGCTGGCCAGTGGCCTGACGCAGGTGCTGGATGATCGCCGATACACCGAGATCATCATGACCCGCGCCACGGTGAGCGTGGGTGAAGACATCGGCTTCCTGCCAGGTACCGAAGAGGAAAAGATGGGTCCCTGGATGGGCGCGCTGGATGACAACCTGGAATTTCTGGCGAAAGGTGATGGCGGCAATGCTGGCGAATGGGGCCGTGCGGCCACCAACGAACTGGTGCGCAGCCGGGTCAAGATCAAGAGCATGAACTTCATGCGCGGGCGCACGTTCATGAACAAGTACGTGATCATCGACGAGGCGCAAAACCTGACACCCAAGCAGATGAAAACACTGATCACCCGCGCCGGCCCCGGCACGAAGATCATTTGCATGGGCAACCTGGCCCAGATCGACACCCCCTACCTGACCGAAGGCTCATCGGGGCTCACGTTTGCCGTGGACCGCTTCAAAGGATGGCCTCACGGCGGGCACATCACACTGGCGCGTGGTGAACGCTCCAGGCTGGCAGACTTCGCCAGCGAGGTGCTCTGACGCGAGGCGCTGCTTCACCGACCATGAAAAAACCGGCCTTGGCCGGTTTTTTCATGTCGATTCAACGGAAAAAGCATCAGTAATCGCCACCACCAGCCAAACTTTCAAAGCGTGTAAGCATGTTCAAGAACGCCAGTTTCACGGTCCCGGTGGGCCCGTTTCGCTGTTTGCCGATGATGATTTCAGCCACGCCCGGCTCCTTGCAGGCGTCCTTGGTGTAGTACTCGTCGCGGTAGATGAACATGATGATGTCCGCATCCTGCTCGATGGCGCCTGACTCGCGCAAGTCGCTCATCATCGGGCGCTTGTCGGTGCGCGTCTCCACCGATCGGTTGAGCTGCGAGAGCGCAATCACCGGGCACTGCAACTCTTTGGCGAGCATTTTCAAACCGCGCGAAATCTCGCCCAGCTCGGATGCCCGGTTGTCGCCATCAGAACCACTGCCGCTCATCAGCTGCAAATAGTCCACCACGATGAGGCCCAGCTTGCCACACTGGCGCGACAAGCGCCGGGCATTGGCCCGCAGCACGCTGGGGTTCAGACCAGGCGTCTCGTCGATGTGCAGCGACACATTGCGGAGTTTTTCAATCGCTTCGGTCAGGCGTGGCCACTCGTCGTCGGTGAGCTTGCCGCTGCGCAGGTGGCTCTGGTTGATGCGCCCAATGGAACCCACGATACGCACGGCCAGCTGTGAAGCGCCCATCTCCATGGAGAACACGGCCACCGGCAAACCTTCGTTCAGCGCCACGTGCTCCGCAATGTTGATGGCGAACGCCGTTTTGCCCATGGAAGGCCGTGCCGCCAGCACAATCAGGTCGCCCGCCTGCAGACCCGAGGTCATGCGGTCGAGGTCGACAAAGCCTGTCGGCACGCCCGTGACGTCGTTGGGGTTGTCGGCCATTTCCTGCACACGGTCGAGCAACTCGACCACGAGCGTGTCCATGCCTTGAAAACCCTCTTTCATGCGCGAGCCCTCTTCCCCAATGTGGAAGATTTTTTGTTCGGCTTCGTCAAGGATCTTGTCTACCGGCCGGCCCTGCGTGTTGAAGGCGGACGTGGCAATTTCGTCGCTGGCCGTGATCAGTTTGCGCAAAATGGCGCGCTCGCGCACGATCTCGGCATAGCGGCGAATGTTGGCGGCGCTCGGCACGTACTGGGCCAGCGAGTTCAGGTAAGCCAGACCACCCGCCTCGTCGGCCTTGCCCAGGTTTTGCAAATGCTCGTAGACCGTCACCACGTCGGCCGGCTTGCTGCCATTCACCAGCGTTGCAATGGCCGAATACGTCAATCGGTGCTCGTAACGGTAGAAATCCGACTCATTGAGCAGATCGGCCACCCGGTCCCAGGCCCCGTTGTCGAGCAACAGGCCGCCCAGCACGCTGGACTCGGACTCGATCGAATGCGGCGGCACGCGCAACTGCGCTACCTGGCGATCAAGACCCATGCCCGGTACATCCAGGCCGGCATCAAAAGAAGAAAAGGAATCGGAAAAAACAGCAGACATGGGCTCTCTTTGAGTGACTGGCAATGGTACGCCCTGAGCGATCAGAAGTCATGGGACAAGTCTGTGGACAACCGGTGGGTATTCGGTGGGCAGACAGTGGACTTCACGGGATAACTACTGCGCTGTAGACCCCAAAGGCCCTCAGCGCTCGACGCGATCCGCCATGGGGTCCAAGCCATGAAAAAAGCCGCCGACCCGAAGGCGCGGCGGCTTTTGGGTGCAGCGCTTGCGCGCCAGCACCGGGTGATCAGGCGGTTTCGCCGAGCACCGAGACGTTGACGTCAACCGTCACATCGGTGTGCAGGTGCACGCTCACCGTGTAGTCGCCCACCAACTTCAGCGGGCCGTTGGGCATACGCACTTGCGACTTGTTCACAGCGAAGCCCAGCTTGTTCAGCTCTTCGGACACGTCGTGGTTGGTCACGGAGCCAAACAGGCGGCCGTCCACACCGGCTTTTTGCGACAGCTTGACCGTCACAGCAGACAGCTTCTCGCCCAGGGCGGCAGCTTCAGCGTGCTTGGCAGCAGCCACTTTTTCGAGTTCAGCGCGGCGCGCTTCGAATTCGGCGATGGCGTTGGAGGTAGCGCGGCGTGCGCGGCCGGTGGGGATCAGGAAGTTACGTGCGTAACCGTCCTTGACCTTGACCACATCGCCCAGGGCGCCGAGATTGGTAACTTTGTCGAGCAGAATGATTTGCATGTCAGGCTCTCTTTCAGACGCGGTGCTGGTCGCTGTAAGGCAACATGGCCAGGAAGCGAGCACGCTTGATGGCGGTGTTGACCTGACGCTGGTAGAAGGCGCGCGTGCCGGTCAGGCGCGCGGGGATGATCTTGCCGTTTTCGGCGATGAAGTCGCGCAGGACATCGACGTCCTTGTAGTCAACTTCTTCGACGTTGGCCACCGTGAAGCGGCAAAAGCGCTTGCGCTTGAACAGCAGCGATTGGGTGTTGCGCTTGGGGCGCTTGTCTTTGTTGAAACGTTTTGGTGCAGCCATGATGGGCCTTCCTATGTCTTGCTGAAATCTTGGATATGGAACACAACGCCTTTACCGTTGCGGGCGTTCGTCAGGAAGCCATGAAATTCACAAGCCGAGTCGAGCCCCTGGCGGGACAAGACTTCTGCCTGCGCACCAAAGGCCACAGCCCTCAGTTGCAGCTTCACGAGCCGGGGGGTGTCCATTTCAACGATCTCGGAATCGTGTTCGAGCACGATGTTGAGAGCTGGTATGCCAGCCGGTGTGTACCGCAGGCTCTGGACCTGCACCACCACGGCGGACAATTGAAGTTGGTTCACCCGCTGACGACGTCACGCAGCGCTGTTACGCTGCGGCCTGTTCCTGCGGTTGTTGCTGGGACTTGCGGGCTTCTTCGCGCTCGACCGACTTCATCATCGAAGATGGGCCGGTGTCGGCTTTCTTCTTGAGCACGGTGAGGTGTCGCAGCACGGCGTCGTTGAACTTGAAGGCGTGCTCCAGTTCAGCCATCACAGCCTGATCGGCTTCGATGTTGACGCACAGGTAGTGGGCCTTGGACAGCTTGTTGATCTGGTACGCCATCTGACGGCGGCCCCAGTCTTCAACGCGGTGGATCTTGCCGTTGCCGGCCGTGATCATGCCCTTGTAGCGCTCCAGCATGGCCGGAACTTGTTCGCTTTGATCCGGGTGGATCAGCAAAACGATTTCGTAATGACGCATAGACTCTCCTTGTGGATAAAAAAGCCGCCCCCAGCGTCTGATTGGGGTGCAGCAAGGCAAGCCCACGATTCTAACAAGAAAACCTGGGGTCTGGCAAAACTTGCCAGACCGGCGCCTTGAATGGGCTTCGGCGGCAGTACGCGACAGGTCCTGCGTCTGCAGTGCTCACGATCAAGGCTCTCGCAGGTTGGGGTAGCGCACATGCTCCACCAGTTGCTGCACTTTGCGGCTGGGTGCCGGGGTCACCCAGCTGATGAAAATGATCACCGCAAACCCCAATGGAACCCCGAAAACTCCGGCCGAAATAGGCAAGATGCCCCACCAGAGTTCTATGGGCGTTGTCACGCCAAACACATCCCTTAGCCAGGGCTGGGTGGTGACCATGTAATAGAACGTGACGCCCAGGCCGGCGATCATGCCCAACGAGGCGGCGATGCCGGTCGCCCGCTTCCAGAAAATGCCCAGCACCAACGCGGGGAAAAACGCGGCAGCAGCAAACGAAAAAGCGGCTGAGACCAAAAACAAAATATCGGCAGGCTTCTGCGCAGCCACATAAGCGGCCACCAGCGCCACCATCAGCAACAACACCTTGGAGATGGTCACCCGGCGGGCGGTGGACGCGTTGGGGTCGATCATTTTGTAATACAGATCGTGCGATAACGCGTTGGCGATGGTCAGCAACAACCCGTCGGCGGTGGACAGGGCTGCTGCCAGGCCGCCGGCTGCCACCAGGCCCGAGATGACGTAAGGAAGGCCACCGATTTCGGCCGTGGCCAGCACGATGATGTCGCCGCCGATGCTCATCTCATTGAGCTGCAAAATGCCGTCCTTGTTGACGTCCGTGATCGACATCAGGCTCGGATCCACCTTGTTCCAGGACGCCACCCAGGCGGGCAGCTGGTCGATGGGTGTGCCAATCAGCACATGAAACACCTCAAACTTCACCAGCACAGCCAAGGCCGGCGCGGTGAAGTAGAGCAAAAAGATGAAGAACAGCGACCAGGTGACGGACTGCCGGGCCTCCTTCACGCTGGGCACGGTGTAGTAGCGCATCAAGATGTGCGGCAGGGCGGCTGTGCCGATCATCAGGCAGAAGATCAAGGCCAGAAAGTTGCGGCGCGAGCTGTCGTAGGCCGCTTTCTCCTGGGCATTGCCGTGTGGATCACCCGCAAACTGCGCCGCGTGAGGCGGCATGCCATTCAGGGGCTTGGACTTGGTTTCGGCCAGCGTCTTGTCTCGGGTCCAGGCGGCTTTGGCTGATGCTTCATCCTTGGGCAAGGATGACACCGCTCGTTCGGCTGTGGATACCGTCCTGGACGGCGCATTGGCCGCCCGCAACTCGGCCAGCTTGGCTTCAGCCGCGGCCTTGTCGGCCTTCAGTGCCGCGCCTGGGTCTTTCAGTTTCTCCGTCAGCTCGGCGGCGCGCTCCCTGAAGATGCCACGCACCTCCAGCTCTTTGGGGTCGTTGGTCAGCAGTTTTTCTTTGGCTGTGACCTTCTCAAGCTGGTAGCCATAGATGGCCTGCGGCACGGGAAAGTTGGCTTGCTTGACCGACAGCCACACCACGGGAATCAGGTAGGCCACGATCAGGACGATGTACTGGGCCACCTGCGTCCAGGTCACGGCGCGCATACCGCCCAGAAACGAGCACACCAAAATACCGCCCAGCCCGAGGAACACACCGAGTTCAAAGGCCACGCCAGTGAGGCGGGAGGTGATCAGCCCAACGCCATAAATCTGCGCCACCACATAGGTGAACGAACACAGAATGGCCGCAAAGATGCCAATGAAACGCGGCATGTTGCCGCCGTAGCGCTCACCCAGAAAGTCGGGAATGGTGAACTGCCCAAACTTGCGCAGATAAGGCGCCAGCAACAGCGCCACCAGGCAGTAGCCCCCCGTCCAGCCCATGATGAAGGCCAGGCCGCTGTAGCCCGTGAGGTACAGCGTACCGGCCATACCAATGAACGAGGCCGCCGACATCCAGTCGGCACCGGTGGCCATGCCGTTGTAGACCGCTGGCACACGCCGACCGGCCACGTAGTATTCGGCCGCATCGGTGGTGCGGCTCATGATGCCGATGCCCGCGTACAAGCCGATGGTGGCCAGCAAAAAGATGAAGCCGATCCATTCGCGCGACAGCCCCAACTGCTCCAGGATGGCCAGCGCGATCACAAAGACGAAGAAGCCGCCGGTGTACCACTTGTAGACCTTGTTGAGCTGCTGGCGGAAGGATCTGTTGGCCGCGCCTTTCCCGCTGGCGGGCCCGGAATCTGAACTACCTGCCACGCCTTCAATCCTCAATTTCTTCAACACCGTGCTCAATATCGAGGCGGTTCATGTACCAGGCGTAAAAACCAATGATCAGGCAATACACCACCAGCGCGCCCTGGGCACCCATCCAGAAGCTGAACGGCCAGCCGAAAAAACTGAAGCTCAGTTCGCGGGCAAAGTAGCTCACGACGAACGTGACCACAAACCAGATGGCCAGCAACACCCCTGTGATGCGGAGGTTCTTGCGCCAGTAGCGGCGGTGGTTGTCGGTCAGGTCCACGGGTTTCACCTTGGTCAACTTGGCCCATGCGGGCACATCATGGGCCTGGCTGGTGCCGGGAACCCGTGTTCAAAACAAACGCCTTGGGCGTTCACGCGGTCTTCAATCGTGGTCCGCCCAAGCCCGTTTCCCTTTCGAGCTGAGCAGCCACCTTGGGCTCAAAACGGCGCAGATGGCGAATGATTTTCGCTGCCTCGTCGGGCTCTTGCCGTTGCACATGCACGCGCGCCAACTGGTACCAACCGTAGGGGCTCATGGGTTGGAGTTCGGTGTTTTTTTTCAGCGCGGAAATGGCTTCGTCAAAACGGCGCTGGCGGATCAGGCAGAGTGCAAGACCATACCAAGCCCGGTCGAGCTGGGGGTCGATGGCGATGGCGCGCTGAAAAGCGTTTTCAGCTTGCTCCAGCAAGCCCAGTTCTTCGCTCAGATAACCGTAGTTGAACCAGCTGGCCGCTTGGCCTGGCTCAAGCGCCACCAAATCGGCCAGCGTTTGGACCGCAGCAGGCTTTTCACCCAGCTCGGCCAACACGTGGGCGCGGGTCGCCAGCGCCCTGGCGTCACTGGGGTTGGTGTGCAGCGCCTCGGTGATGCGCTCAAGCGCCTGGAGACGGCGCCCAAACAGCAGCAAGCCCCGCACCTGCCAGTGAACGAACCGACTCTTGGTGGGACGACTCACTGGCACAAAGAGACCCCCACCCTCAGGCAATAGGAAATCTTGGCCGCGGTAACGGCCAGCCAGACAAAACCCAAAATCAAAAAGGCCACCAGCGGAAGATGGCGGTCCAGGACGACACGCGGTGTCACCCAGCGTGTCAATTGAACAAATGGGCGCCCGATGATCGCGAGCACCTGATAGAAGAGGTTGTGTTGTTTGCGCTGGCCAGCCAGCAGGCCCAAAATCCATTGCCCGGCAAGGGCCAACAAGGCCACTTCGGTGATCAGTTTGAGCGCAGAAATCATTAAGAGCATGTAAGCCTGCGGTAACGGTGTCGCCATTCTGAATCTGGACCTTACCGCGTTCTTACATGGGCACCCGCCAACCCTCTGACGCAGGTCAAACCCTGTGAGGGTTTACCCACCAGCGACCGCTGCGGTGCGGTGTAGCATGTTTCGTTGACTCCATCAGAAACCCCGACCCATGACAAAAACCGCTTCCGACACACGGCATTTGGCCGACCTCCTGCGCGCGCACCGCATCTTTGGCCTGCTGTCCGACGACACCCAGAAGAAGCTGGCTGACACGCTCCAGGCGAAGCCGGTAGCGTCTGGCGCACTCGCTTGTACACCCGCCGAACTGCAGCAACAGCTGCACTGGTTGGTCTCGGGTAGCGTGAGCCTGCTGGACGGGCAGCAGCAGCCCGTGGTCACTTTGTACCCCGGTGAACTGTTTGGCTTGCAGGCCGATGGGATGGCCGGTGTTGAAGAGTGCCAGGCTCGAACCGACTGCACGCTGGTGAGCATGGACCGCGCCTTGGTCGAGACCCTGCAAACCGAATTGCCTGCGCTGAGCCTGTTGCTGCCCGCGGGCAGCGCTGGCGCCGCTTCAGCGGCCAGCAGCCCACGCGGTGCGCCGGGCGGCGCAGACCCCGCCCTCAACCTCAT
Source organism: Hydrogenophaga sp. L99 (assembly GCF_058731905.1). NCBI lineage: Bacteria > Pseudomonadati > Pseudomonadota > Betaproteobacteria > Burkholderiales > Comamonadaceae > Hydrogenophaga > Hydrogenophaga sp. L99. Next base: position 1,023,432 of record NZ_CM178972.1, on the reverse strand, counting down.
GACCACGCCGGTGCGCGCGCTGATCAAGCGTGCCCCGATCACCTTGCCGCCGCACACCAGCATCCGCGACGCGGCCAAGCTCATGAGCGAGCAACGGGTGTCGTCGGTCTTGATCGTGGAGCAAGAGCACCTGTTTGGCGTGGTCACCGACCGCGACTTGCGCAACCGCGTGATCGCCGCCGGCATGGACAGCGCGCGCCCCATCATGGACATTGCCACGCTGGCCCCGCTGAGCATCGACGTGCAGAACCCGGCCTTTGACGCACTGCTGTTGATGGCGCGGCACAACATCCACCATGTGCCGGTGCTGGATGGGCAGCGCATCGTCGGCATGATCACCGCCACCGATCTGACCGAACAGCACAGCACCTCGGCCGTGTACCTGGCTGGCGACATCTACAAACAAAGCACGGTAGAAGGCCTGCAACGCGCCAGCACCAAGATCAAGCGCCTGCAGCAGAGTCTGGCGGCGGCCGAAGCCTCGGCCTACAGCACCGGCCACATCATCACGGCCATCACCGATGCGATCACCACGCGGCTGCTGCAACTGGGTGAAGCGCAGCTGGGCCCGGCGCCGGTCGACTACGTGTGGGTGGCGGCGGGCTCTCAGGCGCGCAACGAGCAGACGGCCAAGTCCGACCAGGACAACTGCATGGTGCTGGACGACCGCTACGACGAGGCCGAGCACGGCGCCTATTTCAAGGCCTTGTCCCAGTTTGTTTGCGATGGGCTGGACGCCTGCGGCTACATCTACTGCCCCGGCGAGATGATGGCCATGACCGACACATGGCGCCAACCCCAGAAGCGCTGGGCTGAGTATTTCGCGCGCTGGACGAGCCAGCCCGACCCGAAAGCCTTGATGCTGACCTGCGTGTTTTTCGACCTGCGCGCGATTCACGGCAAAGCCGAGCTGCTGGACAAACTGCGCAGCGACGTGCTCAAGCGCACGCAGGGCAACAGCCTGTTTCTCGCGCACATGGTCGGCAACGCGCTCACGCACCAGCCCCCGCTGGGCATGTTCAAAGGTATTTCCACCGTTCGCAGTGGCGAGCACAAGGGCAAGATCGACCTCAAGCACACCGGCGTGGTGCCCATCGTCGACCTGGCGCGGGTCTATGCGCTGGCAGGTGGCGACGCAGCGGTGAACACCCACGATCGCCTGACGAGCGCAGCGGCCGGTGGCGCCATCAGCGAGCAAAGCGCGCGCGACCTGCGTGACGCTCTGGAATTTCTCGCCTACACCCGCATCCAGCACCAGGCCCGGCAGATCAGCCGCGGCCAGTCGCCCGACAACTTTCTCAATCCAGCCGACGTATCCAACTTCGAGCGCAGCCAGCTCAAGGATGCCTTCACCGTGGTGCAGTCGCTGCAAAGCGTGCTGGCCCAGCGTTACAGGCACTGAGTTCCCCCCGCGCCGGCCCGCAGTCGGCCCGGGGAAAGCTCAGTACTTCAATCGGGCGTAGTACGTTTGCTGCGCTGCCTCTCGCGCTTCACCCAGCGTGTGGATGCCTTTTTCGGCCAGCAGCGGAATGAGCTTCAGGAACACCTCGGCGGTCACCATGGCGTCGCCCATGGCCGTGTGGCGGCCGATGATGGTGACGTTGAAGCGCTCGGCGATGGCCTCCAGGCGGTGCGAATCCTGGTTGGGGTGCACCAGGGCCGACAGCAGCAGCGTGTCGAGCACCGGGTGGTCAAACACCACCCCGCTCTGCTTTTCTTTCAGCTGCAAAAAGCGCATGTCAAAAGCGGCGTTGTGGGCCACCAGCACGGTGTCCTGCGCAAAGGCATGAAACGCGGGCAACACCTTTTCAATGGTGGGTTGGCCCACCACCATCTCGGGCTGGATGCCGTGAATGGGTATGGAGGCGGCTGGAATCGTGCGCCGCGGGTCGACCAGTTGTTCAAAACACTCTTGGCGCAACAGTTTGTTGTTGACCACGCGCGCCGCACCAATCTGGATGATCTCGTCGCCCTGCGAAGGGTTCAGGCCGGTGGTCTCGGTATCAAACACCGTATAGACCAGGTCGCTGAGTCGGCGGTCGTCCAGGGTGCGGGTCTGCTCGGTGGTTTTGAAAAGGTCGAAGTCGTAGTACTCGGGACGGCTTTCGTTCTTGACGAACGCGGCCGCATCGAGCTGCTCCTGCGGGTTGGCCAGCGGCAGCAGAAAACGAAAAAACGCCTGGTGCCGCGAACGCTCGCGCTCAAACCAGAAAGCGCCGCCGTGGCGCTCCACCACATCGCGCACCGTCAGGCGTGTGGTTTCGCTGCCCACCTTCATGGCGTCCATTTCCCAGCTCATCACCGTCTCGGTGCTCATGGCCTGGCCCGACCAGATCAGGTCCAGCTGGGCTTTGCCCGGGCTGCCCGTTGCGTTGCCCAGCCGCAGCTGGACAAAGCGCACCTCAAACTCGTCGGCCAGGCGCCCCGCCAGATACACCAGCGCCTGCAGCAGCGAAAAGCTTTCGACCTTGAGCCACACCGCGCCGTCCACGTCGATGGACGAGGCAGGCAGACGGGTAACGGTCTCGATGCGGCGCAGTGCAGCATTCACCAGGTCGGCACCCAGCATGTCTTCCAGCGGCCAGCGGGTATTCAGGCTGTCGGCCGAACCCGCTTCCAGCGCACCAATGCGCTGGCTCAGCGAACGCGTTTCATCGCGGATCACGCCCAGGAAACGCTCGCGCATGGCGGGCTCCAGGTCGGGGTAGTCCAGCATGTCAATGGCCGCCTGCATGTTGGCCAGTGCCGAACGGCTGCCCTCGGTGAGGCTGTGCAGCACCTGGTCTTTGGCCGACTCGGCTTCAAAGTCGCTGGTGATGTTGTCGAGCATCAGCACAAAGCCGGTCAGCTCCATGCGGTCGGCCGCGGCTTCGGCTCCTTGGGCTTGCGGTGAGCGCACAGGCGCCATTTGCACCCGCAGCAGCTGCCCGGCTGCGGTGGTGGTCACGAACTGCGCCGACGGCTGCCCTGCCCCGCGCAGCATGCGCTGTTGAATATTTTCCAGCGCGTGGGCGACCAGCTTGCGGTCGAACACGCTGTAAATCGACCGACCCAGACCGATCAGCTCGGCACCACCGGCCACGCCGGGGGCCTGTGAGAGCGCACGAAACTGCATGCGGGCGCGGTTGTTGTACAGCAGCACGCGGCCGTCCAGGTTGCACACCACCACGCTCTGCGTCAGTTCGGACATCAGCGCGGCCAGGCGGCTCTTTTCCTGCTCAATGCCCTGCGCAGCGGCCTGCACCTTGCTGTCCATCTCACGCCGCAGTGCCTCGCGCTGGCCCACCAGCTGGTTGAACAGATCGGCCAGCACGCGGGTTTCCACATTGCCTTTTGGCCGCAGTTCGCGCACCACGTCGGTTTTCAGCAGCACCTGGGCTTCTTCGGCCAGCTGCACCGATGGCGTGACCCAGTGGTCAAACCAGCGCTTGAGCCCCCAGGCAATGGCCGCCATGCCGGCGCCCCAGGTCAGCGAAATCAGGGCCAGCCGGTCGCCGAGCAGGCCCCACACCGTTGTGCGCTCGGTCGGCTCCAGCGTTGAGCCCACCAAACCCAGGGTGGCCAGCAACCAGGCCACGGACAACACGGCCGCCACACCGAGCAACCACCACAGCCGACGGTCGGTTTTTTGCTGTGCGCTCATGCAGGCGACCCCAACAGCTCACGCACCTTTTGCACCAGTTCTTTGGTGGAAAACGGCTTGGTCATGTAGGCGTTGGCACCCAGGGCCAAGCCCTTGGCCACGTCGGTATCGCGCCCCTTGGCGGTGAGCATCACGATGAGTGTGTCTCGCACGGCCTCGTTGGCACGCACCTCGTGGCACACATCAAAGCCGGTCTTGATGGGCATCATCACGTCCAGCAACACGAGCGCCGGGCGCTCGCGCAGCACCGCGTCCACCGCCTCCTGCCCATCGCGCGCCACCACCACCTCGTAGCCTTCGCGCTTCATCAAAAATTCCAGCGAGATCAGGATGTTGGGCTCGTCGTCTGCAATCAGTATTTTTTGGCTCATGCCTGTGCTCCTCTGTTTGTTGTGTGCCGCGCTCAGTCCTTCGGGACTCAAGTCGCTGGTGTGTCGGATGCGACGCTCACCGGAACTTCATGACCGGTGTTCTGTCGCGGCAAGAAAAATCCAAATACAGCGCCCTGCCCCGCGCACGACTGCAGCCACATGTGCCCGCCAAAGTGCTCCACGATCTGGCGGCTGATGGGCAAACCCAGGCCCGTTCCACCTGGGCGGTAGTGGTCGTCACCCGCCACCTGGCGAAATTTCTCAAACACCATCGCCTGCTGGTCCTGCGCAATGCCCGGACCGTTGTCCTGAACCTCCACCGTGATGCCATCCGTCTCGTCTTTCAAGCGCAGCTGCACCTGCCCCGCGCCGCGCGGCGCGTACTTGGCCGCGTTGGACAGCAGGTTCAGCACCACCTGGGTGATCCGGTCTGCGTCGGCCCACAGCGGCTGTACCACCGGTGGCAACGCCAGCTGCAACACCACGCCGCGTTCCCGGCAGGTTTCACCCATGGTGGCTGCGGCTTGCTCCAGTAGCTCACGCATGTCCACCTCGGTGTTGTGCCATTCGGCATGCCCCGCTTCAATTTTGGCCATGTCCAGCACCTGGTTGACCAACCGGCTCAGCCGCTCGGCCTCCACCACGATGATGCGTAGAAACTGCTGGCGCTGCGCCAGATCCATGTCGTCATCGTCGCGCATCAACTCCGACAGCGCCCTGATCGAAGTCAAGGGTGTGCGCAATTCGTGGGTCACCGACGACATGAAATCGTCCTTCATCCGGTCCAGACTCTTCAGCTTTTCGTTGGCCTCGCGCAAGTCGGCGGTGGCCCGCTCCAGCGACTGCGACTTTTCTTCCAGCGCATGGGAATAGGCCCGCAGCTGGGACGCTTCGTCCAGGATGCGCATCACATCGTCCAGGTCCAGCGGCTCTTCCTCCACCACCGAAGCCACCATGACCCGCGCCGATGCGCTGCCGATCGCACCGGTCAATTCGGTTTCAACAAACTGCACCAGGCGGGCGTCGGCGGGTATGGCGTCAATGCCCGCTACCCCCACGCGGCGCGCGTAGTCGGCAAACAGGCGCTGCGCCTGCTCAGCCCCCAGGAAGCGGCCCGCCAGCGGCAGCAGCGCCGACACCTTGGCCCGCCCCTGCCAAAACACCGGCCGCGCACCGGCCTTGCGGTTGAACACGTCCACAAACAACAAAGCCTGGCTGGTTTCGCGGGCCGAAGGCGCCCGCCACAGCGACACGCCCACGTAGCCACCCACGTTGGCCAGCAAGCTCCAGAACAGCGAGTGGGTCAGGTTGTCCAAACCCACCAGGCCCAGAAAGGCTTCGGGCTTGAGCCAAGCCAAACCCCAGGGCCCGTGCTGCAGAAAGTCGGCCGCCAGCCAGCCCGACTTGGCCAGCGAAGGCAGCATCAGGGTGTAGACCCAAAAGGCAAAACCCAGCAACAGACCGGTCAGCGCACCATGGCGTGTGCCGCCCTTCCAGTACATGCCGCCCAGCATGGCGGGCGCAAACTGCGCCACGGCGGCAAAGCTGATGAGCCCGATGCTGACCAGTGCGTAGGCCTCGCCAGCGAGGTGAAAGTACAGGTAGCCCAGCAACAAAATGCCCAAAATGGCCAAGCGGCGAATGGCCAGCAACAAGCCTGTCAGGTCCCCACTGGCGCGCGCGCCGAAGCGCCGCATGCGCAGCAAAATGGGCATCACCAAGTCGTTGCACACCATGGTGGACACCGCGATGGCTTCCACAATCACCATGCCGGTGGCCGCCGACAACCCACCCACAAAGGCAAACAAGGCCAAAGCGTTTTGCCCCTGTGACAACGGCAACGAGAGGATGAAGGTCTCCGGGTCCATGGCACCAGGGCCGAAATGCAGCAGGCCGCCGATGGCGATGGGCAACACAAACAAATTGATCAGCAGCAGGTAGAGCGGAAACGCCCACACCGCACGCCGCAGGTGCTGCTCGTCCACGTTTTCCACCACCATCACCTGAAACTGCCGCGGCAGAAAAATGACCGACAACATGGCCAGCAGCGTCAGGCCCAGCCACTGGGCATAGGCAAACGGCTGCCCCTGCCCAAACTGCAGCAGGCTGCGCAGCGCCTCCACGGCATGCGCCTGCTCAAACAAGGCGGCAGGGCTGGCAAACAGGCCAAAGCTCACAAACAGCCCCACCGCCAGAAACGCCACCAGCTTCACCACCGACTCGAACGCAATCGCTGCCACCATGCCTTCGTGGCGCTCGGTGCTGTCGAGGTGGCGGGCACCAAACACCATGGTGAAACCCGCCAGCGCCAGCGCCACATACAGCGTGCTGTCGCTCCACCAGTCGGCGCTTTGCACCGCTGGCTGGCCCAGGGGCGAGGTGAGCACCGCGTAGCCGCTGGCAATGGCTTTGAGCTGCAGAGCAATGTAGGGCACGATGCCCACCACGGTGATCAGCGTCACCAGGCCGGCCAGGGTCGGGCTTTTGCCGTAGCGGCTGGCAATGAAGTCGGCAATGGAGGTGATGCGGTAGGTCTTGGCGATGCGGATCATCTTGCGCACCACCATCCAGGCCAGGATCATGGCCAGCATGGGCCCCAGGTAGATCGGCAGGAACCACACCCCGGAATTGGCCGCGCGGCCCACACTGCCAAAGTAAGTCCACGCGGTGCAATACACCGCCATCGACAACGCATACACCCACGGGCTGCCAATGATCGAACGCCCCTGAGACGCCCGCCAGTCGCCGAAATACGCCACCGCAAACAGCAGCAGCAGGTAGGCAAACGAGACGCCGATGACGAGCGGGGCAGACAACATGGCGGTGCTATCGGGTCAGAGGCTGATCGGTTTGGGGTGGCGAGCGGGCATGAGCAAAAGGCTCTTGGCCCCTCAGTCCAAGCGCTCGTGGGGCACAGACGAACGCGAAGACGCACTGCCCTCTACGACCCAGGCCAGCACCGCAATCAGCAGCGCCCAGATGACAAACAGCGCGAGCGGAAACAACGGCAAGCCCCACACCCGAGCGTCGTGGTCCCACAGGGCGAGCAAGGGAAAGTTCAGCAACGCCCAGCCGGCGAAAAACAGGGCCACCAAGCGCTGTGCGACCAGTCCTTCAAACATGCGTGTCTCCTCGTTGTCGGGCGCGCTCGGTGGACGCACCTTCGTAACGATTGTGCGCCAGGCACTGACCCCCGCCTTACGTTGCAGCGCAACAAAAAAAGCGGCAAGGGTTGCCCCTTGCCGCTTTTTACCGTTGCCGGGTCTACCGGCGCTTTACTTGGCGGTCGATGCCAGCAGCTGCCAGGTGTCCACCACCGAGTCGGGGTTCAGCGAAATCGAGCTGATCCCTTCGTCACGCAACCACTGCGCAAAGTCGGGGTGGTCGCTGGGGCCCTGACCACAAATACCCACGTACTTGCCCTGCGCCTTGCAGGCGCCAATGGCGAGCTTGAGCAAAGCTTTCACGGCCGGGTCACGCTCGTCGAAGTCTTTGGCCAGCAGCTCCAAGCCCGAGTCGCGGTCCAGACCCAGGGTGAGCTGGGTGAGGTCGTTCGAGCCAATGGAGAAGCCGTCAAAAAACTGCAAGAACTCGTTGGCCAGCACAGCGTTGCTCGGGATCTCGCACATCATGATGACCTTGAGCCCGTGCTCACCGCGCTTGAGGCCCTTCTCGGCCAACAGTTCGGTCACGCGTTGCGCCTGGCCGAGCGTGCGCACGAAGGGCACCATCACCTGCACGTTGTCCAGACCCATCTCTTCGCGCACCCGCTTCAAGGCCTCGCACTCCATGGCAAAGGCCTCGCGGAAGTCTTCGCTGATGTAGCGCGCCGCGCCACGAAAGCCCAGCATCGGGTTTTCTTCATCGGGCTCGTAGCGGCTGCCACCCACCAGCTTGCGGTATTCGTTGCTCTTGAAGTCCGACAGGCGCACGATCACCGGCTTGGGCCAGAAGGCCGCGGCAATGGTGGCCACACCTTCGGCCACCTTGTCCACATAAAAGGCACGGGGCGACGCGTGGCCGCGGGCCACCGATTCCACCGCATTCTTCAAATCGGCGTCGATGTTCGGGTAGTCCAGGATCGCCTTGGGGTGTACGCCAATGTTGTTGTTGATGATGAATTCCAGGCGCGCCAGGCCCACGCCGCCATTGGGGATCTGGCAAAAATCGAACGCCAACTGGGGGTTGCCCACGTTCATCATGATCTTCACGTCCACCTCGGGCATCGTGCCGCGCTGCACTTCGGTGATCTCGGTTTCCAGCAGGCCGTCGTAGATGTTGCCGGTGTCGCCCTCGGCGCAGCTCACCGTCACCAGCATGCCGTCCTTCAGCTGCTCGGTGGCATCGCCACAGCCCACCACGGCCGGAATGCCCAGCTCGCGCGCAATGATGGCGGCGTGGCAGGTGCGGCCGCCGCGGTTGGTCACGATGGCCGAGGCCCGCTTCATCACCGGTTCCCAGTTCGGGTCGGTCATGTCGGTCACCAACACATCACCGGGTTGCACCTTGTCCATCTCGCTGATGTGGCTCACCAGGCGCACCGGGCCGGTGCCCACTTTTTGGCCAATGGCGCGGCCCGAAGCCAGCACGGCACCCTTGCCTTTGAGCTTGTAGCGCACCTCGGTCTTGCCGGCCGACTGGCTCTTCACCGTTTCGGGGCGGGCTTGCAAAATGTAGAGTTGGCCGTCGTTGCCGTCCTTGCCCCACTCAATGTCCATGGGGCGGCCGTAGTGCTGTTCGATCACCAGCGCGTAATGCGCCAGCTGCTCCACGTCGGCGTCGGTCAGGCTGTAGCGGTTGCGCTGCTCCACCGGCACATCCACGGTTTTCACCAGCTTGCCCTTGAGCGCGCCCTCGTTGGCTTTCTCTTCGGCGGTGGTGAAGGTCATCTGAATCAGCTTGCTGCCCAGGTTGCGGCGAATCAGCGCGCGCTTGCCGGCTTTTAGCATGGGCTTGTGCACGTAAAACTCGTCGGGGTTCACGGCGCCCTGCACCACCGTCTCACCCAGGCCGTAGCTGGAGGTGATGAACACCACGTCTTCAAAACCCGACTCGGTGTCGATGGTGAACATCACGCCAGCCGCGCCCGTGTCGGAACGCACCATGCGCTGCACGCCAGCCGAGAGCGCCACGTCGGCATGGGCAAACCCCTTGTGCACGCGGTAGCTGATGGCGCGGTCGTTGTACAGCGAGGCAAACACCTCTTTCATCTTGTGCAGCACTTCGTCGATGCCGTGCACATTCAAAAAGGTTTCCTGCTGGCCGGCAAACGAGGCGTCGGGCAGGTCTTCGGCGGTGGCCGACGAGCGCACCGCGAAGGTGGCTTTGTCGTTGTCACCCACCAGCGTGGTGAACGCATCGCGAATGGCTTTTTCCAGGTCGGCGGGAAACGGCTGGTTTTCCACCATCGCGCGGATCTCGGCACCGGCTTCAGCCAGCGCGCGCACGTCTTCGGTGTCCAGCGCATCCAGGCGCGCGTTGATGCGATCGGTCAGGCCGTCGAACTGCAGAAACTCGCGAAACGCGTGGGCGGTGGTCGCAAAGCCGGTGGGCACTTTCACGCCGCTGGGCAGCTGCGAGATCATTTCACCCAGGCTGGCATTTTTGCCGCCCACAGAATCCACATCGGTCATCCGCAGATGCTCGAAAGGCACGACCAGATCGGTCGGGGCAAACAGGTTGGACATGGAAAGACTCCTCAAGGTTAAAAAACCGGGGGCTCCACGCACCAGCTAAAGACCTGTAATTCTGTTGTGGGTCTGGCACCGGGCAAAGGGGCTGAATCTGGGGGCCGTAACCCGGATAATGGTCACCGGCCGCAACCCGTGATTGTAGGGTGCATGCCCCGGATGAGGCGGCCACCCAGCCTGCAGGCGCGTGAAAGCCACGGCGGCAGGGTTTGAATTTTTCGCAATCCTGCAGTCCTCCCTTTTCGCCCATACCCGGTACCACCATGCCCAACCGAACGGTCTTTTTCATCTCTGACGGCACCGGCATCACCGCCGAAACCTTTGGTAACGCCATATTGGCGCAGTTTGAAGCGCCCGTTCGGCGGGTGCGCCTGCCCTTCATTGACAGCGTGGACAAGGCCCACCAGGCCATACGGCAGATCAACCACACAGCCGAGGTGGAGGGCAAAAGGCCGCTGGTGTTCACCACCGTGGTCAACATGGATGTGCTTCGGGTGGTGAAGGAACACTGCCAGGGCATGTTGCTGGACATGTTCGGCACCTTTGTCGAGCCCATGGAACAAGAGCTGGGCATCAAGTCCAACCACCGGGTAGGCCGCTTTTCAGACGCCTCAAAAAGCCAGGCCTACAACGACCGGATCGAAGCCATCAACTTTTCCCTGGCGCACGACGACGGCCAGAGCCACCGCGACCTGCAGGGCTCCGACGTGATCCTGGTGGGCGTGAGCCGCAGCGGGAAAACGCCCACATCGCTTTACCTGGCGATGCAGTACGGGCTGAAGGCGTCGAACTACCCGCTGATTCCTGAAGACTTTGAACGCCGAAAGCTGCCGCCGGCGCTCGTGCCCCACCGCAAAAAAATCTTCGGTCTCACGATTGCACCCGAGCGGTTGAGCGAAATTCGCAACGAACGCCGCCCCAACTCGCGCTACGCCAGCCTGGAAAACTGCCGCATGGAGATCAGCGAGGCCGAGGGCATGATGCGCCGCGAAGGCATTCGCTGGCTGTCCACCACCACCAAGTCGATCGAAGAGATCGCCACCACGATCCTGCAAGAAATTCAACCGGATCGGCTGGTGTACTGATCCCTGTCGCGGCGGCGCTGCGCGTGTGGCGCAGCGCCCGGGCACATCACCGACAAGCCCAACCCGCAGTACCGGCTGGGCAGACCCGCTTCACTGGGTCTCTTTGCTGGCCGCCGGCTTCTTTTTGGGCCCCAATCCGTGGGCCTGGCGGCCCAGCGCGAACGACGCGAACAGTTTGATCCACAGCGTCACGCCGGCAATGGCAACCCAGTCTTCCGAAGCCAGCGCCTGGAAACCCAGCACCGCGACCAGCAACACCACCAGTACCACGCCGCCGATCATGTTGATGGCCATCTCATAAGGCGCGTATTTCTCGGCATTGGGCGGCGGCAAGCCTTTCTTGAGAGCGACCTCAGAAAAGTCGCGCTTCACCAAAACACGGTAGGCCCGGCGCAGCCAAAAGAAGCTCACTGGAAACAAGGCCAACAAAAATATCCAGTTGAATATAAAAACGCTCGGCAAGTGCATCCGATAAGTCCTTGTTAAAAACAGCCAGCAGATGTGCTGTGCGCAAACGGCCGATCCGACGGGCTGTGCACAACAAACCTTGGGGGACAAGCCGGCGGGTACCGGATTGTCCTCCATGAAAAAAGCCCCGCCAGCGAACCAGCGGGGCCAGGATTCAGACCCGGTGCCCAACCATTGCTGGGCGCCCGGTCTTTCCGTTCAACTTAGTGGCCAGTGGCCGTGCCAGCGCCCTTGGGCACGCGCACCGACTCCACCAGTTCCTGGATGTGCTTAGGCACTGGAGAGCCCATTTTGCTCACCACGTAGGCCACTGCAAAGTTCACCAGAGCACCCACGGTACCGAAGGCCTCGGGGGTGATCGTGAAGAACGAGTTGGCACCACCGATCAGGTCGAGGTAGTCGGTGCCCTTCACGAAGAAGATGCCCTTGTGTGCGAACACATAGAACAACACCACGAACAAGCCTGACAACATACCGGCGATGGCGCCCTTGTCGGTGATGGTGCGGCTGAAAATGCCCATCATCAGCGCAGGGAAGATCGTGGACGCTGCAATACCGAAGGCCAGAGCCACGGTACCGGCCGCGAAGCCCGGCGGGTTCAGACCCAGCCAGCCTGCCACGAAAATAGCCACTGCCATGGCGATCTTGCCGGCAATCAGTTCGTTCTTCTCGCTGATGTCAGGGTTGATAGCACCCTTGATCAGGTCGTGGGACACGGCGGACGAAATGGCCAGCAGCAAACCTGCAGCGGTAGACAGCGCAGCGGCCAGGCCACCAGCAGCCACCAGAGCGATCACCCAGTTAGGCAGCAGAGCAATTTCCGGGTTGGCCAGCACGATGATGTCGGCGTTCACGGTCAACTCGTTGCCCTTCCAGCCGGCAGCTTCTGCCTTGCCTTTGGCGGCTTCGTTCTTGGTCTTGTCGTTGTAGTACTGAATGCGGCCGTCGCCGTTCTTGTCTTCCCACTTCAGCAGGCCGGTTTTTTCCCAGCGCTTCATCCAGTCAGGACGCTGCTCGTAAACCAGGCTGGCTTCGGTGGCGTACAGGTCGCCATTGGCTTTCACCACGTCGGCGTCCACTTCAATGCCGTTGGCGGTCTGCTTCAGACCCACAGCGCTGTTCACGGTGCCGTGCAGGTTCAGCTTGGCCATGGCGCCCACAGCCGGAGCGGTGGTGTACAGCAAAGCAATGAACACCAGCGCCCAGCCGGCGGACGAACGAGCGTCAGCCACTTTTGGCACGGTGAAGAAGCGCACGATCACGTGGGGCAGACCGGCGGTACCGATCATGAGCGACACGGTGTAGAAGAACATGTTCAGCGTCGAGCCGGCGCTGGTGGTGGTGTACTGGCCAAAGCCCAGATCGGTCACCACTTGGTCCAGCTTGGTCAGCAGCGAAATGTCGGTACCGGCCAAGTCAGAACCCAGGCCCAGCTGTGGCAAGAAGTTGCCCGACAGGTTCAGGGAGATGAAGAACGCTGGCACCAGGTAGGCCGCGATCAGCACGCAGTACTGAGCCACCTGGGTGTAGGTGATGCCCTTCATGCCGCCGAACACCGCGTAAGCAAACACGATGGCCATACCGATGTAAATGCCTTGCTCGCTGGACACGCCCAGGAAGCGCGCAAACGTCACGCCCACGCCGGTCATCTGACCAATGATGTAGGTGAGCGAAGCCACCAGCAGACACAACACGGCCACGTTGCGGGCGGCCTTCGAGTAGAAGCGGTCGCCAACGAACTCAGGCACGGTGAACTTGCCAAACTTGCGCAGGTACGGCGCCAGCAACATGGCCAGCAACACGTAGCCGCCAGTCCAGCCCATCAGGAACACGGCGCCGCCGTAGCCCATGTTGGAGATCAGACCCGCCATGGAGATGAACGAAGCCGCCGACATCCAGTCAGCAGCCGTGGCCATACCGTTGGTGATCGGGTGCACGCCACCGCCAGCCACGTAGAACTCGGACGTGCTGCCCGCGCGTGCCCAGAAGGCGATGCCGAGGTAGAGCGCGAAGCTCAACCCGACGAAAATGTAAATAGTGGTTTGGAGTTCCATCTTGGTCTTCCTTTAGTCTTCTTGCATGCCGAACTTGCGGTCGATCTTGCCCATCGCGCTGGCGTAGTAAAAGATCAGCGCAATAAAGATGTAGATCGAGCCTTGCTGGGCGAACCAGAAGCCAAGCGGGTAACCGCCAAGACTGATGTTGTTCAGAACGCCAACGAACAGGATGCCTGCTCCGTAAGACACGATGAACCAGATGATCAGCACCTTGGTCAGCAGACCAAGCGTGGCAGACCAGTAGGCCTTTGCGTTGCTATCAGTTGTCATGAAAGCCATCTCCTCAAAGTGATGCTTTTGCTGTTTCGACGGCTTGCGCCGCCACGTTTTGCATGCCAATTCCCGTGCGGTTGTTGGCATTACGGGGGCGACTGTGGATCCGCTTCCTTACAGCTAAATTGCTGATCGGGGCCCGCCAGCATGGCCCTAGGGTAAGCCCCTAGCAAATAGATCACATTCGAGCGCGGCCTCCGCGCCCGCACCGGTTGCGGCGCCCGTTCAAACGCAAAAAAGGGCTTCGGTTTCCCGAAGCCCTTTTTTGCGTTTGAACCGTCGCGCCCTGCCTCAGAGCGCGGCGCGCCACCCGTCAGGCCATGGCAGCTTCCGCTGGAGCCACCGCCGCCACGGGCTGGCGAATCAGGTAGTCAAACGCGCTGAGCGCGGCCTTGGAGCCCTCGCCTGCGGCGATCACGATCTGCTTGTAAGGCACCGTGGTGCAATCGCCAGCGGCAAACACGCCGGGCACATCGGTGTGGCCCTTGGCGTCCACCACGATCTCGCCGAAGCGGCTCAGTTCGACCGTGCCTTTCAGGAACTCGGTGTTGGGAACCAAGCCGATCTGCACGAATACGCCTTCCAGCGGTACCAAATGTTCTTCATTCGTCGCGCGGTCCTTGTACTTCAGGCCGTTGACCTTGCCGTCGGCACCGGTGATCTCGGTGGTCTGGGCGTTCACGTGGATGGTCACGTTGGGCAGGCTTTTCAGCTTGCTCACCAGCACGGCGTCGGCCTTGAGCTGGTCGGCGAATTCCACCAGCGTGACGTGGGCCACGATGCCGGCCAGGTCAATGGCCGCCTCCACGCCAGAGTTGCCACCGCCAATGACCGCCGTGCGCTTGCCCTTGAACAGCGGGCCGTCGCAATGTGGGCAGTAGGCCACGCCTTTGTTTTTGTATTCCTGCTCGCCGGGCACGTTCACATTGCGCCAGCGTGCGCCGGTGGACAGGATCACGCTGCGCGCCTTCAGCTCGCCGCCGTTGGCCATCTGCACCGTCACCAGACCACCCGGCTCTTCAGCGGGGATGATCTTGTCGGCTCGCTGCAGGTTCATGATGTCCACCTCGTAGTGGCGCACCTGGGCTTCCAGCGCCGCAGCGAACTTGGGTCCGTCGGTCTCCAGCACCGAAATGTAGTTTTCGATGGCCATGGTGTCGTTGGTCTGGCCGCCAAAGCGCTCGGCTGCCACACCCACGCGAATGCCTTTGCGGGCGGCGTACACCGCCGCTGCCGCACCGGCTGGGCCACCACCCACGATCAGCACGTCAAACGGGTCCTTGGCGTTGAGCTTGGCGGCTTCGCGGTCGCCCGACTTGGTGTCCAGCTTGGCCACGATCTCTTCCACCGTCATGCGGCCGGAGCCAAACACCTGGCCATTCAGGAACACCATGGGCACGGCCATGATCTGGCGCTCGTTCACTTCTTGCTGGAAGGCGCCGCCTTCAATCACCACGGTTTTGACCTTGGGGTTGAAGATCGCCATCAAAGAGAGCGCCTGCACCACGTCCGGGCAGTTGTGGCAGCTCAGAGACATGTAGACCTCGAAGCTGAAGTCACCGTCCAGGGACTTGATGGTGTCAATCACGTCGGCATCTACCTTGGGCGGGTGGCCGCCCGTCCACAGCAGCGCCAGCACCAACGAAGTGAACTCGTGGCCCAGCGGCAGGCCGGCAAAACGCACGCCCTGGGTTTCACCGGCGCGGGCCACCACGAAAGACGGCTTGCGCGCATCGTCGCCCGAAGTGTCCAGCGTGACCTTGTCGGACAGCGACACGATGTCGTCGAGCAGACCGCGCATCTCGATGCCTGTGTCGCTGTCGTCCAGCGAAGCGATCAGCTGGATCGGCTGGCGCAGCATACCGAGGTACTGCTGCAACTGCGATTTGAGGGTGGCGTCAAGCATGTTGAACTCCTGAAAAGAAAATTAAGGTGCGGAAGGCCGCTGGTGCATGGGCCTGCAAGCAAGCCCATGAGGCAGCGGTGCTGCCAATGGCAAGAAAACAAATCTGCGCCGGAGCGAAGTGTCTGAGCCAAGAACGCCGCGGAACCGGCTTTGCCGGGCCGCCAGCGTTGCCCCCTTGAGGGGGTGACGCGCCGCAGGCGCGGCGCGGGGGTGCTTAGATCTTCCCGACGAGTTCCAGCGAAGGAGCGATCGTCTTGGCGCCTTCGTTCCACTTGGCTGGGCACACTTGGCCGGGGTTGGCGGCGGTGTACTGGGCGGCCTTCAGCTTGCGCAGGGTTTCCTTGACGTCGCGGGCGATTTCGTTGGAATGGATCTCGGCGGTCTTGATGATGCCGTCGGCGTTGATCACGAACGTGCCGCGCAGGGCCAGACCTTCTTCAGGAATGTGCACACCAAACGCGTTGGTCAGGGTGTGGGTTGGGTCGCCCACCAGAGGGAACTTGGCCTTGCCCACGGCGGGGCTGGTTTCGTGCCACACCTTGTGCGAGAAGTGGGTGTCGGTCGTGACGATGTAGACCTCGGCGCCGGCTTTCTGGAACTCGGCGTAGTTGTCAGCAGCGTCTTCCACTTCGGTCGGGCAGTTGAAGGTGAACGCGGCCGGCATGAAGATCAGGACCGACCACTTGCCTTTCAGGCTTTCGTCAGAGACTTCAATGAACTTGCCGTTGTGGAAAGCCTGGGTTTTGAAAGGCTGGACTGCGGTATTGATCAGAGACATGGAGTTTCCTAGGTTGGTTAAAAAGATTGAAGAAACGCTTCGCTTTGTGGCGATGAACGAATCATAG
The DNA here is from genome assembly GCF_058731905.1 of Hydrogenophaga sp. L99. Classification (NCBI taxonomy): domain Bacteria; kingdom Pseudomonadati; phylum Pseudomonadota; class Betaproteobacteria; order Burkholderiales; family Comamonadaceae; genus Hydrogenophaga; species Hydrogenophaga sp. L99. The sequence goes on along the minus strand of NZ_CM178972.1, from coordinate 1,007,094 downwards.
CTCAAAACTATTGATTATCTTTATTGATAGTCTCTATGCACCTCATAGATTTTGTTGCTATGCAACATACAAAGCCGAAAAACCTCTGGAGCAGTCCCACTCGCTCTGTGTGGCGGCAGCGCGACAAGCGATCCGAAACTACTTTATCTTATTGCGAATCGTTCGCATTTCTTATACAGTTACATCCTCAAGCCAGCCACAGCGCCGCATGCCGTGCGTTCCAGCCAGCCGAAAACCTGATCGACTGCCAACGCAACCATGTCCAACCGGAAAAACCGCTTCAGCCCCGTCCCCGCCCAAAAAGCCAACTCGACCCCATCCCCACAAGCGAAAAGCAACGCCGCCTTGCTGCCCCTGGGGGCCATGCTGCTGGCCGGGTCTGTCGGTGCCATGGCACAAACCGCACCCGATGGGTCCGAAAAAACGCTGTCAACCGTGGTGGTGCGCGAGCAGGCTGAAACGCCCCAGTCCAAAAACAACCTGCGCGCCACCGAAAGCACCATCGGCAAAGGCCAGCAAGCGCTGCGCGACATTCCGCAGTCGGTCACGGTGATGACCGAGATGCTGCTGAACGACCGCAACCTGGACGATTTCCGGGAAGTGCTCAAAACCACCGCTGGCGTCACCTTTCTGGCCGGGGAAACCGGCGAAGAGGACGTGCGCATGCGGGGGTTTTCGCTTGGCCAGGCAGGTGATATTTACGTGGACGGCCTGCGGGACGCACCGCTGATCGAGCGGGACACCTTCAACCACGACCGGGTTGAAATCCTCAAAGGCTCGGCCTCCATGCTGTTTGGCAAAGGCTCCACCGGCGGTGTGGTCAACCAGGTCAGCAAACAACCGTTTCTGATGGACCAGCACGAGGTGAACCTGACGGTGGGCACCGGCAAAGAAGGCCGCCTCACCGGCGACTTCAACATCAAGACGGGCGACGACGCAGCCCTGCGGCTCAACGCGATGCTGCACAGCGCCGAGAACGACGGCGCCACCGTGAACAAAAAAGGCATTGCACCCACCTACCGCTGGGGTATTGGCTTGAAAGATGAGTTCTCCGTGGGGCTGTACCACCTGGAAACCGATGGCACGCCGCTTTACAACCACCCCTGGTTCATCGTCAACAACGAGATCGTGGCCAGCCTGCCGGCCAGCAACTACTACGGCCTGGCGAGTGATTACCTGAAGACCGAAAGCACCTACGCCACCTTCAGCCACCTGCACCGGTTTGACCCAAACAGCCAACTCAAGACCCAGGTGCGGCACGGAACCTATCAGCGTGACCTGTGGGCCAGTGTGGTGCGCTTCGCTTCGGGCACCACCATCGACAACCTGAACGACGCCACGGTCATCACCCGCACGCCCAAAGGCCGGGTGGGCATCAGCGACCTGACGCAGGTTCAGAGCGATTACACCAACCGGTTTTCCGCGTTCGGCAAACAGCACAACCTGATGGCTGGCGTGGACCTGTCTTACGAGAACGCCCAGCGCAACAACAGCTTTGCCGGCACACCGAGCGGTTTGACCACCCTGGTCGGTACGCCCAACGACGGCGCGGTCAGCACTGTGGTGCGTGGCGATCCGCTGCTCAACACGTTCAAGGCCAGCGGCGTTGGCCTGTACCTGCAGGACACGGTGGAGATCACCCGCCAGCTCAAGCTGCTGGGCGGCCTGCGCTACGACAAATTCAAAGGCGCTTACCGCGACACCGCCGGCAACAGCAAAGAGATCAGCGAAGGTTTGTGGAGCCCGCGCCTGGGCGTGCTGTTCCAGCCCAGCACCACCGCGTCTTACTACGCCTCAGCCGGCACTTCGTACAACACCTCGGGCGACACCTACCAGTTTGCACTGGGCAGCTTTGCACCCGGGAGCAACAACGACAAACTGTCCAACACGCCACCGGAGAAGAGCCGAAACATCGAAATCGGCGGCAAGTTTGAGTTGTTTGAAGACCGTGCAAGCTTGGGCGTGGCCTTGTTCCGTTCCGAGAAATTCAACGAGCGCAACACCGATTCAGACACAGCTGCCACGCAATACCTGCTCTCAGGCAAGCGCCACGCCACCGGGATGGAATTCAACCTGTCGGGCCGCATCAACCCGAAATGGGACATTTTCTACAACCACACCTGGATTCCAAGCGCCCGCATTGACGAAAGCAACGTAGCACCCAACGGGACAGGCACAGGGGCGCAAGTAGCCGGCGACCGCCCCGCACTCACGCCGAAGCACAGCGCCAGCTTGTGGACCACCTACCGCGTAACGCCCCGGGTGCGCGTGGGCGCGGGCCTGAACTACCGTGGGGAGCAGAACCCTGAAGGTCAGCGCTCGCTGATGGCCAAGGCCTTTGCCACCGCCGACGCGATGGTCGAGGTCATGGTGTCGGACAGCACCTCCGTCAAGCTCAACGTGACCAACCTGACCGACAAGCTGTATGCCGACTCGCTGTACCGGGGCTTCTATGTGCCGGGCGCTGCGCGCAGCGTCCAGTTGAGCCTGAAGACCTTGTTCTGAACGTCCCCCAAGCCCACGGCCTGCGCCACACGCAACATGATCCTTGTCCTGAAAAATCTCTTGAATCCCGGGGAACTCGCCTTGATTCGCTCCGACCTGGGACCGCAAGCGCCCTGGGTCTCAGGCGCATCGAGTGCGGGTGGACAGGCCGTGACCCAGAAGAACAACCAGCAACTGGCCCAAGACAGCGCATTGGCCATCCAGTTGCAGCAACGCATCTTGCAAGCGGTACAGGCCGACCCGCTGTTTTTTTCAGCGGCCCTGCCGCACAAAATTTTCAACCCGCTGTTCAACCGCTACAGCGGGCAAGCCAACCACTACGGGCCTCATATTGACGGTGCCATTGTGCATTCCAAGCAAACCGCCGAGCGCGTTCGGACCGACCTGTCGTGCACCGTCTTCCTGAGCGAACCTGGCGACTACGACGGCGGCGAACTGACCGTGCACGACACCTACGGCGCACAAAGCATCAAGCTGGCGGCCGGCAGCGCGGTGCTCTACCCCGGCACGAGCCGGCACGAAGTGCGGCCTGTGACGCGCGGGCAACGCCTGGCGAGCTTTTTCTGGATTCAAAGCATGGTGCGCAGCGACGAACAGCGCCGGCTCTTGTTTGACCTGGACATGAACCTGCTCAAACTGCGCCAACAGCACGGCGAAAACCCCGAGACCACGGCGCTGACGGGCACGTACCACAACCTGCTGCGCATGTGGGCGGACACATGAGTGCGCCCATGCAACCGGTCAACACCGACCCGGGCTCAGCGGCAGATCAGCCCAACAGCCCAATGGGCCGTGCGTTGCCTCAAGGGCTGGTGTGCTTGCTTGACCACGAACAGCACGCCCAAACGCTGCTGCCCGAGACGGTGTGGGCCTACTTCAATGGCGGCGCAGCCGACGAAACCACGCTGCGGGCCAATGCGCTGGCCTGGCAAACCCTGGAGCTGCTGCCCCGCGTGCTGCGGCCGCTGGCGGGCGGCCACACCCGGGTACCGCTGCTGGGCCGCACGCTGGCGCACCCCATTTTGGTGGCGCCCATGGCCTACCAAAGCTTGGCCCACCCACAGAGTGAACACGCCACCGCTCTGGCCGCTGCAGCGCTGGGTGCCGGTCTGGTGGTGAGCACCCAGGCCAGCACCCGCCTGGAGGACGTGGCCGCACCTACCTGCCCGACGCTGACCGCGGACCGCTCTGGTTCCAGCTGTACCTGCAACCTGACCGCGGCTTTACCCGCGAGCTGGTGCAGCGCGCAGCTGCAGCGGGCTACGAAGCTCTGGTGCTGACGGTGGACGCGCCCGTGCAGGGTGTGCGAGACCGCGAGCGCCGCGCAGGTTTTCACACACCGGCTGGCGTCACTGCGGTCAATCTCATCGGCATGAACGCGCCTGCGGCCGCGCCGCTGCAACCCGGGCAGAGCGCGCTGTTCGATGGTCTTCTCACGCACGCGCCCACCTGGACCGACGTGGCCTGGCTGCGCTCCATCACGCATCTGCCGGTGCTGCTCAAGGGCGTCACCCACCCGGCGGATGCGGTGGAGGCCGTTCGCTGCGGCGCTGCCGGTGTGATCGTGTCCAACCACGGCGGGCGAACGCTCGACACGGTGCCCGCCACCGCCCGCTTGCTGCCGCGCGTGGTCCAAGCAATTCAGGGCAACGTGCCGGTGCTGGTGGACGGCGGCATTCGCCGGGGCACCGACGTGCTCAAGGCCATGGCGCTGGGCGCGTCAAGCGTGCTGGTTGGCCGCCCCATCTTGCACGGACTCACCAACGCTGGCGCCACCGGCGTGGCCCACGTGATCCGGCTTTTGCGTGATGAATTGGAGATCGCCATGGCGCTCACCGGATGCCGTACGCTGGACGATGCCCACCTGACACTGGCTTGACGCACCTGCGAACAGTCGGATCGTGGCTGTAAGAGCCTACCCGCAGACCAGAAAACACGTCTCATCCCTCCTTATTCATTTATTGCGAATCATTCTCATGTAGAATGAACTACTTCTATCCACCACACCTGCACAACCCCACCGCACCAAGGAACCGCCATGGCCACTGGTCTCACAATGCTTGCCGTCAGTCTGGTGATCCTGCTCGCGGCGCTGCGCTGGGTCTTGCGCCCGGTCAACAGCCCCAAGCGCCACACCCCCTGACACCACCCACCAGCACGCCTAAACTATGACCGCCGCCAGCGCAAGCTTTGCGCCCTTCCCCAGCCCCATGCCTTTCCAAGCCCCACGCCCCCCCGTTCAGCGCCGCCTGCTTATCGTTGCGGCGGTGCTGGGCTTTCACGTGGCTGGGCTGTGGGCGCTGCAAAGCGGCCTGCTGCACCGCGCCGTGGCCAAGGTGATGCCGGCGCTGGTGATGGCCGAATTGATCGAGGCGCCACAGCCCGAGATCACCCCCCTGCCGCCCGCACCGCCCACCGAAAAAGCTCGCCCGGTGAGCCAGGCACCCAAACAGCCGAAACCGGCGACAACCCCGACCCCCCAGCCCGTGGCCCTAACCAGCCCCACACCCGCGCTCGATGCACCCACAGGCGCCACGCAGCCGGACCCCGCACCACCTGCCCTGCTGGCGGCCGTGAGCGAGCCAGCACCGGCGCCCCCGGCGCCGCCGGCACCCCCGGCGCCGCCCCGCGTGGAACTGCCTTCGAGCAGCGCCGACTACCTGAACAACCCGCGGCCGCCGTACCCGCCGCTGTCCAAGCGCCTGGGCGAACAAGGCAAGGTGGTGGTGCGCGTGTTCATTGAGGCCAACGGCGCGGCCAGCAAAGCCGAAATACGCAGTTCCAGCGGCTACGACCGGCTGGACCAGACCGCGCTGCAAACGGTTTTGAAATGGCGCTACGCGCCAGGCAAACGCAACGGCGTGGCCGAGGCCATGTGGTTCAACGTGCCGATCAGTTTTGTTCTTGAATAACCCCTTTTCTCCCGGAGCTTGAAACCATGGAAACGCAATTCGCCACCTCGGGCCTGGCCCACGTCTGGACGCAGGGTGACTGGGTCACCCGCAGCGTCGCGCTGGTGCTGCTGGTCATGTCGCTGGCCACTTGGATCATCATTTTGTGGAAGGCCCTGGACCAACGCGCCCAACGCGCCCAGGCCAAAGGCGTTGAGGGTTTCTGGCACAGCGCCGACTTTGCCGAAGGCCTGGACAAGCTCGGCGAGCCCGATGGCAATCCGTTTCGGGCTGTGGCCATGGAAGGCCGTGAAGCCACGCGCCACATCCTGCACAAAGACGGCCACAACGGCTCCCCCCCCGTGCGCCAGCTGCACGACACGCTGGACGTGAGCGACTGGGTGGAGCGCTCACTGCGCAAAAGTGTGGACGACTTCCAGGCCCGCGCGCAGGGCGGCTTGTCGGTGTTGGCTTCGGTGGCCTCCACCGCGCCATTCGTGGGCTTGTTCGGCACCGTTTGGGGTATCTACCACGCCTTGCTGGGCATCGGTGCGGCGGGTCAGGTCAGCATCGACCAGGTAGCAGGCCCCATTGGCGAGGCGCTGATCATGACCGCCCTGGGCCTCGTGGTGGCCATTCCGGCGGTGCTGGGCTACAACGCCCTGCTGCGCGGCAACAAGGGCATCGTTCACAAGCTCAACCGCTTTGCGCACGACCTGCACGCTTACTTTGTCACCGGTGCCCGCGTCACGGCGGGTGGTGACGGCAAGGTGCTGCCCATGAAAAAAGCCTGAACCTTTTAAGACACGACCATGGCCATTGGAACCCAGGAAGACAGCGACGCCATGCTGGGCGAGATCAACATGATCCCGTTCATCGACGTCATGCTGGTGCTGCTCATCATTTTCATCATCACCGTGCCGGTGATCAAACACGCGGTCAATATCGACCTGCCCAACGCCAGCAACGAAAAGGTGCAAGACAAACCGGAGAACATCCGTTTGGCCATTGACGCAGACGGCGCCTATTTCTGGAACGAGCAAAAGGTGGACGACGACGCTCTGGCCAACCGCCTGGGGCTGGCTGCGGCCCAAACGCCGCAACCCGAACTGCACATTCGCGGCGACAAAGCGGTGCGCTACGAGCGCGTGGCCCTGGCCATGGCGGCTGCGCAGCGCGCCGGTGTACGCAAGATCGGCTTCATCACCGAACCCACTGCGCCCGGGCCGTGAGCCATGCAAAACGCCAACCCTGAAAAGACAGACAGCATGAGTCAACCGAACGAGACGAGCGGGCCGTTGGCAGCGTCTGCCGAGCCAAGGCGGTCAGGCTCGACCGCAGCCACCGCAGCCACCGCACTGCCCAGCCAAGACCTGCTGCGTGGGGAGAAGACGGTGGTGATTGAGCACAACGGGACCGTTTACCGCCTGCAAAGCACACGGGCTGGCAAACTGATCCTGACCAAATGAAGCTGCGCAAGCCGAAGCCAGCGGCAAAAGCAGCACGCAACCCATCTTGATCGTGGGGCGACCTGGCGCTTTTTCAGGCGCCGGCGTCGTTTTTTGGGCCAGCCAGGAAAGTGCTTTTCTAGCACTTTCGATAGCCCGTCATGTTTTCAGGGGCCAGCCGCCCCTGCGGCTTACAGGCCGAGTGCAGCAATGCCCGCGCGGGCAATCTGCGCGTCTTCGCTCGACTTCACGCCGCTCACACCCACAGCACCGATGCACTGGCCGTCTTTCATGACGGGAACGCCGCCTTCCAGCATGCCCGACACGGCGGGCGCGCTCAGGAACGACACACGACCCTGGTTGATCACATCTTCATAAACCTTGCTTTCGCGCTGGCCCAACGCGGCCGTGTGCGCCTTGGCGGGTGCAATGTGTGAAGAAATGGCCGGGGCGCCGTCCAGCCGCTGCAGCCACAGCAGGTGGCCACCGTCGTCCACGATGGCAATGGTCACGGCCCATTTGTTTTGCAGCGCTTCAGCTTCAGCAGCAGCGGCCATCTGTTTGATGTCAGCGATTTCGAGGACGGCTTTGTTTTTCATGAACTTTTTCCGAGGTTGTTGAGTCGTAATTGGCGTAACAAGGACTGAGCTTAAACGCTCAGCCACAGGGTTTCCACGATACCGCGTGCATTGGGCGCTTTGAGGTCACAAGTGACCTTACGAAAAATGGAGCTTTTGCCCGAACGGCGTTGTGCGGTAGGCGGCACCCTACAATAGGTTGGAGAGCGTTGTTGACCTGCGGGTTTGGCAACGGTTTGTTTTAGCAAGTCAGATGATGAAGGAGATCACCACCATGACCGACCACGTTCAAAACAGCGGCCGCTTCGGTAGCGCCGTCGCCTCGTCAGTCGAGCGCAACAAAGTGATGCGCAACACCTATTGGCTGCTCGCGCTGTCCATGCTGCCCACGGTGCTGGGTGCCTGGATCGGTGTGGCCACCGGCATCACCGCCAGCTTGACGGGGGGCCTGGGTCTGATCGTCTTCTTGGGTGGCGCCTTCGGCTTCATGTTTGCCATCGAGAAAACCAAGAACACCGCGGCGGGTGTGCCCGTGCTGTTGGCCTTCACCTTCTTCATGGGTCTCATGTTGTCGCGCATGCTCGGTGCCGTGCTGGGCTTCAGCAACGGCTCCAGCCTGATCATGACCGCCTTTGGCGGCACCGCCGGCGTGTTCTTCGTCATGGCCAACCTGTCCACCGTGATCAAGCGCGACCTGTCGGGCATGGGCAAGTGGTTGTTTGTGGGCGCACTGGCCATTATGGTGGGTGCCGTCGTGAACATTTTCGTGGGCAGCACCGCCGGCATGGCAGCCATTGCAACCTTGGCCATCATCGTTTTCAGCCTGTACCTGTTGTACGACCTGAAGCGCATTGTGGACGGTGGCGAAACCAACTACATCAGCGCGACCTTGGGTCTCTACCTGAGCCTGTTCAACATTTTCCAGAGCCTGCTGGCTCTGCTGGGTATTTTTGGCGGCGAGCGCGACTAAGCGCTCAAGAAAGCCAGCCGGCAGCAGGCACGCTGAAAAAGGACCTTCGGGTCCTTTTTCTTTGTCCGTTTGCGGTGTTTGGCGTCTTCGGCGGGCACATGGGGAAATGGATCGCTCGACGCTATCAAGTTTGGACAGAAAAGGCCGAAAAAGAAAGCAAACCTGCCGGACTCACCATGCGCCACACCACCCGCTCTCTTTGCCTGCTCGCCATCGCCAGTCTGCTGTCCGGCTGCGAGGCCCTGGGCATTGAAACGGCAACGCAGATCAACGCCAAAAAAGAGGCCGAAGCGAAGGCCATTGGCAGCGCCTGCCGCCATGCGGTGCGCAGCATCGAGTCGTGCTTTGGCAGCAACCCGAAAGCGGGCAAAGCCGCCGTGTTCGCGGGTTGGAAAGAAATGGACCAGTACATGCGCGACAACGAGATTGTCGGCATGCCCTCAGAGCCGGCGCCGTCTCAGTCGGTCACCGAACCGTCTGCTGGCGCCCCTCCCACCGACCCCAACGCCCAGGACAAGGCGGCGCGCAGGTCCTGAGCGCAGGCGCTGCGTTCAGGCGTCTGGACCAGCCGCCCGGGTTTCGTCGAGCTCAAACACCGCCATGCTCTCCACGTGGGCCGTGTGCGGGAACATGTTGACCACCCCCGCCGCCACGCAGCGGTAACCCGCCTGGTGCACCAGCAAGCCGGCGTCACGGGCCAGCGTGGCGGGGTTGCAGCTCACATAAACAATGCGCTTGGGTGGCGTCCAGCTGCCACGCAATTCGGGATGCAAATGCAGGTCGGCCAGGGCCTTGGCCAAGGCAAAAGCGCCTTCGCGCGGCGGGTCCACCAGCCATTTGTCGGCGGTGCCGTCGGCCACCAGCAGCACTGGCGTCATGTCAAACAGGTTGCGCGCCACAAACGCCGTGGGCGCCAAGGGTGCCAAACGCCCGGCCTGGTTGCCTGCCAGGTTGTCGCGGGAACGGGCCACCAGCGCTTCGCTGCCTTCAATGCCCAGCACCTCGCCAGCCTGGGTGGCAATGGGCAGCGTGAAGTTGCCGAGCCCGCAAAACCAGTCGATCACACGCTCGTGCTTTTGCGCGTCCAGCAGCCGCAGCGAGCGCGCCACCAGCACCCGGTTGATGTGCGGGTTGACCTGGGTGAAATCGGTCGGCTTGAACGGCATGGTGATGCCAAATTCGGGCAGGCGGTAGCACAGCGCCGGGCCGCCCTCGTCGAGCAGCTTCACGGTGTCGGGGCCTTTGGCTTGCAGCCACCACTGCACGCCGTGCTGCACGGCAAAAGCGCGCAGGCGGGCCAGGTCGTCTTCCGACAAGGGCTCCAGATGGCGCAGCACCAGGGCGGTCACGTCGTCGCCGCAGGCCAGTTCAATTTGGGGGCAAGTCTCGCGCGCGTCCATGCCAAAAATGAGATCGCGCAACGGCATCAGCATGGCACTGACATGCGGCGGGAGCACATGGCAGACCTTCATGTCGGCCACGTAGCGGCTCTTGCGCTCGTGAAAGCCAATCAGCACCTCGCCTTTTTTGTGCACATGGCGCACCGACAGCCGAGCCCGGTAGCGGTAGCCCCAGGCCGGTCCTTCGATGGGACGCAACAGGGTTTCGGCCTTCACCTTGCCCAGGTGCCACAGGTTGTCTTCCAGCACCCGCTGCTTGACGGCCACTTGGGCGGTTTCGTGCAGGTGCTGCATCTTGCAGCCACCACAGGCACCAGCATGCAGGCCGAAGTTGGGGCAGCCTGGGCGCACGCGCTGCGAAGATTCGCGGTGGATGGCGGTGACGGTACCGGCTTCCCAGTTGTTTTTCTTGCGGTGAATGTTGACGCTGACGACTTCAAACGGCAGTGCGCCTTCGATGAAGACAACCTTGCCGTCGGGTCGGCGGGCGATGCCCTGGGCGTCAATGTCCAGCGATTCGACGGCCAGCCAGCCGTGGGGCAGCGCTTCGGTGGGGGAGGCCTGCGGGTTGTCGCTGGCGGTGGTGAGGAGGCTGTTTTCGTGAAGGGTAGAGGCGGTCATGCCCCGATTGTCTCAGAGGCCCAAACTTTAAAACGCCTCAGACCCAGGCCTTGAGGTACTCGTCCCAATGGCTCTCCATGGGCGCAAGTTGGCCCAAGGTTTCTTTCACCAGCGCTATTTCCTGCTCGTATTCGGCCTCGGTGAGCCCGCCACGCATTTTCTGGAAGCGGCAATACACGAGGTAGGTGTTCATCACGTCGGTTTCACAGTAGCGCCGGATGTCATCGGTCTGCCCCGCGAGGTACTGCGCATACACCTGGGAGCCATCCATACCCAGCTTGCCGGGAAAGCCGCACAACTTGGCCATGGCGTCCAGCGGCGCGTTGTTCTTGGGGCTGTACATGGCGAGCAAGTCCATCAGATCCAGATGGCGCATGTGGTAGCGGCTGATGTAGTTGTTCCACTTGAACTCGCGGTCGTCTTCGCCCATGTCCCAGTATTTGCTGGCCTCAACGCCGTGGCGCAAACCGCGGTAGTGCAGCACCGGCAAGTCAAAACCGCTGCCGTTCCAGCTGACCAGCTGCGGCATGTGTTTTTCAACCGCGTGGAAGAAGGTCTGAACCACCTTGCCTTCGCTCTGGTCGTCGCGGTCCACAAACGAGTGGATGCGCAAACCTTCTGAATTTCGAAACACCACGCTGATGCACAGCACGCGCTGCAGGTGCAGCTGCATGAAGTCGCTTTGGCCCTTTTCCTTGCGCTCAGCGAGCCAGGCTGCGTAGACCTGCTCATCGGAGGCCTCAGCGGGCTCGCCGCGCAAGGCGCGCAGACCGGCGATGTCGGGGATGGATTCGATGTCGAAAACAAGGACAGGCCAGCCCATGGTGTTCAGCCTGTCGTTGTGTTCAATACAACCCGCTCAGCGCTTGGGCAGGTGGTTGAGCGGATCGACGGGTTTGCCTTGGCGGCGCACCTCAAAATGCAGCTTCACGCGATCGGTGTCGCTGCTGCCCATTTCGGCGATTTTTTGCCCCTGCTTGACGGCTTGGTCTTCGCGCACCAGCAAGGCCTGGTTGTGGGCATAGGCCGTGAGGTAGGTGTTGTTGTGCTTCAAGATGATCAGGTTGCCATAACCCCGCAGACCGGCACCAGCGTACACCACGCGACCGTCGGCAGCGGCCACCACCGCGTCGCCCACGCGGCCAGCAATGGAGACGCCTTTGTTCTTGGCCTCGTCAAACGTGGCCACCAACGTGCCTTGAGCGGGCCAGACGAAGTTGATGTCGTCGGCGCCAGCAGGCTCGGGAGCCGCAGCGGGCGCGGGTGCGGGGGTGACGCTGGCCGTTGCCGTGCCGGCGGGCGCCAGCGGGCGCGCCACCACACCCGTGCTGGTCACGGCCGAGGTGGACGCCGTGAGCGGTGCGGCCGGCGCAGCCACCACCACGGGCGCCACGCCGGCTGGAGGCACCACGCGCAGCACCTGGCCCACTTCCAGCACGTTGGGGTTGCTCAGGTTGTTCCAGGTTTGTACGTCGCGCCAAGGCTGGCCGCTGTCCAGAGCAATGCGAAACAGCGTGTCGCCGGGGCGCACGGTGTAGTAACCCGGCTTGCCAGCGTTTTCAGCGCCCGGCAGGCTTTTCACCTCGGTACGGGTCGAAGACCGGTCTTCGACAGGAGCAGGCTGGGCCAGTCGCTGGGTGGAACACCCGGCCGCGACCAGCAGCGCCGCCAACACGCTCAGCACCGCAGCGCCCTGCCAGTGCGGACGGGCACCCTGCCGCGTGCGATCCAGCGCCAGATTCGAAAAATTGCTCATGAAAACTCCCACCTGTGATACCCGGCGTGGCCACTGACCACACCCTAAAAAGAATAAGCCCAACCTACTGCAGGCAGAACGTCATGCGACACCCGATTTTAGGGGCACGAAGAGCACCGCTTCGAGCACGGTGCGGACAACGCCGTTGGCGGTCTTGTCGATCACCACCAGGTTTTGATGACCCGACTCCGTCATGGCCGGCGCCACCAGCCGCCCACCCACCGCCAGCTGGTCGATCCAGGCTTGTGGAATGTCGTTGCCACCAGCGGCTGCAATGATGGCGGCATAAGGCGCCCCTTGGGCATAACCCAGCATGCCGTCACCAAACAGCAAATGCAGATTGGACAGACGAAACCAGCGAAGGTTCTCACGGGCACGCTCGTGCAGCCCGCGCAGGCGCTCGATGCTGTACACCTCGCGTGACAAATGGCTGAGCAGCGCGGCCTGGTAACCACAGCCGGTACCAATCTCCAGCACCCGGCCCAACTTGTCGGTGCGGCCTTCACACATCAGCTCCAGCATGCGGGCCACCACGTTGGGCTTTGAAATCGTCTGGCCCAGGCCGATGGGCAGGCTGGTGTCTTCGTAAGCCTGGTTGGCCAGCGCCGTGTCCACAAAACGGTGGCGCTCCACCGCGGCCAGCGCCGCGAGCACGGCCGGGTGCGCCAGGCCTTGAGCTTGCAGTTTTCGCACCATGGCCGCACGCACCGCTTGCGAGTCCATGCCCATGCCGGCAGACACCGCTGGGCGCTGGACACCGGGCTGCGCTGGTTTGCCCCCCGCTTGCACAGCGCCAGCCGATGCCACGACCTTGGGGGCGGGCCCGCCGTTGGCCTTGGCCGCCACAGGCTGCACACTCGACGCCATCTTGGCTGGAAAGCTCGGTCTCGCGCGGGCCGGGCTGGCCACGCTGGGGGCCACCGGCAGGTTGCGCTTCACGCAGGCGCTCCAGCCGGGGGCTGAGTCTCTGCGGGTGCCGACAAATGCGCGGCTGTGGGCGCCCAGTAAGGCAGGCGCTCATGGTCCGTCAGGTCCACCTGCAGCGGCGTGATGGTGGCGTAGCCTTGGGCGGCGGCATGAAAGTCGGTGCCATCGGCATCGTCTTTGGCGGCGCCGGCACTGCCAATCCAGTACATGGTGTCACCGCGTGGATTGACTTGCGAAATCACCTGTTCCGCCGCGTGGCGGCGCCCCAGGCGGGCCACCTTGAAGCCCTTGATGTCGTCGAGCGGGCGGTTGGGGATGTTCACATTGAGCAGCCAGGGCACACCGCGGTGGGCAGCCTCGGGCAGCGAGGGCATGAGCTGCGTGACCAGCTGGGCGGCTTTTTGGGCTGCCGCATCCAGGTGGGCCCAACCCTTTTCGGTCTGCGAAAACGCAATGGCCGGAATGCCAAACAAATAGCCTTCCATGGCCGCGCCGACGGTGCCGGAATAAATGGTGTCATCACCCATGTTGGCGCCGTTGTTGATGCCCGATACCACCAGATCGGGCCGGTAACCCAGCAAACCGGTCAGCGCAATGTGCACACAGTCGGCTGGTGTGCCGTTGACGTAGCGAAAACCGTTGTGGGCTGTGTGCACATACAAGGGCGAATGCAGGGTAAGCGCATTGGACTTGGCGCTGTTGTTGTGTTCAGGTGCCACCACCTCCACCTGCACACCGGGCAGCGCCTTGATGGCTTCATAAAGGGCCACAATGCCGGGCGCCTGGTATCCATCGTCGTTGGAGATGAGAATTTTCATGTGCTCGATTTTAGGTGCTTACGCCGGGGTGAGACGCCGCTCCAATGGAACACCCGCCGCAGCAAATGGGCCGACACACCCGCGTCACACGAGGGACAAGCACAGGGCTTTCCCCCTGGGGCGCTCCGGGGTTGCGTATCTATCATGATCCGCTTTGAACGAACCCAACGAGGAACAACCCATGCAAGCCTGGCTGTGCGAAAACCCTGTGGGCGTTGAAGCCCTGACCTGGAAAGAACTGCCCACCCCCGAGCCCAAGGCGGGCGAGGTGCTGATTGAGATCCAGGCCGCCAGCCTGAACTTTCCCGACCTGCTGATCGTGCAGAACAAATACCAGATGAAGCCCGCGCTGCCCTTTGTGCCGGGCTCGGAATACGCGGGCGTGGTGCGCGCTGTGGGCGAAGGCGTGAAACATCTGCAGGTGGGTCAAAGCGTGGCCTGCCTGAGCGGCACCGGCGGCTTTGGCACCCACACGCTGGCACTTGCCGCGCTGTGCATGCCTCTGCCGGCCGGTTTCCCGGCCGTGGACGCAGCGGCTTTCATCATGATTTACGCCACCTCGTGGCACGCCCTGATGGACCGCGCCGCCCTGAAAGCGGGCGAAACCGTGCTGGTGCTGGGCGCGGCAGGCGGCGTGGGCACCGCGGCCATTCAGATTGCCAAGGCAGCCGGGGCGCGGGTGATTGCCGCAGCGTCCAGCGAAGAAAAGTGCGAACTCTGCCGCCAGCTGGGGGCTGATGCCACCATCAACTACAGCGTGCACACACCCAAAGAAGGTTTGCGCGACGCCATCAAGGCGGCCACCGACGGCAAAGGCCCCGACGTGATCTACGACCCGGTGGGCGGCGACTTCGCCGAACCCGCCTTTCGCTCCATCGCCTGGCGCGGGCGCTACCTGGTGGTGGGCTTTGCCAGCGGCCCCATCCCCAGCCTGCCGCTGAACCTGACCCTGCTCAAGGGCGCCAGCATCGTCGGCGTGTTCTGGGGCGACTTTGCCCGGCGCGAGCCCAAGGCCAACGCAGACATGATGCAAACGCTGGCAACGATGTATGGCAAAGGCCAGATCAAACCCGTGATCGACCAGACACTGCCCATGAGCGAGCTGCCCCGGGCCTACGCCATCATGGGTTCGCGCTCGGTCAAAGGCAAACTGGTGATGGTGAACGCCTGAGGCCAAACACCCACGCTCCAGCGTGAAAACGCGGCACGCTGAACCGTACCGCTCATCGGCTCAAACCTCTTCGGCCACATCGGCGCCCAGGTCGCCGGCAATCAGCTTGAACTGCTCCAGGGCCGCCTGCAGGTCTTCCACAATTTCTTGCGCGATCACGGCCGGCGCCGGCAGGTTGTCGCTGTCGGCCAGGCTGTCGTCCTTCAGCCAGAAGATGTCGAGGCTGGCCTTGTCGCGCGCCACGATGTCGTCAAAGCTGTAGGCGCGCCAGCGGCCTTCGGGCTGCTCCGCGCTCGCGTCCACGTCTTCGGTGGCGCGTGCGTCACTGAGCAAGGGCTGAGATATCAGCAAGCCGGCGGCGCAGCCGCCCACAAACAACCCCTGCTCGCACAGCGAGCCCCATGGCGTGGGCCATGCCAGACAACAATTCCAGGCTGGGGTTAGCCCTGCACGGGCCTGTCTGCGGGCTTGGGTCCGTCGGAGTAGATCAGCAGCGGCAGCCGCTTGAGCGCCATGCCGCGCTCGCGCGCGCGGCCCACGCGCAAGGCATCAAACAAGGCCAGCATTTCATACAGCCTGGCGTCTTGCATGGCGGCAAAAGGTGCCGCCGGGTGCAAGGGCTCCAGCCCCTGCCCGCGGGCCGTGCCATTGGGGTGCGGCCACACCCAGTCGTCAGAGCCTGGCGCAAACACGCCTGCGAAAGCGGGCGCGCTATGGCTCGTGGGTACGCCCACCGTCACCGGCAACCGGTCTGGCGCAAAGGCGTATTTGGCGCCGTGCACCGCAAACTCTGCCAGGTTGCGGCTGTGTACCCGCGCCGGGTTGTCGGCGTTGCTGGCCACCCCCGCCAGGGCGCGGCGCGACTTGCCACGCACCCGGTAAATGGCGGCGGCCTCCTGGTCGCCCGGCGCCGCAGCGGGCGGCGGCGCCAGCAAGGCCGCGTCCACCAGCAGCCCCGTCTGCAAACCCCGCTTCACCGAGGCATGGGCCTCTGAAGCGCTCAAACCCACCTCTTGCGCCAGGCGGGCATAGGTCCAGCGCTGATCCCCCAAAGCCACGAGCTTGAGGGCGACCAGGAAGTCTTGGGGTTTGAGCTGCATTTCGTTCTTTATTCGCAAATCGCGAATATGGAATGTAAAGAAACATCCACCCAAATGCAACCCGTCAGCGCACGCCCAATATCCACCCTTCCAGGTCCGCCACTGCGCGCTCGCCCAGCGACAGCGGCGGCGCAAAGTAGCCATCCAAAGCGCCCCGCCCGTGCATTTCACGCATCCAGCGCGCCGTGGCGTAAGCGTCTTGTTGGTCTGGCGTTCGCCCTTCACGCTCGTACCGGTTGCGAAAAATTGAGGGGTACACCTCCACCAGCACCGGTTTGTCTGAAGGAATGGCCCACCCATCAAACGGCCACACATGCAGCCGCTCGCAGGCTTGCTCACGCAACCACTTCAACCACGGAATACCGGCATGCGTGGACTTGGCCACCGAACCCTGCACATCAAACAAAAACACGCTCTTGGCCGATGAGGTCCAGCGCTCCGTCAGGCGAAACTCGTCAGAGCTGCCGGTGCGGGTGCCGGGTGGCGGCGCATCTCCCGTGCGGTAGAGATTGCCGTCGCGCACAAAGTCCACATACACGTGGTCGCTGTGCGTTGGCCAGTGGTGCACAAAGTCAGACAAGAAATCAGGCCAGCTCTCCAGCCCGTAGCGCGCAAAGTAGCTCACAGGCATCGAAAAGCCATGGTCAATGCCAGCCAGAAAACGTGTTCCCTTGTGCACCTCCTGCAGCAGCCGTTCGGCCACTTCCTGCCGGGTCCAGTTCACGCGCTGTCCGTTGTTGGAACGTGTGGGGCTCGCCCAGGCCTCTACAGGTCCGCCACCTGGCTGCGCCGCGTAGACCTGCAGCCCCTTGAGCCTCGATGTGGGCGTCTCGGCACCTGAATAGTCGATGCCAATAAAACAATCAAAGCTCATGCCCCGCCTCCGCCTCCTGCAACGCCTTTAAAGTGCGCCCCTGCGCATCCTTCCACTCAATGCGCCCGTTGGCGCTGCGGCCAAGCACCACGGCCGCCGCCGTGCTGGGCGAGCTGAAGCTGTAGTCCTGCGTAAAGCGGTACAGCCCTTCAGCCAGCGCCAGCACGCCGTTGGCGATCAGCTCTTGCCGCAGGTCGAACATGCCGCGCACATGCTGCTGCATGGAAGGCACCGACTCGGCCACCGCCTGCGAACCCGCCTTCACCACAAAACCCTGGCTCGCTTCGTAACCGCTGGCCAACGCGCCCTTGCCCTTGCAGCTGAGCACCGGGCTCGCCTTGGCGGCCACGGCTGGCGCCGACTCGAACGCATGCACCCCCAGCACCGGCAGCATGCCCAGCATGTGGGCCAGAAACACCTCCATGTCGGCCCGATCCGCCTCGCTCAGGCTGGGTTCGGTGGGCTGGTTGGCGTTGTCCAGCGGCACGCGCTTGGCCGCCTTGGCCAGCGCGATCAGCCGCGCCTCCAGAAACTGCACATGCGCCTTGTTCAGCAGCCCGCCCACAGCCGCGAAGCCGATGGCGCGGGTCCAGAAATCTTTCTGCGCGTAGTGACTTTCCAATCGGGGACGGATCGGGTCGCCTTCACCCACGTAAAGCAACTCGCCCTCCCCGTCAGGGCGCGGCCCCAGCAACAAGTACACCCCGGTCTGCGCCAGCTCAGGCCGTTGCTTCACCTGCGGCAGCAAAGCGCGAGGAAATACCAGCGCCTTGCCGATCCAGTTGGAGCGTTCGACGATGCGCAGGCCGTCGGGGTCTCCGTCGGCGACGAAGATGCGGAGAGAGAAAGGGCTGACAGTCATCCGATCAGCTTCCTGAGCTGTGGATCATTTCGGAACTCAACGCACCACCGCGCTACGGAAGAAAGCTGTTCGGATGGCCGTGTCAACCTGACGATCTCCCTTGCTCGATCGTTCATTTTCTGTCGTGCGGCCGCAGCGTGTGGCGTACATGCGTGTGCCTTAGCTTGATAGTAGGCAGTGATCGTATTGTTCATTTTTTGCCACAACTTTCTACGTGCCTCAGCCAACTCAGGGTGATCTGTGAGTTTGAGTCTTTCAATCGTTCTTTTGACCCTAACCCGCTCCCAGCGGGTAATGCCGGGTGTGGGTATTGCACTACCGGTTTCATCGAACGAGATCAGAGTCACATCATGCGCATTTGTTGGATCCAGGAAATGAAATGTTTCGTCATCCTCGCATTGATTTTTGAACGTAGAATATTTTGATCCGTGTCTGAGTGGAAACCAAACTCCCTTTTTACGATTCGGGACAGATCCTGAAAATCGAAAATTGACATAGTTGAACGCTAGCCACCAATAGCCATCCCGCTCCGGCCCCTTGGAATTCTTTGCACTTTTCTTTGGTCGAAAGTGTTCAACATCGAGATGGGACGCAATATCTCGGGCCTCTGTGAACCAACATTTACCGCCCGACAAAGCAGAAAGCCAAGGCTTTAGTTTTCCCCAGTGAGCACTGTGGCTATCGATATACTTATTCCGCTCGTCTACCTTGCCCGCAGCATCGAGCGTTGCAAGCTCACTCGTCAATCGCTTCGACTGAGCCAACCATGCGCTCCAGTCAGCCGCAGACCAAGGCGTCCAACCAGGAATATCTTTATCAATCGGTTGCCGACCCTCGACATCAATAAAAATCACCCTGCGTCTCCTTGGCGCAAAATTTCATCAATAATTTCCTCGGCAATGGCGTCCTGCTCCGCCCGTTCTGCCGGGGAAAGTTCGCGTTTGTGAAATCTGGTGTGCTTTCCCATTTGGCGAACAAATTTTGCGTAATACGGATCTTTGAAATCCGCATTCGAAAAACCAAGATCGGCCAGTTCTTCACTCTGGCGTCGCAACTCTTCATCCTCAGCAAGAGTTCGCCGATCTTTTGCATACAACTCGTTGCGACGGAACAAACGGCGCTCCGTTTCCGCATCCAAAGTTGAAGCCAGCCCAAACAAGTCACTTTTCAACAACCCGGTTATTCCCATCCCCTGCGGATGCTCGTCCGGCGTATCCACCACGGTGCGGTTGTCTTCACGGCGCAAGATATGCACTTGCTCGCGCCGCAGGCTGCCCACCATCATGGGGTCGTGCGTGGTAATGAGCACTTGCGATTCACCTTGGGTGATGGAGTCCGCATCAGACGCCAGCACGCTCTCAATGTCATCGAAGTAACGCAGCTTCCAGATCGGGTTCAGGTGCGTGTCGGGCTCGTCCAGCAAGAACAGGCAATGGTCGTCGTTGGTGATGCGCATCAGACCGAGCACCGTGAGCATTTGCAGCTCGCCCTCAGACAACTGGGTAAAGCTCACCTTGCCGCCGTGCTCGTCGCGCTTTTTCACGGTGATGCGCACCTCGTCAATCAGGTCGCCGATGTAAGCGCCCTCTGCATAGCGAAAGAAACTGTCCGTGCCGCCCACCAGGCTGCCCAGCTCACGCAGCTTCTCTTGGTTGGGCACAAACAGGTACAGCTGCCGCTGCTTTTCTGTGCGGCCCCTGAAGTCAATCAGCTTGGTCACCTCCCGCTCAATGGGTGCCCACGCCACCTGCCAGAGCTTGTCCAAAAACTCGCTGACCACATTGCCCCGAGCAAACCAAAAGCGGGGATCGCCTTCGTTGAGTTCGTTCTCATCAAACTTCTGGTTCTGGCGCTTTTCCCGCTGGCGGTGCGGCTCCTTCAGCACAAACAGCGCCGACTCCAGCGATTCGATGTTGAGGTTGTCCATTACCTTCTTGAAAACCGGGTCGTTGGACAACAAACACGCCAACAACACCAGCTGGCTGTGCCCGCCCCGGCAGTAAAACAGGCGGCGCAACTTGTCGTCACCAAACTGGCGCAGGGTCTTGTTCTCTTCACGCCGCCGGATGGCCTGAATAGCGCGAATGTCCGACTCGCTGCCTTTGAAATCGCGCAACAAGTCGGCCGACAGCACCTCTTCGGCCGTGATCTCCTGGCGGCGGTTGAAACGCTTTTGGTGCTCTTGAAACAAAACCTCCATGCGCTCGTTGCGCCCGGAGTAATAGGCAAACACATGCGACGGCAGCAGGCGCGGGCCGCGCCGCTCGTCGCGCGGTTGCTTGTTGGGCGGGTCGTTTTCGGTCAGGTAGTTCTGCGCCTTCTTGTCACCATCCACCCACACCACCGGCGTGCTTTGCTCGTCCAAATGGGCTTTGATCTGAATCTGGTGGCCGCGAATGCTGTAGTCCAGCTCGTAGTCAAACTCGGCAGGCAACCCCAAGTCGATATTGCGAAAGATGGTGATCAGTGCCTCGATCAAGTTGGACTTGCCAGTGCCGTTTTGCCCGATCAACGCATGGCTGCGAATGGGCTTTGGCGGTGCATCGGGCGCGCTGCTGGCCGATGGCGGCAGCGTGGTGTGAAAGACGATTTCCACATCTCGCAGGTTGCGAAACACCCCAATCTTGATGCGTTGCAACTGCATATCAGGCTTGCTCTTTCACTCGGACGGTCGCGAAACCTTCGGCGTCTGGCTTGGAGGGAGGTTCTTCAATCCAACCGCGTGAGATTTCCAGCTTGAGCTGCGCATAAAACGCATCCACCTCACCGCCATAGCGCTGAAACAGATCCCCCGCGTTCATGCTGCCCTTGTTGTGGGACAGCAAGGTGGCCAAAGGCGATTGATCAGTCACGGCAGGCAGCGTGCCCAAGCGCAGCGGTGCGACGATTTCGGTTTGCGGGGCTTTCACGGGTTCTTCCTTTTCTTGTTCGATGGCGATGCCGGTGATGCTGGCGACAGAAGCACCTGATAACAATGCAGCAACGTGTTGCTTTTCTTGCAACTTATTCCGCCAATCAATGCAGCGAACTGACATTGCCTCTAGCTTTTCAAGAATGGCACGCTGCTCGTCCAACGGCGGTACGGGCATGGGAAAGCTGCGCAATTGCGTCATATTGATGGACGCCAAGTTGGTGGTTTGTTTCGATGCACCAGCAAAATAGTCGCGACCAACACCAGAATTGAAAACCAACTCTACCCATTCGTTCAAAAGTGCTTTTGAGGGGACACGCGCCTTGAAAACGTGGTTTTGATGAACGCAATCTTCAACGCCGCCACGCCAGATAGCCGTGCGGCCCACTTTATCCCAATCACCGCCCTCTGTGATCATGAGGTCACCGACTTTGACAAGATACTTTTCCATCTCCTCAGCAGCAATCTCAATGGCTTTCAGGCCCTGCAGTTTGAAGAATCCACGTTGGACGTTTGCAACGGCAAGGTAGGGGCAGGTCAACACCTTGCGTCCGCGCAGATTGCGGCCTTTGGTTACGCCGCCTATCACTATGGCCAATTTATCAAATGGTGCAGTAGCCCAATGCTCTGGGTAAATAACATCATACTCGGCGCTGACGACGGATTTTTGGCGCCGCAATAGCCCAGATGCAATGTACTTGGCACGCAGCTCATCGCAGTCCGCAACAATCTCGTCCACGGAAGGAGCGCACTGCGAAGGCAAAGACAGCAAGCCACGCACGGCCATGTTCTTGAGGTACGCAATAAAATCGTCCACATCCTCCGGCGCATCAAAGAGTTGGCCAAAGTTGTAGGCGAGGCGCGCCCAGGTGTTTTGCAGTTCGTGCGGGCTGGTGGCGGCTACAACCGCTTGCAAGGTGGATTGGCGCAGGTTGTTTTGCAGCCTGCGGCGCTGTTGTTGCTGGGCGTCCAGCCTGTCGCACAAAGCCATCAACTCGTCGACTTTCGCGACGATGCGGAACTGCTCCTTTAAAGGAGGAAGTGGCACGACAAGCTGTTCAAACTTGTCTTTGGTCATATGTGCCATTGATATGCCGCGACCTGAAGCCTTAATTTCTTGCGTTTTTTCAAGCAGAAACGTGTACAAATACTGCTTATTCAGCAAGTCCGAACTAAACAAGTCAAGCTTCCAAATATGGTAGTGGTAAATGACTTTTTCACCGCTCCATATAAATGGGCCAAACGAGGCGGACCACGCGTACAAAAGGTCACCCCTTACACAACACTTGTCATCCTCCAACTCAAGGTTTGAGTAGTACCACTTGTGCGAGGTAAAGAGGTTCCCCACCCGCAGCACTGGCGTTCCTGAATCGAGAAGCTCCTGTTTTGAATAAGCTCGCCCATTTAAAACTCGAACAATGTCACAGATCCTCACGCTCGACCATCCCGCCGGGAGTGACCTGGATTGATCGGGAACGAATGCACTGTCGTTGTGATTGACTTTGCGGCGCTTGCCATGGCCTCTCAAAGAAGATAGGCGCCTGATTCCCGAGACTTGATCTGCGGCAGGGGTGTCTGTGGGGTCTTGCGTTACCAAGGTGCCTTGAATGGCCAATGCAAGAATCATCTCCCGCAACCGCCCCACGCCGCCCGGCGCATTCGCAATGTGTCCAAACTCCGCCAAGAACTGTTGTGCATCCATCAGCTTGGCTCCCCGCTGGCGTTGGAACCACTGTTGCCCAGCCGCTCGCGCGACAGGGCAATGGCCTCGTGCAGCTTTTGTTGCAACACGGCTTTGGGGGGCAGCTCGGTCAGGTATTCGGCCACGTGGATGCCGCTGGCATCCAGCTCAAGCAGCTCGATCTGCTCCTGCTTTTTGCCGCTGCACAAGATGATGCCCAGGGGCGGGGCTTCGCCACTTTCTTGCTCGTGCTTGGCCAGCCAGCGCAGGTACAGCTCCATCTGGCCTTTGTCGGCGGCTTTGAAGTCGCCCAGCTTCAGGTCGATGGCCACCAGGCGCTTGAGGCGGCGGTTGTAAAACAGCAGGTCGATGTAGAAGTCGTCGTTGTCGATCTGGATGCGCTTTTGCCGCGCCACAAAGGTGAAGCCCGCGCCCAGCTCCAGCAAAAAATGCTCCAGCTCGCGCAGGATGGCGTCTTCCAGGTCTTTTTCCAGGTACCGGTCTTGCATACCCAGAAAGTCGAGCACATAGGGGTCTTTCAACAGCAGTGCGGGGCTGAGCTGGCCGGTTTGGCGCAAGGCTGCCAATTCGGTGGCCAGCAGGTCTGCGGGTTGGCGCGACAGGGCTGTGCGCTCAAACAGCAGGGAGTCCAGCCGCTCTTGCAGGGTGCGGGTGCTCCAGCGCTCGGCCTGGCACATCTGCAGGTAGAAGTCGCGTTTGAGCGGGTCTTCGATGTAGATCAGGCTGCGCAAATGGGTCCAGCTCAAATGTCTACTCACCGCGGAGACAATGTTTTCGTCTTGAAAGGCATGGGCAAAGCGCAGCATGTGGCGCAGGTTTTTGCTGGAGAAGCCTCGCCCGTAGTCGGCCTCCAGTTGCCGAGCCAAGGTGGCGACAATTTGCTCGCCATATTCGGCGCGCTGGCCCCGCAACACCTCGGCCTGAATGCGCTGGCCAATGTGCCAGTACAGCAGGGTGAGCGCGCTGTTGACGGTGGTGGCCAGTTGGACACGGCTGCTGTCAATGAGCTGGCGAATGTCGCTCACCAGCTTGGGCGGCGTGGCGCCCATGGGCGCAGTAGCCGGAACCACGGCCGTCATTCAGCCACCTCGGTGGTGAAGTGGTGCGCCAGGGCACCCGCCAGCTCGCTCTTGAGCTGGTTTTGGGTTTCTTCAATTTCGCCCAAGAGCTTCTTGTATTTCTCCAGCAACACGTCGGGGTCGTGGGTTTCTTCTTGGGGAGCTCTGGGGTTCTTGAGGTCGAGGTTGTAGATGGGCCAATACAACCGGTCGCCAGCGGCCTGGGCGTCACGGGCATGCAAGTCCAGCGTATCGGCTTCGCTGCGCAGGCGCTCTGCCGCATGGGTCAGACTGGTGACGATCTTGTCGTGGGTGGGCTCGGCTATGGCGGCACGCAATTCGCCAATCAACACCAGCTTGTAGCCGTTGGCGTCGGGTTTGCCATGGTCCACGTAGCCCTGCAGGTCGTTCATTTGCTCCAGCAGCAGTGACACGAGCTCTTCGTCTTTGCGGCGCCCCACCAATGAGTCGCTCAAATACCTGGCCTGGCGGCGGGCGTCGCTCGCGTCGTTGCGCAGCTGTTCGGCTTTGCCCCAATGGGGCTGCGCGGCGGCCTCTGCCTGCAGGCGTTTGGCTTTGAAGTCCACCTTCCAGGCCCGCTCGTTTTCCGCGCGGTCGGCAAAGTCGTTGGCCTCGGTGCCCCACCAGGCTTGCTCGGGTTGGAATTCCTCAAAGCGGATGGGTTTGGTTTTGGAATAGCTTTTGTAGCCCTGCGGGTAAGGATGCTCGTAGAACCAGATGGTGTCGGTGTGGAAGTGCTCGGAGCCGTCGTCCACCGTTTCGCCTTTGGTGAAAAACAGCAGGTTGGTTTTGATGGTGGTGTAGGGCGAGAAAACGCCTTTGGGCAGGCGGATGATGGTGTGCAGCTTGCAGTTTTGCAGCAGCAGCTTTTTGAGTGTGTTCTTGATGCCGTCGCCAAACAGAAAACCGTCTGGCAACACCACGGCAGCACGCCCGTTGTCCTTGAGCAGCTTTTTGATGATGAGCGCCATGAACATGTCGGCGGTTTCACGGGTCTTGAGATCGGGTGGGTACCCGCCGCCCACGCCGTCTTCTTCGTACCCGCCAAACGGCGGATTGGTGATGAGGCAGTTGACCCGCTCATGCATGGCCCATTCGTTCCACGGATGCCCCAACGTATTGCGCCGTTGAATTTGACTGGGCACGTCAATCTCGTGCAACAACATGTTGGTGGTGCACAGGAGGTGCGGCAGTTGCTTCTTCTCAAACCCAAAGATCAGGGCTTCCAGTGCGCGTTTGTCTTGTGAGCTGGCCTTGGTGCCCAACTGGCGGCGCAAGTGGTCAATGGCGGCGGTTAGGAAGCCGCCCGTGCCACAAGCGGGGTCCAGCACGGTTTCACGTTTTTGAAGGTTGGGGTTGACCCGATCCACCATGAACGCGGTGATGGCGCGCGGGGTGTAGAACTCGCCCGCGTTGCCTGCGCCGCGCAAGTCGTTGAGCATTTGCTCGTACACGTCGCCGAGATTGGCGCGTGTGGTGAAGTCGTGGAAATTGATGGCTTCTTCAAGCTTCTCTATCACGGCCAGCATCAGTGGGCCGGACTTCATGTAGTTGTTGGCATCCTCAAAAACCTGCCGAACCACTTGGTGTTGTGGGCTTTTGCCCGCATCGATGTTTTCCTTGAGCGCAGGAAAGAGCTGGTTGTTGACAAAGCCGATGAGTTCTTGCGGCGCGATTTGAGGCTGTTTTTTTCCTTGGGCATCGGCCTTGTAGCCTGCCCAGTTGCGCCAGCGGAATGGCTTGGGGATGGGCGACCGGTAGTCGGCGCTGTCGTCTTCCCACTCTTCTTCGCGCTGGTCAAAGACTTTTAAGAACAGCATCCAAGTGAGCTGGCCCAGGCGCTGGGCGTCGCCGTCGACGCCATCGTCTTTGCGCATGATGTCCTGGATGGACTTGATGGTGCTGCTGAGATTCATGAATTCACTTAGGCGGATTTTTGTTCTGGGGTGTCGTACAGCGCGCGTTCTAGCGCTTGCACGGCGTGGGCGTAATTTTCTACGCTGCCGAAGATGCCCCGGCGTATCTGCGTCTTGCTGCCAAATTGGTCAAAGGGCGGTAGTTCCAGCACCTTGGCGTCTTCAATGTCTTGCACGCCGTGGTCGGCAAATTTCTCCAGCAAGGCTTCCAGCACGGCACGGGCCTGGTCACCGTATTGGCCAAAGACGTTGCGCTTCTTGACCTGGTTGGCACGTTCGCGGCGGGTGAGCGGTTTTTGATCGAAGGCAACGTGCGCCACTAGGTCAAACGCATCCAGCTCGGCACCGTTGACAACGGCTTGCTGCAATATGTCCAGCGGCACCCCTTGGTCTGCCAGCTCTTGCAACACGGCCTGCTTGCGCTCGGCCGTGTTCCAGCGGCGCAAGAAGTCGGTCAAGGTGCCAAACTGGGCTTGCAGGGATTTTCGTATGTCGTCTTTGAGCAAAACACGAAAGCTCTCGGTGATGAGCTTGCCATCGGCATCCAGATACTGTGCGCGTTCCACAGCAAGGCGCACGTCCACATCACCGATGACATATTTGATGCGGCCCTCGCCTCCCCCGCCCGCTCCTCCTCCACCATGCCCGTAAGGAGGTGGGTCTGGCTCGCCGGTTCGAGGTGGGTCAATCACATCGGGTGGGACTACGGGATCGTCGCCTTTTGGCTCGTAGACGACCGCAGGGTCACCATCAAAGTCGGGGTCGGCAAACAGCCGGGTAGCACCCTTGAAATCCATGATGGTGAAGTACAGCTTTTGGTAGTCCTCGCGCAGGCGGGTACCGCGACCAATGATTTGCTTGAACTCGGTCATCGAGTTGATGCTTTGGTCCAGCACGATCAGCTTGCAGGTTTTGGCATCTACCCCGGTGGACAACAGCTTGGAAGTGGTGGCGATGACCGGGTAGGGTTCGTCGTTGTCGATGAAGTACGAGATTTGCGCTTTGCCTTCGGTGTCGTCGCCAGTGATGCGCATGACGTAGCGGCGGTTGTGGGCCGCAGCAGGGATGAGCTTGACCAGCTCTTGGCGCATGCGCTCGGCGTGGTCTTGGTCATCACAAAAGACAATGGTTTTGGCCATGGGGTCTGTTGCTTTGAGGTATTCCCACACTTTGCTGGCCACAAGCTGGGTGCGCTTCTCCAGCACCATGTTTCGGTCAAAGTCTTTGGTGTTGTACTGGCGCTGCTCCACCACCTGGCCCAACTTGTCGAGCTTGCCCTTCTCTGGCGTGTAGCCCACGGCGTCCACATCGGTGGCAATGCGAATGACTTTGTAGGGCGCCAAAAACCCGTCTTCGATGCCCTGCTTGAGCGAATAGGTGTAGATGGGCTCGCCGAAATACTTGATGTTGAACTCTGGAGCATCGATCACGCGCGCCCCGGTTTTCTTGTCTACAGTCACTTTTTCCTTGGGGGTTGCAGTCAGCCCCAAGTGCGTGGCGTTGCTGAAATAGTCCAGCACTTCACGCCAGGCTGAGTCGTCCACGGCGCTGCCCCGGTGGCACTCGTCAATCACCACCAGATCAAAAAAGTCAGCCGGGAACTGCCTGTAAATTTGCCTCCACTCTTCTTTGCCAGTGACTGCCTGGTAGAGGGCCAAGTAGATCTCGTAGTTCTTTTTAACCTCGCGGTTGGTGACTTTGTGCATGAGCTCGCCGAAGGGGGCGAAGTCTTGCTGCATGGTTTGGTCAACCAGGATGTTGCGGTCGGCCAAAAAAAGAATACGCTTCTTGGCCTTGGCTTTCCACAGGCGCCAGATGATTTGAAAGGCGGTGTAGGTTTTTCCAGTGCCAGTGGCCATCACCAACAAGATGCGCTGCTGGCCTTTTGCCACAGCTTCAACCGCGCGGTTGATGGCCACCCGCTGGTAGTAGTAAGGCTCACGGCCGCTGCCGTCCGTGTAAAACGGCTGCTCAACCAGCTTGACGGCTGCGGGCGCTTCCAACCCTTTCCATTGCTGATAGATCGGCCATAGCTCTGCAAGCGTTGGGAAGCAATGCAGTTCCAGAGCCCGCTCTACGGGTTGCGTCATGCCTGTGCGGTCATGCAACAGGAACCCTTCGCCATTGCTGCTGATGGCAAAGGGAGCGTCCAGCATTTCGGCGTAAGCCAACGCCTGCTGCAAGCCGTGTCCCACCGAAAAATTGGCTTGCTTGGCTTCTACGACAGCGATGGGCACATTGGGGCGTGCATAGAGCACAAAGTCGGCACGCTTGGGGCCACCTTTCGCTTCTGGGTTTTTGATTCGGGCAGCCAACGTGCCCCGTACCATCACGCGGCCCAACGTAAGCGGTACCTCCTCGCGAAACTCGTGCTGCTGCCAACCCGCCTGCAGGATGGCAGGTGTGATGAACTTCGTGCAGATGTCGCGTTCGCTGAGAGATTTTTTATCCATATCAGCCAGGGCAGAGGCAAGCAGTGTTTGAGACTACGGGGATGTTTGCATTGCGAGGGGGTAACAATGTCTTGGGCTGCGGGGTACCAAAGGCGACCTGCTCGCGCCCCTCGGTCTTGATGCGGAAGACGTCGCCCTCGCCCTCGCCCTCGCCGTTGACGTCGACGTCTTCGGCCTGGGCGTGGCAGTATTCCATGGCGAGGTCCTGGCTGAAAAAGCCGAAGGCCTTTTTGTCGGATGTGGCGCTGAGGCAGATAGGGTGCGCGTCAAAGTACCCGAACGGCCGGCGCCAGGCGGGCAAGGCGGCGGGCAGGCCCTGGGCGTAGCGGGCGCTTTCCACCTCCACCCCGCTCAGGGTGGCGCCTTCTTTCTTGGCTTCGATCACGCCGCAGGCTTTGCCGTTGACGTAGAGCAGGTAGTCGGCGAAGCCGTGGCCGGGGTTGAGCGGGAACTCGCGAATGGCCACGCCTTTCACGGCGCCGCTCCCCGCGTGCAGGTTGGCGCTGGCCACATCGCAGACGTGCCAGCCCACTGCGCTTAACGGCGCGTCAATGGTCTGGCGGGCGCGGGCCTCGGGCGTCATTCGGTCGGCTTTATCGTTGTTTCCTCTTGTTGCATTCTAGGGGGCCAATACCAAGGCATTAAACCAACCGCGCCAGAGCCTGCACCCCCACCGGCGGCTCGGGCAACCAGGGCAGCACAAAGGTGCGTTTGGCCAGCCCGTTTGCAATCCGTTCGGTCTGGCGCACCTCGCCCGCCAGCCGCGCTTGCAGCAGCGGGTCGGTGGTGCCGGTGGCGGCGATGCTTTTGTTGATGACCCAGGCCCAGGGTTCGATCTGGGCGCGGCGCAGGTCGTCTTGCAGCGCGGCGGCCTGGCTCACCGGGGTGACTTCGGGCAGGGTGACGATGATGACGCGCGTCATGCTGCCGTCTTGCAGGCGCATGAGCGGCGTGATGATGTGCAGGCCCTTGCCTTCTGCCTGGCCTTCGTTCTTGCCTTCGTATTGCTGCACCATCTGGCGGTGGTAGGCGCCGGTGGCGTCCATCAGCAGCAGGCTGTGGCCAGTGGGCGCGGTGTCGAGCACCACAAACGACGACCGCGCTTCGTTGACCACGCGGCTGAAGGCGTGGAACACGGCCACTTCTTCGGTGCAGGGCGACTGCAGGTCTTCCAGCAGCAGGGCCAGGCCCTCTTCGTCCAGCGCTTTGCCACGGGTGGCCATGATCTTGGCGATGTAGGCGGCGGTTTCGGCCTTGGGGTCGATGCGACCGACCTTGAGGCCTTCCAGGCTGCCGTTCAGCGCGTCGGCCACGTGGGCGGCCGGGTCGGTGGTGGTCAGGTGCACGCTGTGGCCGCGCTGTACCAGACCCACGGCGAGCGCGGCTGCAATGGTGGTTTTGCCCACGCCGCCTTTGCCCATGACCATGATGAGGCCGTGGCCCACGGCGGCGAGCTCGTCGGCCATGCGGGACAGGGGCTCGGCGGGCAGCGCGAAACGCCGTTCGGGTTGAGCTTGTCGAAACCCCGCGCTCCGATCATCCTGAGCTTGTCGAAGGGCAGGCTCAGGGCGAACGGGGTTGGTTGGTGCATGGCTGGGCTCAGGGCCAACGGACGTTGACGCAGCACCACCCAGCAGCGCCCGCAGCGCAGGCAGGCCCACGGTGTCAAAGGCGCGCAGCGGCACCTCGTCGCGCGGCAGGCGGGCGAGCGCGTCGGGCATCTCGTTCAGGGCCTGGCGGCCGAGCGCTTCGATGGCGTTGGCAATTGCGTCGTGGGCGCCGCAGGCATGAAACACGCCGTTGACGGCGAGACGCTGGTTGGCCAGGCCGAGCTGGCTCAGCTCTTCGGCGGTGCGCGCGGCTTCCTGCATGGGGCGCGGGTCAGGCCGGGTGACGAGCACCACGGTGGTGAGCGCGGGGTTGCTCAGCGCTTGGAGTGCGGCGTTGAAACGCGCTTCTTGCATCTTCAGGCCCGAGTGCGGGCCGAGGCACGATGCGCCGCGGTCGTTGCCGGCGAGGAAGCCTGTCCAGGCTTTGGGCAAACTCAAAAGGCGCAGGGTGTGGCCGGTGGGCGCGGTGTCAAACACCACATGGTCGTAGCCACCGTCCATGCCCTCGCCCGCCAGCAGCGCGGCAAATTCGTCGAACGCGGCGATTTCGGTGGTGCAGGCACCTGAGAGCTGTTCGCGCACGGTCTGGCGCTCTTCGTCGCTGGCGCTGGCTTCGAGCTGCGCCAGCACGCGCTGGCGGTAGGCCTCGGCGGCGGTGTCGGGGTCGATGTTGAGCATCTGCAGCCCCGGCACACCGGGCACAGGCACCGGGTGGTTGGACAGCGGCACACCCAGCATTTCGTCGAGGTTAGAAGCGGCGTCGGTGCTGACCAGCAGCACGCGCTGGCCACCGTCGGCCAGCGCAATGGCGGTGGCGGTGGACAACGAGGTTTTGCCGACGCCGCCTTTGCCGGTGAAAAACAGGAAGCGGGTGGCTGCGGTGGCGAAGCCGGGGAGCTTGGGTGTGTTCATGCCAAGAGGATGGCACAAAGGGCCGCTCCAGGGTCTGATGCGCGTCAAGCGCACCGCACGGTCAGGCGCCAGGCAGCGTCACCGTTACAGCCAGCCCGGGCGCCGCATTGCGCACCGCCAACGTGCCGCCATGGGCCTGCGCCACCAGCTTGCACAAATACAGCCCCAGACCCACACCGCCCTGGGCGCGGGTGCGCGCGGTGTCGGGGCGGAAGAAGGGTTCGGCCAAGTGCGGCAGCTGGTCGTCGGGCACGCCCGGGCCGTGGTCGCGCACTTCAATTTGCAGGCCCTGGCCCACGGCGCGCAGGTGCAGCTCGGGGGGCAGCGGCGCACCAGCGCTGTGGCGCAGCGCGTTGTCCAGCAAGTTGCGCAGCAGCAGGCGCATGCGGGCCGGGTCCAGGGGCAGCGGGGGCAGGCTGGGGTCGGCGTGCAGGGTGATCTCGGGCCTGGCGTCGGCGCGCACAGGTTGGCGCGCCAGCACCTCGGCCACCACCTCTTGCGCCAGCCTGGCCAGCGCCACCGGCTCGCGCTGCAGGGCGGTGTGGTTGCCGGCCAGGCGTTCGCTTTCCAGCAGGTCGGTGATGAGGCCGGCCATTTCTTGCAGGTCGCGCAATAGGGCCTGGCGCTGCGGGTTCACGTCTGATGTTTCGGGCAGCAGCTCGGTGTTGAGCCGGGCGCGGGTGAGCGGGCTGCGCAGCTCGTGGCTGATGGCGAGCAGCAGTGCGCGCTTGGCTTCCAGCATGCGGTGAATGTCGCGCCCCATGGTGTTGATGGTGAGGGCCAGCTCACCCAGCTCGTCATGCGCCTTGCAGCAGCGCTCGGGTATGGGTTGGCTGAAGTCACCCGCGCCAAAGCGGCGCGCGCCCTCGCCAATGGCGTCCAGAGGCCTGAGCAGGCGCCGCACATACAGCCAGGCCAGCAGCGTGAGCAAGAGCAGCGTTGCCAGCGCGTAGCCAATGAGGCGCGGGCGGCGCTCAAACACGTCTTCGTTGATGCCGAATTCGATGGTGTGGCCGTCGGCCGTGGTTCGCGTCAAGATGCGTGGCCAGTCTTTGCCACCGCCCCAGTCTTCGCGGTTCCACCGCTGGGCATCACCATCGACGTTGCCGTTATCGTTGCCCTTGCCCTTGCCCTTGCCCTTGCCCTCGCGCTGCCATTCGGGCTTCTGTTGCCCAGGGTGCGAAGCCCAGCGCACCTGCGGGCCATCAATCTGCACGGTAAGCGGCAAGCGCTCGGTAATGGCCAGGGCCCGCTCCACGCTGGGCGGCCCATCAGCCGTGATGTCGCTCGCCAGGCGGTCCACGTAGTCCATAAGCAGCGGGCGCGCCGCTTCGCGCCAACCCACCGAAAACGCTTTTTGCGCGCCCGTGAAAAACACAAAGGTCATGCCCGCAGCCAGCAGCAGAAACACCAGCACCATGCGCAGCTTGATGGAATGCGCAATGCGGTGTCTGGCGCGCCGCCACGGCGAAATTTTGGGTGGCAGGACGTCGGTCATGCGGTCAGGCGGCGCAGCGCCAGCGAATAGCCCGCGTTGCGCAGGGTTTTGATGCAGTCCAGCGGCTCCAGTTTTTTGCGCAGACGGCTCACCACAATGTCCACCGCCCGGGTGTACAGGTCGGCCTCGTGGCCGCGAAGCTGGTTCAGGATGTCGTCGCGGCTGAACACCTTGCCGGGCTCGCGCGCCAGCACCAGCAGCAGCTCGTATTCGGTGCCGGTGAGCTCCACCACCTCGCCCGCCCGGGTGACGCTGCGCCGTGCCGTGTCAATGTCCAGACCGTCAAAGCGCAACGTGGGCGCAGCGCTCAGGCTCACCGCGTGCGCCGTGCCGCTGGGCTTGCGCCGGCGCAGCACGGTTTGCAGGCGCGCCACCAGTTCGCGGGGCTCAAAGGGTTTGGGCAGGTAGTCGTCAGCCCCCAGTTCCAGCCCCACCACACGGTCCATCACATCACCGCGCGCGGTGAGCATGACGATGGGAATGTCGCTGTCTTTGCGGATGGTGCGGCAGAGCTCAAAACCGTCCATTTCGGGCAACATCACGTCCAGAATCGCCGCGTCAAACGGTTGGTTTCGCAGCAGCGCCAGGCCTTCGCTGGGGCGTGTGGCGTGGGTGAGCTGCAATTCAAAACGCTGGAAATAGGTGGCCAGCGGCGGGCCGAGTTGCTCGTCGTCGTCGATCAGCAGGATGCGGTTCATGGGGCATTTTCACACGTCGCAGCGTGCGCGGTGCCGCACGATCAGGCGGCGCAGGCGGTGCTGCACCGGGGCACCCAAGGCGTCAAAACGGTCGGCGGCTGAAAGCAATGCCGGCAGCACCGGCAGCGCTTCAGCGGGTTGTTGTTGCGACAGCCGCGCCCACAGGTCGAGCGCGTGCTGCCGGTCAAAGCGTGGCCCCCACACCATGGCCAGCAGCTCGGTGTGGGGGTCTTCAGCCCCAGCCAGCAGGGCCGGGGCGTGGGCCCTACTCTGCTGTGCCAAGTGGTGAATGGGTGCGAAAGCGGGCGACATGGCAGCTGCTTTCAGGCTGAAACGCTCAGCCCCGGCCCCACCAGCCGTGGCCGCGTTTTTCCATGCGCTCGCGCACCTGCTTTTGTTGCTCGGGGTTCAGGCTGTCGTAAAAGTCGCCAAAGGCGCTGAGCATCTTGGGCGCGTTGCCCTGCATCACCTGCAGTTTTTGGTCCAGCAGGGCTTGGGCCTTGGTGCGGTCAAACTTGTCACCCGCCACCAGCGCGGTCAGCTCCGTGCGCGGGTCGGCACCTTCACCCCGAAAGGCTTTGCGCGAAGCGATCATCTCGTCGGCCAGCACACCCAGCTTTTGCTTTTGCTCGGCGTTAAGTTCGAGCTTGCTGCCGATCTTGTCGATGGCCTTGCCGCGCACCTCGGTGATGCGCTCGTCGCTCCAGCCCCGGGCGTGGTCGCGGTGGCCGCCGCAGGCGGTGAGGCCACCCAAAACGACGGTGGCGGCGGTGAGGCCAATAAGGCTGCGTTTGATCCAGGTTTTCATGGCGGTGGTCCTTTCAGAACCTTGTTGAACATGACCACCATGGTGCGCCGGGCAACCGCGCGCTGGGTGTCAGCGGGGTTGCGGTTTATGTCGTTTTGTTTCAGCGCCTGCTGACTCAAAACACCTCGGTGTCCACCTCGCTGTTGGCTTGGGCGTTGTAGCGGTCGCCGTGCACGGTGTGCTGGTTGATCAGCGCATCCAGGCGCGCCAGCACGTCGGCGCTGAGCGCCACGTTGGCGGCGCCCAAGTCGTCCAGCAGGTGCTCCACACTCGTGGTGCCTGGGATGGGCAATATGTCGTCGCCCTGGTGCAGCAGCCAGGCAATGGCCAGCTGCGAGGGGGTGCAACCCACCTCGGCCGCGATCGCGCCGTAAGCCGGCAGCAGCGCCATGTTGCGCGCATGGTTTTCTGGGGTAAACCGCGGCATGGTGCGGCGGATGTCTTTGGCGTCAAAGGTGCTCACGTCCATGGGCGCGCACAGAAAACCACGCGCCACCGGGCTGAACGCGACGAAGCTCACACCCAGCTCGCGGCAGGCCTGCAGCACCGCAATCTCGGGGTTGCGCGTCCACAGCGAGTATTCGGTTTGCAGCGCGGCAATGGGGTGCTCGGCGTGCGCCTTGCGCAAGGTGGCGGCCGACACCTCAGACAGGCCGATGCTGCGAATTTTGCCCGCGCGCACCAGATCACCCAGTGCGCCCACGCTTTCCTCAATGGGCACCTGCTTGTCCCAGCGGTGCAGGTAATACAGGTCGATCACGTCGGTTTGCAGGCGCCTCAAGGCGTCTTCGCAGGTGGCCTTGATCGTGTCGGGCCGGCCGTCGATCACGCGCACCTTCACGCCGTCGGCGTTGGGCACACCCTGCATGCCGCATTTGCTGGCCAGGGTGAACCTGGCGCGGTGTTTGGCCAGGTATTTGCCCACCAGCGTTTCGCTGGCGCCAAATCCGTAAAGGGCGGCGGTGTCAAAGTGCGTCACACCCGCGTCGAGCGCGGCGAGCAGCACGCGCTCGGCCTGCTGTTCAGACACTGGGGCGCCGTAGGCGTGGCAGATGTTCATGCAGCCCAGGCCGATGGCTGAGACGGTGAAGGGGCCGAGTTGGCGTTGTTGCATGGTGGGTGTTCTCACATCAAAAAAAGGTCAGAACCATTCAGCGCAGTGCTGCGATGGTGCTGACCCGATGGTATTGGGTGCGCAGAGCCCTCACCCCAACCCTCTCCCAGAGGGAGAGGGGGAAAGGCACTTCACGCGGCGTTGAGTTGCTGTTCCAGCTGATGCAGCACCTGGTAGCAGTTGAACACCTGGGCGACGCTGGAATTGGGTTCGCGACCCTCTTGGATGGCTGCGAAAAATTCGCGGTCTTGCAGCTCGATGCCATTCATGGACACCGCCACCTGGGACACGTCAATCTTTTCTTCCTTGCCGGTGACCAGATCGTCGTAGCGCGCGATGTAGGTCGCGGTGTCGCCGATGTAGCGGAAGAAGGTGCCCAGCGGGCCGTCGTTGTTGAAGCTCAGGCTCAGCGTGCAGATGGCGCCGTTGGCGGCCTTGAGCTGGATGCTCATGTCCATGGCGATGCCCAGCACCGGGTGGATCGGACCCTGGATCGCATTGGCCATCACGATCGGGCTGCCGCACTGGTAGGCGAACAGGTCCACGGTGTGCGCGGCGTGGTGCCACAGCAGGTGGTCGGTCCAGCTGCGGGCCTGGCCCAGCGCGTTGGTGTTGGTGCGGCGGAAGAAAAAGGTCTGCACATCCATCTGCTGGATGTTGAACTCACCCGCTTTGATCTTGTTGTGCACGTACTGGTGGCTGGGGTTGAAGCGGCGGGTGTGGCCGCACATGGCCACCAGGCCGGTCTGCTTTTGCAGCGCCACCACTTCTTCGGCGCCCTTCAAGCTGTCGGCCAGCGGGATCTCGACTTGCACGTGTTTGCCGGCCTTCAGGCAGGCCAGGGTCTGCTCGGCGTGCATCTGCGTCGGGGTGCAGAGGATCACGGCGTCGACTTCCTTCATCGCCAGGCTCTCTTCCAGCTTGGTGGTGATGTGGCCGATGCCGTATTTGTCGGCGACTTCCTTGGTCTTTTCCAGGTCGCGGCTGATCAGCGACACGACTTCAACGCCGTCGATGTTTTTGATGCCGTCCAGGTGTTTGATGCCGAAGGCGCCGGCGCCGGCGAGGGCTACTTTGATGGTCATGGTTGTTTCTTTCTGCTCCGTTCGGGCTGAGCTTGTCGAAGCCTGGCCCGGGTGTTGGTACGAGCCCTTCGACAAGCTCAGGGCGAACGGGTTTATTGATTTTCGAGGATCAGGTGGCCCACGGCGGTGTTGCTGGCGGGCACATGGTAGAAGCGGTGCTTGACGACGGGCGCAGGCCCCTGCACCTTGCCGTCCACGATGTCGGACATCGCGCCGCGGGCGATCAGCCACATCACGAGTTCAATGCCCTCGCTGCCGGCTTCGCGCACGTAGTCGATGTGCGGCGTGTTGGCACACGCCACAGGGTCGGCAATCATCTGGTCAAGCCAGGCGTTGTCCCACTCGCGGTTGATCAGGCCTGCACGCGCGCCCTGCAGCTGGTGGCTCATGCCGCCCGTGCCCCAGATGTGCACGTTCAGGTCTTCGTCGTAGCTTTCCACCGCCTTGCGGATGGCCTGGCCGAGCATGAAGCAGCGCTTGCCCGAAGGCACCGGGTACTGCACCACGTTGACCGCGAACGGGATCACCGGGCAGGGCCAGGCGTCCTTGACCGGATCGAGCTCGCCGCACATCAGCGACAGCGGCACGGTCAGGCCGTGGTCCACGTCCATCTTGTTGACGATGGTGAGGTCGAAGTCCTGCTGGATCACGCTCTGCGCGATGTGCGAGGCCAGGTCCGGGTGGCCGATGACCTTGGGCACCGGGCGCGGGCCCCAGCCCTCGTCGGCCGGCGTGAACTCGGCCGCCGTGCCGATGGCAAAGGTGGGAATCATCTCCAGGCTGAAGGCCGTGGCGTGGTCGTTGTAGACGAGGAAGATGACGTCGGGCTTGTTGTCCTTCATCCACTGCTTGGAGTAGTCGTAGCCCGCGAACACGGGCTTCCAGTAGTCCTCCTGGGTTTTGTGCAGGTCCAGGGCCGCGCCGATGGCGGGCACATGGGAGGTGAAAACGGATGCGGTGATGCGTGCCATGTCAGTTGCCTTTCTTGCCTGCGGCGCCCTGGGGCTGGTTTTTC
Organism: Hydrogenophaga sp. L99; assembly: GCF_058731905.1. Taxonomy (NCBI): domain Bacteria; kingdom Pseudomonadati; phylum Pseudomonadota; class Betaproteobacteria; order Burkholderiales; family Comamonadaceae; genus Hydrogenophaga; species Hydrogenophaga sp. L99. The sequence continues at coordinate 970,372 of NZ_CM178972.1, read as the reverse complement.
TCTTGCGCGTCGCCGTCCTCACCGACGTATCGGTTGCCTTCCACGGAACGGCCGCCGCTGACCATCATGTTGCGGTACTCGGCTTCGGTCATGCCGGTCATGGAGCCGGCCATTTGCTGGAAGCTCAGGCCGTCGGTGGCGCCGATCTTGGCCAGGAAGTAAATGTTGCCGCCGGTGCGCATGCACCAGTTGAGGTCGCGCGCCAGCACGGCCTGTTTCTGCTCTTCGGTCATCGGCCATTCGTCGAGGTAGGCGCGCTGGTCGGCCTTGAAACGCTCGCGGTTCTCGGCCTTCATGAGCGACATGCAGAACTGGTTGAGCCAGTAGCCCTTGCGGCTTTGCTCGGCATCAAAAATGATCGTGCCCGGCACGTCCAGGTAGGGTTTATCGAGAGACATGTTCAAACCTCCTCAGGCCAGTAGAGACGCATCGGGTTGTCCACCAGCAGCTTCTGCTGAAGCTCGGCCGTGGGCGCGATGTGCGGGATGAAATCGACCAGCAGGCCGTCATCGGGCATGTGGTCCTTGAGGTTGGGGTGCGGCCAGTCAGTGCCCCAGAGCACGCGGTCGGGGAACTGCTCGACGATGCGTTTCGCAAACGGGATCACGTCGGTGTAAGCGTTCTGCTCGCCGCTCAGCGCCTTGGGGCCGGTGACCGACAGACGCTCGGGGCAGCTCACCTTGCTCCACACATTGGTGTGCTCGCGCATGAACTTTTCAAACAGCGCGAACTGCGGGCCGTCCACCGGCAGCGACACATCGGGCCGGCCCATATGGTCCACCACCACGGTGGTGGGCAGGGCGGTGAAAAAGTCCCACAGCTCGGGCAGGTCCACCGCCTCGAAGTAGATCACCACGTGCCAGCCCAGCTTCGCGATGCGGCCGGCGATCTCCATCAGCTCGTCCTTGGGCGTGAAGTCGACCAGGCGCTTGACAAAATTGAAGCGCACGCCGCGCACACCGGCGGCGTGCATGGCCTGCAGTTCGTCATCGGTCACCGAGCGCTTGACCGTGGCCACGCCACGCGCCTTGCCGCCACTGGACACGCAAGCGTCCACCATGGCGCGGTTGTCGGCACCGTGGCAAGTGGCCTGCACGATCACGTTGCGGGCAAAACCCAGGTGGTCGCGCAGCGCGTACAGCTCGTGCTTGCTCGCGTCGCATGGCGTGTACTTGCGCTCGGGTGCGTAGGGAAACTCGGCCCCCGGGCCGAACACGTGGCAGTGCGCGTCCACCGCGCCGGCGGGCAGCTGAAAGCGGGGTTTGGAAGGGCCGGTGTACCAGTCCATCCAGCCCGCGGTTTTGGTGAAGTCACCGGAAGTGGGTTTGCTCATGTTTGATCTCTGCTTTCAGTGTGACAAACCTCCGTTCGGGCTGAGCCTGTCCTTCGACAAGCTCAGGATGATCGGCATACAGGCCTTCGACAGGCTCAGGGCGAACGGATGGTATGGCGTTCAGTCGATGTATTTCAGCCCTGCTGCGGCCAGCGGCTCGCGCATCTTGTACATGTCCAGCCCCAGCACGCCCGAGGCCAGCTTGTCGCGCTTCTCGCCCTCGAAGCTCTCGCGCTTGATGGCGGCGGCCAGCGTGTCCGCCGCACGTGCGGCCGGCACACAGACCACGCCGTCGTCGTCGGCCACGATCACGTCGCCGGGGCTCACCAGCATGCCGGCACAGACGATGGGGATGTTCACCGAACCCAGCGTGGCCTTGATGGTGCCCTTGCTGCTGATGCACTTGCTCCACACCGGGAAGTTCATTTCCTTGAGCGTCTTCACGTCGCGCACGCCGGCGTCGATGATCAGGCCGCGAGCGCCACGCGCCTGGAAGCTGGTGGCCAGCAGGTCACCAAAGTAACCGTCGGTGCAATCGGCCGTGACCGTGGCGACCACGATGTCGCCGGGCTGAATCTGCTCGGCCGCGACGTGCATCATCCAGTTGTCACCAGGCTGCAGCAACACGGTGATGGCCGTGCCCGAGACCTGTACACCGGTCTGGATGGGCCGCATGTAGGGTTTGAGCAGGCCCACTCGGCCCATGGCTTCGTGCACGGTGGCCGAGCCCAAGGCGGCCAGGCCGTCGGCGGCTGCGCGGTCGGCACGGGTGATGTTGCGGTAAACAACGCCGAGTTCGTACATGGTCTTTTCTCCTGGGTTTGTTTGAGGCCCTCCCCCTCTGGGGGAGGGTTGGGTGGGGGCTCGCGGTGCGCCTGCCCCCATCCCTGCCTTCCCCCAGAAGGGGAAGGAGAAAGTCAGAGACCCTTCGCGTTGAGCGCGGCGTCCAGGCGCGGGAACACGCGCCGCGCGTTGCCTTCGTACACCTTGTAGCGGTCATAACCCACAACGATGGTGCTCGCCTCGATGTAGCGTTTGGTGTCGTCGAAGTAATAGCCGGTCTCGGGGTCGATGCCGCGCACTGCGCCGATCATTTCCGAGGCGAACAGGATGTTGTCCACCGGGATCACCTTGGTCAGCAGGTCGATGCCCGGCTGGTGGTAGACGCAGGTGTCAAAAAAGATGTTGTTGAGCAGGTGGTCTTTCAGCAGCGGCTTCTTGAGCTCCTGCGCCAGGCCCCGGAAACGACCCCAGTGGTAAGGCACCGCGCCGCCGCCGTGCGGAATGATGAATTTCAGGGTGGGGAAATCGGTGAACAGATCGCTGGTCAGGCACTGCATGAAGGCCGTGGTGTCGGCGTTCAGGTAGTGGGCGCCGGTGGTGTGAAAGCAGGCGTTGCAGCTGGTGCTCACATGCACCATGGCCGGAATGTCGTACTCGACCATCTTCTCGTAGATGGGGTACCAGGCGCGGTCGGACAGCGGCGGGCTGGTCCAGTGGCCACCCGACGGATCGGGGTTCAGGTTGATGCCCACGTTGCCGTATTCCTTGACGCAGCGCTCTAACTCGGGGATGCAGGTGGCCGGGTCCACGCCCGGGCTCTGCGGCAGCATGGCGGCGGGAATGAAGTGGTCTGGGAACAGCTGGCTCACACGGTAGCAGAGCTCGTTGCAAATGGCGGCCCAGGTGGAGCTGATGTTGAAGTCGCCAATGTGGTGGGCCATGAAGCTGGCGCGCGGGCTGAATATGGTGATGTCCGAGCCGCGCTCTTTCATCAGCTTGAGCTGGTTGGTCTCGATGGACTCGCGCAGTTCGTCGTCACTGATTTTCAGATCACTCACCTTGGGCATCATGGCTGGGTCTTTGATACCGGCGATCTGCGCGTTGCGCCAGTTCTCCAGCGCCTTGGGGGCGGTGGTGTAGTGGCCGTGGCAGTCGATGATGAGGGGTTTTTGTTGGCTCATGGGTGTGGGTTGTGAAGGGTCAACAAGAAAAATCAGGCGGGTTCCATGCCTTGGCGCCGCTTGGCGTCGGCGGCTTCGCTGGAGGCCATGAACGCGATCAAGGCGCGGGCCGCGTCGGGCTGGGCCGCAGCAGCGCACACGCCGGCTGAAAAGATGGTGGTGATCTGGATCTCGGGCGGCAGCGGCCCCAGCAAGGTGATGCCCTGCACATGCAGCAGTTCGCTGAGTTGCTGAAAGCCCAGCTCCACGTCACCGCGTGCCACCAGCGTCCCCACGGGCACGCCGGGTGGGGCCTGCACAATGCGGTCGCGCAACGCGTCGGTCAAGCCCCAGCGCTCAAACAAGGCGGCCAGCGCTACCCCACTGGGGCCGGTGGAATAGCTAATGGTGCGAGCGCCCCGCACCGCCTGGCGCACGGTGTCTTCCGAACCGATATCGGGCTCAGCGGCGCCGGCTTTGACGGCCACGGCCACACCCGAATGCACCAGGTCCACCACACTGCCTGGCAGCAACTTGCCCGCCGCAGCCAGCTTGTGCAGGGCATCAGAAGCCAGCACCACCAGGTCAAAAGGCTCGTCGGCCATCACGCGCTTGGCCGCGTCCACGCCCCCCACCGACTCGATCGCCACCGAGGCGCCGCTGCGCTGCTCAAACGCGGACACCAGCTCGGCCAGCACCTGGCGGGTGGCCATGGAAGAAATGCCGCGAATCGGCGCAGAACCAGGCAGGTGGGGTGTGGTCATGGACCCGATTGTCGCGATCATCAGCCAAATCACAAGTGGAATACCATACTATTAGTCATTCCATTTTGATATAACCGTCACCCCTGCCATGGACCTCAAACAGCTGGAATATTTTGTGCGCGTGGCCGAGCTGGGCAGCTTCACCCGCGCCGCCATGGCGCTGGACGTGGCGCAGCCCGCGTTGTCGCGCCAGGTGCGGCTGCTGGAAGTGGAGCTGCGGCAAAACCTGTTGGTGCGCAACGGCCGGGGCGCCACGCCCACCGAAGCGGGCAAGCTGTTGCTGGAACACGGGCGCGGCATTTTGCACCAGGTGGAGCGCGCCCGCGAAGAGCTGGGCCGGGTGCGCGGCGCGCTGGCGGGGCGCGTGGCCATTGGCCTGCCGCCCAGCCTGGCGCGGGTGCTCACGGTGCCGCTCACGCGGGCCTTTCGCGCCCAGTTGCCCGAGGCCAGCATTTCCATCAGCGAAGGCCTGTCGGTGACCATGCAGGAATGGCTGACCACCGGGCGGCTGGACATTGCCGTGCTGTACAACGCGCAGCCGGCGCCTGAAATCGACATTACCCCACTGCAGGACGAGGAGTTGGTGTTGATACAGCCCAGACCGCCGGGCCTGCCCGAAGACCCGCCACCCGGCCCCATGGCGCTGCGCGATGTGGCCGCGCTGCCGCTGGTGATTCCGAGCCGGCCCAACGCCGTGCGCATGCACGTGGAAACCGAGATGGCCAACATCGGCTGCCGACCCATCGTGGCGCTGGAGATTGACGGCGTGTCGGCCATTCTGGACCTGGTGACCGACGGCGCCGGCGCCGCCCTGCTCTCGCGCAACGCGGTGGCCAGCTCGATTCGGCCGTCCAGCTACCAGATGCGCGCCACCGATCCGCCCTTGCGCACCCGCCTGTGCCTGGCCACGAGCTCGCAGCGCCCGGCCACGCTCACGCAGCAGACCACGCTGGCGCTGATCCAGCACACGCTGGACACGCTGAACGCCTCTCGCTGAACACGCCTGGCCCATTTGGCCGTCCGAAAGCGGCCACCGTCAGGTCAGCCAGCCAGCGCTGTGCCGCATGAGCCACAGGATGGCACTGAGCGTGAAGAACGAGGCGCCAGTGGCCGCCAACAAGGCCGCTGCGGTAAAGCCCTCGAAGCCGTGGCGCTGGGCCAGCAGCGAATAGATCCCCAGCATGGGCATGGCTGCCGACAACACCACCGCCGCGCGCAGATCGCCCTGCACCGCCGGCAGGCCCAGCAGCGGCAGCAGCAGCACCGCCACCCACACCGCCAAGGGGTGCAGCAGCAGCTTGCCCACCGCAATGAGCGACACCTGGCGGCGCAAGCCCTTCACCTCCAGCCCCACCAGCGTGCCGCCAATGATGAACAGCGCCAGCCCGCCACTGGCGGCCGAGAACAGGGTCACCGTGCGCTGCAGCACCGACGGCAGCTGCCACCCGGTGAGGGCCACAGCGAAGCCGGCAAAAATCGCCACGATCATCGGGTTGCGCACCAAGCGCCCAGCCGTTTCGCGCAAGGCCTGCCACAGCGTCAGCCGGCCCTGTCCTTCGCGGGCCGCACCCGCATCGGCCAACGTGAACAACAGGGGCAGCTTGATGATGTTTTCAACGATCAGGTTGAGCGCCAGGATCACGCCGGCCAGCGGCCCGAAGGTCAGCAGCATCACGGGGTAGCCCACATAACCGCTGTTGGAACAGGTCATGCCCATGGCCACATAGGCGCTCTCGGTCAGGCCGCGGCCCTGCACGCGCCAGGCGTACAGCAAGGCACCCAACATCAGCACCAGCGAACCGCCGGTGAACGCCAGCAGATAGCCCCAGTGCAGCACCTCACCCAGCGGGCGCGAAGCCAGCGCGTTGAACAACAGGGCCGGCAAGGCAATCTGGATCACGAATTTGCCAAACACGCGCATGTCGGCTTTGCTGAACAGGCCCCAGCGCACGCTGGCGAAGCCGGCCGCGATGCACAGGTAAATCGGACCGGTGATGGCCAGGATATCGAGCATGGGTTAACAGGTCTCAGAGACTGAGCGTTTTTTGGGCGTGACCGAGCAACGCCTCAAAACGCACCCGATTGAGGCGCAAAGCACACCCATATATCGGTACAGGGCGCCCATTTGCAACGCCAATCTGCGTGTACTTTGATGCGGTGCACGGGCATGAGGAAGAATCCCTCAGCCTCTCAGTCGGCGACACCAGTGGGTTCGGAGTTGCGGTCGACCGCGCGCGGATGTTCGGCGAAGTCCCGCCTGCAGGTGGCGGAAACCTGAACGCCCGCAACGAAGAGGCGCAGCACCCACACCTACCAACTTTAGACCCGCGCGCAAGGAAGTTACGTCACAACCCACCGTGGGCTCACTGCTTCGGAATACCCGCTCGCTCAATCACACCACTCCAGCGTTTGATGTCAGCGGCAAGCAACTCGGCCGCCTGCTCGGGCGTACTGCCGTCGGGGTCGATGTTCAGATCCGCCAGCTTCTTGCGAACCTCGGTGTTTTCCAATGCTGCGTTGATGCTCTGGTTCAACCGCAGGACCACCTCGCGCGGGGTCTTTGCGGGTACGGCCAGGCCGTTCCATGAAGTGGCTACATAACCCTTGACACCCTGCTCCACAGCGGTCGGTACATCAGGCAGCATGGTGGAACGCTTGGGCCCAGTGAGCGCCAGTGCCCGCAAAGTACCTGCGCGGATCTGCGCTAGCGCAGGGCCCAAAATTTCAACACCCACATCCACCTGCTTGCCGCGCAAAGCACCAATCAGTGCTGGAGTCCCGTTGAACGGCACGATTTGCACCTCTATATCGGCTGTGCTTTTGAACAGTTCGGCTGCCAGGTTTTGCGTGCTGCCAATGTTGATGCTGCCTACGTTGAGCCTGCCAGGGTTGGCCTTGGCAAACCGAACCAGTTCACCTAGGGTGTTGAAAGGCGAATCGCTTGGCACCACCACCACCATGTCAAAGGTGCCTAGCGTAGACACTGGAGCGAAATCTTTTACCGTATCGTAAGGCAGACTTTTGAACAGCCCGGCCGTAACGGCCGTTCCGTTGGACATGAGAAACAGGGTGTGGCCATCAGGCTCGGCGCGGGCTACGCTTTCCGCAGCCACGACACCACCAGCGCCCGGGCGGTTCTCGATCATCACGGGACGACCGAGCGATTTGCTCATCTCAGCGGCGACCGTGCGCGCAGTCAGATCGCCGGCACCGCCAGCACCAAACGGCACCACAATGCGGATATTCTTGCTGGGAAAGCCTTGCGCAGCGGCAGGAACACTAAAGCCGAGCGCTGTGGCGGCTAAGACACTACCAAGCAGGGTTCGGCGGCTCATCGTTGGCTTTTTTTTCAAGTAATGTCTCCAGTTTCAAGGACGAAAGGTCGAACGCAATTTAGCGCCAATGTGTAGGGACTGCAACGCGGGGCAAGCCCTTTCTGTTATGCCATCTTGCTATGGGCACTGCCTACAGCCGCAACACAAACAGTGTGATGCCGGGGAATGCCACCAGAATCGCGGTGCGAATGAAGTCGCTGGCCACGAACGGCATGATGGCCCGGTAAGTCTGGGTGATGGGGGTGTCGCGGGCCATCGAGTTGATGACAAACAGGTTCATGCCCACCGGCGGCGTGATCAGCCCCACCTCGACCACGATCAGCACCAGAATGCCGAACCAGATGGCGAACTCTTCGGGTGGCAGGCCAAAGTCGAGCACCGACACGATGGGGAAAAACACCGGAATGGTCAGCAGGATCATGGACAGCGAGTCCATAAAACAACCCAGCACCACGTACAGCAGCAGCACACACACCAGCACCACCCAGGGGTTCAGCCCCGAGCCGGCCACCATTTGCGCGGCCTCTTGCGGCAGCTGTGACAGCGCCAGAAAGGTGTTGTACACGCCGGCGCCCAGCACGATCATGAAAATCATGCCGGTGGCAACCGCGGTGCCCAAAATGGCCCCCATCAAGGTCTTTCGGTTCAGGCCGCCGCTGAACCAGGCCGCCAGGCCGGTGCCAAACGCGCCAATGGCCGCGCCCTCGGTGGGCGTGAACAAGCCGGTGTAAATACCGCCCACCACCGCAATGAAGATCAGCATGACCGGCCACACCTTGGCCGTGGCAATCCAGCGGTCTTTCATGGGCATGGGGGCCATGGAACCCACTTCGTTGGGCTTCACCCGGGCATACACGGCGATCACGATCATGTAACCGATGGCGGCCAGGATGCCGGGCACAAACGCGGCCAGGAACAGCTTGGCGATGTTTTGCTCGGTCAAGATCGCGTAGATCACCAGCACCACCGACGGCGGAATCAGAATGCCCAGCGTGCCGCCAGCGGCCAGCGCGGCGGTGGAAATACCGCCGGCGTAACCGGCCCGCTTGAGCTCGGGCAGGGCCACCTGGCCCATGGTGGCCGCTGTGGCCAGCGAAGAGCCGCAAATGGCACCAAAGCCCGCGCAGGCGCCCACCGCGGCCATGGCCACGCCACCTTTGCGGTGACCAATCCAGGCTTCAGCCGCCTTGAACAGGGCTTGGGACAAGCCGCCCAGCGCCGCAAACTGCCCCATGAGCAGAAACAACGGAATGACCGACAGCGAGTAGCTGGAAAAGGTGCTGTAGGTGACCTGCTTGAGCTGGTTCAGGATGGGCACGTACGAGCCGTACACCACCCAGGCGCCCGCCAGGCCGCACACCAGCATGGACAAGCCAATCGGAATGCGGATGAAGATCAGGAACAGCAGGACCGGGAAAGACCAGAGGGCGAGTTCGACGTTGCTCATGTTCAGTGTCCCGCGTTGGCTTCGGTGGTCCAGCCCTTGGGCTCGGACGCCAGACCCAGCTGGGTCAGGGTTTTGGCGATGTAGCAAGCGCAGCCAATCACCGCACCCACGAAGCACAGGGCATAGGCCCACCACACCGGCATCTGCAAGATGAAGGTGGTTTCCATGTATTCCTTCTTCTCCACCAGGCCGTCCCAGAGCTTCCAGGTCAGCATGAGCCAGACCAGCAGCATCAAGACGTCGCTGAGGGTGTCGATCGCCTTTTGCGCCCAGCGCGGTATGTGCATGTAGAGCAGGTCCACCGTGGCATGGCCGCCGCGCAGGTAGCACCAGGGCATGAAGAAAAAGATGGCAATACCCACACCCACCTCGACCAGCTCAAAGTCGCCCGGCACAGGCCCCAGGCCCACGCCAATCAAAGCGCGCCCGGCCACACTGGCCACCACCATGAGCGTCAAGGCGCTCAACATGACACCGCCGGCAATCGCGGTCCATTTGGCTAACCTGTATATCCAGTCAATCATCAACGGGTCCTTGTGGTGGATGGGCGTCGGGGAGGGAGATTGTCGCCCAGCCTTTTACATAGCCAATGGCGCGCCTTGGGGCGAGCCCAAGACTATAGCCGACAATTTCTTATCGTAAAACCAGTTTCACTTATCGAAATATGCTGTGCTTCGACGGACCGGGCGGCGGCAAACGCCACGCGGTGCTCCAATGCGGCCTTGCAATGTGCGCCTTTTTGTACACCGCAACCAGACCCGAGGGTGTCTTTCAGCTATATCAAAAAAGCATGCCTCAAATCGAACCATCGATATTCAGCATAAGACTGTGGCCCTCGCAAGGGCCACGCGCACCACACCTGGGAACGCCACGGTGTTCGCGCCAGCCCACACCCCGTCTGACACGGCAACAAAAAAGGGTTGCCCGGCATGCGCCGGACAACCCCGCCAGAGCCATGGCGAACCATGGCCACAGCACCACAGGCTTATTTGCTGTACTTGGCAATCAGCGCGCGGGCTTCGGCAGCCAGCTTGGCACCGTCGATGTTCTTGGCCTTCACTTCGTTGATCCAGTCGGTTTCAACGGTGGCAGCCGTGCGGCGCCAGCGCTGCGTCTCGGCAACGTCCAGCGCCACGATGTTGTTGCCTGCCTTCTCGGCAATGGCACGGCCGGCCTTGTCGCCCTCGTCCATGGCGCGGCCAAACATAGCCGCAGCTGGAATGCCCGAGTTGTTGTCGATGACCTTCTTAAGATCGGCCGGCAGCTTGTCGTAAGAAGCTCGGTTCATGGAAAACGCGAACGTCTGGGTGTAGAGCCCGCGGTCACCGGCAAAGGTGGTGTGGTTTTTCACCAGCTCGCTCACTTTCAGGGCTGGCGTCACTTCCCACGGAATGGTGGTGCCGTCGATCACGCCTTTGGACAGCGCTTCGGTCACGGCGGGCACCGGCATGCCCACGGGCGTGGCGCCCAACTTGGTCAGCATGTTGTTGATGATGCGCGAGCCGCCGCGCACTTTCATGCCGCGCAGGCTCTCCAGCCCGGTCACGGGGGTTTTGGTGTGGAACAGTCCGGGGCCGTGCGTGTGCACAGCAATCAGCTTGACCGAGCGAAATTCGTCGGCAGCAAACTTTTCGACGTATTCCTGAAACGCCTGGGACGACTGCTCGGCCGAGCCGCTCATGAACGGCAGTTCAAACACTTCGGCCTTGTTGAAGCGGCCCGGGGTGTAACCCAGCACGGTCCAGGTCAGGTCCACCACGCCGTCGCGGGCCTGGTCAAACAGCTGCGGTGGCGCGCCGCCCAACGCCATGGCGTGGAACAGCTGCACCTTGATCTTGCCGCCGGACTCGGCCTCTACCTTTTGCGCCCACGGAATCAGCGCTTTGGCTGGAATGGTGGCTTGCGGCGGCAGCATCTGGTGCAGACGCAGGGTTACCACCTGCTGCGCGGCCACGGGCCCGGCCAGCAAGGTGGTGGCAACGGCACCCAGGGCGGCCAGTGCGGTTCGACGGGGGATGAATTTCATGGTTGTCTCCTGTAAAAAACGCGGGTGAAATAAACAAGGCGTGTGAAGACGCCTGACCGAATGATGGGACCGCCCTCACGGGCGGCGGCGAATCAACTTGAAAGACGGCATACACGCCGGCACCCGCTCGGGCGCGTGGCCTGCCAGCACTTCAGCGAGGTTGCGGCGGGCCAGGCGCGAGTGCTCGCGCATGATGGACTCGGCCCGCGCACCCTCGCGCTGTTCAATGGCGTCGAGCACCTGGCGGTGCTGGTCTTGCGCCACCACCAGCATGTCGCGTGCGCGCGAAGAATGCGACTGCAGCACCACAAACCCGGAGGGCGAAGCAAAAGGCAGGCTGGCGGCGCGCTCCAGCTGGCGGGCAATGGTGGGGCTGGCAGCCATCTCGTACAGCAGCCCATGAAAACGGCTGTTGAGTGCCACGTAGCTGGAAAACTTTTCGTCGTCCAGCGTGGGTGTGGCCAGCGCCACATCAATATGCGCCAGGCACTGGCGGGCCTGCGTCAGCAGCGCCGCTGGCGCGCCCCGCTCGGCCGCCAGCCGGGCCAGCAAACCTTCCAGCGTGCCGCGCAGTTCAATACCGTCGGCAATGTCGCGCTCGGTGAACAACTGCACGCTGTAGCCGCCGCTGGGCAAGGCTTGCAGCAACCCCTCTTGCTCCAGCCGCAGCAGCGCCGCCCGCACCGGGGTGCGTGACACCCCCAGCCGCTCGACGATGGCCAACTCGGCAATGCGGGTGCCACCGGGCAGCTCGCCCGACAGGATCAGCTCGCGCAACTGCAACAGCGCCCGCACCTGCACGCTCTCGCCGCTGGCGGCAAAGGGCGTTCCTGGGGCTTCGGGCCATTCGGCTGCGGCGGTGTTCATGGGCCTGCAATGTATACAGAAAAATGGACTTTTTGCCTGATTCGCCTCCAAATCAGGGTAATCCATAACTTTCTGTATCCAAGCCACCGCCGCCGACCGCACGGCGCAGCCGCTCTGCCGCTCAGTCGGCCAAACCCAGCAGGCGCACGGCGTTGCCCTTCAGAATGCCGGGCATCACCTCGGGCTTGAAGCCGGCTACTTCAAAGTCTTTCATCCAGCGCTCGGGCGTGATCAACGGGTAGTCGCTGCCAAACAGGACGCGGTCTTTGAGCAGCGTGTTGGCGTATTGCACGAGTTGCTTGGGGAAGTACTTCGGGCTCCAGCCGCTCAGATCAATCCACACGTTGGGCTTGTGCGTGGCCACGCTCAGCGCCTCGTCCTGCCAGGGGAAGCTGGGGTGCGCCATCACGATCTGCATGTCGGGGAAGTCAATCGCCACGTCGTCCAGGTGCATAGGGTTGCTGTATTCCAGCCGCAGGCCGCCGCCGCAGCGCATGCCGCTGCCAATACCGCTGTGCCCGGTGTGAAAAATGGCCGGCAATTTGTGTGCGTTGATCACCTCGTAAATGGGCCAGGCCATCTTGTCGTAGGGGTGGTAGCCCTGCACGGTGGGGTGAAACTTGAAGCCTTTCACGCCTTCCTCTTGGATGAGGCGCTCGGCCTCGCGTGCGCCCATCTTGCCTTTGTGGGGGTCGATGCTGGCAAAGGCCACCATCATGTCGCTGTTTTCCCTCGCGGCCTGGGCAATTTCTTCGTTGGGAATGCGGCGGCGGCCCAGCTGGCTTTCGCTGTCCACGGTGAACATCACCAGACCCATTTTTCGCTCGCGGTAGTAGGCGACGGTCTCGGCGATGGTGGGGCGGCGGTTGCTGCCAAAAAATTTGTCGGCGGCGCGGTCGTACTCCTCGCCATAGTTGTCAAACGGGTTGCGGCAGCTCACCTCGGCATGGGTGTGGATGTCGATGGCAATCAGGTTTTTGTGGTCCATGGGGTCTCCGTTCTAAGGGTAAATACGGGTGCGAAAAATGGGGTCGGCAACTTGATTTGGTTATTGTTTATAACAATAATGCAGAGACTCAACAAGCCCGATTTAACCGCAACACCATGACCACCAACAACCCCGACCTGAGCCTGAGCCTGCGTGGCGAACACGCCGAAGTGGCCGTGATCACGCTCAACCGCGCCACCAAACGCAACGCCCTCAACGACGGCCTGATCCTGGCCATTCGGGACGTATTTCAGAACCTGCCCAAGAGCGTGCGGGCCGCCGTGGTCAACGGCAACGGCGACCATTTTTGCGCCGGGCTGGACCTGTCCGAACTGAGCGAGCGCGATGCCGGTGAAGGCGTGTTGCACTCGCGCATGTGGCACGCGGCGCTGGACTGCGTGGAAAAAGGCACTGTGCCGGTGGTGGCCGCGTTGCATGGCGCCGTGGTGGGTGGCGGCCTGGAACTGGCCAGCGCCTGCCACATCCGCGTGGCGGACGAGTCCACCTTCTACGCGCTGCCCGAAGGCACCCGCGGCATCTTCGTGGGCGGCGGCGGCTCGGTGCGCGTGCCCAAGCTGATTGGTGCGGCCCGCATGGCCGACATGATGTTCACCGGCCGCGTTTACAACGCCGCCGACGGCGAACGCATTGGCCTGGCGCAGTACCTGGTGCCCACCGGCACCGCGCTGGACAAAGCGATTGAGCTGGCCACCCGCATCGCCAGCAACGCACCGCTGACCAATTACGCGCTGATGCACGCCTTGCCGCGCATTGCCGAGCAGCCCAGCGACCACGGCCTGTTTACCGAAGCGCTGATGGCCTCCATTGCCCAGAGCGCGCCCGAAGCGAAAGCCCGCGTGCGGGCTTTCCTGGAAGGCAAGGCGGCAAAAGTTTCCAAGTAACCCCCTGCGCCGCCTGCGGCGTCATCCCCCTGGAAGGGGGCCGATGCCAGAGGCCCGGCAAAGCCGGTTCCTCGGCATCCCTGAGTTGAGACACGCGCGCCGGACCTTCCGCGCCAGACAGACAAGAACACGGAGACAAGACATGACCGTCGCGAAATACCGCCCCCTCACCTTCGGTGTCACCCGCGCTGTGCTGCGCGACGGGGAAACCGGCGTGCATTACCTGCGTGCAGACAACGCGCTGCCGCCCTACCCCGAGCGCCTGACCGATCGGCTGGTGCACTGGGCGAAAGAACGGCCCGACCAGACCCTGTTTGCCCGCCGCGTGAAGAACGCCGACGGCAGCACCGGTGACTGGCGCCACATCAGCTTCGCGCAGGCGCTGGACGCGGCGCGGCGCATTGGCCAGGGCTTGCTGGACCGCGGCCTGAGCGCTGAGCGCCCAGTACTGATCTTGAGCGAAAACGACCTGGAGCACGCACTGCTGGCGCTGGGCTGCCTGTATGCGGGCGTGGCCTATTGCCCCACGTCACCGCCCTACTCGCTCATCAGCCAGGACTTTGACAAGCTCCACCATGTGGTGAAGACGCTCACGCCCGGCCTGGTATTTGCCAGCGACGCCAACCGCTACGCCCGCGCCATGCTGGCCACCTTGGGCGACGACGTGGAACTGGTCTGCACCGAAGGCACCGTGCCAGGCCGCGCCACCACCTCGTTTGCCGCGCTGCTGGCCACCGAGCCCACGCCGGCGGTGGACGCTGCCATGGCGGCCACCGGCCCCGACACGATCGCGAAGTTCCTGTTCACCTCGGGCTCGACCAAGATGCCCAAAGCCGTGATCAACACCCAGCGCCTGTGGTGCGCCAACCAGCAGCAAATGGCCGAGTCCATGCCGGTGCTGGCCGAAGAACCGTTGGTGTTGGTGGACTGGCTGCCCTGGAACCACACCTTCGGCAGCAACCACAACTTTGGCATGGTGGTCTACCACGGCGGCACGCTCTACATTGACGACGGCAAACCCACGCCCGCCTTGATGGCCGAAACGCTGCGCAACCTGCGGGAGATCGCGCCCACGGTGTACTTCAACGTGCCCACCGGGTTTGAAGCCATTGCCCATGCCATGAAGGCGCCCACCGACGAGGGGCGCCTGCTGCGCAAGACGCTGCTGTCGCGCGTGAAGATGTTTTTCTACGCCGGCGCCGCGCTGGCCCAGCCGGTGTGGGACAGCCTGTTTGACAGCGCCGAACAAGAGATCGGCGAGCGCATCGTCATGGGCACTGGCCTGGGCATGACGGAGTCGGGCCCGTTCGGCATTTTCGTCACCAGCCCCAACGTGAAAGCCGGCGACCTGGGCCTGCCCACGCCCGGCATGGAGCTGAAGCTGGTGGACACCGACGGCAAAACCGAGGTGCGCTACAAAGGCCCCAACATCACACCCGGCTACTGGCGCCAGAGCGCCGAGACCGCCGACGCGTTTGACGAAGAAGGCTTCTTCAAGACCGGCGACGCGGTGAAGTGGATCGACGAGACCGACATCCACCAAGGCCTGAAATTTGACGGCCGCATTGCCGAAGACTTCAAGCTCGCCACAGGCACATTTGTGAGCGTCGGCCCGCTGCGTGCCAAGATCATTGCCGCCGGCGCGCCGTTCATTCAGGACGTGGTGCTCACAGGCATCAACCTGAAAGAAGTGGGCGCCATGGTGTTCCCGACCGCGGCGGTGCGCAACCTGAGCGGCTTGGCCGCTGACGTGTCGCTGCACGAGGTGCTGGACCACCCCGCGGTGCTGGCGCATTTTCAGACCGTGGTAAACGACCTGGCCAGCGCCGCCACCGGCAGCGCCAACCGCATCGCCCGCATGTGCCTGCTGGCCGACCCGCCCACCATCGACCGCGGCGAGATCACGGACAAAGGCTCGATCAACCAGCGGGCCGTGCTGACGCACAGGGCCGATACGGTGCAGCGCCTGCATACCGACGAGCTCCGCTACATCTTGAAACCCACGGTCTGAAAGCACACACCATGACAACCAAAGGCTTTTTCAACGGATTCCACGACATCCACATCCTGGACGGCGTGCGCACCCCCATGGTGGATTACTGCGGGGCGCTGGGCCACATTTCGCCCACCGACCTGGGCATCAAAGCGGCGCGCGAAGCGCTCAAGCGGGCGGGCGTGCCGGGCAGCGACATCGGGTCGGTCGTCACCGGCAACATGGCGCCGGGCGACTTTGACCAGTTCTTTCTGCCGCGCCACATCGGGCTGTACGCCGGCGTCCCGGTCGAAGTGCCGGCCATCATGGCGCAGCGCATTTGTGGCACCGGCTTCGAGCTGTTTCGCCAGGCCGGCGAACACATCCAGGGCGGCGCCTGCGACGCCGCGCTGGTGGTGGGCACCGAAAGCATGACGCGCAACCCCATTGCCGCGTTTGACCACCGCACCGGCTTCAAGCTGGGCTCGCCGGTGGGCTTCAAAGACTACATGTGGGAAGCGCTGAAAGACCCGGCCGCTGGCATCAACATGATCCAGACCGCCGAGAACCTGGCCAAGAAGTACAGCATCACCCGCGACGAGGTGGACCAGTTCGCCTCCGACTCGTTTGCCAAGGCCGTGGCCGCGCAGGAAAGCGGCTTTTTGGCGGGCGAGATCGTCCCGGTGATCACCGAGAAATTCGAGCTGGCGGGCTACAAGGCGCGCGGCATCAAGCTGCAAGGCAAGCTCACCGAAGTGGCCACCGACACGCACCCACGCATCTCGCCCAAAGAGGTGCTGGCCAAGCTGCGCGCGGTGTTTGAAGATGGCGTGCAGACCGGCGGCAACAGCTCGGCGCTGGTGGATGCGGCTGCGGCCTGCGTGGTGGCGTCGGGTGCCTACGCCAAAACGCACGGCAAGCAGCCGCTGGCCCGCGTGGTGGCCTGCGCCGCCGTGGGCGTGCCGCCTGAGATCATGGGCATCGGCCCGGCACCGGCCATTCGCCTGCTGCTGGAGCGCACCGGCCTGACCCTGGCCGACATTGGCCGCTTCGAGATCAACGAAGCCCAGGGTGCGCAAACGCTGGCCGTGGGCCGCGAACTGGGCCTGGACCTCAGCAAACTCAACGTCAACGGCGGCGCCATTGCCCTGGGCCACCCGCTGGCCGCCACCGGCGTGCGCCTAACGCTCACGCTGGCGCGCGAACTGCAGCGCAGCGGTCTGCGCTACGGCATTTCCAGCGCCTGCGTAGGCGGCGGCCAGGGCATTGCCCTGCTCATTGAAAACACCTCGATCTGACACACACAAGGAATCCCCCATGAACATCCAAGGACACGCTGCCCTCGTCACCGGTGGAGGCTCCGGCCTCGGTGAAGCCACCGCCCGCGAACTCGCCCGCCTGGGCGCCAAGGTCGCGGTGCTCGACCTGAACCTGGACAACGCCCAGCGCGTGGCGGCCGAGATCGGCGGCGTTGCCGTGGTCTGCGACGTGGCCAACACTGAGAGCATGCAGGCCGCCATCGACACCGCCGCTGCCGCCCACGGCCCGGCGCGCATTTTGATGCAGATCGCCGGCATTGGCAGCGCCAAGCGCGTGGTTGGCAAAGACGGCAACGCCGCGCCGCTGGAAGACTTTGCGCGCGTGATCAACGTCAACCTGATCGGCACCTACAACGCGGCGCGCCTGTTTGCCGCCGCCTGCGCCAAGCTCGACCCGATGGAAGACGGCGAACGCGGCGTGATGGTGTTCACCGCTTCGGTGGCCGCATTTGATGGCCAGGTGGGCCAGCAGGCTTACAGCGCGTCCAAAGCCGGCGTGGCCGGCATGACGCTGCCCATGGCGCGCGACCTGGCGCAGCACGGCATTCGCGTCTGCACCATCGCGCCCGGCCTGTTTCTCACCCCGCTCATGCAGACCCTGCCCGAGCCGGTGCAGCAATCGCTGGCCGCGAGCATTCCGTTTCCGCAGCGCCTGGGCAAGCCCGAAGAGTTCGCGCAACTGGCCGCGCACATCGTCACCAACGGCCACCTGAACGGCGAAACCATCCGGCTCGATGGCGCCCTGCGCATGAGCCCACGCTGAAAGCATCACATGACCAAAACCGTTGTGTACGAAGTGGATGTGATGTTCGGCGACTGCGATCCCGCCGGCATCGTGTTCTTTCCCAATTTCAGCAAGTGGATGGACGCCTCGTCGCTGAACTTTTTCGTGCAGTGCGGCGTGCCGCCCTGGCGCGAGCTGGTGAAAACGACCGGCATCATCGGCACGCCGCTGCTGGAGATCAACACAAAATTCATGCGCCCAGCCACCTATGGCGAGCGGCTGCAGATCCACACCAGCATCCAGGAATGGCGCGACAAGGTCGTGATCCAGAAACACGTGGTGATGCGAGGCGACGTGGTGCTGTGCGAAGGTCTGGAAACGCGGGCCTTCTGCATCAAGCACCCCGACGATCCCGACCGCATCAAAGCCATTCCGGTGCCCGCCGACATCAAGGCGCTGTGCACCGCCTGAGCGCTTCCCCGAAGTCACCCATGAAGGGCGCACAAGACGCCTGCCAGTTCCCCCAACCGATCCCCAGTCCGTATCCCCCACCCCTGAACAGGAGACAGTCCATGAAAGCCATCAAAACCCTGGTTGCCGTTGCCATCGCCACCTTGGCCAGCACCGCCGCACACGCCGACATCAACATCGGCGTCAGCCTCGCGCTCACCGGCCCCGGCTCCGGCCTGGGCATTCCCATGCAGAACCAGTTCAAGCTGTTTCCCAAGACCATCGCCGGTGAAAAGGTCAACCTGATCATCCTGGACGACGCCACCGACCCCGGCAAAGGTGCCGCCAACGCCCGCCGCTTTGTGACCGAAGACAAGGTGGACATGATCATTGGCTCGTGCATCACCTCGGTGGCGGCCGCCATGAGCGACATCGCCTCTGAAGCCGGCACGGTGCAACTGGCCGGCTCCCCCGTGGGCCTGCCACCGGGCAAAGACAAGTGGGTGTTCCGCCTGCCGCAGTCCAACACGGTGATGGGCCACGCCGTGGTCGAGCACATGAAGAAACAGGGCGTCAAAACCATCGGCTTCCTGGGCTACACCGACGCCTACGGCGAGCAGTGGCTGAAAGAAATTGGCCCGCTGCTGGACAAGGCCGGCATCAAAATCGTGGCCACCGAGCGCTTTGCCCGCAACGACACCAGCGTGACCCCGCAGGCGCTCAAGATCAACGCCACCAACCCCGACGCGGTGCTGATCGTGGCCTCTGGCTCTGGCGCTGCCATGCCCCACATGGCCATGGTGGACCGGGGCTTCAAAGGCAAGATTTACCAGACGCACGCCGCGGCCACCCAAGACCTGATGCGCGTGGGCGGCAAAGCCGTTGAAGGCGCTTATGTGGTGTCCGGCCCGGCTGTGATTGCCGAGCAGCTGCCCGACAGCCACCCATCCAAAAAGGTGGCCATTGACTTCGTGCAGAAGTACGAAGCTGCGGTGGGTGCCGGCATGCGCAACCAGTTTGCCGGCCATGCCTACGACGCCCAGATCACGCTGGAAAAAGTCATTCCGGTGGCGCTGAAGAAAGCCAAGCCCGGCACGCCCGAGTTCCGTGCCGCCATCCGCGACGCCATGGAAACCATGGGCCGCACCATCTTCTCGCATGGCGTGATGAACTGGACGGCGGCGGACCACTGGGGTTACACGCTGGAAACCGGCGTGATGCTCAAGGTGGTGGACGGCAAGTTCAAGGTGGAGTGATTCGGATCACCCCCCTGCGCCGCTGACGCGGCTTCCCCCCTCTCTGGCGCGCCTTCGGCGCTGGGAGGGGGGACGGCATCTCGGGCCGGCGGAGCCGGACCCTGGATGCCTCTGGAGGGAGGCACTTCGCGCATGGCGAGGGGGGACTTTCTTCGGACAGTCTTGCGCATCGCCGCCTAAGTTTTTTCAGCCATTTCTTTTCTCGTTAGGCTTCTATGGACTTCTCGATCGCCAGCATTTTGTTGCTGGACGGCCTGACCAATGGCGCCGTGTATGCCCTGCTCGGGCTAGCCACCGTGCTGGTGTTCACCGTCACGCGGGTCATCTTCATTCCCCAGGGTGAATTCGTAGCCTATGGCGCGCTCACCCTGGCCATTTTTCAAACCGGGCAGGTGCCCGGCACCGTGTGGCTGCTGTTGCTGCTGGCCGGTGTGGCCGCGCTCATGGAGCTTTCAGGCCGCTGGCAGCACCACCGCAACGCGCTGGTGGCGTTCAAGGCCGCCGGCCGCATGCTGATCGTGCCGCTGGTGGTAGCGGGCATCGCCATCTGGGCGGCGCCGCAGCAGTTTCCGCTGGCCGTGCAGGCCGCGCTCAGCGTGGCGGTGGTCACGGTGTATGGCCCGCTGGTGTACCGCGTGGCCTACCAGTCGCTGGAAAGCGCCACGCCACTGGTGCTGCTGATCGTGTCGGTGGGCGTGCATTTCGCCATGACCGGCCTGGGCCTCGTGTTCTTTGGCGCTGAAGGTTTCCGCAACCC
This sequence comes from Hydrogenophaga sp. L99, assembly GCF_058731905.1. NCBI lineage: Bacteria > Pseudomonadati > Pseudomonadota > Betaproteobacteria > Burkholderiales > Comamonadaceae > Hydrogenophaga > Hydrogenophaga sp. L99. Next base: position 950,289 of record NZ_CM178972.1, on the reverse strand, counting down.
CGCGTTCTGGGACCTGCGTCTGAACATCGGCCCGGTCATGCTTTCGGGCCAGGCCATCATCACCGCGCTGGCCACCATCGCGCTGATCGTGCTGCTGTGGCTGTACTTTGAGCGCTCGCTGCGCGGCAAGGCGCTGCGCGCCACCGCGGTCAACCGCACCGGCGCACGCCTGATGGGCATTTCGTCGCAGGCCTCGGGTCAGCTCACCTTCACCATGGCGGCGTTCATTGGCGCGCTCTCGGGCCTGCTCATCGGCCCGACCACCACCGTGTTTTACGACTCGGGCTTTCTGATCGGCTTGAAAGGTTTCGTGGCCGCCGTGGCCGCCGGCCTGGCCAGCTACCCCGGCGCGCTCATTGCGGCGCTGTTTGTGGGCGTGATCGAGGCGTTCGGCTCGTTCTGGGCCAGCGCCTTCAAAGAAGTGATTGTGTTCACCCTGATTCTTCCGGTCCTGCTCTTCCGGTCCTTGAGAAGCAAGCATTCCGATGAGGACCACTGACATGAAGAACCTGCAAAACATGGGCCTGCTGGTCCTGGGCGCCGCCATTCCGCTGATCGCTGTCTTGCCCCTGCCCGACTTCTGGATCACCCAGCTCAACTACATCGGCATGTACAGCATCACCGTGCTGGGTCTGGTGCTGCTCACGGGTGTGGGCGGGCTGACCTCGTTTGGCCAGGCCGCGTTTGTGGGCATTGGCGCCTACACCACCGCCTGGCTCACGCTCAACACCGGCCTCTCGCCCTGGCTCACGCTGTTCGTGGGCATGGGCCTCACCGCCGGCAGCGCGCTGCTGGTGGGTCTGATCACACTGCGCATGTCGGGCCACTACCTGCCGCTGGCCACCATAGCCTGGGGCTTGTCGCTGTATTACCTCATGGGCAACCTGGACGCGCTGGGCAAATACGACGGCCTGCTGGGCATCAAGAGCCTGAGCATCGGCGAATTCGACATCGGCCAGGGCCGCGCCTTCTTCGTGCTCACCTGGGTGCTGTTGCTGGCCTTCGCTGCGGGTCTGCTGCACCTGCTGGACTCGCGCGCGGGCCGCGCCATCCGAGCGCTCAAAGGCGGCTCGCAAATGGCCGAGGCCATGGGCATCAGCACCTTCCGCTACAAGGTCACGATCTTTGTGCTGGCCGCGCTGCTGGCTTCGGTGGCGGGCTGGCTGCTGGCGCACTTTCAGCGCACCGTCAATCCGTCGGCCTTCGGCTTGAAGATGGGCATTGAATACCTGTTCATGGCGGTGGTGGGTGGCGTGGGCCATGTGTGGGGCGCCATCGTGGGCGCTGGCCTCATCCGCGTGCTGGAAGACCAGCTCCAGGTGCTGCTGCCCAAGCTGATGGGCACCAGCGGCAGCTACGAAGTGATCGTGTTTGGCATTGCGCTGGTGATGGTGCTGAAGTACCTGCCCGACGGCTTGTGGTCTTTGGTGGGCCGCCACCTGCCCAAGCGGGCGCGCACGGTGGACTGGCAACAGGCGGCCGCCCTGCCCGAGCGCGACAAGCCCGAGGCCGGTGCGCTGGTGCTCGATGTGCGCAAGGCCCGCATGCAGTTTGGCGGCCTGGTGGCGGTGAACGACATCAGTTTCCAGATTCACGCCGGCCAGATCGTGGGCCTGATTGGGCCCAACGGTGCGGGCAAGTCGACCACGTTCAACCTGATCACGGGCGTGCTGCCCGCCACCAGCGGCGAGGTGGTGTACCGCGGCAAGTCCATCAGCAGCCTGAACTCGCGCAGCATCGCCTGCCAAGGCATGGCCCGCACCTTTCAGCACGTGAAGATGATCCCCGACATGACGGTGCTGGAAAACGTGGCCTTGGGCACCCACACCCGGGGCCGCAAGGGTGTGCTGTCCGCCATGTTGCGCGCCAACCGCACCGAAGAGCAGCAGCTGTTTCGCGAAGCGCAGCGCCAGCTGGAACGCATTGGCATGGGCGCTTACCTGCACGAGCAGGCGGGCAACCTGGCCATGGGGCCGCAGCGGCTGATGGAGATTGCCCGCGCGCTGTGCGCCGACCCTGCCCTGCTGCTGCTGGACGAACCCGCCGCCGGTCTGCGCCACCAGGAAAAGCAGGCGCTGGCCGGTGTGCTGCGCCAGCTCAAGCTTGAGGGCATGAGCATCTTGCTGGTGGAACACGACATGGACCTGGTGATGCAGATTTGCGACCACCTGGTGGTGATGGAGTTTGGCACCCTGCTCACGCAAGGGCCACCAGCCCAAATTCAGCAAGACCCCAAGGTGCGCGCCGCCTACCTCGGCACCGACCACTAAAAGAGCCCCAACATGAGCACACCCCTTCTTCAGCTCAAAGGCCTGCGCGCCGGCTACGGCCGTGCCGAGGTGCTGCACGGCATCGACCTGCACGCCGACAAAGGCAGCGTCATCACCGTCATCGGGCCCAACGGCGCGGGCAAGTCCACGCTGCTCAACACCGTCATGGGCATCCTGCCGGGCAAGGGAACCATTGAGTTTCGAGGCCAGGACATCAGCACCCTCACGCTCGAAGAGCGCGTGATGAACGGCATGGCGCTGGTACCCGAAAAGCGCGAGCTGTTCAGCACCATGCCGGTGGAAGACAACCTGCTGCTGGGCGGCTTTCGCCAGATGCGCCTGGGCAACGCGCAGTGGCGCAGCAAGCTCGACGATGTCTACAGCATCTTCCCGCGCCTGCAAGAGCGCCGCACCCAGCTCGCCGGCACGCTCTCGGGCGGCGAACGCCAGATGCTGGCGGTGGGCCGCGCGCTCATGTCGGGGCCCGAGTTGCTGATGCTCGACGAGCCCAGCCTGGGCCTAGCACCACTGATCGTGCGCGAGATTTTTTCCATCATCAAGCGCCTGCGCGAGACCGGCGTGACCATTGTGCTGGTGGAGCAAAACGCCCGCGCCGCGCTGCAGGTGGCCGACCACGGCTACGTGCTGGAAATGGGCGAACTCAGCGCCCAAGGCCCGGCCAGCGAACTGGCCAACGACCCCCGCGTGATCGAAACCTACCTGGGCAGCGCCCGCCAACCCGCCTGAATACCGCCCGCCAGCGGAACCACCCCTTTTGCGCCACCCAGACACCACCAGGAGCCCCCCCATGAACCATCCCTTTGCACACGCTACCCGCCTCGCCCTGCCCGCAGCCGTATGCATCGCGGTCACGGCCTGCGCCACGTCCCCGGGGCTTTCGTCGTCCGGCGCAGCCGCTCCAGTGCTGGCGCCCGCCGTGGGCGCCAGCCTGCAGCAGTGCGACGGCCTGACCCAGCAATTCCAGTTCGACCAGCTCCGGCTGCAATCGGCCGCCGTGGTGGAACCGGGTCGGGTGTCGCCCACGGGCGCCGAGGTGGGTGCGCACTGCTTGGTCAAGGGCCAGATGCACCCACGCAAAGGCACCGATGGCCGCGACTACGCCATCGGCTTTGAAATGCGCTTGCCCAAAGATTGGAATGGCCGCTTTTATTACCAGGGCAACGGTGGGCTGGACGGCGCCGTTCGCCCCGCCGAAGGTGCGCTGGGCGGAGGCCCATTGACCGGTGCGCTCAAGCAGGGCTTTGCGGTCCTCAGTTCGGACGCGGGCCACACGGGTGCACAGACGCCCTACTTTGGCCTTGAGGCCCAGTCGCGCCTGGACTACGGCTACCAAGCGGTGGCCAAGCTCACACCCATGGCCAAGGCGCTGATCGCCTCCGCCTACGGCAAGGGACCGGACCGCTCTTACCTCGGCGGCTGCTCCAACGGCGGGCGCCACGCGATGGTCGAGGCTGCGCGTGGTCAGGCCTACGACGGCTACCTGGTGGGGGCACCGGGCTACCGCCTGCCCAACGCGGCGCTGGCCCAGCTCTGGGGTGCCCAGCAGTGGGCACCACTCGCCGCAGTGGGCGCCACCACCAAGCACCCACTCAACCCCAGCGCCAGCATCCCCGACCTCAGCGGCGCGTTCACCAAGGCCGAGCGCCAACTGGTGGCCGACGCTGTGCTGGGCAGGTGCGATGCACTGGACGGCGCCAAGGATGGCCTGGTACAGGCCACACAAGCCTGCCAGACCACTTTCAATCTGGCCACCGACGTGCCGACCTGCACCGGTGAGCGCAACGGCCAGTGCCTGAGCGCAGCGCAAAAAGACGTGGTGGCCCGCGTCTTCACCGGGGGACGCACGGCAGACGGCCAGTCCATCTATTCGGCCTTTGATTACGACCCAGGCCTGGCCGGTGACAACTGGGCCACCTGGAAGTTTGCCAACGCGGTGGCGCTGGACCCGCTGTCGGTTGGCACCGTGTTCAGTGTGCCGACGGGCATGTTCGACCCGCTCAAGGTCGACATCTCCGCCCGACTGCTCATGTTCAGCGCCACCAACGAGGTGTACCGGGAGTCGGGCCAGTCGCTCATGACGCCACCCGGCCATGAAAACCCGGTCAACCTGGCCAAGCTCAAAGACCGTGGCGCGAAAATGGTCGTTTACCACGGCGTGGCGGATGCAATCTTCTCCGCCGAAGACACCCGCCAGTGGATGCAGCGCCTGGACAAGGCCCTGGGTGGTCAAGCCGATTCGTTCGCGCGCTACTTCCCCGTGCCCGGCATGGCGCACTGCAGCGGCGGCCTGTCCACCGACCAGTTCGACCTGCTCTCACCACTCGTCAAGTGGGTCGAGCAGGGCCAGGCACCACAGGCCGTGGTCGCCACAGCGCGTGGCGCTGGCAACCCCGGCGGTGTGAACGCCGAGTTGCCTGCCGACTGGTCCGCCAACCGCAGCCGCCCACTGTGCGCGTACCCGACGGTCGCCACCTACCAAGGCAGCGGCAGCATGGAAGACGCCGCCAACTTCGTCTGCCGCTGAACCTGCCAGAACAACCATGTACTACGAACCCGGCAAAACGCCCCACGGTCTGCCGCACGACCCGTTCAAGTCGTGCGTGGTGCCGCGCCCCATCGGCTGGATATCCACGGTGGACGCGCGGGGGCGGCACAACCTGGCGCCCTACAGCCAGTTTCAAAACGTGACGTTTGACCCGCCGATCGTCATGTTCAGCGCCAACCAGACCACGCAGGGCGAACGCAAGGACTCGGTGCGCAACGCCGAGCAGATGGGCCAGTTTGTATGGAACATGGCCACCTTCGCGCTGCGCGAGGCGGTCAACATCAGCGCCGAAGAACTGCCGCACGGCGTGGACGAGTTTGAGCGCGCCGGGCTGGAGAAGCTGGAAAGCCGGCTGGTGAAATCCATGCGCGTCAAAGGCTCACCGATCCAGTTCGAGTGCGAATACCTCAACACGGTGCGCTTCCCAGGCCGCCCGCCCATGGGCACGGTGGACGTGGTGTTTGGCCGTGTGGTGGGCATCCACATTGACGATGACTACATCGACGGCGACGGCTTGGTCGACGTGCTGAAGATGCAGCCCATTGCCCGCATGGGCTACTTTGACTACACCACGGTGGACAACAAGTTCCAGATGGTGATTCCCGGCAACAGCAAGGCGCTGCTGGCGGGGCTTGAAGGTTCGCCCGACAAGGCCGCGCAGGCAACCCGGCACCGCTGACACAACCCGTAAAAACGCATTGTTTCGATCACACCCATGAACGCCTACCAGCCCCAACCCGCCGAACAACGCTTCATCCTCAACCACGTGCTGCAGGCCGCACAGCAATTGGCGGCGCTGCCCGCCTACAGCGACTTCGATGACGACCTGCTGACGCAGGTGACGGACGAGGCGGCCAAGTTTGTGGGCGAAGTGGTGGCCCCGCTGAACCGCGAGGGCGACGAAACCGGCGCCCATTGGCAGGACGGCGCGGTCACCATGCCGCCCGGGTTCCGGGACGCTTACCAGGCCTTCTGGCAAGCCGGCTGGCCTTCGCTGGCTTGCGCCACCGAAGACGGTGGCCAGGGCCTGCCAACGGTGCTGGAGGCCATGCTGTATGAAAACCTCAGCGCCGCCAACCACGGCTGGACCATGGCGCCGGGCCTGCTGCACGGCGCCTACGAATGCATCAAGCACCACGCCTCGCCAGAGCTCAAGGCCCGCTACCTGGAAAAAGTGGCCACCGGCGAATGGCTGGCCACCATGTGCCTGACCGAACCGCACGCGGGCTCAGACCTCGGGCTGGTGCGCACCAAGGCCGTGCCGCAGCCGGACGGTCGATACGCGCTGAGCGGCACCAAAATCTTCATCTCAGGTGGCGAACACGACCTGACCGACAACATCGTTCACCTGGTGCTGGCGCGCCTGCCTGAGAGCCCGCCCGGCCCCAAAGGCCTGTCGCTGTTTCTCGTGCCCAAGTTTTACGAAGACGGCACGCGCAGCGCCGTGGTCTGCGAGCGCATTGAAGAAAAAATGGGACTGCACGGCAGCCCCACTTGCGTGATGCGTTTCGACGAAGCCGCCGCCTGGATCGTGGGCGAGCCCGGCAAGGGGCTCAACGCCATGTTCATCATGATGAACGCTGCCCGCCTGCACGTGGGTCTGCAAGGCATTGGCCTGCTCGACGCTGCCTGGCAAAAGGCCCATGCCTACGCCCAGGACCGCCGCCAAATGCGCGCCCCGGGCAGCGCCAGCAAAGCCGGTGAGGCAGACACCATCCACCAGCACCCGGCCATGCGCCGCGTGCTCGACACCCAACGCGCCTGGGTGGACGCCGGCCGCGTGGTGGCTTACCGCACCGCGCTCGAACTCGACACCCTCAAACAGCACCCCGATGCGGCCCGCCGCGAAGCCGCTCAGCGCTGGTGCAGCCTGGTTACGCCGGTGCTCAAGTCGGCCTGGACAGACCAGGCCTTCAGCGGCGCCAGCGCTTGCCTGCAGGTGTTTGGCGGCCACGGCTATGTGCGCGAATGGGGCATTGAGCAGATCGTGCGCGACGCCCGCGTGGCCATGATCTACGAGGGCACCAACGAAATTCAGGCCATTGACCTGCTGGTGCGCAAGGTGCTGCCCGATGGCGCTGCTGCGCTGAGCGCACTGCTGAGCGAAATGGCCGCCGAGCTGGGCGACAGCCCCGACGCCGAGCGCACACGCCAGGCCATGGCCCGCTTCACGCACTTCACCACCGAGCAACTGATCCCCGGCACCCGCGCGCCAGGCGCATCGCCCGAGCTGCCTTTTTGGTTGGCGGACGACTACCTGCGCGCCCTGGCCATGCTGCTGATGGCCTGGGCCTGGAGCCGCGTGGCCGTTGCAACGCAGGCCGACAGCCCGCGCTGGCGCACCGCCCACACCGGTTTCTGGCACTGGGTCTGGCCCGAATTTGACACCCGCATGGCCATCATGGGCGCCAGCCTCAGCGCAGCATGACGCGGCCAGACCCGCGCAGCGCGTTGGTTTGGGCGCTGGGGAGTCTGCGCGCTCGCGCTATGCTCTAACGATGTCTGAGACCTCCGTTGCCAACAACCTGCGCCGACCGCGCACCGCCCGGGCGCAAGGTGAAGCCGCCACAGAGCCCACCCCGGTAACCGGGTCCGGCGAGCTGGACACCTCGTACCTGGAAACCTTGCTGGGCTACAACGCGCGCCGTGCGGCGCTGGCCGTGATTTCGGTGTTTTTGCAGCGCATGGAGCCGTTTGGCCTGCGCCCGGTGGACTTTTCGGTGCTCACGCTCATCGCACACAACCCCGGCATCACCTCGCGCCAGATCTGCACCGCCCTCGACATCTTGCCGCCCAACCTGGTGGGCATGATCAAGAGCCTGGAAAAGCGCGGGCTGGTGGAACGCCGCCCCCACCCCACCGACCGCCGGGCCCAGGGCCTGCACGTCTCGGCCGCCGGCAAACGCCTGCAACGCGAAGCGCAGAGCACCGCTACCCAGCTGGAGCAAGATGTCTCCGGGGCCCTCACGGCCGACGAGTTGCAAACCCTCAACGCGCTGCTCCACAAGGTCTACCACCGCTGAACGCATGTCCCCACAACGGCAATGGGGGTAAATCCGGATCGTTCGAACCCTTGCGCACGGGCACCATGGTCTCCAGCTAGAAAACTGCTAGCAAGCCTGCCCCACAAGCGTTAGCGGGCAGCCTGCGCCAGGCCGTCACAGGAGAACCCGCATGAGTGCCAAAGACAACGCCGCTGTGATCCGGCTGTTCGACCTGCTGGAATCGCGCTATGCCCTGCGGGTGATCTGGGCCCTGAGCGACGGCCACCCCCAGACTTTCCGCCTGCTGCAAGACAGCGTGGGCGGCGTCACGCCCAACACGCTCAACACCCGCCTGAAAGAGCTGCGCGCGGCCCGCCTGGTGGACCACTCTGGCGAGGGCTACCGGCTCACATCGCAAGGGGCCGACCTGGCCCGCCGCCTGCACGACGTGCAGCAGTTCGCGCCGAAATGGAGCCAGCAACAAGCCCGGGCGGCTGCCAACGCCGCGGCCTCCGCCCAGCGTGAGCCGGCCCGCCCGGCCGCCTGAGCCGGGCCAGAAAAGCTCAGAGGCTGAGAGTTTTTCGCGCGCGTCCGAGCGACGCCTCAAAACGTGCCCGATCAAGGCGCAAAGCACAGCCATAGCAAGGCTATGGCGCGCATTTGCATCGCCGTGCGGGTGCGTTTTGGGGTGGTGAGCGGGCACGCGCGAAAGGCTCTCAGCCTGCCGGACTGTCCACCACGGTCTGGCACTGCTCGCCCAAGGCGCGGCCGCCCAGACGCACCACATCACCAGCCTTCAGATACACCGGGGGCTTCTGGCCCATGCCCACGCCGGGTGGGGTACCGGTGGCGATCACGTCACCCGGTTGCAGCGCCATGAAACGGCTCAGGTAGCTCACGATCTGCGCCACGCCGAAGATCATGGTGCGGGTGTTGCCCGTTTGGCGGCGCACGCCGTTCACCTCCAGCCACAGGTCCACATTTTGCGGGTTGCCCAGCTCGTCGGGCGTCACCAGCCAAGGACCCACCGGGCAGTGCGTGGGGTAGCTCTTGCCTTTGGTCCACTGCCCTTCCAGTTCGATCTGGTAGGCCCGCTCAGACACATCGTTCACCAGGCAATAACCCGCCACGTGTTGCAGCGCTTCGGCCTCGCTCACATGAAAAGCCCGCTGCCCGATCACGATGCCCAGCTCCACCTCCCAGTCCAGCTTGACCGACCCGGGTGGAAGCCACACCGGGTCGTTGGGGCCACTGATGGCACCGCTGTGTTTGTTGAACACAATGGGCTGGCCGGGCGGCTTCAGGCCCGCCTCGGCTGCGTGGTCGGCGTAGTTCAAACCGATGCACACCACGTTGCCCACACCGCCCACACAGGCGCCCAGCCGGGCGCCAGCGGGCACCCGCGGCAAGGTGCTCGGGTCGAGCGCGGCCAGACGGGACATAGAATCGGGGCCCAGCGTGGCGGGTGTGATGTCGGTGAGCACGCCAGAGAGATCGCGCAAGGCGCCGCTCGCATCCAACAAACCGGGTTTTTCTGCGCCCTGCGGGCCGTGGCGAAAGAGTTTCATGGACGTTGTTCTGTGACAAAACCCCGATTTTCACCCGACGACCGCCGATTTGCCGCCTTTGCGGGCGCTCACACTTGAACTTGCGCGACAAGCCCCAAGTTACCGCCCAGCAAGCTTTGCCTTTGAATTCACGTCAAACCATCAACGCACATGAGCCAACAACCCCACTCCGCCGAAAGCACCAGCCCTGAACATGCCGCGCCTGTGAGCCCGGAAGAAGCGCTGGCCGCAGCCGCCGTGGCCGAAGCCGATGCGCTGGCAGCCCTGTCCAACGAAGTCAGCACCCTCAAAGCCCAAAACGCCGATCTGGCCGAGCAGTTTCTGCGCGCCAAGGCCGAAGCCGAAAACACCCGCCGCCGCGCCGAAGACGAGATGAGCAAGGCGCGCAAATTTGCGGTGGAAAGCTTTGCCGACAGCCTGCTGGCCGTGGCCGACAGCCTGGAAGCCGGCCTGGCCATTCAGGAAGCCACGCGCGAGCAACTGCGCGAAGGTTCTGAAGCCACCCTCAAGCAGCTCAAAACCGCGCTGGAGCGCCACAAGGTGCTGGAAATTGCCCCCGCCGCTGGCAGCAAGTTTGACCCGCACCAGCACCAAGCCATCAGCATGGTGCCCGCCGAGCAGGAAGCCAACACGGTGGTCAGCGTGCTGCAAAAAGGCTACCTGATCGCCGACCGCGTGTTGCGCCCGGCGCTCGTCACGGTGGCCGCACCCCACTGAGTGTTTTGTGCGGGTATCCCCTTGAAAGCAAGGGGGTTTATCCACACATCCCAAACATCCTTTTCACCAATTCATTTTTCGTACCGGAGCAAACAACATGGGAAGAATCATCGGCATCGACCTGGGCACCACCAACTCGTGCGTGTCCATCATGGAAGGCAACACCACCAAGGTGATCGAGAACTCGGAGGGTGCACGCACCACACCGTCGATCGTGGCTTACCAGGAAGACGGTGAAGTGCTCGTGGGCGCCAGCGCCAAGCGCCAGGCCGTGACCAACCCGCGCAACACGCTCTACGCGATCAAGCGCCTGATTGGTCGCAAGTTCACCGAGAAAGAAGTCCAGAAGGACATCAACCTCATGCCTTACTCCATCGTGGCCGCCGACAACGGCGACGCCTGGGTGGAAGTGCGCGGCAAACAGATTTCGGCCCAGCAGGTCAGCGCCGACATTTTGCGCAAGATGAAGAAAACCGCCGAGGACTACCTGGGCGAACCGGTGACCGAAGCCGTCATCACGGTGCCGGCCTACTTCAACGACGCCCAGCGCCAGGCCACCAAAGACGCAGGCCGCATTGCCGGCCTGGATGTGAAGCGCATCATCAACGAGCCCACCGCTGCGGCCCTGGCCTTCGGCCTGGACAAGCAGGAAAAGGGCGACCGCAAGATCGCCGTGTACGACCTGGGTGGTGGCACGTTTGACGTGTCGATCATCGAGATCGCCGACGTCGACGGCGAAAAACAGTTCGAGGTGCTGTCCACCAACGGTGACACCTTCCTGGGCGGCGAAGACTTCGACCAGCGCATCATCGACTACATCATTGGCGAGTTCAAGAAAGAACAAGGCGTTGACCTGTCCAAAGACGTGTTGGCCCTGCAGCGCCTGAAAGAAGCCGCTGAAAAAGCCAAGATCGAGCTGTCCAGCTCGGCCGCCACCGACCTGAACCTGCCCTACATCACCGCCGACGCGTCGGGCCCCAAGCACCTGAACATCAAGCTCACGCGTGCCAAGCTCGAAGCCCTGGTGGAAGAGCTGATCGAGCGCACCATTGCACCGTGCCGCATGGCCATCAAGGACGCCGGCATCAGCGTGGGCGACATCCACGACGTGATCCTGGTCGGCGGCATGTCGCGCATGCCCAAGGTGCAGGAAAAGGTCAAAGAGTTCTTCGGCAAGGAGCCACGCAAAGACGTGAACCCCGACGAGGCCGTAGCCGTGGGCGCCGCCATCCAGGGCCAGGTGCTCTCCGGTGACCGCAAAGACGTGCTGCTGCTGGACGTGACCCCGCTGAGCCTCGGTATCGAGACCATGGGCGGCGTCATGACCAAAATGATCCAGAAAAACACCACGATCCCGACCAAGTTTGCGCAGGTGTTCTCCACCGCCGAAGACAACCAGCCGGCCGTGACCATCAAGGTGTTCCAGGGCGAGCGCGAAATTGCTTCGGGCAACAAGTTGCTGGGCGAGTTCAACCTGGAAGGCATCCCGGCTTCGGCCCGCGGTACGCCCCAGATTGAAGTCTCCTTTGACATCGACGCCAACGGCATCTTGCACGTGGGCGCCAAAGACAAAGGCACCGGCAAGGAAAACAAGATCACCATCAAGGCGAACTCGGGTCTGAGCGAAGACGAGATCCAGCAGATGGTGAAAGACGCCGAACTCAACGCCGCTGACGACAAGAAAAAGGTCGAGCTGGTGCAGTCTCGCAACCAGGGCGAAGCCATGGTGCACAGCGTGAAGAAGAGCCTGGCTGAGCACGGCGACAAGCTGGACGCAGCGGAAAAAGACGCCATTGAGGCGGCTGTGAAAGACGTCGAGGAAGCACTCAAAGGCGAAGACAAAGAAGCCATTGAAGCCAAGACGGAAACGCTGATGTCGGCCAGCCAGAAGCTGGGCGAAAAGGTGTACGCCGCTTCGCAGGCCGAGCAAGCTGCGGCCGCTGGTGGCGCCACCGAAGGCGCTGGCCAGGGCAACGCCAGCAAGGCCGCTGACGACGACATCGTTGACGCCGAAGTCAAGGAAGTCAAAAAGGGCTGATCGCCACCCCACGAACGGTTGCACTCGCCCTCACCGGCCACGTAACCGATCAGCCGCCGCGCCCGGGCATTGAAAAATGCCCGTCCGCGGCGTTTGTGTTCAAACAGAACTGCACGACACCATGGCTAAACGAGATTTTTACGAAGTGCTGGGCGTTCCGAAAAACGCTTCAGACGAAGAAATCAAGAAGGCGTATCGCAAGCTGGCGATGAAGCACCACCCCGACCGCAACCAGGGTGACGCGGCGAAGGCCGCCGAGGAGCGCTTCAAGGAAGCCAAAGAAGCCTACGAAATGCTGTCGGACCCGCAGAAAAAAGCGGCCTACGACCAATACGGCCACGCCGGTGTGGACCCCAACATGCGCGGCGGCCCTGGTGGCGCTGAGGGCTTTGGCGGTTTCGGCGAGTCGTTCGGCGACATCTTCGGTGACATATTTGGCGGCGCACGCGGCCAGCGTAACGGGCGCCAGGTGTACCGCGGCGCCGACCTGTCGTACGCCATGGAAATCTCTCTGGAAGAAGCGGCGGCCGGCAAAGAAAGCCAGATCCGTATTCCCTCCTGGGACGACTGCGACAGCTGTAAAGGCACCGGCGCAAAACCCGGCACCAGCGTCAAGACCTGCTCCACCTGCCACGGCCAGGGCCAGGTACAAATGCGCCAGGGCTTCTTCAGCGTGCAGCAAACCTGCCCCACCTGCCACGGCAGCGGCAAGATCATCCCCGAGCCCTGCACCGCTTGCCACGGCCAGGGCAAGATCAAAAAGCAGAAAACGCTGGAAATCAAGATCCCAGCCGGTATCGACGACGGCCAGCGCATCCGCAGCACCGGCAACGGCGAGCCGGGCCAAAACGGTGGGCCTTCAGGCGACCTTTACATTGAAGTGCGCCTGCGCAAGCACGACATCTTTGAGCGCGAAGGCGACGACCTGCACTGCCAGGTGCCGGTGAGCATGACCACCGCGGCCCTGGGCGGCGAGATCGACGTGCCCACGCTGCAAGGCAAGGCCACCATCGACCTGCCTGAAGGCACGCAAAGCGGCAAAACCTTCCGCCTGCGCGGCAAAGGCGTCAAAGGCGTTCGCAGCAGCTACCCCGGTGATCTGTACTGCCACGTGGCAGTCGAGACACCGGTGAAGCTCACAGAGCACCAGCGCAAACTGCTTAAGGAACTCGACGAATCGTTCAAGAAGGGCGGCCACAAGCACAGCCCGAACGACAAGGGTTGGTTTGAGAAGGCGAAGAGCTTTTTCAGCTGATTGACGCTGGAGGGTTCAGAAATTTGAAGGGGCAACGGGTAACCGTTGCCCCTTCTGGTTTTCCTCTTGCGGGAAACTGGACAGCAACGCGCGAAAGCACCCCCGACAGCTACATCCCGTTCGACCCTATCAAGCCTAGAAACAGAAAATACCCAATTAAATCAATGGTTTATTCACGACGCGCCGGTCGCAGGACCACTTTTTGGCAAAGCGCGTTTTCGGTTCGCTTACCCTTTGAGTATGGCAAGCAAACATCCCCAGCCTTCAAGGCCAACCGGTCTTTTTCCTGACACTTTGAAGCACTTCAGACGGGACGGACCCGGCGTGCGTCTGTTCGCACTGTTCATACTTCGGCTGCCCCACATCCTCGTTGCGGGTGCTGGACCTGTTTACTGGATCGGGCGACAACATGGGTGGTGGAGTTGAGGCGTGCGACGCAAGCCAGCGCAGAACACGCTGAGTGGGAAGGGTTGCAAATCATCAAAGTGGAACTGCAGAGAGATTGGGAAAGTTTTCACAGCTGAGGTGCTCGGTCTGGCCAGTCACAATGCCAGAAATGAACCAGACCGACTTTCTTATCCTCGGCGCCGGCATTGCTGGCGCCTCCACCGGCTATTTCCTGGCACCGCAAGGCCGATGCGTGATGCTGGAGCGCGAGAGCCAGCCGGGCTACCACAGCACCGGGCGCTCGGCGGCGCAGTTCATTGCCAGCTACGGGCCGCCGCAAGTGCGTGCGCTGTCACTGGCGAGCGAGGCTTTTTTCAAGCAACCGCCGGCGGGGTTTGCCGAGGCGCCGCTGCTCATGCCACGGGGCCTGCTCACGGTAGCGGGGCCGGACGAGATGCACCACCTTGACGAAGCCTGGGCGGTGCTGAAAGACGTCAGCCCGCGCGGCCGCCGACTGACCGCGGCCGAAGCGCTGGCCATGGTGCCGGCGCTGCGGCCCGACAAGGTGAGCGCCGCCCTTTATGAGCCCGACAGCTTCGACATGGACGTGCATGCTATCCACCAGGGCTACCTGCGCGGTTTCAAACGCGCGGGTGGCGAGTTGGTTGCGGATGCGCAGGTGGTGTCCATCGAGCGAGCGGGCGACCTTTGGCAGGTGCGCACGGCCGCGGGTGCGGCGTACGCGGCCCAGGTGTTGATCAACGCGGCTGGCGCGTGGTGCGACGCGGTTGCAGGCATGGCGGGTGTGGCACCCATCGGCCTGGTGCCCAGGCGCCGCACCGCGTTCACCTTTGCCTCGCCAGCCGGCACCGACACCGCCGACTGGCCGCTGCTGCTGGCGGCAGACGAGAGCTTTTACATGAAGCCCGATGCCGGTGCGCTGCTGGCGTCACCCGTTAACGAAGACGCTACACACCCTCAGGATGTTCAGCCCGAAGAACTGGATATCGCACTGGGCCTGCACGCGGTGGAGACATGGACGACGCTGAAGCCCCGACCGACGCACACTTGGGCGGGCTTGCGGTCATTTGTGGCCGATGGCGAATTGGTGGGCGGCTTTGATGCACACGCGCCGGGCTTTTTCTGGTGTGCCGCACAGGGCGGCTACGGCATTCAGACCAGCGCCGCCATGGGGGAAGCCTGTGCGGCGCTGGCGCTGCGCCGGCCCTTGCCAGACGACCTGGTGCTCCATGGCGTCAGCGCCGATGCTTTGTCGCCGCTGCGGCTGCAAGGCGTGGCCGGGTAAAGCCCCGGACCATCCAACAGACGCCTGGGCTCGGCGTTACCTACAGCCCAGGCTTCAGCGGCTGAAACCCAGCCGCTTGGTGCTGTCAGCTGCCCGCAAAAGCCCGTTCGATCACGAACTCGCCTGGGCGGCTGGTGCTGCCTTCTTCGAAGCCGTATTGCTCGGCCAGGCCTTTCAGGTCGCGCAGCATTTCGGGGCTGCCGCAGATCATGATGCGGTCTTCCGCCCGGTTGAGCTGGGGCAGGCCCAGGTCTTTGGCCAGCGTACCATTTTCAATCAGCGTGGGAATGCGGCCCTGGTGCTCAAAGGGCTCGCGGGTGACGGTGGGGTAATACAGAAACTTCTGCGCCACCATTTCGCCCAGAAACTCGTCCTGCTTCAGCGTTTCCGACAGCAGTTCGCGGTAGGCGAGTTCTTTCACTTCGCGCACACCGTGCACCAGCACCACTTGCTCGTAGCGCTCGTAGGTTTCGGGGTCGCGGATCACGCTCAGAAACGGTGCCAGGCCGGTGCCGGTGGCAAACATATACAGGCGCTTGGCCGGCAGCAGGTAGTCGATCAGCAGCGTGCCGGTGGGCTTGCGTCCCACCAGCACCGTGTCGCCCACATGAATATGCTGCAACTGCGAGGTGAGCGGGCCGTCGGGCACCTTGATGCTCAGAAACTCCAGGTGCTCCGCGTAGTTGGGGCTGGCAATGCTGTAGGCGCGCACCAGCGGCTTGCCGTTGATGCGCAAGCCAATCATGGTGAAGTGGCCGTTGGAGAAACGCAGGGACGAACCCCGGGTGGTGGTGAAGCTGAACAGGCGGTCGGTCCAGTGGTGAACGCTCAACACGCGCTCTTCGTCAAATGCACTCATGGGGTCCGGGAAGTTGGTGAGAAAACAGAATGCAGGCCATGCACACGGCGGCTGCCGCGCATACGCCCAGGACTGTGGATGCCGCCAGCCAACCCTGTTCGGCAACACTGGGGCAACCCCGGATTGTAAAACGTGTGAAAACCCTTCCCTTGGGCGCTGACATGCACGGCGCACACCGATGCCTTTGAGCGGTCGGCTGATCCCCCGCCTATGAGATCGATAAAAACGATCGACTGGCGTTTTTTAATAGTTTTTGACAAACTACTGACCAGGGGCGATTGAAAACACGCCGCCCGCCCACGCAAGGAGCAACCCACCATGACAGCCCTCATACGACAAGTCCGCCCGGTCTGGGCCCAAGTACAGCGCTTTGAATTGCCCGTGCCGCCCCAGGCCGTGTTGCACAGCCTGCTCGCACTGGGCGCTGGCCTGCTGCTGATGGCGGGTGTGGTGTCGCTCAGCACGTTCTGGGCGCCCACCCGCGCCTGGTGGGACGCGGCCCACAACGGCAGTGCCATGGCAGCGGGTGTGCAGGCGTCGTTGATCGCGGCGATGGCGACCGCTGTGGGTGCCTTGCCCGTATTTCTGGTGCAGCGGGTGAGCAAGCTGCAAGAGGCGGCACTCATGTCTTTCTCGGCCGGGGTAATGCTGGCTGCCGCCATCTTTGCCTTGCTGCTGCCTTCGCTGGCCGCTGGCCAGGCTTTACTGGCGGGCGTGGCGGGCGGCGCCACGGGTGCCGCCGCACTCTGCGGCGTGGGCCTGGCGTTGGGCATGGGCCTCATGCTCGCCATTGACCGATTCACACCGCACGAACACGCGGTGTTGCCACCGGCAGCGCCGGGCCACACCGGCCAATGGGCCGCCGGCGGGCCGGTGGACCAGGCTGCCGCGCAACGCGCCTGGCTCATGGTGTTGGCCATCCTCATACACAACGTGCCCGAAGGCTTGGCGGTGGGCGCGGCTTATTCCGGCGCGGCATTGGGCGTGGACACGGGCGGCACAGCACAGGCGGGCGCCTCGGTGGCGCTGGCCATTGGCTTGCAGAACATGCCTGAGGGCCTGATTGTGGCGATGGCCCTGCGCACCCTGGGCCGCAGCGCGGGCCAGGCCTGGGGCGTGGCCGCCCTCACCGGGCTGGCCGAGCCACTGGGCGCCATCCTGGGTCTGTGGGTGCTGGGCAGCGTGCCGGCGTTTTACCCGGTGGGCCTGGCGCTGGCGGCGGGCGCCATGCTGTTTGTGGTCAGCCACGAGATCATTCCCGAAACCCACCGCAATGGGTTTGAGACCCTGGCCACATCCACCCTGCTGGGCGGCTTCATCTTCATGCTGTTGCTTGACGCAGCCTTGGGCGGTTGAATGGCCCTGCCTTGACGGAACGCTTGGGGGTTGCGCCCGGCCGGGGGTACGATGTTTTGCATGAACGTACACATTCGCTTTCTGGGCGCGGCCGGCACCGTCACCGGCTCCAAATATTTGGTGGAACACGCGGGCCACAGTGTGTTGGTGGACTGCGGCCTGTTTCAGGGCTACAAACAGCTGCGCCTGCGCAACCGCGACCCGTTGCCGGTGATGCCCAACCACATCAACGCGGTGATCTTGACCCATGCGCACCTGGACCACAGCGGTTACCTGCCCCTGCTGGCCAAGGAAGGCTTTCACGGCAAGGTGTGGGCCACGCCCGCCACGCGGGACCTGGCCAAAATTTTGCTGCCCGACAGCGGCCATATCCAGGAAGAGGACGCCGCGTTTGCCAACCGCCATGGTTTCTCCAAGCATGCACCCGCCTTGCCGCTTTACACCGAAGACGACGCGCACGAAAGCCTGAAGCTGTTCAAGACCGTGCCCATGGGGCAGCGCTTTGAGCCGGTGCACGGCTGGACGGCGCAGTTTTTCGGCGCCGGCCACATCCTGGGGGCTTCCAGCCTGTTGCTTGAAGTGGGAGGACGGCGCATTGTGTTTTCGGGCGACCTGGGCCGCCCCGACGACATGCTGATGAAGCCCCCCGAAAAGCCCCCGGCGGCCGACGTGGTGGTGATCGAGTCCACCTATGGCGACCGCGAGCACCCCGAAGAAGACGTGCTGGCCGAGCTGGGCCCGGCCCTGCAGCGCGTGGCCGCGCGGGGCGGCACCGCCGTGGTGCCGGTGTTTGCGGTGGGCCGCGCGCAAGAACTGTTGCACGCCATAGCCCTGCTGAAAGCCAACGGTGTGCTGCCGCACAGCCTGCCCATTTACCTGGACAGCCCCATGGCCATCCACAGCACCGACCTGTTTTCGAAGCATGTGGGCGAACACCGGCTGAGCGCGGCCCAATGCGAAGCCATGGAACGCGTGGCCAAGATGACGCGCACGGTGGAAGAGTCCAAGGCGATTGCCCTGCAACACGGCCCCAAAGTGGTGTTGTCTGCCAGCGGCATGGCCACGGGCGGGCGCGTGTTGCACCACCTGGCCCAATACCTCGGCCACCACCGCAACATGGTGGTGCTGGCCGGCTACCAGGCGCCCGGCACACGCGGCGCCACGCTGGCGGGGGTGGCCAACCAGGAAGGCGGCACACGGGGATCGCCAGCCCCCCACAGCCACCTGCGCATCCACGGGCAAGACGTGCCCGTTCGGGCCGAGGTGGTGCAGCTCGCTTCGGCTTCGGCCCACGCTGACGCCAGCCAGCTCATGGACTGGTTGCGTGCCATGCCCGCTGCGCCGCGCCGGGTGTTCGTGACGCATGGCGACATGGAAGCGTCTGACCGGCTGCGCCACCGCATCGAAACAGAGTTGCGCTGGCAGGCGCTGGTGCCCGAGCACGGCAGCACCTGGGGCGTTTGACCGCCCCCCGCACGGGGCATGCCCGACAATCCGACACATGAAGACCACCGCTACCGTTACCACCCTCTTCCCCGCCCTATTGAGCGCCTGCCTTTTGCTGGCGGCCCCCGCCTGGGCCCAGGCGCCGAATGCCGAGTTCGACGCCTGCCTGAACAACCTGCGAGCACCCGCCCGCGCCGCTGGCGTGCAAGACGCCACCTTTGCCCAGCACACCCAGGGGCTGGCGCCCGACTTGAGCGTGATCGACAAGCTGAACTTCCAACCTGAATTCCGCATGGCGATCTGGGACTACCTGGCCGGCCTGGTGGACGAAGAACGCGTGGCCGAGGGCCAGGCGCTGCTGGCGCAACACGCCGACACGCTGGCGCGCGTGCAGCAGCGCTACGGCGTGGACCCGGCTACCGTGGTGGCGGTGTGGGGCGTGGAAAGCAATTTTGGCCAGACCTTTGGCAAATACCCGCTGGTGCAGGCGCTGGGCACGCTCTCTTGTTTTGGCCGGCGCCAGGCCTTTTTTCGCGGCGAGTTTTACGCCACGCTGCGCATCTTGCAGGCCGGGCACATCGCGCCCGAGCGGTTGGTGGGCTCGTGGGCCGGCGCCTTCGGCCACACCCAGTTCATGCCCACCACCTTTGAGCGGCTGGCGGTGGACTTTGACGGCGACGGCAAGCGCGACCTGATGGACAGCACCGCCGACGCCCTGGCCTCCACCGCCAACTTTCTGGCCAAAGCCGGCTGGCAAACCGGCCAGCCTTGGGGCTTTGAAGTGAAGCTGCCCGCCGGCTTCAGCACCACCGGCGAGGGCCGGCGCACCAAACGCCCCATGGCCGACTGGACGGCGCGCGGCCTGCGACAGACCAACGGCTCAGCCCTGCCCACCCAGGCAGGCAGCGCGGGCTTGCTGGCGCCCGCCGGCCCCCAAGGCCCGGCATTTTTGGTGTTTCGCAACTTTGACGCGCTGTACAGCTACAACGCGGCAGAGAGCTACGGCCTGGCCATTGCCCACCTGAGCGACCGCCTACGCGGCGCGGGCCCGTTCACCACCGCCTGGCCCACCGACGATCCTGGCATTTCACGTGCCGAGCGCCGCGAACTGCAAGGTCTGCTGATTTTGCGCGGTCACGACATTGGTGACGTGGACGGCATGTTGGGCGAGAAGAGCCGGGCCGCCATTCGCCTGGAGCAGGCGCGGCTGGGGCACGACGTGAACGGGCGCGGCGGCCTGAAGCTGTTGCAAGCGCTGCGCGGCAGCTGAGAGGCTGAGGCAACCCGCCTCAGAGCCACCCAAATTGCGCCCGCACGTCACGCGCCGTGACGTTCACCGGCGCCGTGGGGGCCGCCGTGTATTGCCGAAGATTCGGCGCCCGCACGCCACCGCTGTTCTGGCCCAGCACGGCCACGCCTTTGATGCGCCAGCCCAGCTCGCGCAGCGCGGCCACATAGGCTTGTGCATCGGGGTATTCCAGGGTGTCGGTTTTGTGCGGTTCCGGCGAAAGGCAAAACAACACCGCTTCGGCGCGGGTTCGGGCCACTTCGGCGACAAATTGCTCCACCGTGACCCGTGTGTCTTGCAAGGTCCCCACACGGGCGTAAAAACGCAGAGGTTTTTTGGCGCTCTGGAGCTGGATCTCGCGCACGCTGCGGTTGAAGCAACCGGAGAGGCTGCGCACCAGCGAGGCTTTGCGGGTGTTGGTGTTGCCGATGATGATGTAAGCGTCCATGGGGTGTTTCAAGCCTTCATGTCAGAGCTTCACCGCCGTGCCGCTCACGGCCACCATCATCATGCCGTTGTTCTCGCCCAGCACCTCGTAGTCAAAGTCGATGCCAATCACGCCGTTGGCGCCCATTTCTTTGGCGGCTTCCACCAGGCCTTCCATGGCGGCATCGCGGGCACCGGCCAGCGCACGCTCGTAGCCCCCGGCCCGCCCGCCCACCACGTCGCGCACCGACGAAAACATGTCACGAAAGATATTGGCGCCAATGATGGCTTCGCCGTTGACCACGCCGAGGTACTGGCTCAGCGCAATGCCATCGGGCGAGGTGGTGCTGAGGAAAAAGTTGTCGGTGCTTTTGGAAAACCAGCCCATGGTGAACGTCCCTGTAACGCACCGCCCGGCGGGTGCGGGTTCATTGTGCCAGCCACGCGCGCCGCGTTTGAAACCGGTTCACCACAAGGCCACCAGCTGGCCGCCCTGCACGCCCCAGGCGTGCTGGGCCATGGCGCGGGCCTCCTGTTCGTCGTGGGTCACCAGCAGGGCGGTCATACCCGCGGCCTGAATGCGCTCGCGGAATTCGGCGCGCAACTGGTCGCGCAGGGCTGCATCCAGCGCCGAAAAAGGCTCGTCGAGCAGCAGGGCACGCGGGCGTGTGATGAGGGCACGGGCCAGCGCCACCCGCTGCTGCTCGCCACCCGAGAGCGTCCACACCCGGGCCGTGGCGTGGGCGCCAAGGCCAAAGCGCGCCAGCAGCTCGCGCGCCTGCTCGCGAGCAGCCACCTTGCCCACCCCCTGCTCGCGCAGGCCAAAAGCCACGTTGTCTTGCACGTTCAGGTGCGGAAACAGGGCGAAGTCTTGAAACATGAGCGCAAAGCCGCGCCGCTCAGGCGGCAGTCGGGTGATGTCTTCGCCGTCAAACCACACGCTGCCGCGCTCCGGCACTTCCAGCCCGGCCACGATCTTCAGCAAGGTGCTTTTGCCGCTGCCAGACGCACCCAGCAGCGCCACGGTTTCGCCACTGTTCACCCGCAGGTTGACGCCGTCGAGCAGGGGGCGTTGGTCCCATTGTTTGGCGATGTCGCGCAGTTCAAGCATGGGAGCGATTGTCCTTTTTGCCTTCAATGCCCGCAAAAGCGAGCAGTGCCAGCGCCATGAGCACGCAGGCCAGCACCAGCGCAGCGTCGAGGTTGCCCGCGCCGGGACGGCCCAGGCGTTGGTAAATCAGCGTGGTGAGGGTGGTCCATTCGGGCCGCGAGAGAAACAGCGACACCGCAAACTCGCCCAGCGCGGTGGCCGCGGCAAACGCCATGCCGCGGCGCAGCGCGCCCGACACCAGTGGCAGGGTGACTCGCCAGAACACCCGCCAAGGGCTCGCGCCCAGCGTGGCAGCGGCCTGGGCATAGCTGGCGGGCAGACTGTCCAGCGCGGCGGTGAGCGACTTGGCCACAAAGGGGTAGGCCAGCAGGGCGTAGGCGGCCACCAGCAACCCCAGGCTGGCGGTCCAGTCCGGGTACAGCAGCAGCAAGCCAAACGCCACGGTGACCGGTGACACCACAAATGGCAAGAAGGCGGCCGCCCGCCAGGCCAGGGCCAGCCCACCCCGGGCCTGGCTGGCACCACGCGCGGCACCAGCCACATCCAGCGCGCGCACCGCCAGCGCATGAGTAAGGCCCAGCGTGGTGGCCAACACCAGCGCCATGGCTGAAAACCGCAGCGTGTTCCACAGGGCCTGGCCGGTCTCGGGCTCCAGCAACACCACCCCGCCCTGCCCCCACAGCAGCGCCCGGGCGGCCTGCCCTACGATGGCCAGCAACGGCGCGGCACACACCAGCCCCAGCACGACCAGTGCCCCGGCCACGGCGGCCCACTGGCCCAGCCCGTGCGGGCGCCGGCGCGCCACCGGTGTGATGCGCCCCGGTGCCGCCAGCCGTTTCTCCATCCAGGCGTAAGCCACGGCCACGGCACCGGTCAGTCCCAGCATCCACACGGCCAACACGCCGGCCTGGCCCAGTTCCAGCTCATAGGCCACCAGGGTGTAAATCTCGACCTCGACCGTGGCGTAGCGCTGGCCGCCCAAAATCAGCGCCAGGCCAAAACCCGAAAAACAATACAGAAACACGAGACACAGCGCCGAGGCCAGCCAGGGCGCAATGGCCGGCCATTCGACCCGCCAGAACGCGCGCCATGGCGTGGCGCCCAGCGAGCGCGCGGCGCCCACGCGGGCAGCGCTCACCTGCTCCAGCGCATCCACACCCGCGCGCACCACCAGGCACAGGTTGAAAAACAGGTTGCCGTAAAGCAGCAGCCAGGGGCTGTTTTCCAGGTCAACACCGGCGCTGGCCAGCGGCTCGCCCAGCCAGCCCCGAGGCCCCCAGAGCGCCAGCACACCCAGCGCCGCCACCAGCGTGGGCACCACAAAAGGCAGCATCAACAAGCGCAACACGGCGCCGCGCCCGGCAAATTCCAGCCGGGCCAGCACCCAGGCCAGCGGCAGGCCCAGCAGCAGTGCCAGCGCGCAGGTGATGGCGGCCTGCGAAAACGACCAGAGCAAGCGCCAGCGCAGGTGATCGTCCTGCCACAGCGCCCACCAGGACACATCGCCCGAGCTCCCCAGGCCCTCGTTCAGCAGCCGCAACACAGGCGCCACCAGCACCACCGCCAGAAACGCCAGCGGCAGGGCTGGCAGCATCCAGCGCAGGGGCAGGCGGGGCATGCTGCTTATTTCAGCACCACTTTCGTCCAGCGCTGCAGCCAGGCTTTGCCTTGCTGACCCATTGGGTCAGCCGGAGGGTTGTTGTAAGCCGTGGGCTCACTGGCGTGGCGTTGCATCACGTCCACCCGCGCCGCACCGGCTTCGGCCGGAAACATCCACATGCTGGTCTGCAAGGCCTGCTGCACCGGGGCCGAGCGCAAAAACTCAATGAAACGGCCAGCCGCTTCGCGCGCCGCCGGGTTGCCACCCTTGACCAGCGCCACGCCCTCCACCTGCCTAAAAACGCCGCCCTTGAGGAACAGGTTGGCGGTGGGCGACTCGGTGAGTTTTTCTTTGGCGTAAAACACCTCGGCCGCCGGGCTGCTGGCGTAGCTAACCACGATCGGGCGCGTGCCACCGTTGCGGGTGAAATCGGTGTAATAGGCCTCGGTCCAGCCCTTGGCCACCTTCACGCCGTTGGCGCGCATGCGGGCCCACCAGTCAAACGCGGCCGCCTCGCCCAGGCCGGCCACAGTGGCCCACAAAAAGGCCTGGCCGGGGCTGGAGGTGGCCGGGTTTTGCACCACCAGCAGTTTGCGGTAGGCGGGCAGCGTCAGGTCGTTCAGCGACGTGGGCAGTGCCAGGCCCTTCTGGGCAAACCAGGCTTTGTCGATGTTGAGCGTGACGTAGCCAAAGTCCACCGGCACCACGCCTGCCGCCACACCGCTGGGGCCAGCGCCCTCGGCCATGCCCGCGGCCACAGCGCGCTGGGCGGCGGGGCCGGTGTAGGCATCGAGCACGTTCGCGGTTTGCGCGCGGTGCAGCAGGGTGTTGTCAATGCCAAACACCACGTCGGCCAGCGGCTTGGCGCGGGTCAAGATGAGTTTGTTGACCATTTCACCCGCGTCGCCCGCCTTGACGATCTGCAGCTTCACGCCCGCGTCTTTTTCAAACTGGGCGAGCAGCTCTTTGGGCAGGTCAAACGAGCTGTGGGTGAGCAGGCGCAGCACCGTGGGCGCTTGCGCGCTGGCCGCCGCGTGACCGGCCAGCAAGAGGGAAACCAGAAGCCCAGAAAAAATCCGCCGTTGCATGCGATGCCGCCTTTTCAATAACCGCCACGCCAGGCGCTTGAAAAGAACGGAACACAACCCTGGGTGGTCCGGCTCGTCACGCTCCCTACGCTGGCACAACCCAGATCAGGTGAGAGGGGTATTTCTCAGCCGCTGCCCACATGGCTGTGAGCCGGCACCCCCGGTGAAGTGGCGGATTGTAGCCCTGCGACGCGTTGGCGGGTCGGCGTGTTACTGTGCATTGGCCCAACCCGCAAGGGCAAAGCCCACCACCAGAGTGCCTCTTCGGCCCGCATGCCTTTCTCCAGGAAACGTTGTGCCCGTTCGATCTGAACTGCTTCACCACGTCCCACCCCATGAGAAACATCCACCATGCCCGGCTACCAAGTCAAGACCGAGACCGTCACGCTCGGCGGTGTCGACTGGCACATGCGCTGCCTGCTAGACACCCAGCAATACGCTGACCCCGTCAACACATCGGGTGCGCTGGGTATTCCGCCCGCGGGCTGGTCGCTGTTTGGCCAGGTGTGGCCTTCGGCCCGGGTGCTGGCACTGGCCATGCAGACGCATGCGCTGGCTGGCCAGCGGGTGCTGGAAATAGGTGCCGGGCTGGCGCTGTCCAGTCTGGTGATGCACCGGCGCGGCGCCAATGTGACTGTGAGCGACTGGCACCCTTTGACCGAGCTTTTTCTGAAAGAAAACCTGCTGCTCAATGGCCTGGGACCGCTGAAATACCAGGCGGGCAACTGGGAAACCGACAATCCGTTGCTGGGCCGTTTTGACCTGATTGTGGGAAGCGACCTGCTGTACGAGCGCCAGCAACCGGCCCAGCTGGCCGGTTTCATTCACCGCCACGCGGCACCGGGTGCGCAGGTCATCATCGTCGACCCGGACCGCGGCAACCGCGCCGCGTTTGGGCGGGCAATGGGCGCCCTGGGCTTCTCCCTGGACATGCGCGCGGCAGACCGCCTGCTGGAAGATGGGGTGGCTTACAAAGGCCGATTTTTGACGTTTCAACGCGCGGCCTGAACAGCGCCTGAGAAAGCCCCATGCAAAAGGCCCGCGGTTGCGGGCCTTTTGCATGGGGCTGGCTCGCAGGAGCCAGCAACCGGTCAGCCGCCCTTTTTGGAGCGCTTGCCCGGGTTTTTCTTGCTGCGCGTTGCCACGCCACGCTCCAGGCTCACGCGCTGGCCACGGCCAGGGGTGGTGAGCGAAACGCCAGCGACAGGCGTGGGACGGGGAGTAGCTTTGCGGTCAGCTTCGGTGACGATTTTGTTGCCCATGTCGGTTCCAGACAGAAATTGGTTGAAAACCCCTCTATTAGGCCACAGGCCACGGCCGCTTTGGCCGGAGCGCCTCAGAGGTTGGTGTGCAGCCACGGGAAGTGGCCTTTCAACGCGCCACATCCACCATGTTCCAGGTGAAAGCCGAGTCGGTTGACAGGCCCTCTTCGCGGCGCACCGGCATCTGCCAGCCGTTTTGCGGGTTGACCTGGGCCGAAATGTCAATGCGCGGGGCGTGGGCCACCACACCGCCAAAGATGGTGGCAAACGACGCATCGGCCGCGTCGCGCCCGGTGCCAATGCGCACAAAACCCATGGGAATGGCCGTGCCGGATGGGTCAAAAATGTACCAGCGGTGGCCCAGGTAGGCCTCGACGTAGGCGTGAAAGTCGGTGGGGCCCAAGGCGGGATCGGCGCCGTAGTCGATGGCGGTGGTGAAGCGGGCCGGAATGTTCAGCGCACGGCACATGGTGATCATGAGGTGGGCAAAGTCGCGGCACACGCCTTTGTGGTCGTTCAGCGTGTCCAGCGCCGAGGTCATGGAGTTGCTGGTGTTGGACTGGAACGTGACCTGGCTCTGCACCCACTTCTGGATCGCCTCCACGCGCCGGTAGCCCTGCGGCATCTGCCCAAACAGGCTGTTGGCCAGCGCGGTCACGCAGTCCGACTGGCAATAGCGGCTGGGGTACAGGTAGGTGAGCGCTTCGGGCGGCAGCTGGGCCACCGGGGTTTCAAACACGCTGTCGGGCTGGGCCACGTGGTGGGTGATGTCGAGCGTGGCGCGGTAGCGCAGTTGCAGCGAGCCGGGGCCGGCCGTCAGGCGCAGCGTGCGGCTGCGGGTGGCCGGGTCGGTGTGCATGACCAGTGGCACCGGCTGGCTCACCTGAAGCTCTTCCCACACCACTTTTTGCTGCGGCGTGTGGGCGCACTGGACGTTGAAAATGAAGTCGGCTGAAGGCGGGTTGATCTCGTACTGGAGGTCAATGGCAAGGTGGATTCGAACCATGGTTTTCACCGTGAAGTAGAAAGGTTGGCCAAAAACGGCGGGCCGCGGAACGGTGAATTTCAAATGTTTGAAAAGACCATCCTACGCGCATGCAAGCATTGGGCCAACTTGCGACAGCGCCCTGCGGGCCGATGTGGCGTGCTGCCATGGTGGCCCCGGCACGCGGGGATTTGCCCGTGCTTTAAGCTGCGCGGTCCATGCGCGCATTGCTCTCCACCTTTTCCTGGCAAGAACTGCTGCACCACCCGTGGCGCAATGCGTCGGCGGTGGTGGCCGTCATGCTGGGTGTGGCCCTGGCCTTTGCCGTGCACCTGATCAACGCTTCGGCATTGGCCGAGTTTTCCAGCGCGGTGAGCTCTGTCAACGGACAGCCCGACCTGGAGCTGCGGGCGCGCCAAGGTGCCCTACCCGACGAGCTGCTGGAGCGCGTGGCCACACACCCCAGCGTGGCCGTGGCCAGCCCGGTGCTGGAAGTGGCCACCACCGTGCTGGCGGCCAATGGCGCCAGGGTGGCCGTCAAACTGGTGGGTGTGGACGCCCTGACCGTGGCCAGCGTGTCGCCAGCGCTCATGCCACGCTCCACCGCGGGCGACAACAGCAGCCGCCAGCGCTTTGACCTGTTTGCGCCCGATGCGGTGTTTTTAAACCCCGCTGCGCGGCAAGCCTTGTTGGCCAGCGGCGATGCGCCCGCCAGCTTGCGGGTGCAGAGCGGCCTGGCGCTGCGCACGGTGCGTGTGGCGGGCACCGTGAACGCCCCAGGCATGCCGCTGCTGGTGATGGACGTGGCCGCCGCCCAGGCACTCATGGTGCGCCCCGGCCAGCTCAGCCGCATCGACCTGCGGCTGGAGCCCGGCACGCAGGCCGACACCCTGCTGGCGGCGTTGCAGCTGCCCGCGAGCGTGATCGCACAGCGCCCCGACCAGGCGGGTGAGCGGGTGAGCAACCTGTCGCGCGCTTACCGGGTCAACCTCACGGTGCTGGCGCTGGTGGCCTTGTTCACCGGCGCTTTTCTGGTGTTCTCGGTGCTGTCGCTGTCCGTGGCGCGGCGCCAGCAGCAATTTGCCCTGCTCGGCGTGCTCGGCCTGTCAGCCCCCGAGCGCTTGCGGCTGGTGCTGGCCGAGTCGGCCTTGCTGGGCCTGCTGGGCAGCGCGCTGGGGGTGGCGGTGGGCACGGCGCTGGCCGCGCTGGCGCTGCGGGT
Organism: Hydrogenophaga sp. L99; assembly: GCF_058731905.1. NCBI lineage: Bacteria > Pseudomonadati > Pseudomonadota > Betaproteobacteria > Burkholderiales > Comamonadaceae > Hydrogenophaga > Hydrogenophaga sp. L99. The sequence continues at coordinate 922,558 of NZ_CM178972.1, read as the reverse complement.
GCTCGGTGGCGACCTGGGCGGTGGCTACTTTGCCGGCGTGGCGCCCAGCCTGCAATGGAGCACGGGCGCCGCCTTGCTGTACGGCGGGCTGGGTGTGGCCGCCGCACTGGCGGGCGGCTGGTGGCCGGCGCGCGCCACCGCACGCATGGCGCCCGCCCTGGCGCTCAAGGGGCTGGGCGGTGCCGGCGCGGCGCGGCCCATGCACCCCGGCTGGGCACTCAGCCTGATGGTGCTGGCGGCCGCGCTGGCCTGGGCACCGCCGGTAGGGGGCATTCCGTTGGCGGCCTATTTTTCGGTGGGCTTGCTGCTGGTGGGGGGCATTGCCGCTTTGCCCCTGGCGGTGGGCGCTTTGCTGAACCAACTGGCACCGTGGGTGGCCCGCCATGCCCTGCCGCTGCTGGCGGTGGAGCGTTCACGCCGCCTGCGCGAAACGGCGGCGGTGGCCACCAGCGGCGTGGTGGCCAGCCTGGCGCTGTCGGTGGCGCTCACGGTGATGGTGGCGAGCTTTCGCGATTCGGTCACGCAATGGCTCGATGGCGTGCTGCCCGCGCCGCTCTATGTGCGCGCGGGCAGCAGCATGGGCGAAGGCAACACCCTGCCCCACGACTTTGTGCAAGCCGTGGCCCGCGTGCCCGGTGTGGCCCGTGTGGAGCCGCTGCGCGCCACGCAACTGCAACTCAGCGCCAGCCTGCCCCCGGTGACGCTGCTGGCGCGGCCGCTGGCCATGGGCAGCCGCGGGCTGGACGGCCAGAGCCTGCCGCTGGTGGGCAACCCGCTGGCCACGCCCGCCACACCTGGCGAAGCGCCAGGCAATGTGGTGACGGTGTACGTGAGCGAGGCCATGCAAGACCTGCACGGCGCCGAGCCCGGTGGCTGGCTGCCGGCCCTGGGGCTGGCGTTTCCCGAGGCACCAGCGGGCACGCGCTACTTTGTGGCCGGTGTGTGGCGCGACTACGCCCGCCAGCACGGCAGCGTGGTGCTGGACCGCGCCGACTTTGTGCGCCTCTCGGGCGACGACCGGGTGAACGACCTGGCGCTGTACCTGACTGAAAGCGCAGACGAAGACGCGGTGCGTGAGCGCGTGCGCCAACTGGCCGAATCGCTGGGGGCGCAAGATCTGGTCGAGTTCGCCTCGGCCGGCCAGATACGCGCCATCTCGTTGGGCATTTTTGACCGCAGCTTCGCCGTGACCTACTGGCTGCAGGCGGTCGCCATTGGCATTGGCCTGTTTGGCGTGGCCGCCAGCTTCAGCGCGCAGGTGCTGGCGCGGCGGCGCGAGTTTGGCTTGTTGGCGCACCTGGGGCTCACACGCCGCCAGATATTGGGCGTGGTGGCGCTGGAGGGCCTGGCCTGGACCGTGCTGGGTGCGCTGGCGGGCCTGGCGCTGGGCTTGGGCGTGAGCCTGGTGCTGGTGCATGTGGTGAACCCGCAAAGCTTCCACTGGACCATGGACCTCGCCCTGCCCTGGGCGCGCCTGCTCGCCTTGTGCGCCGCCGTGGTGGTGGCCGGCACCGCCACCGCCTGGCTGGCCGGGCGCGCTGCCGCCAGCCGCGACGCGGTGCAGGCCGTGAAAGAAGACTGGTAAGCCCATGCCCCCAAACCCCATACAACACACGCACGCCCGGCCGCCATGGGCCCTGCAACGGCGCCAGCTGGTGCTGGGCGCAGGCGGCCTGCTGGTGGCACCCTGGTTTGCTCAAGCCCAGACCGCTGCACCCTCCCGGGCGGAACCAGCAGAGCCTGCCCGAGTGTTGCAACCCCGCCCGCTGGTGTTTGCGCGCGACCACGGCACCCACAACGACACCCGCACCGAATGGTGGTACCTGACCGGCCACGCGCAAGACGCGGCGGGTCGGGCGTTTGGTTTTCAGGTCACGTTTTTCCGCAGCCGGGTGGACGGCACCCAAACCCTGCCCGGGCGGCTGGCGGCCCGCCAACTGCTGTTTGCCCACGCCGCCATCACCGACGTGCAAGCCGGCAAGCTGTGGCACGACCAGCGCGTTGCCCGCTGGAACGGCGAGCCGCCTACCCCCGGCCTTCCCAGCGGGCGCGGCGTGTTTGCCAGTGCGCAAGACACCCATGTGCAGCTGCGCGACTGGGCCATCCAGCGCCAGCCGAGCGGTGCCTACACCACCCGCATCAGCGGCGACACCTTGGGCATTGACATCAGCGCCGCGCCCACGCAGCCGCTGCTGCTGCAGGGCGACAACGGCTTTTCCCGCAAAGGACCCGACCCGGCGCAGGCCAGCTTTTACGTCACACAGCCCCAGCTGGCCGTGCAGGGGCAGCTCAGCCTGGGCGGGCAGCGCTTTCAGGTGCAGGGCACCGCCTGGCTCGACCACGAATGGAGCGAAGCCCTGCTGCACCCCGAGGCGGTGGGCTGGGACTGGATCGGCATGAACCTGTTCAACGGCGACAGCCTCACCGCCTTTCGGCTGCGCCGCGCCGATGGCAGCCCGGTCTGGGCTGGGGGCTCGTTTCGAGCCGCGCAAAGCCCGCAGGCCCGGCCGTTTGCGCCAGACGCCGTGAGCTTCACGCCGCTGCGCTTCTGGACCAGCCCGCGCACCCGCGCCCGCTACCCGGTGGAATGGCGCGTCAGCACACCCAGCGCAGCGGTCTACACCGTCAAAGCCGTGATTGATCCCCAGGAACTCGACAGCAGCCAGAGCACCGGCACGGTGTACTGGGAAGGCCTGTCCGACCTGTTGGACGTGCAGGGCCAGCCGGTGGGCCGGGGCTACCTGGAAATGACGGGCTACGCCCAGCGCCTGGTGTTGTAACGCGAGCCCCATAATTTGCCCATGAAACCACACACCTTTTGCACGTTGATGATGGCGAGCACCGCCAGCCTGGGCGCATGGGCCACCGAGCCTGCGCCCCCCCAGACGCCGCCCAGCAACATGGCGCCAACCGCCGCGCCAGCAACCATGCCTGCCGGCCTGCCGCTGTGGGAAGCCGGCTTGGCACTGGGCGCTGGCTACGTGCCGGACTACCCCGGTGCTGACCGCTACCGCACGCGTGGCGCGGTGCTGCCGGTGTTCACCTACCGCGGGCCGGTGCTGCGCATTGACGGCGGCAGCATCCGGGGGCGCCTCGCCAGGACGCCCGACTGGGAACTGGATCTGAGCGCCACCGGCGCCTTCAACGCCCGCAACAACGCCTTGCGAGAGGGCATGCCGGCCCTGGACTACCTGTTTGGCGTAGGCCCGCAAGCGGTCTACAAGGGCTTGCGGACGTGGCCCGGCCAGCCCACGCTGCACCTCAAGCTGCGCGCGCTCATGTCCACCGACTTCCAGCAAATTGACGGGCGCGGCTTCAGCTTCGACCCCGAACTGCGCTGGCGCCTGCGGCAAGTAGCCGGCACACCTGCCAGCCTGAGTTTTTCACTGCAACCCACCTGGGCCAGCCGTTCGCTGCACACGTATTTTTACCAAGTCAACCCGAGCGAAGCCACGCTGAACCGGCCCGCCTACAACGCCCGCGCCGGCTACCTGGGCACCGAAGCGGCGCTCACGCTAAGCCACCGCCCGCAGCGCGATGTGTCTTGGTTTGTGACGGCACGGCTCATGTCGCTGCACGGCGCGGCCAACACGGGCAGCCCGCTGCTGCGCGACCGCAGCAACCTCGCCATGGGCGCCGGCGTGGTCTGGACACCCTGGCGCAGCAGCAGCACCGCGGTTGACTGAGCGCAGCCACGGCCACAACAACGCGCCAGCCATCACTTCCAGAGCTGTTTCACCCGCGCATCGCGCCCGCAAGACAGGCGGTAGTAGTTGTAGCGCACCGTGTTTTTCTTGTAGTAGTCCTGGTGGTATTCCTCGGCCAGATAAAACACGCTGGCAGGGGCGAGCTCGGTGTGAATGGTCTTGAAACGGCCTGATTTCACCAAGACGTCGCGGCTGGCCAGGACCGCCAGGCGCTCGGCTTCGTTGCCCCAATAAATTCCGCTGCGGTACTGGTCCCCCAGGTCGCAAAACTGGCGGTCTTTCACAGTGGGGTCGATGTGGCGCCAGAAATACGCCACCAGCTGCGGGTAGCTCACACGGGCAGGGTCGTAGGTCACGCGCACCGCTTCGGTGTGCCCGGTGTGGCCGCGGCTCACAGTTTCGTAGCTGGGGTTGGTGGTTTTTCCGGCCGTGTAGCCCGACTCCACCGCCACCACGCCAGCCAGCTTTTCAAAGTCCGCCTCAATGCACCAGAAGCAGCCCCCGGCAAACACCGCCGTGGCGGTGGCGGCCTGCGCAGCAACGGCGCTGGCCGACAGCAGCAGCGCCACAGAAACCGTCCGAAGAGCATTGAACACGGCCCCATCTACAGCCCAGATGCCCGGCCTTCTCCCTACGTCACGCTTCATCATCTCGACATCCTTGTTTCAGCCCGCAGCGAGCCATTTGGTGGTCAGTGTCTACCAGGTCGGACCTCAGGGCACACGCCCGCGGGCAAGCCCGAGCCCGGTGTGTGGCGTTCGCAGGCCACCAATTCGTCAGTTTCGCGTCAGAATGAAGGATAATGCTGCACTGCAACATGAACACACGCACTGCGCCCATCCAGCTCGGACTTGAGGACCTCCTCGGGGAGCTGCACTACGCCCGCCGCAACAACGACCTGGGCCGGCTGGCACTGCTGGCCTACTGCGAAGTGCGGCGCTGGGCCAGGGCGGCCGGCGAAGACGCGTTGGCCGAACACGCCACGGCCTTGGTCACGGACAGCCCGCAAGCCAGCCGTGAAGCATTTCTGGATGATGTGGACGGACTCATCGTCCAGCTGGAAGAAGCCCACGGCCGCGTCACCAGCCAGTACGCCGCCCTGCAGGACTGACCACGCCCGCCCGTGCCGCCCCCACCGGGCCAAGGCCAGACAAACCCGGCACACTCAAGGCATGAGCGCACCCCCATCGAACGAACGGCCCAAGGCCACCACCCCCACCTCTCTCAGCGGCCTGCTGCCCTTCATGCGGCCCTACCGGTTGCAAATCGGGCTCGCGGTGCTGTTTCTCATTGGGGCCGCAGCGGCCACGCTGCTCTTTCCCGTGGCGCTGCGCCACCTGATTGACGGCGGACTGGTGTCGGCCGATCGCAGCGAACAGGCCATGGGGCTGCGCGGTCATTTTCTGCAACTGTTTGGCGTGGCCGTGGCGCTGGGTCTGTTTTCGGCGGCGCGGTTTTACCTGGTTAGCTGGCTGGGCGAGCGCGTCACCGCCGACCTGCGCAACGCGGTCTACAGCCATGTGCTGCGCCAAAGCCCCCAGTTTTTTGAAACCACCCAGACCGGCGAGGTGCTGAGCCGCCTCACCACCGACACCACCCTGGTGCAAACGGTGGTGGGTTCGTCGCTGTCCATGGGGCTGCGCAATGCGTTCATGGGTGCGGGTGCGCTGATCATGCTGGTGTGGACGAACCCCTACGTGATGACGCAGGTGCTGCTGATCTTGCTGCTGGTGGTGCTGCCCAGCATGTGGTTTGGCCGGCGCGTGCGCAAGCTCTCGCGCGCCAGCCAGGACCGCGTGGCCGACTCCAGCGCCATCGCGGCCGAGGTGCTCAACGCCATTCCCATCGTACAAAGCTACACCGCAGAAAACCGCGAAGCGCAGCGCTTTGCGACCGCCACCGAATTTGCCTTCAGCACCGCCGTGCGGCGCAGCCGCGCCCGCTCGGGCCTGGTGGCCTTCATCATCATCAGCACCGCCGCGCTGCTGCTGTGGGGCCTGTACCAAGGCACACAGGCCGTGATTGCCGGCGAAATCAGCGCCGGTCATCTGGGGCAAACGGTGGTGTACATCATCATCCTGGCCGGCGCGGTGGCCGTGCTGGGCGAGGTGTATGGCGACCTGCTGCGCGCCGCTGGCGCCAGCGAGCGGCTGATGGAGCTGCTGGCCAGCGAGTCACCGGTGCAGTCGCCCGCGCAGCCGCTGGACACCCCGGCGCCCGCTGGCGGCAGCACGCTGGTGTTTCACAAACTGGGTTTCAACTACCCTTCACGGCCGAACCAGGCCGCGTTGTCCGACTTCAGCCTGAAGGTGCAACCCGGGCAAACGGTGGCCCTGGTGGGCGCCAGCGGTGCCGGCAAGAGCACGGTGTTTGGCCTGGTGCTGCGCTTTTACGATCCGCAGCAAGGCCGTATTGAGCTGGACGGCGTGCCCATCAACCAGCTCAGCCTGCACGCGCTGCGCGATCGGGTCGGCATCGTGCCGCAAGACCCGGTGATTTTCTCCACCAGCGCGCTGGAGAACATCCGCTACGGCCAACCCGGCGCCAGCGACGCCGAGGTGCACGCCGCTGCTGTGGCCGCGTTTGCCGACGAGTTCATTGTGCAATTGCCCGAGGGCTACAACACCTTTCTGGGCGAGCGCGGCGTGCGCCTGTCAGGCGGCCAGCGCCAGCGCATCGCCATTGCCCGCGCCCTGCTGAAAAACCCGCCGCTGTTGTTGCTGGACGAAGCCACCAGCGCGCTGGACGCACAAAGCGAGCGCATGGTGCAAGCCGCTCTGGAGTCGGCCATGCGCGACCGCACCACGCTGGTGATTGCCCACCGCCTGGCCACGGTGCAAAAGGCAGACCACATTGTGGTGCTGGAGCACGGCCAACTGGTGGAACAAGGCACCCACGCCGAGCTGGTGGCCCGCGGGGGCGTTTATGCGGGTCTGGCGGCGCTGCAATTCAACGCCTGAAAGGGCCCCCGATCGCCACGGTTATGGGGTGGAGAAATTCCTTGAAATGCCACGCCCGAAACCCATCCCATACACGGCCTTTGCGGGCATCAACAGCTGCAGATGCGCTGTTGACGGTTAAGAAAATATGCCTATACTGCCAACGCCCAGCCGTGTGAATGAGGCGCACAGGGGCTTTCGCCTTCACCCCACAAAATCAGGAATACCAGCATGTCCCAATGGCACCCCTCTCTTGGATCATCCGTTGGCTCAGCCATGGTGGACGCCGCCCATGGCGCCATGTTGGGCGAGGTCATTGGTCAAGCGCATCAGCAAGCGGATGCTGCCGAAGACAAAGCCATGGGCTGGTACCGCATTGCAATGCAAAAAGAGGATCAGCTGAAAGCGCTGAGGGCCGCACTCAGAGACAGCCTGAACGAGCGCGATGCGCTGCAGGAAAAGCTCTCTGCCGCAGAGGCTGAGGTTGTCAGCGTCGCTAGAGCTGGGGCTGGCGTACAGGTTAAACTCCTCACTAAAAACAATGAGTTTGAGGCCTATGGCAAAAAAATCAAGATGCGCCTGAAGCAGATTGAGAAGGCACTCCAACACTCCAGCGCAGACCAGGCCTCCATGAAGTCGGTTCTGGATGCCTACAAAGAGCTGGTGGAAAAAATGGATTTGCAAGGGCAGCTTTCGCCGGACCTCAAGAAGAATGCCGACTCCATCTGGGATAGCTTCATGGGCGGCTGCAGGCTTACGGCTGAGCCAGAAATCCAGGCTATTGTCGATGCGGCCCCCATGCCAGAGGCAACGACGAAGGTCCTGGCCAGATGGTGAAATCAACACCTTGAAAGCGCAGGGCAATCCTGGCTTGAATGGAATTAAAAAAAGGCGCCAGTGGCGCCTTTTTTTCGCCCGGTTGGCGCTTATGTGAGGTTTGGAGCGCACAGCTGCTGAGGCCATCAAAAAAATTAGCCGCCCATAGGCGGCCTGTTTGAACCCAAAGGCTCTTGGCCTTGGTGCCAGATTCGCGCGCTTACGCTGGAAGAATTCAAAGTGCCGCGCATGGTTCGACCAACCCACTGGCGTCACCAAGGGTGACAGGGTCAACCTTATGCATCAAACGCATATATACAAGAAAACTCGGCCTTGGACAGGCTCCCGGCGGCTCCTTACAGTGGCGAGCGCTGGCCCACAGAAACGGGCAGGCGCAACCCACAAGGAAACTCCGCAACATGTCACAAGCACCGCACCCCGCAGGCGCCGCGGCCAACAGCCCGGCCGCCTTCACCAACGCCCTGCCCTCGTACCTCGACCCGCACAACCTCGGCCCCTGGGGCATTTACCTGCAACAGGTGGACCGCGTCACGCCCTACCTGGGCAACCTGGCCCGCTGGGTCGACACGCTCAAGCGGCCCAAGCGCACGCTGATCGTGGACGTGCCGATCCACCTGGACGACGGCTCGGTGGCCCACTTTGAGGGCTACCGCGTGCAGCACAACACCAGCCGCGGGCCGGGTAAGGGCGGCGTGCGCTTCCACCAGAACGTGACGCTCTCAGAAGTGATGGCGCTCTCGGCCTGGATGTCGATCAAGAACGCTGCGGTCAATGTGCCCTACGGCGGTGCCAAAGGCGGCATCCGGGTGGATCCGCGCCAGCTCACCATAGGCGAACTGGAGCGCGTGACGCGCCGCTACACCAGCGAAATCGGCATCATCATTGGTCCGACCAAAGACATCCCCGCGCCCGATGTGAACACCAACGAGCAAATCATGGCCTGGATGATGGACACCTACTCGATGAACGAGGGGTCCACCGCCACCGGCGTGGTCACCGGCAAGCCGGTGGACCTGGGCGGCTCGCTCGGGCGGCGCGAAGCCACGGGGCGCGGCGTGTTCACCGTGGGCGTTGAGGCCGCCAAACACACGGGCATGGACATCAGCACGGCGCGCGTGGCCATACAAGGTTTTGGAAACGTGGGCGGTGTGGCTGGCAAGCTGTTTGCCAAAGCGGGCTCCAAGGTGGTGGCGGTGCAAGACCATGGCGGCACCATTTACCGCGAAGCCGGGCTGGATGTGCCCGCACTGCTGGCACACGTGGCCCGCAACGGCTCGGTGGCGGGTTTTGAGCAGGCCGAGGTGATGGCCGATGACGCCTTCTGGGGTGTGCCGTGCGACATTTTGATTCCTGCCGCCCTGGAGCAGCAGATCACCGAAGCCAACGCGGGCCGCATCCAGGCCAAGATGGTGATTGAAGGCGCCAACGGCCCAACCACGCCGCAGGCAGACGACATCCTCCACGACCGTGGCATTCTGGTGCTGCCCGACGTGATCGCCAACGCCGGTGGTGTGACGGTGAGCTACTTTGAATGGGTGCAAGACTTTTCCAGCTTCTTCTGGAGCGAAGACGAGATCAATGCCCGGCTGGTGAAGATCATGCAAGACGCCTTTGCCGCCGTGTGGCAGGTGGCCGACGCCAACAAGGTGAGCCTGCGTACGGCCACCTTCATCGTGGCTTGCAAACGCATCTTGCATGCGCGCGATCTGCGTGGTTTGTACCCCTGAGCACTGTTCGCTCCAGCAAAAAGCCCCGCACGCGGGGCTTTTTCAATGGGCCATCAGCGCCCTACTGCAAGGTCTCTTTCAAGGCCGGCAGGGTCGGCAGGGGCAGCACCTCGATACCCTCGTCCAACAGTTCCATCGCCACCTCGGGCGTGGTTCGCCCTCGGATGTTGCGCTGGTCCATGTCGCCATGGTGCATGGCGCGGGCCTGATCGGCAAAACGGTCGCCTACATCTTCGGTGTTCGCCAAAACCTGCCGCATGGCCTTGAGCAACTGCCCCTGCAACGGCGAGCCCGGCGCGGTACGCCCCAGCTCGACACTGCTGGGCTGCGTGGTCTCATCGACCGTACCACCACCGTCTGCAGGGGTGCGGTTTTCGTGGCTGCTGCGCAGGTTCAAACGGGGCGCGCTCAGCATTTTCTGAATCTGCACATTCCCACACAAGGGGCAGTTCAGCAAACCACGCTCCAGCTGGTTGGCGTAATCGTCTTCAGACCCGAACCATCCTTCAAAGTCGTGTTGTTGGCCGCATTGCAGGTTGAGGACCTTCATGGCGCGAATGATCCGGCAGACGCAGTGCCCACAGCCGCCGACGTGTCAGGGCCCCAGTCCAGCACCCAATCACCGCGCAGCACGTTTTGGAGCCACAAAGCGCCCACCAAGGTCTTGCAGTCGATCACCTCGCCACTGCGGCACCAGGTCTGCAACTCGGCAGGCGTAGCGCTGAACACGTCAAGAAACTCGCCGTCGTCCAGATGGCGCTCACCCACGCTCAGGCCACGGGCAAACCAAATGTCGATGACTTCATTGGAATAAGCGATGGTGGGGGCCAAGCGGCCCGCAAAGGCCCATTCACGGGCGGTGTAGCCGGTTTCTTCCCGCAGTTCGCGCTGCGCACACACCAGGCTGGGCTCGCCGGCATCGAGTTTGCCAGCGGGAAACTCCACCATCACCTGTTGCATGGGGTGGCGAAACTGGCGCTCCAGCACCACTTGCCCGTCGTCCAGCAAGGCGATCACCATCACGGCACCCGGGTGCAGCACAAATTCGCGGGTGGCTTCGTGCCCGGACGGCAGGCGGACCGTATCGCGCACGACGTGCAGGAAATGCCCCTGCAACAACTCGGTGCGGGACACCAGGCTCTCGCGCAGGTGCGCATCAACGGCTGCAGGTGCTTCGGACATGGAAGTTACCGTTGCATCGGGGCCGTAGATCAAACCACACACCCGACACAGAGCAGCGCAGCGTGCAGCAACACACAGCCCATCACGTCAGCCGCCACGGACTGTCAGCCACGGCGCTTGAACAGGTAGCGGTACACGAAGCCCGGGAAGGCCAGGGTCAAAAACAGGGCGCCCGTGGTGGCATAAAACTCCCAGCCCTGGGGATAGATTTGCCCGGCCGATTGCTCCAGCGCCAAACCGATTCCACCCACCAGGAAGTAGAAGACAAACAACTCTCCCAGGCGCAACCAGAGGGTCTTGGTTTCCTCGCGCGGAATCACCGCCAGCCAGCGGTTGTTGACGAAGGGCAGATTGGCAGCGATCAGGGCGGCGATCAACACCAGCCAGACAGAAAAGGTGTGGGTCATAGGGGCAGTGTGAGCCGGGGAAGCGCCGGAAGTTCAACCAGAGACACCCGCCCGCACGGGCGGGTATGCCCCGGTTAAACGAACAGGGAGGAAACCGCCTGGGCGCAGAGCGCCATCAGGCCGCCCGGGACGATGCCGAGCACCAGCACCAACGCGCCGTTGAGGGTGAGCACCGAACGAACGTCGGCGCCGGCAACGATCTCAGCCGTTTGCGTGGGTGCGTCGAAATACATCACCTTGACCAGGCGCAGGTAGTAAAACGCGCCAACCAGCGACATCAGCACAGCAAACACCGCCAGGCCGATGTAGAACGAATCACTGGAAGCCAGTAGGGCCTGCAGCACCGAAAGCTTGGCGTAAAAACCCACCAACGGGGGCACACCGGCGAGCGAGAACATGCACACGGCCATCACACCGGCGTACAGCGGGCTGCGCTGGTTGAGGCCGGCCAGATCGCTGATGTTTTCAGACTCGAACCCGCTGCGCGAGAGCAACAGGATCACGCCGAACGTACCCAGGGTGGTCAACACGTAAGTGACCACATAGAACATGGACGAACCATAGGCGTTGGCCATGTTGCTGGCATCGCCCTGCACCACGCCCGCCAGCAAACCCAGCAGCATGAAACCCATCTGTGCGATGGTGGAAAACGCCAGCATGCGCTTGATGTTGGTTTGTGCAATGGCCGCAAAGTTGCCCACCAGCAAGGACATGACCGACAACACCGCCAGCATTTGCTGCCAGTCGAACGCCAGCGGCTGCAAGCCTTCAACCAGCAGACGCACCACAATGGCAAACGCCGCCAGCTTGGGCGCGCCACCAATCATGAGGGTGACGGCGGTGGGAGCGCCGTGGTACACGTCGGGCACCCACATGTGGAATGGAACCACACCCAGCTTGAACGCCAGGCCGGCCACCAGGAACACCAGGCCCAGGGTCAGCACCTGTGCAGAGCCCTTGAGGGTTGCCTCGCCACCCGCAATGGCTTTCATCACTTCAGCCAGATCCAGCGACCCCGTGGCACCGTAAACCATCGACATGCCATACAAGAGGAAGCCGCTGGCCAGCGCGCCCAGCACGAAATACTTCATGGCCGCTTCAGTGGCTTGCACGTCGTCGCGACGCAGAGCGACCAAGGCGTAGCTGGAGAGCGTGAGCAGTTCCAGACCCAGGTAAATAACCAGGAAATTGTGGCCCGAGATCATGACGAACATGCCCAGCAGCGCAAACAAGCCCAGGGTGAACAACTCGCCGCCGCGCAGCATGTCGCGCGCACCCGCATAAGCACGGCCGTAAACCAGGGTCGCCATCATGGCGAGCGCGGCAAAACACTTGAGCCAGTTGCCCATGGGGTCGCTGACGATCATGCCGCCCCAGCCCATGATGGTTTCGCCCGAACTTGCGTAATAGCCCTGCAGCAATGCCACCACGCCCAGGGTGAGCAAGGTGAGCACATAGGTGGCGCCACGCAGCGGCGACTTGACGCCGAGGTCCAGCAGCGCAATCACGCAAGCCATCACCAGCAACAGGATTTCAGGGTAAGCCGTGACCCAGCTGAGGTTGTCAATCATGTAAGCGCTCTCTTGTATTTTTGGCCGGTCACGGAATCAGTTCAGTTTGGAGATGGCAACGTGGCGCAGCAAATCGGCGACCGAAGCGTCCATCACATCGGTGAAGGGCTTGGGGTACACGCCCATGAACAGCACGGCAATCGCCAGCGCAGCCATCACCAGGAATTCGCGGGGGTTGAGGTCGGTCAAGCCCTTGACGTTGTCGTTGCCCACAGGTCCGAGGTAGACGCGTTTGAACATCCACAAAGAATAGGCTGCACCAAAGATCAGTGCAGTGGCGGCTGCAGCGCCTACCCAGAAGTTGAATTTGACTGCGGCCAGGATGACCATCCACTCGCCCACAAAACCAGCGGTGCCAGGCAAGCCGCAATTGGCCATCACGAACAGCAAAGCAAAGGCGGAAAAATTGGGCATGGTGTTGACCACACCACCGTAGTCGGCAATTTCCCGCGAATGCACGCGGTCGTACAGCACACCAATGGCCAGGAACATGGCGGCCGACACAAAGCCATGCGCAATCATCTGGACGATCGCACCCGACACACCGAGGTCGCTGAACACAAAGAAGCCCAGCGTCACAAAACCCATGTGCGCCACCGACGAATACGCCACCAGCTTCTTCATGTCTTGCTGCACCATGGCCACCAGGCCCACGTACACCACCGCCACGAGCGACAGCGCAATCATGAGCCAGGCCCACTCATGCGACGCATCGGGCAGGATGGGCAGCGAAAAACGCAAGAAACCGTAAGCGCCCAGTTTCAGCATGATGGCGGCCAGCACGGCAGAACCGCCCGTGGGCGCTTCGACGTGGACGTCTGGCAACCAAGTGTGCACCGGCCACATGGGCACCTTGACAGCAAAGGCGGCGAAGAAGGCGAAGAACAGCAGCGTTTGGGCTGTACCGCTCAAAGGCAACTTGTACCAGTCTGCCAGCGCAAAGCTGCCACCCGACTGGGTGTACAGGTAAATGAGCGCCACCAGCATGAGCAACGAGCCCATGAGCGTGTACAGGAAGAACTTAAACGCAGCGTAGATTTTGTTGGGTCCACCCCAGATGCCGATGATCAGATACATCGGAATCAAGGTGGCTTCAAAGAATACGTAGAACAGCATCGCGTCTTGCGCGCTGAACACACCGATCATCAAACCCGACAGAATCAGGAACGCGCCCATGTACTGGTTTACGCGGCGGGTAATCGAATCCCAGCTCGCCACCACCACCACCACGTTGATGAACGCCGTCAACAACACCAGCCAGAGTGAGATACCGTCCACGCCCAGGTGGTAGTGCACGTTGAAGCGCTCGATCCAGGCGCTCTTTTCGACAAACTGCATGGCCGCCGTGCCCAACTCGAAGCCGCTGTACAGCGGAATCGTCACAGCCAGGGACACCAACGCACCCACCAGGGCTATCCAACGCACCACATGTGCCTGATCATCCCGGCCAAAGGCCAGCAGCACAACGCCAAAGAAAATCGGCGTCCAGATCGCAAGGCTCAGCAAACCCATCTTGTTCTTCCTCTTATTTGGCGAGCCACACGAAATACGTCATGAACAGCAACACGCCCACGATCATCACCAGCGCGTAGTGGTACAGATACCCCGTCTGGGCCTGACGCACCAGCGATGACACCCAACCCACCAGCTTCCAGCTGGCATTGACCACCCCACCCTCAATCAACACGCGGTCGCCACCCTTCCACAGGCCAATGCCCAAGCCACGTGCACCCTTGGCCAACACGTTTTCATTGAACCAGTCGAGGTAATACTTGTTTTCCAACAGGGTGACGATGGGCGTGAGCGCACGGCCAATGGCGGCGGGCACGGCGGGGTTGATCAGGTACATGTACCAAGCCGTGACAGCCCCGCCCAGCGCCAGGTAAAGCGGCGGCGTGTAAAGCGCGTGGCTCACCATGGCCAGGGGGCCATGGAAGATCTCAGCAAATTTGGCCATGGCCGGGTGGGCTTCGCTGTTGATGGTGATGGCGTCCTTGAGGAAGTCACCGAACAACATGGGCTCGATCGTCATGTAACCAATCACCACCGAGGGGATGGCCAGCAAGATCAGTGGCACCGTCACCACCCAAGGAGATTCGTGCGGTTTGCCGTCGCCGTGGTGCCCATGGTCATCGTGGTGATCGTCATGCCCGTGGTGTGCATCGGGGTTTTGGTCGTAACGTTCCTGGCCGTGGAACACCAGAAAATACAAGCGAAACGAATAGAAGGACGTCACGAACACGCCGGCCAGCACCGCGAAGTAGGCGAAGCCCGAGGCTGGCAGGTTGCTGAAGTGCACCGCTTCGATGATGCTGTCCTTGGAGTAGAAACCCGAGAACAGCGGCGTGCCGATCAGGGCCAGCGTGCCCAGCAAGGAGGTGATCCAGGTGATGGGCATGTACTTGCGCACCGCGCCCATCCAGCGAATGTCCTGGTTGTGGTGCAAGCCCATGATGACCGAGCCGGCCGCCAGGAACAGCAAGGCTTTGAAAAACGCGTGCGTCATCAGGTGGAAAACCGCCACCGAATAGGCCGAAGCGCCCAGGGCCACCGTCATGTAACCCAACTGCGACAGCGTGGAGTAGGCCACCACCCGCTTGATGTCGTTTTGAATGATGCCGAGAAAGCCCATGAACAGCGCCGTGATGGCACCGATCACCATGATGAAATTAAGCGCTGTGTCCGACATCTCGAACAGCGGCGACATGCGCGACACCATGAAAATGCCGGCCGTCACCATGGTGGCTGCGTGGATCAGCGCCGAAATAGGCGTAGGGCCTTCCATCGAATCGGGCAACCACACATGCAAAGGGAATTGAGCAGACTTGCCCATCGCACCAATGAACAGGCAAATGCAAATGACGGTCACCAGCAACCAGTCGGTCCCTGGGAAGCCCAGCGTACCCAGCTCTGGTGCTTTGGCGAAGATTTCGGTGTAGTTCAAGCTACCGGTATAGGCCACGATCAGGCCAATACCCAAAATGAAACCGAAGTCACCCACGCGGTTGACCAGAAAAGCCTTCATGTTGGCGAAAATCGCGGTGGGTTTGTTGTACCAAAAGCCAATCAGCAGATAGGACACCAGACCCACAGCTTCCCAGCCGAAGAACAGCTGCAGCAGGTTGTTGCTCATCACCAGCATCAGCATGGAGAAGGTGAACAGCGAGATATAGGCAAAGAAACGGTTGTAGCCGGCGTCTTCTTCCATGTAGCCAATGGTGTAGAGGTGCACCATGAGCGAAACAAACGTGACCACGACCATCATCATGGCGGTCAGCCCATCGACCATGAAGCCGATTTCCATTTTCAGACCACCGACCACCATCCATTCGTAGATGGTTTCGTTGAACCTTGCACCGTCAACGGCCACGCTCTTGAGCGTCATGGCGGACAGGATAAAAGCGACCAGCACACCCAAAATGGTGAGGGTGTGCGAGGTGCGGCGTCCAATGACGTTGCCGCCGAAAGTGGTGCCCAAAATACCCGCGAGGGCTGCACCCACCAGCGGAGCCAGTGGGACGGCCAGGAGTGTGCTTGCAGAAAGGGTGGTGCTCATGGTGTTCTTGCCTCTTGGGGTACGGGCTTAACCCTTGAGGGTGTTGAGTTCTTCGACGCTGATGGACGACTTGTTGCGGAACAGCAGCATCAGAATGGCCAGGCCAATTGCCGATTCGGCAGCGGCCACCGTCAAGATAAAGAACACGAAAACCTGTCCATGCAGGTCACCCAGAAAATGGGAAAACGCCACAAAGTTCATGTTGACAGCCAACAGCATCAGTTCGATGGCCATCAGCAGCACGATGAGGTTTTTTCGGTTCAGGAAAATCCCGACCACCGACAGCGTGAACAGAATCGCACCAACGGTGAGGAAGTGACCCAGGGTCAGCGTAGTGAGCGTCATACTTTGCCCTCTTCGGTGGCAGCGGCCTCGGCAGCAGGCGGTGATTTTTGGGTTGCGGCCATCGGCAGCACAACCAGGCGGTCGCTCGCCCGAACATGCACCTGCAACCCAGGGTTGATGGCCTTGCTGTCTTTGCGCTGGCGCAGCGTCAGAGCAATGGCGGCGATCATGGCCACCAGCAAGATCACGGCTGCGACTTCAATGGGATACAGGTATTCGGTGTACAGCAGCAGGCCCAACTCTTTGGTATTGGCGTAGTCCGGGGCATTCACACCGGTGCCGGGTGCATCCGGGCTCATGGACATGGCTGGGAAACCTGCCCACTGCACGGCAATGAGTTCGGCCGCCACCAACGCACCCAAGAAAGCCGCTAAGGGGAAGTGTTTCCAAAAACCCTTACGCACGCCTTCCATGTTGATATCGAGCATCATCACGACAAACAGGAACAACACCATCACCGCGCCGAGGTAGACCAACACCAATGTGATGCCCAAAAACTCGGCTTTCAGCAGCAACCACAACGCAGCGGCCTGCGAAAAGGCGAGCATCAAGAAAAGCACAGCGTGCACAGGATTGCGCGCGGTGATCACGCGGAAGCCTGCAAACAGCAGCAGTGCCGCGAACAGGTAAAAAAAGCCGGTCTGGTAGTCCATGGAATGGTTCTTCGTTCTTGGGTCAGCCCAGGGTCAGCGGTAAGGAGCGTCGGCTGCTTTGGCTGCAGCGATTTCGGTTTCGTAACGGTCTCCTACGGCCAACAGCATGTCCTTGGTGAAATACAGGTCACCGCGTTTTTCGCCGTGATATTCAAAAATGTGGGTTTCCACAATCGCATCCACAGGGCAAGCTTCTTCGCAAAAGCCGCAAAAAATGCACTTCGTCAAATCGATGTCGTAGCGCGTCGTGCGGCGCGAACCGTCTTCCCGTGCATCGGATTCGATGGTGATCGCCATGGCGGGGCATACCGCTTCACACAACTTGCAGGCAATACAGCGCTCTTCACCGTTCTCGTACCGGCGCTGGGCATGGAGCCCACGGAACCGTGGCGAGATGGGCGTTTTTTCTTCAGGGAACTGCACCGTGACTTTGCGACGGAATGCATAGCGTCCGGTCAGCGCCATGCCTTTGAACAATTCAACCAGCAAAAAGCTTTTAAAAAAGTCGCGAAAGGAAAACGGCGCGACGGCAACGGTCGTGGCAACGGAGGCGGTGGTGGTAGACATGGTCATTCGCCCTGCTTATTTCCAGATATTCCAAGACGTCTGCATCAACGCGCCGACCAGCAGCAGGTAGATGAGCGTGACAGGAATGAAAATCTTCCAGCCCAGACGCATGATCTGGTCGTAACGGAAGCGAGGGAAAGTGGCTCGGATCCAGATGAACATCGACACCACGAGGAAGGTCTTCAGACCCAGCCAGATCCAGCCCGGGATCCAATTGAACAGCGCGCTGTCAATAGGGGGCAGCCAGCCGCCGAGGAACATCAGCACAGCCAGGATGGAGATCAACCACATGCTGGCGTATTCGGCCAGGAAGAAGATGGCGAAACCCATGCCCGAGTACTCGACCATGTGACCAGCAACGATCTCTGCTTCGCCCTCCACGACGTCAAACGGGTGACGGTTGGTCTCGGCCACGCCAGAGATCAGATAGACAAAGAAAATGGGCAACAGAGGCAACCAGTTCCAGGACAGGAAATTGAGGCCCATGTCTGCGGCCATACCGCGGCTTTGTGAAGCCACGATCTCACCCAGGTGCAGGCTGCCGGCGGTCATCACGACCACCAGGAAGCAGAAGCCAATGGCGATTTCATAGCTCACCATTTGTGCCGAGGCACGCAAGGCGCCGAGAAAGGCGTATTTGGAGTTGGATGCCCAGCCGGCGATGATCACGCCGTAAACCTCGATGGACGTGATGGCCAGAATGACGAGCAAGCCCGCATTGACGTTGGCGAGGATCGCATCGGGACCAAACGGCACCGCGACCCAAGCGGCGAGCGCCGGCATGATGGCCATGATGGGACCCAGACGAAACAGACCGCTGCTGGCCGCGCTGGGGCTGATGATTTCCTTGGTCAGGAGTTTGATCGCGTCGGCGATGGGCTGCAACAGGCCAAATGGACCGACCCGGTTAGGGCCCAGGCGAACCTGGATAAAACCCAACAACTTGCGCTCCCACAAGGTGAGGTAAGCCACAGCGCCCATGAGAGGTGCGAGCACGGCCACAATCTTGATCAAAATCCAGAGCACAGGCCAAGCCGCCGTGGTCCACCACGAGGCAGCAATCAAGCCCATACCGCCGTTGTACATGGCGTCGATCATGCGTGGACTCCTTCCGTCTGCACGCTTGCCGCGCGTGCGTCGCTCGTGAGCTGCAACGAGGTGGCACGCCGAACCAGCCCATCGAGCTGGTAAATGGAAGCCACACAAGGCTGGGCACCGGCTGGAGCGAGGTCGATACTCACTGAACAGGTGTTGGACAGACGCGTGGCGTCCACGGTGCTTCCGGCAACCACACCGGGCAGTGCATTTGCCAACACGGCTTGCGAAGAGTCGGCGTCAAATCCGGCCAAGCCGAGCAAGTTGCCCAGCACGCGGAGCACCTTCCAAGCTGGGCGGGTTTCACCCAGCGGACGCACCACCGCGTGGAAACTCTGCAGACGACCTTCGGCGTTGACAAAAGAGCCCGACGTTTCGGTGAAGGGCGCGATGGGCAGCAACACATCGCTCACGTCCATGTTCGACTTGAAAGGGCTGAGCGTGACCACCATGTCAGCGTGAGCGAGACCGGAGGAACCTGCAGCGCTGTCGTGGGCAGGTTCGGTGTTCAGAAGCACCACCGCCTTGAGGGCGCCGCCCAGCATTTGAGCCGCATGAAGACCGCCTTGACCAGGTGTAGCGCCCACAAGCTGTGCGCCAACGGTGTTGGCTGCCTCGGTGAGATAACCCACGGTCGCACCCGTCTGCTGCCCAATCCAGTTGGCCAGTGCCAGCAAGCTGCTGGCTTTTTCATGGTGTGCCGCTGCGTTGCCTAGCAGAATGGCTTTTTGCTCACCACCCAAGAGCGATTTGGCGACAGCACGAGCAGCGTCGCTCACCTCGGCGGCCGCTGGTGCCGCAGCACCCGTTTCTTGGGCCACTGCAGCGGCAATGCTTGCCAGAGCCGAGACCCACGAAGCGGTTTCAGCCAGCATGGTGTTTTTGACGGCCATCGCCCAGTCTTGCGACACGGCGTCCAGCACGTTGACCTGGCAGCCTTTTCGAGCAGCTTGACGGATACGCTGTGCAAACAGCGGATGGTCTTTGCGCAGATGGGACCCCACCACCAGCACACGCTGAAGCGAAGACAGCGATGCGATGGATTGACCCAACCAGCGCGCAGCACCAACCGGCGCGGTGTTGGTGAAATCGGCGCTGCGCAAACGCGCATCCATGTTTTGGCTACCGAGACCGCGCACCAAGGCACCAGCCAACGCGAGTTCTTCAACCGTGCTGTGCGGACTGGCCAGCAGACCGATGGTGCCAGCGCCGTGTTCGGTCTTGACCTGCTTCAGGCCGTTGGCTACGTATTCCAGCGCCGTCTGCCAGTCCACCGTTTTCCACTCGCCGCCCTGCTTGAGCATGGGTGCGGTCAACCGTTCTTCGCTGTTGACGGCCTCGTAAGAGAAACGGTCGCGGTCGGCGATCCAGCATTCGTTGACGGCTTCGTTTTCCAGCGGCACCACACGCATGACCTTGTGGTTTTTCACCTGAACAATCAGGTTGGCACCGGTTGAATCGTGCGGACTCACGCTCTTGCGGCGCGAGAGTTCCCAGGTGCGGGCGCTGTAACGAAACGGTTTGCTAGTAAGCGCGCCCACCGGGCAGATGTCGATCATGTTGCCGGATAACTCGGAGTCGACCGTGTTGCCCACAAAGGCCTCGATCTCGGCGTGCTCGCCTCGGTGCGACATGCCCAACTCCATGACACCGGCGATTTCCTGTCCGAAGCGAACGCAGCGGGTGCAATGGATGCAGCGGCTCATTTCCTGCATCGAAACCAACGGACCGACGTCCTTGTGGAACACCACGCGTTTTTCTTCTTCGTAACGCGAGGCTCCAGCGCCGTAACCCACGGCCAGATCCTGCAACTGGCATTCACCGCCCTGGTCGCAAATCGGGCAGTCCAACGGATGGTTGATGAGCAGAAACTCCATCACCGACTGCTGGGCCTTGATCGCCTTGTCGCTCTTGGTGCGCACGATCATGCCCATGGTCACCGGCGTGGCGCAGGCGGGCATGGGTTTGGGTGCCTTCTCCACATCCACCAGACACATACGGCAGTTGGCCGCAATGGACAGTTTCTTGTGGTAGCAGAAATGGGGAATGTAGGTACCTGCCTTCTCGGCAGCATGCATCACCATGCTGCCCGGGGGCACTTCCACCTTTTTGCCGTCGAGTTCAATTTCAACCATGTGCGACTTCTTTTTCAGACGTTGGCCGTGGCCATGCGGGTCTTGTGTTCGATGTAGTGCTCGAACTCAGGCCGGAAGTGTTTGATCATGGCGCGCACCGGCATCGCCGCTGCGTCGCCCAGGGCGCAAATGGTGCGCCCCATGATGTTCTCTGCCACGTTGTCCAGCAAAGCCATGTCAGCCGGCTTGCCTTCGCCGCGCTCAATGCGGTCCACCAAGCGCCAGAGCCAACCCGTGCCTTCGCGGCAAGGTGTGCACTGGCCACAGCTTTCGTGCATGTAGAAGTAAGACAAGCGCTTGAGGGATTCGACCATGCATCGGCTATCGTCCATCACGATCACGGCACCAGAGCCCAGCATCGAGCCGGCTTTGGAAATCGAGTCGTAGTCCATCGTGCATTCCATCATGATCGACGCAGGCAACACGGGCGACGAAGAACCGCCAGGAATCACCGCTTTGAGCTTGCGCCCTTTGCGCACGCCACCGGCAAGTTCCAGCAGCTTGGAAAACGGCGTCCCCATGGGAACCTCAAAGTTACCCGGGCTCTCCACGTCACCACTGACGGAGAAAATCTTGGTCCCACCGTTGTTGGGCTTGCCACATTCCAGATAGGCCTGACCACCGTTGCGGATGATCCAAGGAACAGCCGCAAAGGTTTCGGTGTTGTTGATCGTGGTGGGCTTGCCATACAAGCCAAAGCTGGCTGGAAATGGAGGCTTGAAACGTGGCTGGCCTTTTTTGCCTTCAAGGGATTCAAGCAGCGCAGTTTCCTCACCGCAAATGTAGGCACCAAAGCCATGGAACGCATGCAGCTGGAAGCTGAAGTTGCTGCCCATGATGTTGTTACCCAACAAGCCTGCAGCACGGGCCTCTTCCAACGCTGCTTCGAAGCGGTCGTAGGCTTCAAAAATTTCGCCGTGAATGTAGTTGTAACCCACGCTGATACCCATGGCGAAGGCGGCAATCGCCATACCCTCGATCACGATGTGCGGGTTGTACATCAGGATGTCGCGGTCTTTGCAGGTGCCAGGCTCGCCCTCGTCCGAATTGCAAACCAGGTATTTTTGGCCCGGGAACTGGCGCGGCATGAAGCTCCACTTCAGGCCGGTCGGGAATCCTGCGCCGCCACGTCCACGCAACGCCGACTCTTTCAGCGTTGCAATCACCTGGTCCTGCGTCAAACCGGCCACACCGGTGTCGGGATTCGGTGCCGAACCGTCCTGCCCCAAGATTTTGCGCAAGGCTTGGTAGCCACCCCGTGCTTCGTAATCTTTGAGCGACCAGTTGCTGCCGTTCAAATCTGCGTAAATCTGCGGATTGATATGACGACCGTGAAAACACGTTTGCACGCCGGTGGCGCGAAACTGAGAAAAAATTTGCTCGGCGTTCATGTCACTTTGCCTCCGTCGACCGCAAGCCGTCGATCAGCTGGTCGAGTTTGTCGTTGCTCATGAAACTGCACATGTGGCGGTCATTAACCAGCATCACAGGTGAGTCGGCGCAAGCACCCAGACACTCGCTCTGCTGCAAGGTGAACATGCCATCGGGTGTGGTACCGCCCATGGTGACACCGAGTTTGTGCTCCAAGTGTTTCAGCGCTTTGTTGCCATCGCGCAGCTGACATGGCAGGTTGGTGCACACGTTGAGCTTGAACTTGCCCACCGGGTGCTGGTTGTACATGTTGTAGAAGGTGGTTACTTCATGCACGGCAATCGGCGCCATACCCAGGTATTGCGCGATCGCCTTTTCAGCTTCCAGGCTCACATGACCTTGCTCTTGTTGCACGATTGACAGACAGGCCATCACAGCGGACTGGGCCTGGTCAGCAGGGTACTTGGCAACTTCGCGCGCGAAGCGCTGCAGGGTGGCTTCGGGCAGCGATGCCGTTTGCACAGTTTTGATGCCGGAGATCATCGGTCAATCTCTCCAAAAACGATGTCCATGGTGCCAATGATGGCCACCGCGTCTGCAAGCATGTGGCCTCGGGCCATCTCGTCCATGGTGGCCAGATGCGCAAAGCCAGGAGCGCGAATTTTTAAACGGTAGGGCTTGTTGGCGCCATCGCTCACAAGGTAAATGCCGAACTCACCTTTGGGATGCTCCACCGCGGCATAGGCCTCGCCCTCGGGCACATGAAAGCCTTCGGTGAACAACTTGAAGTGGTGGATCAACTCTTCCATGTTCGACTTCATCGATTCACGCGATGGAGCGGCCACTTTGTGGTTGTCGGTGATCACGGGGCCAGGGTTGGCGCGCAACCATTTCACACATTGCTCGATGATGCGGTTCGACTGCTTCATCTCTTCCATGCGGACGAGGTAACGGTCATAGCAATCACCCGTCTTACCCACCGGGATGTCGAACTCCATCTGATCGTAGACATCGTAAGGCTGGGTCTTGCGCAAATCCCACGCGATACCGGAACCACGCAGCATGGGGCCGGTCATGCCCAGACTCAACGCACGCTCGGGCGTCACCACACCAATACCCACCGTGCGCTGTTTCCAGATACGGTTGTCGGTGAGCAGCGTGTGGTATTCACCCAGATAGGTGGGGAAACGCTTGGTGAAATCGTCGATGAAGTCGAGCAATGAACCCTGGCGGTTGGTGTTCAACTCGGCCATGGCCTTGGCATTGCGGATCTTGCTCACGCGGTACTGCGGCATGGTGTCCGGTAGATCGCGGTAAACACCGCCGGGACGGAAGTAAGCCGCGTGCATGCGAGCACCTGACACCGCCTCGTACATGTCGAACAGGTCTTCGCGCTCACGAAAAGCGTAGATCAGGATGGTCGAGCTGCCGCAATCGTTGCCATGCGAACCGAGCCACATCAGGTGGTTCATCAGGCGCGTGATTTCCGAGAACATTACCCGGATGTATTGGGCACGAATAGGCACTTCAATGCCCAACAGCTTCTCAATCGCCAGACAGTAAGCGTGCTCGTTGCACATCATGGACACGTAGTCCAGGCGATCCATGTAGGGCAGCGACTGGATGAAGGTCTTGCTCTCGGCCAGCTTTTCGGTTGCACGGTGCAGCAGGCCAATGTGCGGGTCGGCGCGTTGCACAACCTCGCCATCGAGCTCCAATACCAGGCGCAACACGCCGTGGGCAGCCGGGTGCTGCGGTCCGAAGTTCAGGGTGTAGTTTTTGATTTCAGCCATGGGTATTCCGGTTCGCCTGCGGCTCAGTGCAACCCGCCGTAATTGTCTTCACGGATCACGCGCGGCGTGATCTCTCGCGGCTCGATGCTCACCGGCTCGTACACCACACGCTGGCGCGTGGCGTCGTAGCGCATTTCCACATGACCCGAAAGCGGGAAATCCTTGCGGAAAGGGTGGCCAATGAAACCGTAGTCGGTCAAAATGCGGCGCAGGTCGTCATGCCCCTCAAACACGATGCCAAACAGATCAAACGCCTCGCGCTCGTACCAGTTGGCAGAGGCCCACAGCGACGTGACCGAGGCCAGCACCGGGAAATCTTCTTGCGGGCAAAACACCCGCACGCGCAAGCGCTGGTTGAGACTGACCGACAACAAGTGAACCACCGCAGCAAACCGCAAACCTTCCCAACGCCCATCGCCGTAGGTCTGGTAGTCCATGCCACACAAATCAATCAGCTGCTCGAAACGCGCAACAGGCGCGTCACGCAGGCTTTTCATGACATCGAAATAGCTGGCAGCACTCACCGTCAGAGTCACTTCACCACGCTCTACCGTGATCGACTCGGCACGGTCACCCAGCAAAGCAGCAAGAGAAGCTTGAACCGCCTCAGGCGAAGTGGCGTAGGGCGCGTGTGTATCGCTCATGAAAAGACTTTCTGGGCTCGAACCGGATAGATCACAACAGGCACTCAGGCCCGCGCAATGGTGTTGGTGCGCCGAATTTTTTGCTGCAACTGGATGATCCCGTAAAGCAAAGCTTCTGCCGTAGGCGGACAGCCCGGCACATACACATCCACAGGCACGATGCGGTCACAACCACGAACCACCGAGTAGCTGTAGTGGTAATACCCGCCACCGTTGGCGCAAGAACCCATGGACAACACCCAACGCGGCTCAGCCATCTGGTCGTAGACCTTGCGCAGAGCCGGCGCCATTTTGTTGCACAGCGTACCCGCCACAATCATCAGATCTGACTGGCGCGGGCTGGCGCGAAACACTTCGGCACCAAATCGACCAAGATCGTAACGGGCCGTGGCTGCATGCATCATTTCAACCGCACAACAGGCCAAGCCAAACGTCATCGGCCACAGCGAACCCGTCTTGGCCCAGTTCACCACCGAGTCATAACTGGTGGTGACGAAACCCTCTTTGAATACGCCTTCAATCATGAACAGCTCCGGTGTTTGCGCGTGAGGATTGCATACTCATTCCCAATCCAGCGCGCCTTTTTTCCACTCGTAAGCAAAGCCCACGGTCAGAATAGCCAGAAAAACCACCCCAGCCAGAAAGCCCGTCAGACCAATGTCCGAAAACGCCACAGCCCAAGGAATCAAAAATGCAATTTCCAGATCGAACAAAATGAACAGAATAGCCACCAGGTAGTAGCGCACGTCAAACTTCATTCGAGCGTCTTCGAACGCCTCAAATCCGCATTCGTAAGGAGAATTTTTTTCCGCGTCGGGGCGGTTGGGGCCGAGTATGTAGCCCAGAACCTGCGGAATGATCCCGACCGCAACACCCACCAAAATGAACAAGAGTACGGGAAGGTATTGCTCGAGACTCATCTTGGTAAGTTCCGCTGACATGGCGCATGGGCCATGTTGTCCAAAGATTGGTGCCGACGGCGAGACTCGAACTCGCACAGCTTTCGCCACTACCCCCTCAAGATAGCGTGTCTACCAATTTCACCACGTCGGCTAGGTCTGCATTGTCGGGCTCACGAGGGACTGTGTGAACCTTGTCGACAACCGTTAGAGTTTACCCTGAAACAACCCCGTTTTTCAGGGCGTGCGGTGGATTTTCACTGCAATTCAAGACTGCAAAGGCCAGCCGAATTCAATACCCACCACACGCAGGATTCATGCAGCTTACTTGGCTGGAATTTGTGCCGCACCGGTGCCCGTAGGTTGCGTGTCCACCACAGCCGGCGCGGGCACTTCACCCGTGCCCTGGCCCGGAATTTGTGCAGAGGCGGGTACGTCGGCTGGCAGCACCGAGCCTTCGAGCACGCTGCCCGACGCTGGCGCTTCGCGCAGGTTGCCAAAATACGCCAAACCGAGTGTGCAGGTGAGGAACACACCGGCCAGCACGGCGGTGGTGCGTGACAGGAAGTTGGCACCACCTGAGGCGCCAAACAGACTGGCCGAACCAGCACCGCCACCGAAGGCTGCGCCAGCGTCGGCGCCTTTGCCGTGCTGCATCAAGATCAGGCCAATCATGCCGAGTGCGGAAAGAAGCTGCACCGCAAGAAGGATGGTCAACAAAACATTCATTTTTTTCTCCGGAAATAGGTAAGTGGTCAGATGCGCTTAGTGCGCAGCCGCCACGATCTGCAAAAAGTCGGCCGCCTTGAGCGAGGCACCACCAATCAGACCGCCATCAATGTCTGGTTGCGCCAGCAGACTGGCCGCATTGGCCGCATTCATGCTGCCGCCATACAAGATGTGCACCCGCTCGGGGTGCTGTGTAGCGGCCGAGAGTTGGGCACGCAACACGGCATGCACTTGCTGTGCCATTTCTGGCGTAGCGGTTTGGCCGGTCCCGATGGCCCACACGGGTTCGTAGGCCACCACAATTTCACTGGTGCAATGCGCCACAGCATGTATCACAGCAGCCAACTGGCGCTTGACCACCGATTCGGTTTGCCCGGCTTCGCGCTCGGCCAGGGTTTCACCCACACACACGATGGGCGTGATGCCGAGTGCCAGCGCACGTTGCGCCTTGGTGGCCACCGTGGCGTCCGTTTCACCATGGTATTGGCGGCGCTCTGAGTGACCCACGATCGCGTAACGGCAGGCGAAATCGCGCAACATGGCGGCGCTGACCTCACCGGTGTAGGCGCCCTGCTCGTGCGCGGAAACGTCTTGAGCGCCCCAAGCGATCGCGCTGTCCTTGAGCAGGGCTTGCAGCTGCGCCAGGTAGGGTGCAGGCGCACACAAGGCCATGTCTGCCGCGGGCTCGGTGCCTTGCAGACCTTCGAGCATGGCTTTGACCAGCGCCTCGTTGGCAGCCAGTGAGCCGTTCATTTTCCAGTTACCTGCGATGAGTTTTTTCATAGCTTTCTCTCGAGCACGGCGTTCAGCCAGCGATCAGGACCATGTCAAGACCAGCTTGCCGATGTGTTGGTTGGACTCCATCAGCGTGTGCGCCGATGCAGCCTCACCCGCGTTGAACACGCGGTAGATGACCGGTTTGATGCGACCACTGGCCAACAGCGGCCAGACGGTGGTGCGCAGACTCTGGGCGATGGCGGTCTTGAAAGCGACCGTGCGTGGACGCAAGGTCGAGCCGGTAATGGTCAACCGCCGGCGCAACACCATGCCGGCATTGATCTCGGCCTTGACGCCACCCTGCACCGCGATGATGACCAAACGGCCATCTTCGGCCAGGCAGTCCAGCTCACGAGCCACATAGGATCCCGCCACCATGTCCAGAATCACATGGACGCCCTGACCTCCGGTGAGCTCAGCCACAGCAGCCACGAAGTCTTGTGTTTTGTAGTTGATCGCGTGGTCGGCACCCAGCGCCAGACATGCGGCGCACTTGTCGTCGCTGCCTGCGGTGGTGATCACCCGCGCACCCAGGGCCTTGGCCATCTGGATGGCGGTCACGCCGATACCACTGGTACCACCCTGGATCAACAGGGTTTCACCAGGCTGCAGTCGCGCGCGGTCAAAAACGTTGCTCCAGACGGTGAAGAAAGTCTCGGGCAAGGTGGCCGCAGCCACATCGTCCAGGCCTTCAGGCACCGGAAGGCACTGCCCGACGGGGGCCACGCAAAACTGCGCATAGCCACCGCCTGCCACCAGCGCACACACCCGGTCGCCCACAGCAAGACCCACAGCCGCCATGGCGGCCGCGTCACCCGACTCGATGACACCCGCCACTTCAAGGCCGGGAATGTCAGAGGCGCCGGGTGGTACCGGGTAGTTACCGGTTCGCTGCAGCACATCAGGCCGGTTCACACCCGACGCGCTCACACGAATGAGCACCTCGCCCTCGCCCGCTACGGGCATGGGGCGTTCGGTCAACCGCAACACGTCGGGTGCGCCGTAGGCGCTGATTTCAACCGCTTGCATGGCCAGAAAACCCCGTCTTATTGCTGCTGTTGCTGCTGACCCTGGTCGCCGCTGTTGCGGTCGATCAGCGCTTTCATGGACAGCTTGACGCGGCCTTTTTCGTCGGTCTCCAGCACCTTGACTTTGACGATCTGACCTTCGCTCAGGTAGTCGGTCACGCGCTCAACGCGCTCGTGGGCGATCTGGCTGATGTGCAGCAGACCGTCTTTGCCGGGCAGCAAGTTGATCAGCGCACCGAAGTCCAGGATCTTGGTGACCGGGCCTTCGTAGACCTTGCCGATTTCGACTTCGGCGGTGATCTGCTGAATACGGCGCTTGGCTTCATCAGCCTTGGCGCTGTCGGTCGATGCGATGGTGATGGTGCCGTCTTCGTCGATGTTGATCTGGGTGCCAGTCTCTTCGGTCAGCGCACGGATCACCGAGCCGCCTTTGCCGATCACGTCACGGATCTTCTCGGGGTTGATCTTCATGGTGAACAGCTTGGGCGCGAAGTTGGACACTTCGGTCTTGGCTTCGCCCATGGCTTCCTGCATCTTGCCCAGAATGTGCATGCGGGCTTCTTTGGCCTGAGCCAGCGCAACCTGCATGATTTCCTTGGTGATGCCCTGGATCTTGATGTCCATCTGCAGCGCCGAGATGCCGTTGGTGGTGCCAGCAACCTTGAAGTCCATGTCGCCCAGGTGGTCTTCGTCACCCAGGATGTCGGTCAGCACGGCGAAACGGTTGCCGTCCTTGATCAGACCCATGGCGATACCGGCCACATGGGCCTTCATGGGCACACCAGCGTCCATCAGCGCCAGGCAGCCGCCGCAGACCGAAGCCATCGACGAGGAACCATTGGACTCGGTGATTTCCGAGACCAGGCGCATCGTGTAAGGGAAGTCTTCTTTGCTGGGCAGCGCGGCGATCAGCGCACGCTTGGCCAGGCGGCCGTGGCCGATTTCGCGGCGCTTGGGCGTACCAAAGCGGCCAGCTTCACCAGTGGCGAAGGGAGGCATGTTGTAGTGCAGCATGAAGCGGTCTTCGAACTCGCCAGCCAGTGCGTCAATGCGCTGAGCGTCGCGGTCGGTACCGAGCGTGGCCACGACCAGCGCCTGGGTTTCACCGCGGGTGAACAGCGACGAGCCGTGGGTGCGGGGCAGCACGCTGTTGCGGATTTCGATGGCGCGCACAGTGCGGGTATCGCGGCCGTCGATGCGGGGCTCGCCAGCCAGAATTTGGCCGCGCACGATCTTGGCTTCGATCTCAAACAACAAAGCTTCAATCGCCACGCCGTCAAAGGCCACGCCTTCGGCTTTCAGGCTCGCCATGACGTCGGCATAAGCCGTGCGGCAGGCCTGGGTGCGGGCCTGCTTGTTGCGAATCTGGTAGGCGGCTTCGAGTTTGGCCTTGGCCAGGCCGTCGATCTTGGCGATCAGGGCTTCGTCTTTGGCAGGCGCTCGCCAGTCCCAGACCGGCTTGCCAGCGTCGCGCACCAACTCGTTGATGGCGGCAATGGCGATATTGCCCTGCTCGTGACCAAACACCACGGCGCCGAGCATGATCTCTTCGGACAGCTGATCGGCTTCTGATTCCACCATCAGCACGGCGCCTTGCGTACCAGCGACCACCAGGTCAAGCTGGCTGTCTTTCAACTGGGTCTGACCCGGGTTGAGCACGTACTGGCCGTTGATGTAACCCACGCGGGCTGCACCAATGGGGCCGTTGAACGGGATACCGGACACCGACAGGGCTGCGGACGTGGCGATCATGGCCGCGATGTCGGCCTGCACTTCGGGGTTCAGGCTGACCACGTGCACGATGACCTGGACTTCGTTGTAGAAGCCTTCAGGAAACAGGGGGCGGATGGGGCGGTCGATCAGGCGGCAGGTCAGCGTTTCGAGTTCGCTGGGGCGGCCTTCGCGCTTGAAGAAGCTGCCGGGGATCTTGCCGGCGGCGTACGACTTTTCGGTGTAGTCCACCGTCAGCGGGAAGAAGTCTTGACCGGCCTTGGCATCGGTCTTGGCGACCACGGTGGCGAGCACCACGGTGTCGTCGATGTTGACAACCACAGCGCCAGTGGCCTGGCGGGCGATTTCGCCGGTTTCCATGGTGACCGTGTGCTGGCCCCACTGGAAGGTCTTGGTGACTTTATTGAACATGCTCATGGGTTTTCTCCTATGGGCCACCCAGCAGAACTGGCGGGCGGCATGGCGTGCAGACCATCTGCACAAAACCCGGAAACACAACCCAGAACACGATGCCATTCCAGAGCCGCTGAACACCGCACGGGCGCGGCCATCAACACCTTTGGAATGACACAGCTTCGCTCTGTTGTTGCTGCTCCGGAATCAAAAAACGTGGCTGACAAACAAAAAACGCCCGAGCCAGCGAACCAACTCAGGCGTTTTGCGTGTCATGCCGTACTCAAAATTACTTGCGCAGGCCCAGCTTGGCGATCAGGGCGATATAGCGCTGAGCGTCTTTGGACTTCAGGTAGTCCAGCAGCTTGCGGCGGCGGCTCACCATGCGCAGCAGACCACGGCGACCGTGGTGGTCTTTGGCGTGGGTCTTGAAGTGGGGGGTCAGCTCGTTGATGCGGGCGGTCAAAATAGCGACCTGCACTTCCGGGCTACCGGTGTCGTTGGCGGCGCGGG
The DNA here is from genome assembly GCF_058731905.1 of Hydrogenophaga sp. L99. Classification (NCBI taxonomy): domain Bacteria; kingdom Pseudomonadati; phylum Pseudomonadota; class Betaproteobacteria; order Burkholderiales; family Comamonadaceae; genus Hydrogenophaga; species Hydrogenophaga sp. L99. The sequence continues at coordinate 891,959 of NZ_CM178972.1, read as the reverse complement.
CGTTGTCCGCAACAACGGCGGCTTTGATGGTTTTTTCGATCATGTTGAATTCCTTGGGGTGACATGCGTCCCGTCGCAGCCTGCCAGCGCACGGAACGCCAGGCCTGACCGCCGCAACGGGCGTGAGTTGCCGTCTAACCAGACAGCAACCGACAATTATAGCCCAGTCGCTTTTGAACGCTGGTCTCGCAGCCAGGCCTGCAAACGCTCGACGCCCTGCACGAGGCGCTGCGGGTCGCGGCTGGCAAAACACCACCGCAGCCAGCCCGCCGCTTCAGGGCCAAAAGCGCTGCCCGGCGCCAGGCCCAGGCCGGCCTCGCGCACCAACCGCTTCGCCACATCCAGGCAGTCGGGCTGGCCTTCCAGTCGAAAGAAAGCGTACATGCCGCCTTTCGGCATGGCCAGCGTGACGCCGGGTATGGCTTGCAACAGCGGCACCAGGGTGTCGCGGCAGGTTTGCAGGTGGGCCACCAGCGCGGGTGTCACGTCGTCACCGCGCTGCAGCGCCACCACGGCAGCGCGCTGGGTGAACACCGGGGCGCACGAGGTGTTGAACTCAATCAGCTTGCCCACGGCGTGCGTCAGCGCGGGCGGCAACACCAGCCAGCCCAGGCGCCAACCGGTCATGAGGAAGCTCTTGGAAAAACTGTGGGCAACGATCAGGCGGTCGTCCGGTTCGGCTACATCCAGAAAGCTGGGCGCGGCGCCATTGGCGCTGTCAGCGGCGTAATACAGCCGCTCATAAACTTCGTCCGCCAGCACCCAGGTGCCGGTGCGGCGGCAGTGCGCCAGGATGGCGGCCTGCTCGTCGCGGCTGAGCGTCCAGCCGGTCGGGTTGTTGGGCGCGTTCACGATCAGCAAACGCGTGGCCGGGGTGATGGCCGCCAGCAGGGCAGTCATGTCGAGCACCCAGGCGCCCGCGTTGTCGCCGGCGTCGGCCACGGTCAACGACACGGTTTTGACCCGCGCGCTCATGATTTGCGGCTGCGCCACCAGGTTGGGCCAGGCGGGCGTGACCACCACCACCTCGTCACCCGCCTCCACCAGCGCCTGTGACGCCAGCATGAGGCCATTGACGCCGCCCGAGGTGACGGCGATGCGGTCAAACCAATGGTCGACGCCGCGCCCAGGATGCAGGCCATGGGTGTAGACCGCAATCGCCTGGCGCAACTCGGGCAGCCCCAGGTTGTGGGCGTAAAAGGTCTCGCCCAGCTGCAGCGAGGCAATGGCCGCTTCGCGGATGAAAGCCGGCGTGACCTCGTCGCTTTCGCCAAACCAGAACTTGAGCACGTCCGGGCGGCCCAGACCTTCGTTGGCCACTTCGCGGATGCGCGACTCTTCCAGGTTCTCAACCACTTGACGCATCAGTCATTTCCTTTGTTCGAGACCCTTCCGGACGGCGGGAGGGTCATGGTCGAACCATGTTACAGCTGTGTGGCTGCTCGGCCTGCTGGGGGCTGATGCTGCGGATGACACGAAAACCATAGCCCGAGCCTTCGACATCGAACCTCACACCGGGCGCGCCCTGGCGGTCCATGACCGCCACCGTCAGCGGCTGCTGAAACTGGTGGTCGGCGGCGCGCATGCGGGCGCGCTGGCCGGCAAAGGTGACGTCGGCTTTTTCGAGCTGGGCGGCGATGTTGGCGGCGTTGATCGGGCTGCCATCGGCGCCCGCGCGCCCAATGGCCTGCGCCAGCGACTCGATCATGAGCTGCATGCGCATGTGCACATAGTCCTCTTCGGGCTTGGGAAAACGCTGGCGGAAGGCTTGGTAGAAGGCTTCCGACTCGCGCGTGGCCACGTTGGGGAACCAGTCGGCCACGGCCACCACCTTGCCGATACCCGCATCGCCAATGGCCGCAGGCGCACCCAGCGCGTTGCCATAGAAGGTGTAAAACGTGCCTTCAAAACCCACTTCGCGAGCGGCTTTCACCAGCAGCGTCAGGTCGTTGCCCCAGTTGCCGGTGAGCACGGCCTGGGCGCCGCTGGCCTTGATTTTGTTGGCATAGGGCAAAAAGTCTTTCACCCGCGCCATGGGGTGCAGTTCGTCGCCCACAATTTTCACGTCGGGCCGCTTGGCCGCCAGCTGGTTGCGCGCTTCGCGCAGCACCGCCTGGCCAAAGCTGTAGTCCTGACCGATCAGGTAGATGTTTTTCAGCGCGGCGTCTTCACGCAGCACGCTCATGAGCGCGGTCATGCGCATGTCGGCATGGGCGTCAAACCGGAAATGCCAGTAGCTGCACTTTTCGTTGGTCAGCACCGGGTCAACCGCCGAGTAGTTGAGAAACACCACCTGGCGCGACGGATCGCGTTCGTTGTGCTTGTTCAAGGCATCAATCAGGCCCGACGCGGCTGCCGAGCTGTTGCCCTGGGTCACGATGGTGATGTTGCGGTCGATGGCGGAACGCAGGGCCGACAGGGCCTCTTCGGTCTGGCCTTTGCTGTCAAAGCGCTCGATCTGCAAGGGGCGGTTGCCGCCGGGCAGCTTGACACCGCCGCGCGCATTCACACGCTCGGTGGCCCACACCAGGTTGCGGAACACGGCCTCGCCGGTGTTGGCAAATGGACCCGAAAGGCCTTCGATCATGCCGATGCGAATCGGGGATGCGCCAGCGGTTTGAACGGCTGGCTGCGCGGCCACCGGCAGGCTCAGACAGGCCGCCATGGCCAGCGCCCAGGTGGTGCAGCGCCGGCGCGAAGAAGATGACAAAACGGGTTTCATACGGGTTCCGGTGAAGGTGGGCTGGCGGGTGGCCGGCACAGTTCCCAGGCGGGGTCCAGCCGCCCCAATGGGAGCGAGACCCGTGACGCGCTGGGTCGGGGTGGCGCAGTGTAATTCATAATTAACTTTGCCCAGCCACCGATTTTTGCAGGCCGATGGTCAGCCGCTCATGGCCGAAATGAGCCGCCCGAAGCCTTGCAAATCGGGTGCCAGGCCGATCAGGCGCTGGCTTGTGCCAGCTCGGCCAACGGCCACCGGGGCCGCACGTCAAAGCGGTAGCCGCTGGCGGCAAACGGCTCGTCACCGGTGAAGGCCAGACCGGCCTGGGCCCGCAGGCCAGCGGCCAGGGCGATCATGGCGCCGTTGTCGGTGCACAGATGCAGCTCGGGGTAGTGCACGCGCAGACCGCTCTTGGCGCAAGCGGCATTGAGCTGCTCACGCAGCAGCGCGTTGGCGCCCACACCGCCCGCCACGACCAGGCGGCGCAGGCCGGTCAGCTTGACCGCGGCCAGCGACTTTTTGACCAGCACCTCCACAATGGCGGCCTGCACGCAGGCGGCCACGTCGGCCTTTTGCTGCAGGCTCAGCGGGTCGGCCAGGTGCGTGGTAGCCGGGCCGTCCATGCTGGCGTGGGCCAGCCGCTTCACCTGGGTCAACACCGCCGTTTTCAGACCGGCAAACGAAAAGTCGAGGTCGCCGCTGTGCAGCAGCGGGCGCGGCAGCTTGTAGGCCAGCGCATCGCCCTGCTCGGCCAGCTTGGACAGCGCAGGCCCGCCGGGGTAACCCAGGCCGAGCAGCTTGGCCGACTTGTCGAACGCCTCGCCGGCGGCATCGTCGATGGTTTCGCCCAACAGTTCGTAGCGCCCCACGCCGTCCACCCGCATCAGCTGGGTGTGGCCGCCCGACACCAGCAGCGCCACAAACGGAAACTCAGGCGGGTCGGCGCTGAGAAACGGCGACAACAAATGCCCTTCCAAGTGGTGCACGCCCAGCACCGGCTTGCCCAGGGCAAAGCCCAGCGCGCAGGCCACGCCCGAACCCACCAGCAAAGCGCCCGCCAGGCCCGGCCCGCGGGTGTAGCCCACCGCGTCCACCGCCGCCAGCGGCAGCCCGGCCTGGGTCAACACGGCGTCGGTCAAAGGCAGCACGCGCCGTATGTGGTCGCGGCTGGCCAGTTCGGGCACCACGCCGCCATAGGCCTGGTGCATGTCAATCTGGCTGTGCAGGGCATGGCCCAGCAGCCGGGGCGTGCCGGTGCCGCTGGCGTCCACCAGGGCCACGCCGGTTTCGTCACAAGACGATTCGATTCCCAAAATCAGCATGCCCGGAGTGTACGGGGCGGCACCGTCGCAGGTGGGTACCCGCCCTCACCGCCCCACCCAAGGCGGCATGTTTGTTGCATACAGCGTCCCCAACATCCCTTGCACTTCATGAAATCTGGTTTGAATTTTCTCGTCGCAGCCAAACGCTGCGAAATCGCTGAGCTGCAGGCGCTGGCGCTCACCAGCGCGCTGGTGAACGTGACCGGGCGGCTGGTGCACGGGCTGCAGCGCGAGCGCGGGCTGTCCAACCTGTACCTGGGCTCGAACGGCGCCCGGTTTGCGCCCGAGCGCCAGGTGCAGATCGGCGAATGCCAGGGCCTTGAAAGCGACCTGCGCGCCTGCTTTGACAGCCTGGACACCGAATCAGCCTCGGTGGGCAATGGCGCGCGGCTGTTCAGCCGCATCGCCTATGTGCTGCACGGGCTGGACGCCCTGCCCGGCCTGCGGGCACAGATTGAAAGCCAGGCCTGGGCGGCCCGCCAAGCCACCGAAGCCTATGTGCGGCTGATTGCCGGGCTGCTGGCGGTGGTGTTTGAAGCGGCCGACAGCGCAACGGACCCGGAGATTTCCCGCCTGCTGGTGGCCCGCTTCAACTTCATGCAGGGCAAGGAATTTGCCGGGCAAGAGCGCGCAGCCGGCTCGGCGCTGTATGCCAGCGGGCGGGCTGAAACCAGCGAGCAGCAGCGATTGCTGCACCTGATCGACTCGCAAGAGCGCTGCCTGCAGGTGTTCACCGATTTTTCCAGCACCGCGCTGGGTGCGTTGTGGACACAAAACCAGCCCAGCGCCACGCTGGCGGAGCTGGAGCGCATGCGACGCGTGTTGTGCACAGCAACACATGGCGCAGCGCTGGACGCAAAACAGAGCCAGGCCTGGTTTGACTGCTGCAGCCAGCGCATGGACCGCATGAAGCTGGTGGAAGACCAGCTGGCCCAAGAGCTGTTGCATGTGTGCAAAGACAAGATTGGCGCAGCCCACCGCGACCTGGAAAACTTCACGGCCCTGAGCGCCTCAGCGCCCCGCGAATCGGACGCGCTGTCGTTCTTCAAAGACACGCAACCAGCGGGGAGCACCGTGGGCCTGAGCAACAACGCGGGGGCCGCCGGCCTCGCGCCGCCGCAAGGCTATGGGCTGCACCTGGAACGATCGATTCTGGAGCTGGTGCAAGAGCAGGCCCGGCGCCTGCAAAGCATGGGCGACGAGCTCGACACCGTGCGCGCCAGCCTGAACGAACGCAAGCTGGTGGAGCGCGCCAAGGGTCTGCTGATGGCGCACCGCCAGCTGAGCGAAGAGGAGGCGCACAAAACCATGCGCCAGATGGCCATGAACCAGAACCGGCGGCTGATTGAAGTAGCCGAAGCGGTGCTGGCCATGGCCGAGGTGTTGCCGGAGCGGCGCCGCTGAAACCGCCTGCGTGCAGAGGTATTGCTGCAGTGCACAAAGACCGTGCCTGCCGCGCACCATGCACCAAAAAGAGGCTCCCTCAATGTGCAAAAAGCCGCTGTCAACATGCTGCTGCGCGAAACATCGCGCGACCTGCTGGTTGTCTTTTTTCAATGAAATCAAGGCTTTGAAACGGAACCCCCGCGTTAACCCTTGGCCTGGCATGGTCCCTGCTTTAAACCAAGCGAAGGAGTTTGCGCCAACGGCGGCGTGAACCCCGAAGTCTCCCCAGACACTGGACAACGGCGTCCATCACCGACTCGCTCACCGCGGGTCAGGCGATGGGCGCCGTTTTGTTTGGGTCACCGTTTTTTCATCAGCAAGGAGTTGGACATGAGCGCACACACCACCACACCAGCCGCAGACAGCGCAACCCGCAAGACCGACGCTGCCTCGCGCCGCGACTTCATGAAAAAGGGGGCTGCCACGGCCACCTTCTTCTCCACCCTGGGCCACAGCGGCGTCTGGGCTGCAGGATCCGATGCACCCGAGAAGGCTGAAGTCAAGATCGGCTTCATCCCGCTGACCGATTGCGCCAGCGTGGTGATGGCTTCGGTGCTGGGCTTTGACAAGAAGTACGGCGTGAAGATCGTGCCGAGCAAGGAAGCCAGCTGGGCCGGTGTGCGCGACAAACTGGTCAATGGCGAGCTTGACTTTGCCCACGTGCTGTACGGCCTGGTCTACGGCGTGCACATGGGCACCGCCGGCCCCAAGAAAGACATGGCCGTGCTCATGAGCCTGAACAACAACGGCCAGGCCATCACGCTCTCGAAAGCACTGGCCGACAAGGGCGCGGTAGACGGCGCGTCGCTGGCCAAATACATGGCCGCCAACAAGCGCGACTACACCTTCGCCGGCACCTTCCCCACCGGCACGCACGCCATGTGGATGCACTACTGGCTGGCCGCCGCCGGCATCAACCCACTCTCGGGCGCGCGCCTGATCACGGTGCCGCCGCCGCAGATGGTGGCCAACATGCGCATCGGCAACATGGACGGCTTCTGCGTCGGTGAGCCCTGGAACCACCGCGCCATCATGGACGGCGTGGGCGTGACCGCCAACACCACACAGGACATCTGGCGCGACCACCCCGAGAAGGTGCTGGGCACCACGGCCGAGTTCACCAAGAAGTACCCCAACACCACGCGCGCCGTGATGATGGCCGTGCTCGAAGCCAGCCGCTGGATCGACGCCGGCCTGCAGAACAAGATGAAGATGGCTGAGACCGTGGCTCAGAAGTCGTACATCAACACCGGTGTGGACGCGATCAACCAGCGCATCCTGGGCCGTTACCAGAACGGCATGGGCAAGACCTGGGACGACCCGAACCACATGAAGTTCTTCAACGACGGCAAGGTCAACTTCCCCTACCTGTCCGACGGCATGTGGTTCCTCACGCAGCACAAGCGCTGGGGCCTAATCAAGAGCCACCCCGACTACCTCGGCATCGCCAAGCAGATCAACCAGATCGATCTGTACAAGTCGGTCGCCAGCGCCATGGGCATCAGCGTGCCCAAGGACCCGATGCGCAGCAGCAAGCTGATGGACGGTGTGGTGTGGGACGGCAAAGACCCCGCGAAGTACGCCGATGGGTTCGCCATCAAGGCCTGACCCACACCCTCTGCACTTCGCACGCCCCCTCAGGGGGGCATCGCTGGCGGCCCGGCAAAGCCGGTTCCGCGGCGATCTGGGTTGAAAGCATTTCGCTCGTTGCACTGAAAGGACATCCACCATGGTTGCCGCTGTTTTTCACTCTCCGCTGGAGGCGCCGCTTGCACCGGCCGCCGACTCCAACGCTTCTGCCTCCGTCAAAGCCATGACCAGCACCCCCGCACCCACCCCCCGCAAAACCGCACGCGACTTTCGGGGCCTTTGGATGGCGGTGCTGCCACCGGTGATGGGACTGGCCTGCCTGGTGTTGCTGTGGCAACTGATCGCCAGCACGGGCAACAGCGGTATTCCGAAGCCTTTGGAAACCTGGACCCAGGCGGTGCAGGTGTTTTCCGACCCGTTCTACAGCAACGGTCCGAACGATCAGGGCGTGGGCTGGAACGTGTTGGCCTCGCTGCAGCGCGTGGCCATCGGCTTCGGTCTGGCGGCAGCGGTCGGCATACCCGCCGGCTTTGCCATCGGCCGCTTCGAGTTCCTGAGCCGCATGTTCAACCCGCTCATCAGTCTGCTGCGCCCGGTGTCGCCGCTGGCCTGGCTGCCCATTGGCCTGCTGGTGTTCAAGGGTGCCGACCCGGCCGCCATCTGGACCATCTTCATCTGCTCCATCTGGCCCATGATCATCAACACCGCGGTGGGCGTGCAGCGCGTCCCGCAGGACTACATGAACGTGGCGCGCGTGCTCAACCTGAGCGAGTGGAAGATCTTCACCAAGATCCTGTTCCCCGCCGTGCTGCCCTACCTGCTGACCGGCGTGCGCCTGGCGGTGGGCACGGCCTGGCTGGTGATCGTGGCGGCCGAAATGCTGACCGGCGGCGTGGGCATTGGCTTCTGGGTCTGGGACGAGTGGAACAACCTCAATGTGTCCAGCATCATCATCGCGATTTTCGTCATCGGCATCGTGGGCCTGCTGCTCGAATTCGCGCTCATCAAGATCGCCACCCTGTTCACGTTTGAAGAAGTGAAGAGCTGAGGGGTCCGTTCGGGCTGGGCTTGCCCTTCGACAGGCTCAGGACGATCGGACCACGCAATCCCGTTCGGGCTGAGCTTGTCGAAGCCCTCACACATCGCTTGCGTTCGCTGCCCTTCGACAGGCTCAGGGCGAACGGTTTGGAGATTCACATGCAAGAGAACCGCTACATCGACATCCAGCACGTCGAACAGACCTTCAAGACCAAGAAGGGCAGCTTCCCCGCCCTGCGCGACATCAACCTGTCGGTGGCCAAGGGTGAGTTCGTGGCGCTCATTGGGCACTCGGGCTGCGGCAAGTCCACCTTGCTCAACCTGATTGCCGGGCTGACCACCCCCACCCAGGGCGTGCTGCTGTGCGCCGACCGCGAGATCGCCGGCCCCGGCCCCGAGCGCGCGGTGGTGTTCCAGAACCATTCGCTGCTGCCCTGGCTCACGTGTTTCGAAAACGTGTACCTGGCCGTGGAGCGCGTGTTTGCCGCCACCGAAAACAAAGCCCAGCTGAAGACGCGCACCGAGGCCGCGCTGGCCCTGGTGGGCCTGATGCCCGCCGCCCAGAAACGCCCTGGCGAAATCTCGGGCGGCATGAAGCAACGCGTGGGCATTGCCCGCGCCCTTTCCATGGAACCCAAGGTGCTGCTCATGGACGAACCCTTTGGCGCGCTCGACGCCCTCACCCGCGCCAAGCTGCAAGACGAGTTGCTGGACATCGTGGCACGCACGCACAGCACGGTGGTGATGGTGACCCACGACGTGGACGAAGCGGTGCTGCTCAGCGACAAGATCGTGATGATGACCAACGGCCCCGCCGCCACCATTGGCGAGGTGTTGAGCGTGGACCTGCCGCGTCCGCGCAGCCGTGTGGCCCTGGCCGACGACCCGCAGTATCTGCAGCACAGAAAAGCGGTCATTGACTTCCTCTACACGCGCCAGGCGCATGTGGAAAAAGTGGCTTGAGGAGAACCCCATGGACATGCGAGTGAACCCCAAAGCGAAACTGAAGCTGGTGATGGTGGGCAACGGCATGGCCGGCGTGCGCACTCTGGAAGAGCTGCTGAAGATCGCGCCCGACCTCTACGACATCACGGTGTTTGGCGCCGAGCCGCACCCCAACTACAACCGCATCCTGCTCAGTCCCGTACTGGCCGGTGAGCAGACCCTGGACGAGATCGTGCTCAACGACTGGTCCTGGTACACCGACAACAGCGTGACCCTGCACGCGGGTTGCAAGGTGACCGAGGTGGACCGCGTCAAGCGCGTGGTGCACGGTGTGGGCCCGGCCGGTGAGGCGGTGAGTGCCGGCTACGACCGCCTGATCATGGCCACCGGCTCCAACCCGTTCATGCTGCCCATACCGGGCAAAGACTTGGGCGGCGTGCTGGCATACCGCGACATTGCCGACACCCAGGCCATGATCGACGCGGCCACCACCTACAAGCACGCGGTGGTGATTGGCGGCGGCCTGCTGGGCCTGGAGGCGGCCAACGGCCTGATGAAGCGCGGCATGAGCGTGAGCGTGGTGCATGTGGGCCCGTGGCTCATGGAACGCCAGCTGGACGATGTGTCGGGCAAGCTATTGCAGGGTTCGCTGGAAGAGCGCGGCATGCGGTTTTTGATGGGTGCGCAAACGCAAGAACTGGTGGGCGGCGAGAACGGTCGCGTCAAATCCGTGAAGTTCAAGGACGGCACCGAAGTGGCCGCCGACCTGGTGGTGATGGCGGTGGGCATTCGCCCCAACACGGCGCTGGCCGAAAGCATGCGGCTGCATGTGAACAAGGGCATTGTGGTCAGCGACACGCTGCAAACCGTGACCGATCCGCGCATTTACGCGGTGGGCGAATGCGCGGCGCACCGCGGCATTGCCTACGGCCTGGTGGCACCGCTGTTTGAGCAGGGCAAGGTGCTGGCCACACACCTGGCCGAGTTCGGCATTGGCCGCTACACCGGTTCGCTCACGTCCACCAAGCTCAAGGTCACAGGCATTGACCTGTTTTCCGCTGGCAACTTCATGGGCGGCGACAACACCGAAGAAATCGTGATGAGCGACCCGGCCAGCGGGGTTTACAAAAAGCTGGTGATTCAGGACGACAAGCTGGTGGGCGCCTGCCTGTACGGCGACACGGTGGACGGCAGCTGGTACTTCAAGCTGCTGCGCGAAGGCCGCAAGGTCAGCGACATCCGCGACAAGCTGATGTTTGGCGAGTCGAACATCGGCGACACCGGGCACCAGGGCCACAGCAAGGCCGCTGCCATGGCCGACACGGACGAGGTGTGCGGCTGCAACGGCGTGACCAAGGGCGCGATCTGCAAGGCCATCAAAGACAAAGGGCTGTTCACGCTGGAAGATGTGCGCAAAAACACCAAGGCCAGCGCGTCGTGCGGCTCGTGCACCGGCCTGGTCGAACAAATTTTGATGTTCACCGCCGGCGGTGACTATTCGGCCACGCCCAAGCTCAAGGCCATGTGCGGTTGCACCGAACACGGCCACGAAGCGGTGCGCGAAGCCATTCGCACGCCACTGGCCAACGGCAGCAAGCTGCTGACCACGGCACAGGTGTTTTCGCACCTGGGCTGGAAGACGCCCAACGGCTGCGCCAGCTGCCGCCCGGCCGTCAACTACTACCTGATCAGCACCTGGCCCAAGGAAGCCAAAGACGACCCGCAGAGCCGCTACATCAACGAGCGCTCGCACGCCAACATCCAGAAAGACGGCACCTACAGCGTGATCCCGCGCATGTGGGGCGGCGAGACCACGGCCGACGAGCTGCGCCGCATCGCCGACGCGGTGGACAAGTACAACATCCCGACGGTGAAGGTGACGGGTGGCCAGCGTATTGACTTGCTGGGCGTGAAAAAAGAAGACTTGCAGGCGGTGTGGAAAGACATTGGCATGCCCAGCGGCCACGCCTACGCCAAAGCACTGCGCACGGTGAAGACCTGCGTGGGCAGCGAGTGGTGCCGCATGGGCACGCAAGACAGCACCCAGATGGGCAAAGACCTGGAGCGCGCGATGTGGCGCATGTACGCGCCGCACAAGGTGAAGTTTGCGGTGAGCGGTTGCCCGCGCAACTGCGCCGAGAGCGGTATCAAGGACGTGGGCATCATCGGCGTGGACAGTGGCTGGGAAATGTACGTGGGCGGCAATGGCGGCATCAAAACGGAGGTGGCCCACTTCTTTGCCAAGCTCAAGACCGCCGAAGAAGTGATGGAGTACACCGGCGCCTTCATGGAGCTGTACCGCACCGAGGGCTGGTACCTGGAGCGCACGGTGCATTACATCAACCGCGTGGGCCTGGACTACGTGAAAAAGAAAATTTTGGACGACGCCGAAGGCCGCAAGGCGCTTTGGGAGCGCCTGCAGTTTGCGCTGGACGGCGAACCCGATCCGTGGTTTGACTTCCAGGAAGCGGCGGTAGACACGCGCCAGTTCATTCCCATCAAAGCCGTTCAGGCCACCACCGAAGGGAGCGCCGCATGAGCCACAACCCCTGGACATACATCTGCCGCGTGGAAGACATCCCCGTGCTCGGCTCGCGCCGCGTCGCGCGCGAACAGGGCCTGGACGTGGCCGTGTTCCGCAACGACCAGAACGAAGTCTTCGCACTGCTCGACCGCTGCCCGCACAAGGGCGGCCCGCTGTCGCAAGGCATCGTGTTTGGCACCAGCGTGGCTTGCCCGCTGCACAACTGGACCATTGGCCTGTGCACCGGCCAGGCCGCCGCGCCGGACGAAGGCTGCACGCCCAAGTTCAGCGTGAAGGTAGAGGACGGCCAGGTGTTTCTGGACGCCAGCGAGCTGGCCACCCAGGCCACCGATCTGGTGCGCCCCGTCGCCGGCCCCTTGCGCCGTGTCTTGTCCCCTCTCCCCCTGGGAGAGGGCTAGGGTGAAGGCTGTCCCCATGGTATCGCACGCCGGAAGCGGCCCTCACCCCCACCCTCTCCCAGGGGGAGAGGGGGTCAAAGCCATCACACGCTCCACCTGCCCGTATTGCGGCGTTGGCTGTGGCGTGCTCATCGAAACCGAAGGCCACCAGATCACCGGTGTGCGCGGCGACCCGGACCACCCGGCCAATTTCGGCAAGCTCTGCACCAAGGGCACCACGCTGCACCTCACGGCCACGCCCGCCGTGACCCGGCAGACCAGGCTGTTGCAACCGATGCAGCGGCTCACGCGCAAAGCGCCTCCCACACCGCTGGGCTGGGACGCCGCGCTGGACCTGGCCGCCAACCGCTTTGCGACCACCATCGCCAACCACGGTCCCGACGCCGTGGGCTTTTACATCAGTGGCCAGTTGCTGACCGAGGACTACTACGTCTTCAACAAGCTGGCCAAGGGTTTGATTGGCACCAACAACGTCGACACCAATTCGCGCCTGTGCATGAGCAGCGCGGTGGCCGGCTACAAACTCACCCTGGGCGCCGACGCGCCGCCGGCTTGCTATGACGATGTGAACCACGCCACCTGCCTGTTCATCGTCGGCAGCAACGCAGCCTTTGCGCACCCGGTGCTGTTTCGCCGCATCGAAGAAGCCAAGAAAAAGAACCCGGCCATAAAGGTGATCGTGGCCGACCCGCGTCGCACCGACACCGCTGGCCTGGCCGACCTGTACCTGCCCTTGCAGCCCGGCAGCGATGTGATGCTGTTCCACGGTTTGCTGCACATCATGCTGTGGGAAGGTTGGGTGAAGCCCGACTACATTGCGGCCCACACCACCGGTTTTGAAGCGCTCAAAGCGCTGGTGCGCGACTGCACACCCGAGCGCGTGGCCGACGTGTGCGGCCTGAAAAAGGAAGACCTGTACACCGCCGCCAAATGGTTTGCTGGCCTTGACGGCCAGGGGTTTGCCACCTCGCACGCCACGCTCAGCCTGTATTGCCAAGGGCTGAACCAGAGCAGCAGCGGCACCGCCAAAAACGCGACCCTGATCAACCTGCACCTGGCCACCGGGCAGATCGGCAAGCCCGGCGCAGGGCCCTTCAGCCTGACCGGCCAGCCCAACGCCATGGGCGGGCGCGAAGTGGGCGGCCTGGCCAACCTTCTGAGCGCCCACCGCGACCTGGCCGACCCCGCGCACCGCGCCGAAGTGGCCGCGCTGTGGGGCGTGCCTTCGGTTCCAGAAAAGCCCGGGAAGACCGCGGTGGAAATGTTCCAGGCCGCCGCCGACGGCGAGATCAAGGCGCTGTGGATTGCCTGCACCAACCCGGCGCAGTCCATGCCCGACCAGGCCACCGTGCGCCGCGCGCTGGAGCGCGCCGAGTTTGTGGTGGTGCAAGAGGCCTATGCCACCGCGTCCACCTGCGACTGGGCCGACCTGCTGCTACCCGCCACCACCTGGGGCGAAAAAGAAGGCACCGTGACCAACAGCGAACGCCGCATCAGCCGCGTGCGGGCGGCCGTGCCCGCGCCGGGCGAAGCGCGGCACGACTGGCAAATCGTGGTGGACTTTGCGCAGCGACTGGAGAAAGCCAACGGTGGAGCGAATGGGGTCAGATCCGAATTCAGGACAACAGCGCCCGAGGCCGCCAACAACCTCCAGCGAAATTCGGCTCTGACCCCATTTGTGGAGCAGCCGGAGAAGACCCTCTTCCCCTACAACACCCCCGAAGCCATCTGGCTCGAACACCGCGAGTCCACCCGCGGCCGCGACCTCGACATCACCGGCCTCTCCTGGCAGGTGCTGGAGCAGCAAGGCCCGCAGCAATGGCCGCTGCGCGAAGGCGAAACGGTGGGGAAGACCCGGCTGTACGAAGACGGCGTCTTCCCCACCCCAGACGGCAAAGCCCGCTTCGCCGCCCTGCCCTGGCAGCCGCTGGCCGAGCCGCGCGAATCGCGCTACCCGTTTTCGCTCACCACCGGGCGCCTGCGCGACCAGTGGCACGGCATGACACGCACCGGCACGCTGGGCCGCCTGTTTGGCCATGTGGCCGAGCCGGTGGTGCAACTGCACCCGCAAGACATGGCGCGGCGCGGCCTCAAGGCGGGCGATCTGGTGCATGTCACCAGCAAGCGCGGCTCCATTTTGGTGCCGGTGCAGGCCAGCAGCGAGCTCGGTTTGTCGCAAGCGTTCATGGCCATGCACTGGGGCGCGGAATACCTCAGCGGCGTCAGCAGCACCGGCGAGCCCTTGGCGGGGGTCAACGCCCTCACCACCTCGGCTTATTGCCCCACATCCAAGCAGCCCGAGCTCAAACACGCCGCCGTGAAAGTGCTCAAGGCCGAACTGCCCTGGACGCTGCTGGGCATGGCCTGGCTGCCCGGCGAACAGGCCCTGAACGCCCGCGAAGGCTTGCGCGCGTTGATGGCGCAGTTTCCTTTTGCATCGTGTGTGCCGTTTGGGCGCGAACGCACCGGCGTGCTGTTTCGCGCCGCCGCACACGAAGCTCCCGAAGCGGGACTCATTGAACGTATCGAAGCCCTGCTGGGCCTGAATACGCCCGACGCGCTGCGCTACGCAGACCGCCGCCTGGGACAGCGCCGCACGGCGCGGCTGTTGAAACAGGGCGACACCAGCACGCTGGAAGGCTTTGTGCTGGCTGGCGACACCCGGGCCGAAGTCTGGATCAAACCGTTGCTGGAAGACGCGCGGCCCGCGGGTGCCTATGGCCGCCTGATCCTGATGCCCGGTGCCCAAGCGCCCATTGCCGTCACGGCCAAGAGCCGCCAGGTGTGCACCTGTTTCAACGTCAACGAAGACGCCATACAGGAACAGCTGCAGCGCTGCGAAGGCACCGAAGACGAGCGCCTGGGCAGCTTGCAAGGCCAGCTGCAATGCGGCACCAACTGCGGCTCGTGCCTGCCGGAGTTGCGCCGCCTGGTGCGCGCGCAGCCGCGGGTGGAACAGGCGGCAGAGGCCAGCTGAAACGCTGAAATCTGCATATAACCCGAAGTCATCAGGCTTACCCGACAATCGCCCACCATGGGAATCAGCCAGTACATCAAAGTCATCGGCCGCGGCAAAGACGGCGCGCGTTCGCTCACGCGCGAGCAAGCCGCCGACCTGTTCGGCCAGGTGCTCGACGGCACGGTGACCGACCTCGAAGTGGGCGGCTTTTGCCTGGCCATGCGCATCAAAGGCGAAACCGCCGAAGAGATGGCCGGCTTCCTGGACGCCACGCACCAGCGCCTGCAGCGCCTGCCCGACAACGGGCTCACCACCGTGGTGCTGCCGAGCTACAACGGTGCACGCAAGCTGCCGGTGCTCACGCCGCTGCTGGCCCTGCTGCTGGCGCGCCACGGCGTGCCGGTGCTGGTGCACGGCACGGCCACCGAAGACCGGCGCGCCACCAGCGAAGCCGTGTTGGCGGCGCTGGGCATTGCGGCGGCGCACAGCGTTGGCCCGCTCGGCGCGGGCGCGCTGGCTGTGGTGCCCACCGAGGTGCTGCTGCCCGGCCTCAAGCGCCTGCTGGACGTGCGCCGCGCAGTCGGCCTGCGCAACCCGGCGCACAGCCTGGTCAAGCTCATGAACCCTTGCGAAGGCCGCGCGCTGGTGGTGGGCAGCTACACCCACCCCGAATACGCGGTTTCCATGGCCGAGACCTTTGCACTCACCGGTGCGCACGCGCTGCTGCTGCGCGGCACCGAAGGCGAGCCGGTGGCCGATGCCCGGCGCACACCGCAAATGGAAGCCTTCCGCGACGGCCAGCGCCACCTGCTGCAAGCCGCGCAAGACGGCCCGCTGGCCAGCCTGCCCGAGCTGCCGCGCGACGTGGATGCGGCCAGCACGGCGGCGTACATCCGCTCGGTGCTGGAAGGCTCGCGACCGGTGCCCACGCCGATTGCATTGCAGGTGGAACACATCTTGCGTGAAGTGCAGCGCCAGCCCACCACACAAACCAATGAGACAACCGCCGTTCCAGCGGTCAGCCCACCATGAACATGCCCGCCACCGTCCACACCGCTGTCACCCCGTTCAACCCCGGCACCGTCACCTTGGTGGGCGCCGGGCCGGGCGACCCGGAACTGCTCACCATCAAGGCCGCCCGCGCCATCAGCGCCGCCACGGTGCTGCTGGTGGACGACCTCGTGAGCGACGGCGTGCTGGCCCATGCCTCGCCCAAAGCACGCGTGGTGCACGTGGGCAAGCGCGGCGGCTGCAAAAGCACGCCGCAGGCCTTCATTGAAAAACTCATGATCATGGCCGCCCGCGAAGGCGAGGTGGTGGTGCGCCTCAAGGGCGGCGACCCGTTCATTTTTGGCCGCGGTGGCGAAGAGGTGGAGCACCTGCGCGCGGCCGGCATTGAGGTGCAGGTGCTCAACGGCATCACCGCCGGCCTCGCTGGCCTCACGTCGCTGGGCGCCCCGCTCACCCACCGCGATCACGCCCACGGCGTGGTGTTCATCACCGGCCACGCCAAGCCTGGCGACACCGGCACCGACTGGCAAGCCCTGGCCGCCACCGCCCGGGACGCCAAGCTCACCCTGGTGATTTACATGGGCGTGTCCAGCGCCGCGCAGATCCAGGCCGACCTGCTCACCGGATTGAGCGCCAGCACACCGCTGGCCATCATCCAGCACGCCAGCTTGCCCCAGCAGCGCCACGCCATCACCACCCTGGGCGCGCTGCACGCAACCATCGCCCGCGAGCAGCTGGGCAGCCCGGCCGTGATCGTGTTGGGCGACGTGGTGAGCGGCGTGGCCGCCATGGGCCAACCACTAAACAACGCCCACGCGCTGGAAGCACGCTACCGCGCCGCCTGAGCCGCCGCCATCCACCGGCGGCCCGCATACACTGCGGCCCATGGAAAATTTTGACGTGGTGATTGTGGGCGCCGGTGCCGCCGGGCTGTTTTGTGCGGGTGTGGCGGGCCAGCGCGGCTTGAAGGTGCTGGTGCTGGACCACAGCGACAAGGTGGCCGAAAAAATCCGCATTTCGGGCGGTGGCCGGGCCAACTTCACCAACCGCGACCTCGACCCGCACGCGCCCCACAAACACTTCATCAGCCAGAACCCCAACTTCTGCCGCTCGGCGCTGTCGCGCTACACCCCGGCCGACTTCGTTGCGCTCATGCAGCGCCACCAGGTGCCCTTTCATGAAAAGCACAAAGGCCAGCTGTTTTGTGACCGCTCGGCCGACGACCTGATCCAGATGCTGCTGCGCGAGTGCGAAGCCGGCGGCGTGCAGCGCTGGCAGCCCTGCGGCGTCAAAGCCCTGCGCGTGGCGGGCGATGGCAGCTACCAGATCGACACCGAGCGCGCCACCGTGACCAGCCGGTCTGTGGTGATCGCCACCGGCGGTCTTTCCATTCCGAAGATCGGCGCCACCGACTTCGGCTACCGGGTGGCCAAACAGTTTGGCCTGCGCCTGGTTGAAACACGCCCCGGGCTCGTGCCCCTCACCTTTGACGGCGAAGCCTGGGCAGCCTATGTCCCGCTGGCGGGGCTTTCTCTGCCTGTGACCATGGAAACCGGTACCAAGAAAGACCGGGCCAGCTTCACCGAAGACCTGCTGTTCACCCACCGCGGGCTCTCAGGCCCCGCCGTGCTGCAAATTTCAAGCTACTGGCGCGAAGGCACACCCATTCGCCTGAACCTGGCGCCCGAGATGGACCTGCCCGCCGCGCTGGCGCGCGCCAAAGCCACATCGCGCAAGCTGATCGCCAATGAACTGGCCACCCTGGTGCCCAGCCGCCTGGCCGACGCCTGGGTGGCGCAAGACGCCGACTGGCAGCGCCCCGTGTGCGACGCCACCGACAAAGCCCTGACCCGCCTGACCGAACGCCTGGCGCGCTGGGAGCTGACGCCCACCGGCACCGAAGGTTACAAAAAAGCCGAGGTCACGCTCGGCGGCGTGGACACGCGCGACCTGTCGTCCCAAACCATGGAATCCAAACAACCCGGGCTGTATTTCATTGGCGAGGTGATGGACGTGACCGGGTGGCTCGGCGGTTACAACTTCCAGTGGGCCTGGGCCAGCGCCCACGCCTGCGGACAGGCACTCCCCAAAAGCCCGACTTGAGCGCTTGCGGGATAGCGTTATAATCCAAGGCTTTGCTGGCAAACCCCCGTCGGCCCATACTAGTTAACAGTCGGGGAACTTTGCAGAAATGACGGCTGGGCCCGATCTCCCGGTCATCCTCTTTTTGCGCATTCTGGAATTTTTTCTTCAATGACGACTATCCGCGTAAAAGACAACGAACCCTTTGACGTCGCTCTGCGCCGCTTCAAACGCACCATCGAAAAACTCGGCCTGCTGACAGACCTGCGCGCCCGCGAGTTTTACGAGAAGCCCACCGCCGAGCGCAAGCGCAAGAAGGCCGCGGCCGTCAAGCGCAACTACAAGCGCATTCGCGCCATGCAGCTGCCCAAAAAGCTGTACTGAAATGGCTGTGCTGCCCGGGGCAACCCGGCAGCCACCAAAAAAGCCCGCCAGAGGACGCTCGTGCGGGCTTTTTTGTTCTCCATCGTTTTTCTTCTTTCACTGCACACCGGAGCCCCAACATGAGCCTCAAAGAACGCATCACCGAAGACATGAAAGCAGCCATGCGCGCCAAAGACAGCGAGCGCTTGGGCACCATCCGCCTGCTGACGGCGGCCATGAAGCAAAAAGAAGTGGACGAACGGGTGGAGCTGGACGACGCCCTGGTGGTCGCCATCGTGGATAAGCTCATCAAGCAGCGCAAGGACAGCATTGAGGCCTTCACCAAAGCCGAGCGCATGGACCTGGCCGACAAGGAAACCGCTGAAATGAAGGTGTTGCAGGCCTACCTGCCCGCGCGCCTGTCGGCCGACGAAGTGCTGGCCGAGGTGAAAGCCATCGTGTCGGCGCTGAGCACCGAGCTGGGCCGCCCGGCAGGCCCTGGCGACATGGGCAAGGTGATGGGCACTGTGAAGGCGCAGCTGGCGGGCAAAGCCGACATGGGCGCCGTATCGGCTGCCGTGAAAACGGCGCTGGCAGGCTGAACCACCCGCTGACGGGGTCAGCGAAGTATCAGCGCGGTGCCCAGCACCGCCAGCGCCGCCCCCCACCAGGCGCCCATGGCCGGGCGGCGGCGGTACACCAGCCACAGCAGCGGCAAAATCAAAATGGGTGTGACCGATGACAGCACCGCCACCAAGCCCGCCTGGCCCAGGTGCATGGCTTTCAAAATCAGCGTCATGCCCAGCGCCATGGCCACGGCCGCACTCAAAAAGGTCAGCCAGGCATCCTGCCAGCGCACAGGCGCCTGTGCGCGGGCGCCGCGCCACAACAACCACAACACGCCGTGGGCCGCCAGCGCCAGCGTCATGCGCACCGCAGACGCGGCCACCGCGTCAATGCCCGTGCTCATGAGCGGCTTGAGCATGAGCGTGGCCACCGACTGACACAGCGCCGCCAGCAGCCCCAGGCCCACGCCCACCACCAGGCGGCCACTCGTTTGCTCCCAGTGGTGTGATTCATCGCTGCGCTTGCCCCACACAATGGCCAGCATCACCCCGCCCACCAGCAGCAGGCTACCCAGCAGCGCCCAGCCCCACAGCACCTCGCCCAGCCAGGCCCAGGCCAGCACCCCGGAAAACAGCGCGTGGCAGGCAAACAACACGCCCGAGCGCCGCGGCCCCAGGCGGTTCATGCAGGCAAACAGCGCGGTGTCGCCAACAAAGATGCCGATCAGACCCGAGAGTGCCAACAGGCCCACGGCCGAAGCGTCCAGCGTGCTCCAGCCGCCACTGGACAGCGCCAGCGCCCACAACAGCAGCGATGCAAACAGCATGCGCCAGCGGCTGAACGCGAAAGCGCCCAGGCGTTGCGCTGGCGGTGCAGAAAAGAGGCTGGAGACCGCCCAACAGCCCGCAGCCAACAGGGCCAGGGCCTCCGGTCGCATGGTTTACAGCGGGTGGCCGGGGTCAGCTGCCGGCAATTTTCATGCGGTTGACCAGGATCGAGCCCACGGTTTTGGCGCCGTAGTTGTAGGCGTCAGCACCCACCGCTTCAATGCCTTTGAACATGTCCTTGAGGTTGCCGGCGATGGTGATTTCATGCACCGGATAGGCGATTTCGCCGTTTTCCACCCAGTAGCCCGACGCGCCACGGGAATAGTCTCCGGTCACGTAATTCACGCCCTGCCCCATCAGCTCGGTCACCAACAGACCACGTCCCAGCTTCTGGATCATGGCTTTCAGGTCGTCGCCGGGTTGGGTAAGGCGGCTGGTGAGCGTGAGGTTGTGCGAGCCGCCCGCGTTGCCGGTGGTGCGCATGCCCAGTTTGCGCGCCGAGTAGGTGGACAAAAAGTAGCCCTGCACCCGCCCGCCCACCAGCACTTTGCGCGCCTGCGTGCGCACGCCTTCGTCGTCAAACGGCGAGCTGCCTTTGCCGTTGATGATGTGCGGGTCTTCCAGGATGTCGAGGTGCTTGGACAGCACGCGCTTGCCCAGGCTTTCTCCCAGAAACGTGGTTTTTCGGTACAGCGCACCGCCGCTGGTGGCTTGCACGTAAGCGCCCAGCAGGCCGGCAGCCAGGGGCGATTCAAACAGCACCGGGCATTCGGTGGTGGCGATCTTGCGGCCGTTCAGGCGGGCCAGGGTGCGTTCGGCAGCGTAGCGGCCAATGGCTTGCGGGCTGGCCAGCTCTTCGGGCGAGCGCATCGAGCTGTACCAAAAATCGCGCTGCATGTTGGCGCCCTTGCCGGCGATGGGCGCCACCGACAGGCTGTGGCGCGAGCTGGCGTAGCCGCCGCTGAAAATACCGGGCACCCCGCGTTCGCCACCCCGCATGTGGGCGCTGAAAAAGTGCGACTGTTGGGCCGACACGCCCGCGCCTTCGCTGTTGTTGATCTTTTTGCTGGTGGCAAAAGCCGCCGCTTCACACGCCAGGGCGATATGGGCCGCCTCTTCAGAGTTGATGGCCCAGGGGTGAAACAGGTCCAGGTCGGGGTAGGTGTCGGCCACATCGGCCGCGTCGGGCAGGCCGGCCACCGGGTCTTCGGCGGTGAAGCGGGCAATGTCAAAAGCCGCCTGCACCGTCTGGCGAACGGCGTCGGGGGAGAAGTCGGAGGTGGAGGCGTTGCCCCGCTTCTGGCCCAGGTACACCGTCACGCCCAGCGACTTGTCGCGGTTGCGCTCCACGTTTTCCAGCTCGCCCTTGCGCACCGACACGCTCAGCCCGGCGCCCTCGGACACCTCGGCGGCCGCATCGGCGGCGCCCAAGTGTTTGGCGTGGGACAGCGCCAGGTCCACCAGCTCTTCAAACTGGCTGCGGGCGTACTGAAAGCCCGCCAACGGCGCGCGCGCACTGGCGGGCGCTGCGGCTGGGCTGGATGCGGTTGCAGAATGGGTCGCGCGAGCGCGTGGCGGGGTGTTCGATGCTTTTTTCATGTCGACGGCTATGATACTTGCCGCCCCTACCGGCTGCTGCGCACCGCGCAGAAGCCTCATTCAGTTGGGGTCAGCGCTCCCAGCCTGACCCACCAAGCACCCAGGAATTCATGTCCCGCAAACCCACCAAAGGCTATTTCGTCCGTGGCCAGTTCGTCGCCATCGGCAGCGAATTGGACCTTGAGCTCAAGCGCGAGCTCAAGGGCTCGGTCGACATGAGCAAGACCGACCTGAAAAAATACAGCGACCGGCTGCAGGAACTGGGCGAAAGCCTGCTGACGCTGCGCGCCGACCTGATGAAGCGGCTCGACCTGTCGGAAAAGCTGGTGGACGCGGTGGCCGAGGCCAAGCGCATCACCAACTTTGAAGGCCGCCGCCGCCAGATGCAGTTCATCGGCAAGCTCATGCGCGGCCTGCCGCAAGACACCCTCGCCGCCGTGGAAGCCGCGCTGGACGAGCAAAACAAAGGTTCGGCCAAAGGCACGCTGTCGCTGCACCAGGCCGAGCAGTGGCGCGACCAGCTGATTGCCGACGACGACGCGCTGACCCGCTGGCTGCAACTGGACACCGAAGCCGACGTGCAGCAACTGCGCGCCCTGATTCGCCAGGCACGCAAGGACGCCCAAGCCCCGCAGGCGCAGGAACAGCCGGGCGAAGCGGTGCGCCACGGCAAGGCCTACCGCGAGATTTTCCAGCTGGTCAAAGCGGTGCTGACGCGCCAGAACGCCGCCGCCGACGACGGCGTCCCCGAGGAAGACGAACAACCATGAGCGACGCACAGCAACCCGATCCGGTGCGCATCGGCATCGTGTCCATCAGTGACCGCGCCAGCACCGGCGTGTACGAAGACAAGGGCCTGCCCGCGCTGCAAGGCTGGCTCACGCGCGCGCTGAAAAACCCCATCAGCTTCGAGCCGCGCCTGATCCCCGACGAAGTGGACCGCATCAGCGCCACGCTGATCGAGCTGGTGGACGCGGGCTGCTCGCTGGTGCTCACCACCGGCGGCACCGGCCCCGCGCTGCGCGACGTGACGCCCGAAGCCACGCTGGCCGTGGCCCACAAGGAAATGCCCGGCTTTGGCGAGCAGATGCGCCAGATCAGCCTCACGTTTGTTCCCACCGCCATCCTGTCGCGCCAGGTCGCGGTGGTCCGTGACCGCAGCCTGATCATCAACCTGCCCGGCCAGCCCAAGGCGATTGCCGAAACGCTGGAAGGCCTGAAAAACGCCGATGGCACGCAGAAGGTGAACGGCATCTTTGCCGCCGTGCCGTATTGCATCGACCTGATTGGCGGCCCGTACCTGGAAACGAACGACGAAGTCTGCAAAGGCTTTCGCCCGAAGTCGGCTGTGCGCCCAGCCCGCTGAATAACGCGCCAGGACCGCCGAGACGGTCTGCCACATCTTCAAAAATTCAGGGAAGTTTGTATGCCCGTTTACCGCTGCAACCAGTGCGGCCACGTCAGTGAATCGCCCGTGGCCGGCACCCAAGTGCCCTGCGCAGCCTGCCAGACCCCCTGCTCCGTGTTCGACACCGCGTTCTATGTTCGTAAGTTGATTGAACGCTACGCGGCAGCCGTGCGTGAAATCAAAGTACTCAAGACCGAAGAGCAACCGAACAACGACGGCGAACCGGCGACAGCGACAGAAGAGGCCTCTCTCAACCAAGGTGCCGACAACGCCAGCAACAAAGACTTGGCCACGGCGGCTCAGCACGCGCCGATTGAGCAGTGGCTCAAGACGCGCCAGATCGAGGCTCAGTTCGACCACAGCAACGTGGACACCAGCGGCTACTTCGATGAGGCCGCACAGCAACTCGGGCACCGTTACGACCTGTTCGGCGAGCTGATCCAGCGCGTGGCCTATGCCTACCGCAAGAGCCACACCGGGCTGAACATCGACCTCACCGGCATGGCCCAGAAGGAGGTGCAGGAGCTCACTACGCTGTGTCGCCAGCTGTACAGCCACACACTGTTCTCCCGCTACCACTACCAGAAGGTTGAAAAGGTGGTGCGACTCACGCTGCAGTCCGCACCCAAGGTGCGCCAATTCTTTGAAGGCGCCTGGCTGGAGTGGTATGCCCTGCTGGAGCTGCTGGAAGTTTTGCAGCAGCGCAAATTGGCTTTTTCGTGTGGGCGAAGCGTGAAAGTGCTGTTTCCCAACGAGGATATGCACGAACTGGATGTGGTGGCGCTTCCTGCCGGCCAGTCACCGATCTGCATCGAATGCAAATCAGGTGAGTTCCGACGCGACATTGACAAATACCAGCGCCTGCGCAAACGCCTGGGCATTGAGCGCAGCCGCTTCGTGATTTGCTCCACCGACATCACCGATGAGCAGGCCAGCAGTCTCACAGCCATGTACGACCTCACCTTCGTGAGCCTTCAGTCTCTGCCTCGCCATCTCGCCAGCATCGTCTGACCACCAACCGGAGTGAACCCCATGAAAATCACCAAAGACACCGTTGTCACCATCACCTTCCGGGCCACCGACGCCCAGGGCAAGCTGCTGGAAGACGGCAAGGAACCCCGCGCCTACCTGCACGGCGGCTACAACAACACGCTGCCCGGCATTGAAAAAGCGCTGGAAGGTCAGGAAAAAGGCTTTGCCGCCACGCTGGAACTGCAGCCTGAAGACGCCTTTGGCGTGCGCGACGAAAGCCTGGCCACGAGCATTCCAAAAAGCGAGTTCCCCCCCGGCGTGAAAGTGGGCGGCCAGCTGCAAGGCGTGGACGACCAAGGCCGCGAGCAGGTGTTCACCGTGATGAAGATCAAAGGCGACACCGTGCTGCTGGACGGCAACCACCCGCTGGCAGGCAAGGTGCTGCGCTTTGCGGTGAAAGTGGTGGATGTGCAGCCCGCCAGCGCCGAAGAAGTGGCGCATGGCCACGCGCACGGTGCCCACGGGCATCACCATTGACCCACCCCCGCGCCGCGCTTCGCGCGTCACCCCCAGGGGGCAACACCAGCGGCCTGGCGAAGCCAGTTCCGCGGTGTTCTGGGTTCAGGCACTTCGCTCCGGTGAGAGCTCGCGCATCTGGATCGCCCGGCGTTGACCAGCACAAGTGCGGCAAGTGAACCGAAGCGCCGGGTAGACGGCGCAGCGCAGTGAAGGAGGAGGTTTGGGCGCAGCCCAAACCGGGGGACATGAGCGGAGTCGGCCAGCCGGCGCTTGGGTTCACAGACCCACACGGCAAGAGCGAGGGGAAGCTTACTTCCCCACCAGCTGGTTCAGCTTGTCAGCCTCAAAGCACTCATCGCGCGCGGCGTCGGCCGGCACGCAGTCGCCTTTTTGCTGCTTTGAAAGCGTCTCGATCGCCTGCCACAGCAGCGCAATCTGATGCTCTTGCCCGGCGGCGCTGTCGATCAGGCCACGCATGGCCTGGGACAGTGGGTCGTCTTCCTGCGTGATGCCGTAGGCCTGAAACTTCGGCGCGACTTCGGTCACGTCGGCGCTTTCACCGGATTTGCTGGGAATGATGCGAGCCGGAATGCCCACCGCCGTGGCGCCCGGCGGCACGGGCTTGATCACCACCGCGTTGCTGCCGATCTTGGCGCCGTCGCCCACTTCAAAGCCGCCCAGTACCTTGGCGCCCGCACTCACCACCACGTTTTTGCCCAGCGTGGGGTGGCGCTTGGTGCCTTTGTAGAGCGAGGTACCGCCCAGCGTCACGCCCTGGTAAATGGTGCAGCCGTCG
The DNA here is from genome assembly GCF_058731905.1 of Hydrogenophaga sp. L99. Classification (NCBI taxonomy): domain Bacteria; kingdom Pseudomonadati; phylum Pseudomonadota; class Betaproteobacteria; order Burkholderiales; family Comamonadaceae; genus Hydrogenophaga; species Hydrogenophaga sp. L99. Next base: position 866,850 of record NZ_CM178972.1, on the reverse strand, counting down.
CCGATTTCGGCCGTTTCGCCCACCACCACGCCCATGGCGTGGTCAAAAAACACCCGCTCGCCCACCTTGGCGCCGGGGTGAATTTCAATGCCGGTGAGCCAGCGCGCCACATGAGAAATGAAGCGGCCTGGCCATTTCAGGCCGTGCGTCCAGCACCAGTGGGCCGGGCGGTGCAGCCATACCGCGTGCAAGCCCGGGTAGCAGGTGATCACCTCCCAGGTGCTGCGGGCGGCGGGGTCGCGTTCAAGAACGCATTGAATGTCAGAGCGGATACGGGAAAACATGCAGTCAGTCTAGCGCTTTGCCTTTTCAGCCACTTGCAGCATGGCCTTGGCCACACCGCGAAGAATGTGGATTTCTTCGTCGGTGGGTGCGGCGCGGTTGAACAACTGGTTCAGGCGCGGCATGAGCTTCTTGGGTGCAGCGGGGTCCAGAAAGTCGACCGCCACCAAAGCCTGCTCCAGGTGGGTGAGCATGCCGGCGAGCGCATGGGCATCGGCCACAGGCCGTGCGGGCGTAGCCGGCGGCAAGGCAAAGCCACCCAGGGCCTGGCGCCAGTCGTAGGCAATCAACTGCACGGCGGCGGCCAGGTTGAGCGAACCAAAGTTTGGGTCGGTGGGGATGCTCAGGCACGCGTGGCAGCGGTACACGTCTTCGTTGCGCATGCCAAAGCGCTCGGAGCCAAACAAAAAGGCCACCCCGCCCGGGGGGCTCGCCGGCGCAGAAGAAGCCGTCGCTGGCGTCTGGCCCAGCAAGCCTGCAAAGTGCTCGCGCGGGCTGCGGGTGGGCGGGCCAAAGTCGCGTGGCGTCATGGCGGTGGCGCACAGGTGGTCCATGCCGTCCAGCGCTTCGTCCAGTGTGTCCACAATGCGCGCCTTGGCCAGCACATCGTTGGCGCCACTGGCGCGCTGAATGGTTTCTTCGCGCCGCAGCACATTGGCCCAGCGCGGTGCCACCAGCACCAGGTCATCGAAACCCATCACCTTCATGGCGCGGGCAACACCGCCCACGTTGCCGGCGTGGCTGGTTTGAATCAGAACAAATCGAGAGTGCATCAGGAATCCCCCCGCGCCGCTTCGCGTCACCCCCCGAGGGGGCCACACCAGCAGCCCGGCAAAGCCGGTTCTGCGGTGTGCTGGCTGGGTGAGCGGTCAGCGGCGATGGGGGTGTTGTGTTGAAACGGTAAAATCGCGTATTGTCGCTGCCCCGTATCGCCTGGGGCTTTGCTTTCCCGCTCTTCCACTGTCACGCGAGCCGCTCTGCGGCCGCGCAAAGGTTTACAAGTTATGTCGTCCACACTCCACCCCATGCTCAACGTGGCCATCAAGGCCGCTCGTACCGCCGGTACCATCATCAACCGCGCTGCGCTGGACGTGGAGTCGGTCCGGGTCTCTGCCAAACAGACCAACGACTTTGTGACCGAAGTGGATCACGCGGCCGAAGCCGCGATCATCGACACCCTGCTGACCGCTTACCCCGACCACGCCATCTGGGCCGAAGAGTCGGGCCAGCGCCCGGGCAAGCACGGCGGTGCAGACCACGTCTGGATCATCGACCCGCTGGACGGCACCACCAACTTCATCCACGGCTTCCCGGTGTACTGCGTGAGCATTGCGCTCATGGTGGGCAACAAGCTGGAACAGGCCGTGATTTACGACCCGAGCCGCAACGACCTGTTTTGCGCCACCAAAGGGCGCGGCGCTTACATGAACGACCGCCGCATCCGCGTGGCCAAGCGCATCGCCATGCGCGACTGTCTGCTGTCCACCGGCTTCCCGTTCCGTCCGGGCGACGCTTTTCAGACCTACCTGCAAATGCTGGGCGACGTGATGCCCAAGTGCGCTGGCGTGCGCCGCCCCGGCTCGGCCGCGCTCGACCTGGCCTACGTGGCGGCCGGTTTCACCGACGGTTTTTTTGAAATGGGTCTGTCGCCGTGGGATGTGGCTGCCGGCGCGCTGCTCGTGACCGAGGCGGGTGGCCTGGTGGGCAACTTCACTGGCGAGTCCAACTTCCTGGAGCAAAAGGAATGCATGGCCGCCAACCCCAAGATTTACGGCCAGCTGGTGGGCATCACGTCCAAGTACAGCAAGTTCGCCAGCGCTGGCGACAAAGCCGCGCTGCGCCAGACGTTGGGCAAGCCAGCCGTGGAAGCTGACGCAGCCCCCGCAGCGGATGCCGCCGCCGACGCATCGCCAGCGGCTGATGCGCCAGCCAAGGACGACGCAGCGCCTTTTTAACGCGCTGTGATCAAGGGGCCGCTCCGCTGCGCGCCCAGCCTCATGACTGAGGCAAGGTCCACCAAAACGTGGCGCCGGCACCGGGCGCTGACTCGGCCCAGATACGGCCGCTGTGGCGCTCCACAATGCGCGCCACAATCGCCAGCCCAACGCCGGTGCCCGGCACATCGCTGCCCACGTGCAGCCGCTGAAACAGGCCAAACAGCTTGCCTGCCCGGGCCATGTCAAAGCCCATGCCGTTGTCGCGCAAAAAGTAAGCCCGTTTCTCGGTGTCGAAACCGAGCACCAGCATCGGTTGCGCTTCCCCGCGCGAGTATTTCAGCGCGTTGTCCATCAGGTTGATCAGCACCTGGCGCAGCAGCGTGGCGTCACCAAGGGCCTGCGGCAACGGCTGCACATCAATCCTCGCCTGCTCGGCGCTGGTGCCCAGCGCATCCACCGCCGCCTGCGCCAGTGCGTGCATGTTCACCGGCACAGCCTCCAGTTCCACCCGCACCACGCGCAGCAACTCCAGCATGTCGGTGATCATCTGGCCCATGTTGCGTGACGAGCGGGCGATCCGCTCAAACATCTCCCGCCCACTGGGGCTCAGGCCCACACCTTCGTCTTCGGCGATCAGGGCGGCAAAGCCGTTGACCGAACGCAGCGGCGCCCGCAGGTCGTGGGCAATCGAATACGAAATGGCCTCCATGTCTTTCATGGACCGCTCCAGCTCGGCGGTGCGCTCAGCCACCCGCCGTTCCAGCGTGGCATTCAGGGCACGCACCTGCTCTTGCGCGGCCACCCGCTCGCTGATGTCCAGGTGGGTGCCCGACATGAACAACACCCGCCCCTGGGCGTCGCGTTGGTGCACGCGGCCCCGGTCGTTGATCCAGACCCAGTGGCCTGCCCGGTGGCGCATGCGCACATCGCACTCGTGGTAATCCAGCTCGCCGTCCCAGTGGCGCTGCAGTATCCGCTCGGCACGCTCCAGGTCTTGCGGGTGCACCAGCCGGCGCCAGGTTTGAAACGTGGTGGGCATCAGCTCGTCCACGGTGTAGCCCAGCATTTCGGCCCAGCGGTCGTTGACCACCATCTCGCCGGTGGCCACATTGGTTTCCCAGATGCCCGGCCGCGTGGCCTCCAGCACCCAGGCCAGGCGCTGGCGCTCGTCGCGCAGGGCCTCCTGGGTCTCCAGGTACGAGGTGACGTCGGCATAGGTGCGCACCATGCCCCCACCGGGCAACAGGCGGGTCATGATCTCCAGCATCCGCCCGTCCGACGTGCGCCGCACGTAGGCGTCGGGTGGCGTCACTTCGGGCTCCATGCCCACGTACCGGTGCAGCGAAGGGTCCAGCAACGACAGCTTGTCCCCAAAATCGCCCCGCTCCATCTGGAAACGCACCACCTCTTCGTGGGTGGGCCGCCCCGCCATCAGCGCAGGGGGCAAATTCAGCAGTTCCAGCATGCGCTGGTTGTAAAAAGCGTAGCGCCCCTCGGCGTCCACCATGGCCAGGCCCTGGCTGATGCTGTCAAAGGTGACTTGCAGCGCCGCGCTTTTTTCGGCCAGCAGCGCGCTGGTGGCCTCCAGCTGGCTGCGGGTGCGCTTGCGCTCGGCGTGCCCGCGCCAGGCCATCACCAGCTGGCGCACCGTGCCCAGCAGGGGCTGCAGAAACTCAATGTCGGCTTCGGTGTAGCCGCCGGGCTGGTTGGCCAGCCCCACCATGGCCACCAGCCGCCCGCCACTGACAATGGGCACACCCAGAAAAGCCGACATGCCCGGGTGGCCCTTGGGCAAGCCCCCAGCCCGCGCATCGTCGTTGGGCGCGTTCGATATCAAGGGCTCTGCCGTCACCAGCACGCGGCCAAACAGCGTCTTCAGGCTGTGGAATTCCATGCCGCCGTCTTGCTGGCGGGCGTACTGGCGACGTGTCGCCTCGTCCCAGGCGATGTTGGTGATGGCGTGGGTTTTCAGGTAAGGCTGCCCGTGCAGATCGTGCAGCACCTCGCCCACAAACCCGTACTCGCTGCCCGTCACCGACAGCAGGGCGTCCAGCAAGCCCTCAAAAGCTTGCCGCTTGTCGTCGGCTTCAATGAAAGCGGCTTGCGCGGTGCGCACCACTTCGAGCATGCGGTGCTGACGGTCGTAAGCCTGCGCAGCCTCGCGCGCTTCGGTCACGTCGGTGGTGAAACCGTGCCACAAAATCGCGCCATCGGCCTCCCGGGTGGGCACGGCCTCCACGCTGTAATAACGCAGCCCCTTCACCGGCAGCTGCACACGGTAAACCTGCCGCCAAGGCAGCAGCCGCTGGGCCGATTGCTGCAAAGCCGCCAGCACACCCGGCAAATCGTCGGGGTGTACGCGGGCAAACAGCAACCGGGCGTCGCTGCGCAGGGCCTCGGGCTCCACCTCCAGCATGTCGCGCGCCGCCTCGTTCACGTAAGCAATGGTGCTGCGGCCGTCGGGCTGTAACCGCGCCTGGTACATCAAGCCAGGCACCCGCGCTGCAATGTTCCGAATGAACTGCAGCTGTGCGTCCAGCGCCTGCGCGGCTTCGCGCTCGGCGGTGATGTCCTGCACCACGCCAAAATCGGTCTGCGGGTTGCCCGCCACGGCCGTGCGGCTGATGCGGGTGCGAAACCAGCGCTGCTGGCCATCTGGGCGTTGCCAGCGAAACACCACCTCACGCCCGTCGCAGGACGCGCGCGCGGCCAACCAGGCGGGTTTGTCGTCGGGGTGGATACCGCTGCGTCCCTCGACGCGTTTGATCAGATCCCGCGGATTCAGACCGGTAATGTCGTACAGGCCAGCAGACCACATCACATCGAGCTCGCTCGCGGCGTTGGTCCAGTGCCCCACCGTGGCGACCCGCTCCACCGCCTCATGCAGTTCCACGCGCTGCTGCAACGCCAGGTTGGCGTCGCGCAGCGCCTGCTCGGTCTGCTGGCGCGCTCGCTCGGCGGCCACTTCGGTGGTGGCCTCGGTCAGGTACACCAGCAGCAAAGGTTCGGGCAACACACGCAGCACCTGGCTGTGCAGGCGCACATGGTGCGCCACCCCTTCACATAGCCACAGGGTTTCGTGCTGGTCGCCCTTCATGCCGTTCACATAGGCTTGCCGGGCTGCTTCGTCCGGCCAATGCCCGAGCTCCACCGTGGTGCGCCCAAGGGCGGCTTCGCGCGTCAGCCCCGTCAGCGCCAGCCACGCATCGTTGACGGCAACCAGGCGACCGTCGCGCAAACGGCTGACACTCGCTGCCAGCGGTGAGGCCATGAACAGGACCTCAAAAGGCAAGCTGCTGTCGCCACCGCGATCGTCGGTCAAAGGGTCAGGAATCGGGTTGAGAGGCATGCGTGATAGGCCGTTGACGTATGCAAAACGATGCACGATTGTGCTGCAAGGGCCTGGCATAGGGGAGAACCCGAACTGCTACAGTCTCCGGCTGATCTGAAACCGCACGACGAGCCCCGCCTTGAACGCCCCGCTGGACAAACACACCCCCATGATGCAGCAGTATCTGGCCATCAAGGCCGGGTACCCGAACACGCTGGTGTTTTACCGCATGGGCGATTTTTACGAGCTGTTTTTCGGTGACGCCGAAAAGGCCTCGCGGCTGCTCGACATCACATTGACGCAGCGCGGCCAGTCGGCCGGCGAGCCGGTGGTCATGGCGGGCGTGCCGTTTCATGCGGTGGACAACTACCTGGCCCGGCTGATCAAGCTGGGGGAGTCGGTGGCGCTGTGCGAGCAGGTGGGCGACGTGGCCACGGCCAAAGGCCCGGTGGAACGCAAGGTGGTGCGGGTGGTGACGCCCGGCACCCTGACCGACTCGGAATTGCTGTCCGACAAGAGCGAAGCCCTGCTGATGGCGGTGCACCCGGGTGCGCGCACCGGTTGTGGCCTGGCCTGGATGTCGGTCACCCAGGGCATTGTGTTTCTGGCGCAGTGCGCCAGCGACGAACTGGCCGACTGGATCGCGCGCGTAGGCCCCGGCGAGCTGCTGTACAGCGCCGAGGTGTCGCCTGCTTTTGAGAAAACCCTGCAAACCCTGGCCAGCCAGCCCACCGCGGCCGGCGCCCGGCTGGTGGCGGTGCTGCGCCCGGCCTGGGCATTTGACGCAGCCCTGGGCGAGCGCAAGCTGCTGGAACAATTGCAGGCCGCCAGCCTGGCCGCCTGGGATGCGCAAGACCTGCCCGACGCCCAAGCCGCCGCCGCCGCGTTGCTGAATTACGCCGAACACACGCAGAGCCGAGCGCTCACCCACGTGAAGAGCCTCAAGGTGGCGCGCACCGACGAGCTGATCGACCTGCCGCAAAACACCCGGCGCAACCTGGAACTGACCCAGACCCTGCGCGGCGAAACCAGCCCCACGCTGTTTTCGCTGCTCGACGTGTGCTGCACCGGCATGGGCAGCCGCCAGCTGCGCAGCTGGTTGCTGGAACCCCCGCGCGACCGCGCACCCGCCCGCGCCCGCCTGAGCGCGATCGGCGCGCTGCGCGGCGGGCTGTGGCAAAGCCTGCGCCAGGCGCTCAAAGGCGCGACCGACGTGGAGCGCATCACCGCCCGCACCGCGCTGCGCCAGGTGCGCCCGCGCGAGCTGGTGGGCCTGGGCCAGACGTTGGAGCGCGCCCAGCAACTCGCGCAACAGCTGGGCACGCCCAGCGGCTTGCTGGGCCAGATCGCGGCCCAGTTGCAGCCGCCCGAAGGCTGCGCCGGCCTGCTGCGCGCCGCCCTGCTGTCCGAGCCGGCAGCGCTGGTGCGCGACGGTGGCGTGATCAACGACGGCTTTGACGCCGACCTGGACGAGCTGCGAGGCATACAAAACAACTGCGACGGCTTCTTGATTGAGCTGGAAGCCCGCGAGCGCGCCCGCACCGGCATCGCCAACCTGCGGGTGCAGTTCAACCGGGTGCATGGCTTCTATATTGAAGTCACGCAGGGCCAGGTAGACAAGGTGCCCGACGACTACCGCCGCCGCCAGACGCTCAAAAACGCCGAGCGTTTCATCACCCCCGAACTCAAAGCCTTCGAAGACAAGGCGCTGAGCGCGCAAGACCGCGCGCTGGCGCGTGAAAAGTGGCTGTACGAACAGCTGCTGGACCAGCTGCAAAGCTTCGTGCAGCCGCTGAGCCAGCTGGCCCGCGCCATGGCCGCGCTCGACGCGCTGTGCGCGCTGACCGAGCGCTCGCTCACGCTGGGCTGGACCGAGCCGCAGTATGTGCCCGAGCCCTGCATTGACATACGCGGCGGGCGCCACCCGGTGGTGGAAGCGCGGCTGAACGAAACCAGTGGCGGCAGCTTCATTGCCAACGACACGGTGATGGGCCCCAAACAGCGCATGCAAGTGATCACCGGACCCAACATGGGCGGCAAAAGCACCTACATGCGCCAGGTGGCGGTGATCGTGCTGCTGGCCAGCGTGGGCAGCTACGTGCCGGCCACCAGCTGCCGCCTGGGGCCCATTGACGCCATCCACACCCGCATTGGCGCAGCCGACGACCTGGCCAACGCGCAGTCCACCTTCATGGTCGAAATGACCGAAGCGGCACAGATATTGCACGCAGCGACCCCCAGCAGCCTCGTACTGATGGACGAAATTGGTCGCGGCACCTCCACCTTTGACGGCCTGGCCCTGGCCGGCGGCATTGCCACCCACCTGCACGACAAAGCGCGTGCCTTCACCTTGTTTGCCACCCACTATTTCGAGCTCACCGAATTCCCGGCCAGCCACCATGCAGCGGTGAACGTGCACGTGAGCGCCGTGGAAAGCAGCGGCAAGGGCGGCATTGTGTTTTTGCACCAGATCGAGCCCGGCCCGGCCAGCCGCAGCTACGGCATCCAGGTGGCCCGCCTGGCCGGCGTGCCCGCAGCGGTGGTGCAACACGCGCGCCACGCGCTGGCCGCGCTGGAAAGCCAGAGCGAACAAAGCCGCAGCCAGGTGGACCTGTTTGCACCGCCGCCCCCAAGCGCTGAGCCCGAAACACACCCCTTGCAAGCCGCCTTGCAGGGCATCAACCCCGACACACTGAGCCCGCGCGAAGCGCTGGAACAGCTCTACCAACTCAAGCAACTCGCCGACAAATCATGACCTACTGCGTCGCCGTCAAACTCAACGCCGGACTGGTGTTCCTGTCCGACTCCCGTACAAACGCGGGCCTGGACCAAATCAGCACGTTTCGCAAAATGATCGTGTACGAGAAGCCGGGCGAGCGCTTCATGTGCCTGCTGTCGGCGGGCAACCTGAGCATTTCGCAGTCGATCCGCGAAATTCTGCAGGTGGAGCAGCTGGTGGACCACGAGGGCGGCGACCCGATCACGATCTGGAACGCCAAGAGCATGTTTGACGCCGCCCGCGTGCTGGGCGCCGCGGTGCGCCATGTGTACGAGCGCGACGGCGAGTCGCTGCAGCGCGCCGGGGTCGACTTCAACGTGTCCATCATCTTTGGCGGGCAAATTGCTGGCGAAGGCATGCGGCTGTTTCAGGTCTATTCGGCCGGCAACTTCATTGAAGCCACCTCGGAAACCCCGTTTTTCCAGATCGGCGAGTCCAAATACGGCAAGCCGGTGCTCGACCGCGTGATCACGCCCGACACGCCGCTGAACGAAGCGGCCAAGTGCGTGCTGGTGTCGATGGACTCCACGCTGAAGTCCAACCTGTCGGTGGGGCTGCCGCTGGACCTGGCGGTGTACGAAGTGGACCGCCTGGCCTCGGACAAGATCACCTGCATCGACGACAACAACCCCTACTTCCGCATGGTGCACAACACCTGGGGCCAGAAACTGCGCGAGGTGTTTGACAGCATCGAGCACCCCACCTGGGACGGCGCCCACACCGAAGTGCCCTTGCTGTGCGGCAGCCCGCGCAGCCAGCCGCTGAAAAAGATCACCAACGCCAAAGAGAAGCTGATCTGACCCCCGCGCCGCCTTCGGCGTCACCCCCTGCCAGGGGGCGACACTGGCCGTCCGGCAGAGCCGGCCCGGCGGTGTCCTGGGTTCGTTCCGTTGCAGCGGAGCGATCCATTTTGAGGACCCTCCCCGCATGTCTTTAATTGTTTTCTCCCACGCCAACAGCTTCCCGGCCAGCACCTACGGGGTGCTGTTCAAGTCGCTGCGCGCGCGCGGGTTTGCGGTGCGTGCGGTGGACAAGTTTGGCCACGACCCGCGCTACCCGGTCACCAGCAACTGGCCCCACCTGGTGCAGCAACTGGCCGACTTTGCAGCCCCTGAAGTGGAGCGCCACGGTCAGGGCGCCTGGCTGGTGGGCCACTCGCTGGGCGGGTTTTTGAGCGTGATGTGCGCCGCGCGCCACCCGCAGCTCGGTGGCTACCCGGTCAAAGGCGTGCTGCTGATCGATTCGCCCGTGCTGGGCGGCTGGCGTGCGCGCACGCTGGAACTCGTCAAGCGCACCCAGCTCGTGGGCTCGGTGTCGCCCGGCAAGGTGAGCCGGCGCCGGCGCAACAGCTGGCCCGACGCCACCGCCGCCTTTGAACACTTTGCCAGCAAAAAGGCCTTTGCCCGCTGGGACCCGCAGGTGCTGCGCGACTACATTGCCCACGGCACGCACGATGCCCCCCACGGCACGACCTGCCAGCGTGTGCTGAGCTTCGACCGCGACATCGAAACCGCGATCTACAACACCCTGCCCCACAACCTGGACCGCCTGCTGCGGCGCCACCCCCTGCAATGCCCGATTGCCTTCATGGGCGGCACCCAGTCGCAAGAAATGAAGCAGGTCGGCATGACCATGACGCACCGGCTGGTGGGCAAAGACCACCCCGAGCGCCAGCTCATGATCGAAGGCAGCCACCTGTTTCCCATGGAAAAGCTACAGGAAACCGCTGCGGGCATTGAAAAGCTGCTGCACGCCATGGCAAAGCCCCAACCTGGCCTTTGAAACGGGGCTTTTTTGTGGCCTATCGGGTGAAGTCCGAGGGGTATAAACTTAAAAATTAGCTTCACCCTCAGCAGCCCCCAGGCCATGACACCCCACACCACGCCCCCGGGCTCCCGCTCGGCACCCAGCGGGTGGCAGCGCTTGCTGACGTGGCAGCCAGAGACCCAAAGCATCTGGAAACGCTACACGGTGGCGGTGGTCATCACGCTGCTGGCTACTTGGCTGCGGGTGGAGCTGGCGCCGGCCGAATCGGGCGGGCGCTTCGTCACCCTGTCGCTTGCGGCGGCCCTGGCCGCCTTGTATGGAGGTTTCGGGGCGGGCATGGTCAGCACCTTGCTGGGCATGTTGCTGGTCAACTTTTTGCTGGTTGAACCGTATTTTTCCCTGGCGATTACCGACCCCTCAGAGGCCTTCTGGCTCAATCTGTGGCACCTGCTCACCCAGCTGGTCGTGGTGGGATCTATCGCCCTGATGCAGCGACAAAACCTCGCGCTGCGCGCAGCCACCCAACGCAGCCAACTGAGCAACCAGCAGCTCAAGGACACCTTTGAACACAGCGCCACCGGTATGGCGCACAGCCACCTGGATGGCCGCTGGATCCGCATCAACCAGACCTATTGCGACCTGGTGGGCTACACGCACGACGAGGTGCTGCGCATGCACTTTCGTGACTTCACCCATCCTGACGATCTGGGGATCGACATGGAACTGCTGGAGCGCACCCTGGCGGGCGAGATCACGCACTACAGCTTTGAGAAGCGCTACATCCACAAACAGGGCCACACCGTGTGGGTGCACCTCACGCTGTCGCTGATCCGCACCGCCGACGGCGCGCCCGACTACCTGATCGCCGTGGTGCAAGACATCAGCCTGCGCAAAAGGACCGAAACGGCCTTGCGAACCAGTGAAACGCTGCTGCTCAAAGCGCAAAAAATGGCCGGCATGGCCACCTGGCAGGCCGACGTGGCACAAAAACACTTCACCACGCTCTCGGGCTCGCATGCCTTGCTGGGCCTGCCATTTGCAGATTTTTCCGGTGCCGACCTGATGGCTGTGACCCACCCCGATGACCAGGCCCGCATGCTTGAGCATTGGACCCAGGCGGTCAAGGGCCTGAGCGTTTACGACCACGAATACCGCGTGGTGCTCAACGGGAATGTGCGCTGGTTTTCGGTGCAGGCCGAATTTGAACGCGACGCGCAAGGCCGCGCGGTGCGGGCGCTGGGCGTCACCCACGACGTGACAGGACGCAAGCGCGCAGAGCTGGAAATTCAGCAGCTCAACGCCTCGCTGGAACAGCGCATCCAGGCCCGCACCGAGGCGCTCAAAGGTGCTTACGACGAACTGGAAAGCTATTCGTATGCGGTGGCGCACGACCTGCGTTCGCCGCTGCGCATCATCAACGGTTTTGCCCAGGCCCTGCAAGAAGACGCGCCCGGCCTGGATGCCAACAGCCGCCAGCACCTGCAGCGCATCATGGCGGCCAGCAAAAAAATGGGCGAGCTGATCGACGGCCTGCTGCACCTGTCCAAATTTGCCCGTGGCGACATGCAGCGCCAGCCGGTCAACCTGAGCGCCATGGCCACGCGGCTGCTGGAAGAGCTGGCGCACGACCAACCTGAACGCCAGGTGGAATGGTCGGTAGAGCCCGAGCTGCGGGCTCAGGCCGACCCGGCGCTGATGGAAGCGCTGCTGCAAAACCTGCTGCACAACGCCTGGAAGTACACCGCCAACGAGCCACAGGCGCAGATCCGCGTGTTCGTCCGGGAGCACGGCGGGCAGCGCCACTTTTGCGTCAGCGACAACGGCGCAGGCTTTGACATGGCCCGCGCGGGCAAGCTGTTTCAGCCCTTTCAGCGCCTGCACATGCCGCACGAATTCAGCGGCCTGGGCATTGGTCTGGCCACCGCGCGGCGCATTGTGCAGCGCCATGGTGGCGAGCTGCTGGCCCATTCGGCACCGGGCGAGGGCGCCACGTTTTGCTTTACGTTGCCACCCGAACCGGCGGTGCCACTGCGCGGCTGAGCGCGCTGGCCGGTGCTTCAGCGCGGCGGATGGCCGCTGGGCGCGTCGGCCCCCGTGCCGGGCTCGCTCAGGCTGCGCGGGTCCATCTGCAGCACCGCCTGCGAGCCGCCGCCCATGACCACAAATTGGGCTTTGTCTTCGGCGGGCACGGCGGCCGCGGCTCGCAGGCGGTACAGCGTGTACACCGCCAGCACACCCAGCACGGCCGCAAAGTACAGCATCAGGCTGGCGGGGCCAAAACCATCCATGACCACGCCCGCCAGCGTGGGCCCAATGGCTGCGCCCACGCCGTGAATCAGCAACAGGCCGCCGGCAAACTCCACCAGCCGCGTGGAGTCGATCACGTCGTTGACGTGGGCCACCGCCAGACCATAAATGGCAAACATGAGGCCACCAAACAGCAGCGCCAACGGAATCAACGCGTCGCCCGAAAACTGCGACAGCACATAAGCCGCCCCCGACACGCCCGCGCCCAGCACGCACACCCAGGCCAGCACCAGGCGGCGGTCGTGGCTGTCTGAGTAGTGCCCCACGGGCCACTGAAAGAGGGCGCCGCCCAAAATGGCCGCCGCCAGAAACGAGGCCACGCCGGCATCGGAAAACCCCACACCCTTGGCAAACAGCGCGCCCATGCCGTAGAAGGCCCCGGTGATCAGGCCAGAAGCCAGCGCCGCCGCCATGCCCATGGGCGAGGCTTCGTACAGGCTGCGCAGGCTCAGGCGCGGGGCCTGCACCGGCTCGGGCTCGTCCACCGGCGTCATGGTGATGGGCAAGAGGGCAAACGAAAACATCACCGACACCAGCGCAAACGGCACAAACCCCAGGCGGTCGCCCACCAGAATCAGCCACTGGCCCACCGCCAGCGCCACAAAGTTGACCGACATGTACACCGCAAACAGCTTGCCCCGGTGCTCGCTGGGCGCGAGCGCGTTGAGCCAGCTTTCCACCACGATGTACAGGCCCACCAGGCACATGCCGGTCACCAGCCGCAGCACGCCCCAAAACCAGGGGTCCACCCACAGGGCGTGAAGAATGGGCATGGTGGAGGCCAGCGAAGCCATGGCCGCAAAAGCGCGGATGTGGCCGACCCGGCGAATCACCGCCGGGCACACATAAGTGCCCACCACAAAGCCAACGAAATAGGCCGACGTGACCAGCCCCAGCGTGATGCTGGAAAACTCGGCCACCCCGGCGCGCAAACCGAGCACCGAAAACAGCAGCCCCACCCCGACCACCAACAACCCCACGCCGCTGAGCAAGGTGGACAGCCGCCACACCAGCGGGCCCATACCGGTTGCGGCGCTCATGGCTGGGCCTTGTGCATGCTCAGGCGACCCAGTCCACCCAACCCAGGGAGGCGGTCAACAAAATCAGGCCCCCAAAGGCGATGCGGTACCAGGCAAACGGCACAAAGGTGTGGTTGCCCACGAAGCGCAGCAGCCACTTCACACACACCCAGGCCGACAACCACGACACCACCAGCCCCACGGCAAACAGCGGAATGTCTGCCGCGCTCAGCAGGTCGCGGTTTTTGTAAATGTCGTAGGCCGCTGCGCCAAACAGCATGGGAATGGCCAGGAAAAAGCTGAACTCGGTGGCGGCCTTGCGGTTGAAGCCCAGCAGCATGGCGCCAATGATGGTGGCGCCCGAGCGGCTCACGCCCGGCACCAGCGCGGTGCACTGCACCAGCCCCACCTTCAGGGCGTCTTGCCAGCGCACGCTGTCCACGTCGTCAATGTGCACCTGGGCGCCGCGCTTTTGCAGGTATTCGGCCCAAAGAATGACGAAGCCGCCCACGATGAAACCCAGGGCCACCACCACCGGGTTGAACAGCACGCCCTTGATGAAGTCGATGAACAGCACACCCGCCAGCGCGGCGGGGAAAAACCCCACCAAGACGTTCAGGGTAAAGCGCTGCGCCTGCCGCTGGGTGGGCAAGCCCACCAGCGTTTCCCACAGCTTGGCCGCGTACAGCGAAACGATGGCCATGATCGCGCCAGTCTGGATCACCACCTCAAACAGCTTGATTTTTTCACCCGGCATGTCCAGCAGCGCCGCCGCCAAAATGAGGTGGCCGGTGGAAGAAATGGGTAAAAACTCGGTCAGGCCTTCCACCACGCCCATGATGGCGGCCTTGATCAACAACGCAAAATCCATGAATCATTCGCCGCAGCGGGCGGTTCGCAAAGTGAGGGCCAGCCAACCACTGGCCAGGCACAAAGGCCATGATCGTACCCCGGGCCGGGGGCTGCGCGTCAGCGCCGCGCCACGGGGTCCAGCTGCAAGCGCAAACCACCGGGCACCACCTGCAGCGCACCCGGCTCGTAGCCCCAGCCCTGGGCGGCCCGCAGGTCTTCGGGCTTCAGGCGGTGGATCACAAAGTCGCGCAGCAGTTCTTCGGCCAGCACCGCGCCCAGCCGGTTCACGCGGGTGGCGTAGGCCGGCGCCACGCCCGGCACGTCAAAGCGCTCCACCCGCACCTGGGTCAGGCGCACCGTCTGGTCGGCGGGCTCGTAGCGCAGGCTGTAGCTCAGGTCCAGCGTGCCCTGGGTAGGCCGCAGACCCAGCAGCGAAGCGCCAATGCGGTACCCCATGGCCGTGCCGATGCGGTTTTCGGCCGGCATCAGGCGCACCTGGGGCCGCTCCAGCACCACGTCAAACAGCTCCAGGTAGCGGCTGTTGAAGGGAAACTGGTCCCCGATCATGGCTGCGAGCTTGGCCTCAGACAGGTGCAGGCTGCGTGGCCCCGGCTGCAGCAAAGCACAGCCGGCCAGCCCCCAGGCCAGCAGCATCAAGGCCAGCCAGCGCAGGCCGCGTGGTTTCGGTGTGTTCATGCAAGCCATTGTAGAAATGCAAACCGCTGCGCGGGGTGGCAGCGCGCTTGCAGCAGGTAAGCGGCCGGTAAAGCCCGGCCAGGCCAGCAACAAACTTGCAACAACGCAGCGCCTCTCGCGCCACCCGGCCGGCGTTTCGCGCCCGCTGGCGTCGATCCGTCGCAAACCGCTGTGAACGCCACCACGGGCGCGGCACAGTGCGGGCACACCCCACAGCAAAGCCGCCCCATGTCCTTCACGCCCGTCATCGCCATCCACCTCAGCGCCGCGCTGGCCGCGCTGGTCGTTGGGCCCGTGGCCCTGTGGGCGCGCCGCAGCCACGCCCAGCGCCCCCGCCTGCACCGCGCCGCGGGTTTTGCGTGGGTCACGCTCATGTTGGTCACCGCCTTGTCGGCCCTGTTCATCCGCGACTTCCGGTTGCCCAACATCGCCGGCTACACCCCCATCCACCTTCTGGTGCCTTTCACGCTGGGCAGCTTGTTTCTGGCTTTTCGGTACCTGCTGCGCGGCAACATCGCCGGCCACCGCAAAAACATGCTGGGCCTGTATGTGGGCGGTTGCCTCGTTGCGGGGGCCTTCACCCTGCTGCCCAGCCGCAGCCTGGGCCAGCTGGTCTGGGGCCACTGGCTGGGCCTGCTCTGAATCTGTTTTGACCACCGTTGACCTACCCAGAAAGCACCCGCCATGAACCTGAACACCCCACCCCTTTCGCCCGAACTCGAACACCTGGCCCGCCGACGCGCCAAGGCCAAGCTGGGCTTCTACACCCACGCGCTGGTCTACACCGTGGTCATCACCGGGCTGAATTTGCTGGCCTTTTCGCAGGGCAAGATCTGGTCGCTCTGGCCCACCGCCGGCTGGGGCTTTGGCCTGCTGATGCACGGCATGGGCGCGCTGGGCTTCGGCCCCGGCCCTGCGCTGCGCGAGCGCATGGTGGAGCGCGAACGCGAGCACCTGCGCAGCCAGCAAGCCACCCCCCACAACACAGGCAACGCCTGAACGATCCCGGCCGGGCCCCGCCCTGGGCCGAAACAGCGCGTGCCAAAATGTCCCATGGGCCCAAGGGCCTTGACCCACCCCACCGTCCTCCATGACCGATCTCCGAGCTTCGGCCCTGCTGCGCTGGCTGCCGCCACCGAGTCTGCCCGGTCTGCGCCAGCGCGGGCTCATCGTTTGTGGTGTCGCGCTGGTCATCGCTCTGGTGCAGTGGCTCACGGCCTCGCGGGCGCATCCGCTGCTGGCCTCGCTGGTCTACAGCTACGCCATCAGCCTCTGCATCTGGTTTTTCACCGACCCCCTGCGCATTGCCCTGCACCGCTGGCTGCGCACCGAACCGCCGCACTACTGGGCACTCAACCCGCGCAGCCTGGCCTGGCTGGTGGTCGGCATCGTGCTGGGCTACGTCCTGGGCATCACCGCGGGCGACCTGTATGTGGGCCAGTCCACCTGGGCGCTGCTGGTGCAGGCACCGCAGCGGTTCTGGGGCGTGTGGCTTGGCGCCCTGGGCATCAGCCTGGGCTTTTTGTTTTATTTCTACCAGCGCGAAAAAGCCCTGGCGCTGCAACACGAGGCCACCGAAGCGCAGTTGCGCCTGCTGGAAAGCCAGCTGGAACCGCACATGCTGTTCAACACGCTGGCCAATTTGCGGGCGCTCATCGCCACCGACCCGCCACGCGCACTGACCATGCTCGACCGCCTCAACGACTACCTGCGCGCCACCTTGCGCGCTTCGCGCACCCACGTCCACAGCACCGAACACACCCTGGCCCACGAATTTGCCCGCCTGCACGACTACCTGGAACTCATGGCCGTGCGCATGGGGCCGCGACTGCGCACGCACCTGCACCTGCCCGAGCACCTGCAACACCACCCGGTAGCGCCGCTGCTGCTGCAACCGCTGGTGGAAAACGCCATACGCCACGGGCTCGAACCCAGCCTGGAAGGCGGCACCCTGAGCGTGGTGGCCCATGCAGCCGGTGGCCAACTGGTGCTGGACGTGAGCGACACCGGCATGGGCTTTGACGGTGAGCCCACCGCGGGGTTTGGCCTCTCGCAAGTGCGCCAGCGCCTGGCCACGGCCTACCCGGGGCGGGCCTCGTGTGCGCTGCAATCCAGCCCGGGCAACGGCACCACCGCCACCGTGCGTATGCCCCTGCAAACACCGCCCCAACCCCACACGCCACCCGCATGACCCAACGCCCCTGGCTGCCCAAAGCCCTGCTGGCGCTGTATGTGCCGGTGTGGGTCGCCTGCGCCATCAACCCGCTGTACCCGTCCGACTGGCTGATCGAAAACATCCTGGTTTTTCTGGCGCTGCCCACCCTGCTGTGGGCCTGGCGCCACCAGCGCTTCAGCGACGGCGCCTGTGTGGGCATTTTTCTGTTCTTTTGCCTGCATTCGCTGGGCACCCACTACACCTACGCCGAAGTGCCTTACGACCGCTGGTGGCAGGCCGTCACCGGCCACACGTTCAACGCGCTCTTTGGCTGGGAGCGCAACCACTTTGACCGCTTCGTCCACCTGGCTTATGGCTTGCTGCTCACGCCCGTGTTCAACGAACTGCTGGGGCGCGTGGTGCGGGTGCGCAGCGCGGTGTGGATGTGCGTGCTGTCGGCCAGTTTCATGGGCTTGCACGCCATGGTTTACGAGCTGGTGGAATGGGCCACCGCCCTGGTGGTGGCGCCCGAGCTGGGCGCCGCCTACCTGGGCACCCAGGGCGACGTGTGGGACGCCCACAAAGACATGGCGCTGGCCGTGCTGGGCAACGCCATCACCCTCGCCTACCAAACCCTGCGCCAGCGCCTGCCGCTGGCCGGGCCCGACTGGCAACCCGCCGCCCGGCCCTGAAAACCCCCGCAACCATGCCCCACCCAGCCACCGCCCTGATTGCCGAAGACGAACCCCTGCTGGCGGCCGCGCTGCAGGCCGAGCTGGCCCGCGCCTGGCCTGCGCTGCAGGTGTGCGCCGTGGTGGGCGACGGCGCCAGCGCCGTGCGTGAAGCCTTTCAGCGCCGGCCCGACGTGCTGTTTCTTGACATCCGCATGCCCGGCCTGAGCGGCCTGGAAGCCGCTGCCGAACTGGCCGACGCCTGGCCGCAAGGCACCGGCGCCGCGCCGTTTCCCGCCACCGTGTTTGTGACCGCCTACGACCAATACGCCGTGCAGGCCTTTGAAGCGCAAGCGGTGGACTACCTTTTAAAACCCGTGATGCCCGAGCGCCTGGCGCGCACCGTGCAGCGCGTGCAGCAGCTGCTGGCCCAGCGCAGCCCGGCCACCGCAGGCGACCCGCTGGAACACACGTTGAGCCAGCTGCGCGCCCTGCTCGCGCCAGTTGCCCATGCGCAGCCCAGCGAAACGCTCACGGTGATACAGGCCAGCGTGGGCAACGCCCTGCACCTGGTGCCGGTGGACGAGGTGCTGGTGTTTGAAGCCGCCGACAAATACGTGCGCGTGCTCACCGCGGCCGAAGAGCTGCTGATACGCACCCCGCTCAAAGACCTGCTGCCCCAGCTGGACGACCGCGTGTTCTGGCAAATCCACCGGGGCACCGTGGTGCGGGCCAGCGCCATCCACACCGTCACGCGCAACGCAGCCGGCCAACTGCAGCTGAGCCTGCGCGGGCGGCCCGAAACACAGGCCGTGAGCCGACTCTATGCGCAGCGCTTCAAAGCCATGTGACTGTGCATTTTTTCCATTCAAAAGCTGGCTGAAATACACGCGCTTAAAGAATGAAATATGATAAATAAATATCTATTCATATTTCCATTCAATGAGCCACCCCGCCCCACCTGAAACAACTGCCCTGGACGCCCTGCGCCAGCTTGGCGGTGTGGCCACCAGCGCCGAGCTGCAGGCCCGGCTGGGCGTGAGCCAGCCCACGGTGTCGCGGGCGCTGGCGCCGCTGGTGCGCAGCGGGCAGGTGCTCAAGGTGGGTGCGGCGCGCTCGCAGCGCTACTTGTTGCCGCGCCATATTGACGGCGTGGGCACCGAAGTGCCCATGATGCGGGTGGACGAGCAAGGCCGCGTGAGCCCGTTTGGGCGCATGGTGCCGCTGCCCGGCGGGCGCTTCTGGGTGGACGAGGCCGACGGCCTGAGCCAACTGCACGACGGCCTGCCCTGGTTTCTGAACGACATGCGCCCCCAGGGCTTCATGGGCCGCACCTTTGCCCACGCCCACCCCCAGCTGCGCCTGCCGCCCGACCTGCGCTACTGGAGCGACGACGATGTGTTGAAAGCCCTGGTGCAAGCCGGTGACGACCTACCCGGCAACCTGGTGGTGGGCCAGCCCGCGCTGGAGCGCCTGCACACGCTGGCGCAGCGCACGGTGCGCGTGAGCCACCCCGAGCTGGAATACCCCGCCCTGGCCGACCAGGCCATGCAAGGCACGCTGCCCGGCTCGTCGGCCGGCGGCGAGCAGCCCAAGTTTTGTACCGTGCTTGGTGAGCAGCCGGTCATTGTGAAGTTTTCGCCCGCTGGCAGCGCCCCGGCCGACCAGCGCCTGCGCGACCTGCTGGTGTGCGAACACCTGGCCCTGCACACGCTCGCGCAAGCCGGCTTGCCGGCGGCGCACACCCGCATCGTCCTAGCCGGTGGCCGTGTGTTTCTGGAAGCCCAGCGCTTTGACCGCACCGCAGCGGGCCGCATTGGCATGGTGTCGCTCTTGGTGTACGACTCGGAATACGTGGGCCAGATGGACGACTGGGCCGCCACCGCAAGGCGCATGGCCCAGCGCCGCCTGCTCACCGAGCAAGACGCCAGCCACCTGCGCCTGCTGGAAGCCTACGGCGTGCTCATTGCCAACACCGACCGCCACTACGGCAACATTTCGCTGCTGCTGGACAACGACGACTGGCGCCTGTCACCCACCTACGACATGCTGCCCATGCTCTACGCGCCCATCAACGGCGAACTGGTGCCGCGTGAGTTTGGTGAACGCGCCCTGCAGCCCACCGCCAACACCCTGGCCGAATGGCCACAAGCCCGGGCCCTGGCGCTGCGCTTCTGGCAAGCCGCTGCGGCCGATGAACGCATTTCAAGCGGGTTTCGCGCCTTGGCGCAGGCCAACCACGACACGGTTCAAAGGCTGGGCTGACGCGGGCGGAAGCGGGCCGAAGAACCCTCACCCCGGCCCTCTCCCGCAAGCGGGAGAGGGAGTGGAAGCAAGAAAACCGACTGGGATCAACAACTGTGTGCCGTGCGTGACTTGCCCCCTCTCCCGCTTGCGGGAGAGGGCTGGGGTGAGGGGCATTCCGACTGCTCCGGGAAGCGCCCGCAAAACCCCACACCAGCATCAGCGCCGGCCGTGGCCGCGCCGGTCATCGTCACCCCGGTCGTAGCGGTCATCCCGGTCGTAGCGATCGTGCCGGTCATGGCGCTTATGCCATTTTTTGTGCTGGCGGTCGCGGCGGTCATCCCAGCGCTGGGCGTGGCCATAGCTCTGGTAATACACCGGCTGCGGTGCCACCACCACCGGGCGCACATACGGGTAAGGCTGGTGCACCACCACCGGCTGCTGGTAAACCACCACCGGGCGGTGCCGCACACCCGGGTACTGGTGCACCACCACTGGCGGCGCGTTGGACACGCCCACCGACACACCCGGCTGCTGAATGCCCACCGACCAATACACATCGCTGGCATGCGCCTGCGTGAGGCCCGCCGACAGCGCCCATGCGCCCGCTGCCAGGGTGGCCAAGGTCAGCCCACGGGCCACGGCCGAGGTGCGTTTCCAATACGTATTCAAAGACAAGGTTTTCATGGGTTGCTCCTGGTTGCAAAGCTGTTGACGCCTTGTGGTTGGATTAGAGAAAAAATCGCTGTAACCTGTACCGCACGCACAGTCAAAGTCGTTGCCAGACGTAACAGGCTCCGTGCCCCTGGCATCTGCTGCCCAGCACCCAACCGGTGCACACCAAGGTCACGCCATGAGCAACAACGCCCCCCACAGCCCCACCAACCCCACCGCACAAGACGTGCTCAGCTTCTGGCTGGGTGACGGCCTGCTGTACGACTGGCCCAGCACCGACCACAGCACCCTGTGGTTTGGCGGCGGCGCCACACAAGACGAGCAAATACGCCACCGCTTTGGCGCCTTGGTAGACGAAGCGCTGAGCGGTGGCCTCGCCGACTGGGAAGCCAACATCAACAGCCGGCTCGCGCTCATCATCGTGCTCGACCAGTTCACCCGCAATGTGTACCGAGGCCAGGCCCGCGCCTTTGCCGGCGACCCGCGCGCCCAGCAACTGGTGCTGCAAACCCTCACCCTCGGGCAAAACACCCTGCTCCCCCGCGTGGGCCGCGTGTTTCTTTACATGCCGCTCATGCACGCCGAAGACCTGGCCCTGCAAGACGAATGCGTGGCGCGCTTCACCCACCTGCTCAACACCGCCACCCCCGAACGCCGCGAAGCCCTGGCCAGCAACCTGCGCTTTGCGCAGCAGCACCGCGACATCGTGGCGCAATACGGTCGCTTCCCTTACCGCAACGCCGCGCTCGGCCGCGAAAACACGCCCGCTGAAACCGAGTTTCTGAAAACCGGCCCGCGCTTCGGGCAGTAACGCCGCGTGCCATGCCTGGCCCCGCAAGGGCCACGTCATGCAGGCGTCACCAAGCCGTCACCCGGCGGTCACGCGCCGTCTTTACAACCGTGCTTTTAACCACAAAAGCACGCCATGAAGACCCTGCCCGCCCGCGCGAAAGCCCCATCCCAAGCCCGACTGCCAGCGCACCGCTTTGCCGCCACGCTCGTCATGGTGGCCGTGCTCGCCGCCTGCGGCGGCAGCGACGAGCCCGCCGCGCCCACGCCGCCCGCCCCGGTGGTGGAAGCCACGCCCGCTGGCCTGACGCTGGAAAAAATTGGCAGCTACCAGTCGGGCCTGTACGAAGTGAGCGCCGCTGAAATTCCGGCTTTCGACGCAGCCAGCAAGCGCCTGTTTGTGGTCAACGCCCAGGCCGGCGCCATTGACGTGATCGACCTGAGCGACCCCACAAAGCCCACCTTCATCAGCCAGCTCAACGCCAGTGCCGTGCTGGCGGGTTCGTCCATCAACAGCGTGGCCGTGTTCAACGGCATGGTGGCTGTGGCCATTCAGGCCCCCGTGAAAACCGACCCCGGCCGCATGGCGCTCTACCGCGCCAGCGACCTGACCCTGCTGGGCTCGGCCACCGTGGGCGCGCTGCCCGACATGATCGTCTTCACCCCCGACGGCAACACCGTGCTCACCGCCAACGAAGGCGAGCCCAGCGACGACTACCAGATCGACCCCGAGGGCAGCATCAGCATCGTCGACATCAGCAACCCCGCCCGCCTGGTGGTGCGCACCGCCGGCTTTGGCGCCTTCACCGGCCAAGAAGCTGCCCTGCGCGCCAAAGGCATCCGCCTGTATGGCCCGGGCGCTTCGGCTTCGCAAGACCTTGAGCCCGAATACATGGCCCTGTCAGCCGACGGCCTCACCGCCTGGGTGACCCTGCAAGAAAACAACGCGCTGGCCAAGGTGGACATTGCCACCGCCACCGTGACCGACATCTTGCCGCTGGGCTTCAAAAACCACGGCGTGGCGGGCAACGAGTTGGATGCGTCAGACGGCGATGGCAAGACCATCAACATCAAAACCTGGCCGGGCGTGTACGGCATGTACCAGCCCGATGCCATGGCGTCGTACACCGTGGGCGGCAAGACCTACCTGGTGACCGCCAACGAAGGCGACGCGCGCGCCTGGGGTGAGGACAACCCCGCCTACCTCACCACGCAGAACCCCGCGCTGGGCTTTATTGAAGAACTGCGCGTGTCAGCACTGACAAGAGCCGCTGGCTGGCAAGTGGTGCCACCACAGTTGCGCACCGTGGCCGGCTCCACTCCGCTGGCGGGCGCCCTGCTCGACCCAGCCGTGTTTGGCTACTGCGGCGCCACAGCCGGCGTTTCGGGCACCGCGGCCAGCCCGGGTACCTGCAACGCCAACGGTGAACTCGGTCGCCTCAACATAAGTTGGGTGCAGGGTTACAAGACCGACACCACGGGTGCGCCCCTGCGCTACAACAGCTTTGGCGTGCAAGACACCACCGGCGACCGCCTGATGTACGACCGGCTCTACAGCTACGGCGCCCGCTCGTTCAGCATTTGGGGTGAAGACGGCTCGCTGGTGTGGGACTCGGGCGCTGAAATTGAAAAGTTTCTGGCCAGCGCCGACTGCAGGCTCGGCACCACCCGCAACATTCCGTGTGCCGACTTCTTCAACAGCGGCCACAACGAAGGCAACGCCAAAGACAGCCGCAGCGATGCCAAAGGCCCCGAGCCCGAAGGCGTGGCCGTGGGCACCATTGGCAGCAAAACCTTTGCCTTCATTGGCCTGGAGCGCATGGGCGGCGTGCTGGTGTACGACATCACCAACCCCGCTGCACCCACCCGCGTGGACTACCTGAACACCCGCGACGAATGGCTGAACGACCCTGAAGACGAAGCCACCGCCGGCCGGCTCGCCGCCATTGGCGACCTGGGCCCCGAAGGCCTGGTGTTTGTGCCCGCCGCCCAGTCACCCAACGGCAAGCCATTGCTGATTGTGGGCAACGAAGTGAGCGGCACCACTGCGGTGATGCAGCTCAACCTGACGTATTGATGGGCGGGTAGCGCGGGCCTTCACCCGCGCCCCCTGCATCCACGCAGATTGGGCACATTCCCGTTCGGGCTGAGCCTGTCGAAGCCCTGCCGCCACGGGCATCCACGCAGATTGGGCAAATTTCCGTTCGGGCTGAGCCTGTCGAAGCTCCGCCGCCACGGGCGTCCACGCAGATTGGGCACATTTCCGTTCGGGCTGAGCCTGTCGAAGCCCCGCCGCCACGGGCACCCACCCAAATTGGGCACATTTCAGTTCGGGCTGAGCCTGTCGAAGCCCCGCCGCCACGGTGGTGATTCCTTCGACAAGCTCAGGACGAACGGAGGGCTCAGGACGAACGGAGCGCTCAGGACGAACGGAAGGCTCAGAACGAACGGGGCGCTCAAGACGAGCGTAAGTTACCGGTAGCTGTTAGCCAGTGGCCGCAAAGCCGCTGGCAGCCAACTGGCCAGCCGGGCGTGCAGGGCGACTTCGTGCTTTTGCCACCAAATGCCCAGCCCCACCACCGCCAGCCCCAGCAGCGTGAGGGCAAACGGAAACAGCAGGCTGTCTTCAAACACCCGGTAAGACAAATACCCCAGGTAGCCCGCCACACCCAGCGCGCCCAGCACCGTGAACACGCGCCGCCCAATGGCCGCGCCCAAAAACACCAGGCCCACGTTGATCAGCGCGTAAATGAACTTGTTCACCTCGGAGTCGCTGTTTTGCATGCTCAGGCCTGCCCAAAACATGATGGCGCCAAACAGGTAGAGCCAAAACGCAAAGTCTTGCCGGTCTTCGGGCAGCGTGGCGCGGCGCGTGCGCAGGTCTACCCAAACCGCCACGGCGCAGGTGGCCAGGCCAAACACCAGCGAAACGTCCAGCCGAAACTGCCAGTCAAAGCCGTTGGCCTGCATCAGAAAGCGGGCCACGTCCATGCTCATGTACCAAAGCGTCACAGCCACCGGCATCACCATGAAAGGCAGCTTGTAGCGCCACAGCATCACCACGGCAGCGGCCAGCGTGGCCAGTTCAAGCGTGATCCATTGCCAGTGAATGACACGGTGGTAGTCGCGGTAGCTGTCGGCAACGGTGTCGGGCCAGGCGCCCAGGCCTTTTTGCAGCGCCCACACCGCCAGCGGCACCAGGCACACCGCCAGCGTGGCCAAAATGCCGGCCGGCGTGTGCAGGCCTTTCTTCATCAGGTTGCCCGCCACCAGCAGCGCGCCCACCAGGTAGCCCAGCGCCAGCGCCAGCACACCCCAGGCGCCAAACAGCTCCCAGCCCAGCGTCATGAACAGCGTCATGGCGCCAATGGCCAGCATGCCGCCAAAGTAATACAGCGTGTTGGTGAACGAAAAGCGCGGCCCGCTGGCCACCGGCGCCCGGGCCCCGCGTGCAGCCTGCGCGGCCTGTGCCGCCCACAGCGACTCGGCCACCGTGGGCTCAAAGTCCACGTCGGGCACCAGCGGGGCGCCCGCCGCTACGCGCGTGCGGCTGCCGGGCATGGCCCATTCGGCCCACAGCGCATGCGCCTCTGAAGGCACGATGGCCCCCGCCTCCACCGCGGCCTCTATGTCGTGCCAGCCCAGCTGCACCCGCACCGAAGGCAAAAACACGTCTTCCGCGTGGGTTTCTTCCCAGCGGGTCGACGGCTCCATGGAAATCGTGTCCGGGTTGTCCTTGTTCATCGTGCGGCGCTTTCTTGTGCTGTGGCTTGTTTTTTGTGTGGCTTGGCGGGCTTTTGTTGGTGCCTGGGGCCGCGCTGCGGCCCGTGCCCAGGCACGCGTCTGCAAGGCACCTCCCATGCCCTGCCGCCGCCGCTGGAAGCGGGTTTAAAGATACTTGAAACACCCCGCCGCTCAAACCCCGCGCCCCGCCCCTCGTCGGGTGGTGCGCCAGCGGGCCAAGCAAGTCACGGCGCAGCGGCCCGCACCACCCCAGCGCCGCCAGGGGTGCGCGGCAAGGGCGCCCCAGCCTGCGGCCCTAGAATGCTTGAATGAGTTCGAACACCACCCCAAACGCCCCCAAAAACCACCCCGCAGCCCCCGCCAGCGAAGCGGCCGGCGAGCACAAAGTGAGCAACTTTCTGCGCCAGATCATTGAAAAAGACCTGGAACAAGGCACATACGCCAACCGCCACTGGGCCGGCACCCCGGGCGACGCCGCCCACCACGCCGCCGGCCCACTGGACCCGGCCAAAATTCGCACCCGCTTCCCGCCCGAGCCCAACGGCTACCTGCACGTGGGCCACGCCAAAAGCATCTGCCTCAACTTTGGCCTGGCGCGCGACTACGGCGGCGTGTGCCACATGCGCTTTGACGACACCAACCCCGAGAAGGAAGACACCGAGTACGTCAACTCCATCTTGGACGCGGTGCAGTGGCTCGGCTTTGGCTGGGAAGCCAACGGCCAAAACCACCTGTTTCAGGCCAGCGACTACTTTGACTTCATGTACCGCGCGGCCGAATACTTGGTGCAAGCCGGCCACGCCTATGTGGACGAGCAAACCGCCGAGCAAATGCGCGCCAGCCGCGGCGACTTTGGCAAACCCGGCGTAGACAGCCCGTTCCGCAGCCGCACGCCCGCGCAAAACCTGGCCCGCTTTCGCGAAATGCGCGACGGCAAGCACGAAGACGGCAGCATGGTGCTGCGCTCCAAGATCGACATGGCCTCGCCCAACATCAACCTGCGCGACCCGGCCATTTACCGCATACGCCGCGCCACGCACCACAACACGGGCGACAAATGGTGCATTTACCCCATGTACACCTTTGCGCACCCCATTGAGGACGCGCTGGAGCAAATCACCCACAGCATCTGCACGCTGGAGTTTGAAGACCAGCGCCCGTTTTACGACTGGCTGATGGAACGCCTGGTTGAAGGCAAGCTGCTGGCCGCGCCCGCGCCCCGCCAATACGAATTTGCCCGCCTCAACCTCACCTACGTCATCACCAGCAAACGCAAGCTCGCCCAGCTCGTGTACGACCACAAAGTCAGCGGCTGGGACGACCCGCGCATGCCCACAATAGTCGGCCTGCGCCGCCGCGGCTACACGCCCGAAAGCATCCAGCTGTTTGCCGAACGCATCGGCGTCACCAAGAGCGACAGCTGGATCGACTACAGCACGTTAGAGGGCTGCCTGCGCGAAGACCTGGAAAACAAAGCCCACCGCGGCATGGCCGTGCTCGACCCCGTCAAGTTGGTGCTCACCAACTGGGCCGAGACTTTCGGCGCTGACGACTACACCGAAGACTGCACCCAGCCCGCCCTACCCCACAGCGCGATCGCCGAAGGGCAAACGCCCCCGCCCGACCGCGTGTTCAAGATCGGCAACCAGGTATGGATCGAGCGCGAAGACTTTGAAGAAGTGCCGCCCAAGGGCTACAAGCGGCTGACCCCGCCGCAAAGGAACGCTGACGGTACCGCGTCCGCTGGAGCGGTGGTGCGCCTCAAAGGCGGCTACGTCATCGAATGCACCGGCTGCGCCAAAGATGCGAGCGGCGCCGTGACCGAAGTGCACGCCAAAGTGATCCCCGGCACCAAGAGCGGCACCCCCGGCGCCGACAGCGTGAAAGCCAAGGCCGCCATCACCTGGGTCAGCGTGGCCAGCGGCGTGAGCGCCGAAGTGCGCCTGTACGACCGCCTGTTCAGCGACCCCAACCCCGACGCCGGCGGCAAAGACTTCATCGAAGCGCTGAACCCCAACAGCTTGAAAGTCGTCACCGCCTACGTGGAGCCCTCACTGGCCGCTGCACAGCCTGACCAGAAATTTCAGTTCGAGCGGTTTGGCTACTTTGTGGCGGATCGGGTGGATCACGTGGCGGGAAGCAAGCCGGTGTTCAATCGGGTTACGGGGTTGAAGGATAGTTGGGGGAAATAATCAACCCCACATTCATCCAAAACAAAAAGGGAAGAGCAACCAAAATGAACGTAACCCCGAGATGGTTCGAAAGCTATATCGTTCGATATCTAATCGGAACAATCGTCGGCAGCCTTTGCTGCATCCTGCTGATTTCAGCAGTATATAACCCACTCAACACCCATATAACATTAATTGAAGGAACAAAGCAAGTCATCGACAAGCAGCTAGATTCAACTCTATTTCTGACACTCTCTTTGACTGGTTTCCTCTATTGCTACATTTCAAGCACACCAATAACAATAATACACGCAGCACGAATGCTCGGCCCACTTCCAGCACGAAGTGGGATCAACCCAAGCACAATGTGGACAGGATGGTGGTTGATTTTAGTCGGAGCACTATTGCTTGCAGTGTTTTTCTCGCCGGCCGCCACAAATCAGTTTTGGACGGCAGTGGGAGCAGTTGCAGCAATCCCTGCTATCTATATTTTGTTTGCTCAATGGGCACCCCTTGCCGCAACTTTGGATGATCTCGGAAAACTTGAAAAAATTCCTGTTGCAATGCTCATGCACGAGTTGCTAAACAAATCTTACCGCCACGGCGCAATCAAAAAATCCCAGTTCAAGAGATACTATAGAACTCTCGCTAGTGTCCGAACGGAAAATGACGATCTCCGCTCAAGCTACTCACACCTCAGAGAGCACTCCAATTCGATATTCATCGTGTTACTAGAAATATCACTAGCAGCACTTGTTCTCACAATCTGCTCGCTCATGAGCGATTCGACTTGGTTTCACCGAAGCATTGCCGTTGTTATCTTATTGCTGACCTGGATGACGCCTACAGTTTTCGTATGGGGAATCGCCAACTCACTAGAAGCGACATTGGTCGAAGCATCAGAAAATCAAGATTCAAAGCCCTTACCATAGCTTCTTTTGAAGCCCAATAAAATCTTATAAATTGCTCACAAAACTTCCTATCCAACGACTGCCATGCATCAAATTCATTTAAATAATTTCAGCATGTCGCTCGCTTCATTTTTTAGCTTGAATCGCCGTGCTCTGGTAACTCTATTTTTATCATTCTTCACGATCTGCAACTCAGCACTAGCTGAAGTGTTTGAAAGACACCCAAACGCGAAAGGTCTCACGATTGAGGCGCCTCGACCCGATGGGTATACCTCACTCTCAAAAATTGGGCCCAACCATGTATTTCAGTGGGGCAAAAAATCGGGGGAAAATGTAATTTTTTGGCTACAACTCGGCGTCTACGATTTTCCTACAAAATTTGGCTCCGTTTTCAAAAACCTTGATCCACTCGAGTGGGCAAAAATAATCGTTCCAGAAGGTAGCGGAAATATTGTTTCAGCAACGCGGAGCCGCAACAAGTTACCTAGGTTTATTGACATCGAATACGACCATGTAATTAACGTCGCGGGTCAGAAATGGTTAAGTAGAAACCTGATGCGCACCTTCATACTTAACGGCCGTACGATTGCTGCGGAGTGCATAGCCTCCATACAAATTTCGAAGCACGACTCAGCACCCACTGCGCCATTAATGGCGAGGCTTCTACTTGATAACATGCCAGACTGCGAGCTTATGTTGAACGGTCTACGCGTTTCTGAATAACGGCAGCAGGGTCTGGTCTCAATACTGTTCGGTTAGATGGAGATATTCGGGGTCAGATATTCGGGGTCAGATTCCAATAAAGCCAAGCCACAGCCACCTCCGCAAAGCACCCCGCAAAGTTGCCCCATCGGTACACTTCTGCGCATGCACCCCGCTATCGCCCAACACCGCGCCTCCATCGCCACCATCTGCCAGCGCTACCGCATCAGCCGGCTCGAGGTGTTTGGCTCGGCCGCGCGGGCCGATGACTTTGACCCCGCGAAGAGCGACGCGGACTTTCTGGTGGAGTTCGCAAAAGACGCGCAGCCCGACCTGCACAGCTTCCACGGCGCCAAGGCCGAGCTGGAACAACTGCTGTAGATTATTGGGGTCAGATTCCAATTTTCACCCCAGAGACGCTGAGTCGGACGGAGACACAGCCAACTAGCGCCACACGATCGGCGGGCTTCGCCCGGCACCGAAGTCGGCGCCCAATCGCTACACTCGGCCACATGCGCCCATCACAAGCCCTCCATCTTCATCGCTCGCAGATCCGAGAGATTGCGTTGCGACACCGCGTTGCTGGTGTGAGCGTCTTCGGCTCGGCGGTTCATGGCGACGATGTTGAGGGCAGCGATCTGGATGTGCTGGTGGACCCTGCGCCTTCGACCACGCTGCTGGACATTGGCGCGATCCGCTACGAGTTGAAGGCACTGCTGGGTATGGAGGTCGACGTGTTGACCCCCAATGGTCTGCCGGACAGCTTTCGTGATCAGGTGTTGCGCGAGGCGGTGAGGCTGTGAGGCGCCAGCACCCACTGCGCACGGCGGACTACCTCCAACACCTGGCGCAGGCGATTGACAACATCCAGAGCTACACAGTGGGCATGGACGCTGCAGGCTTCAAGGCAGACCGAAACACAGGACGCCGTGATCCGCAACCTGGAGATCATTGGCGAGGCCTGCAACAACGTGGTCAAGAACGACCCAGCATTTGCTCAGGCCCATTCCGGGATGCCATGGGGCTTTGCGTATGAAATGCGCAATGCGCTGGCACATGGCTACTTCAAGGTGGACCTGGATATCGTCTGGGCAACTGTCACCTCTGACCTGCCGGGACTGAAAGCCCAGCTCGCGACGCTGACACCGTGAGCCGCCTCGCCCGTTCCTGCGCGGTGCGAGCGGTTCTGCAAGAACGCCTGTTCAGGCAGCCAACCGCTGCCCGAACCGCCCGTCCCCACCCATCCCAATGATCAGCCGCTGCGTGGCCCGCGTGGCGCCCACGTAAAACAGCTTGGCTTCCTCGCGCTCGTCTTCACCCGGGGCGGGCATGTGGCCCGCGCCCACCAGCGCCACCACCGGGAATTCCAGCCCTTTGCTGGCGTGCAGGGTCAGCACCTTGATGGTGTCGGCGGCCGGGTCGAACTGGCCTGCCTTGTCGCGCACCTGGTAGGGCAACCCGCGCCGGTTCAACACGTTGGCGCAGAGGTACATGTCTTGGTGGTGGCGGCAGAGCAAGGCCATGTCGCCCCAGGCGTGGCCTTCTTTGTGGGCCGCGCAGAGCAGTTCAACGATGTGTGTGGCTTCGGCCCGCAGGGTGGGCAGGCGGATGATGAGCGGCGCTTCGCCGTCGCGCCCGCAGCTCACGGGCTTGAGCATGGGCACGCCGTCTTCGTCTTTGTCATCGGCGGTCAGCAGATCAGCGGCCACCAGGCTGGCGGTCTGCAAAATTTGCCGCGTGTTGCGGTAGTTGATCTTGAGGATGGTGGTGCGCCCCTGCGCCTGTATGCCCACGCTCTTGAAGCTGAAAGGTTTGCCGCCTTCGTGGGTTTTGCTGCGCTCGTAAATGCTTTGCGCGTCGTCATACAACACCAGCAGGCTGTTGGTGGCGGGGTCGACCATTTGCACGGCCAGCTTGAGCCACTCGGGCGCGAAGTCGTGGCCTTCGTCGATGAGCACGGCCTGGTATTGCCCGCTGGGGATCTGCTTGCGGTCTACGCCGATGATGACGCGCTGCACCATGTCGGCCATCTTGTCGGTGACCGACTGGTTGTTGGCGGGCAGGGTCTGGCCAAAGGCCTTGAGCTGGTCGCGGCACCATTTGTGAAAGTGCACGGCGTGCACGCGGTCGGCAATGCCTTTGGCGGCCATCACATGGGCGAGCTGCTTAGCCAGCGGCTCGTTGTAGCAAAGCATGAGGATGGGTTTGCTGGCCGCGGTGTGGGCCTTGGCCAGGTGCTCGGCGCGGTAGGCCAGCAGCATGGTTTTGCCCGAGCCGGCCACACCGTGGATGACGCGGTGCCCGTCGCCCAGGCTGCGCGCCAGCTGCTCTTGCTGTATGTCCATCACCCGCATGATGCTGGGCAGGTCGGCGTCGGCGTCGGTGGCGTCGAACAGGTCACCGGTGCCGGGCACGGCCACCCGCACTTCAGGAAACATGATCCAGCGCACGCGGTCCATTTGCGGCAGCGACATGACGCCACCCATCATGAAGGGGAACATGTCCCACAGGCGGCTTTGCAATGCCTCGGGCTCCACAGCCTCCAGCATTTCGTCTTGGCACACCACGCGGTGCGGCTCTATGGCGTTGTGGAGTTCGGCTTTGTCAAACTGCGCGCGGGTGATGTTGGGCAGCACCACGCCGTAGCTCCACGGAAAGGCCAGCTTGCCTTGGTGGCGGCCTTCGGGCTGCACCAGTTGCGGGTCGCGCTCCAGCGCGTTCACCACCTGGTGGGCGTACTGCCTGGCCTGCTCCAGCGGGTTGGGAATGGTTTTGGGGCCAGCTTCGGCGTGAATGTCCCAGGTTTGCTTGTTGGCCTGGATGAGGGTGGAGAGCCGGAAGTCTTTGACCTCCAAAATCAGGATGCCCCGGCGCGGGTGCATGACAACAAAGTCTGGGTGCTGATGGCGGGGGCCCACCGCCACGTCGTACCAGAGCAGGTAGTCGTCGTCGAGCTTTTGCTCAAGCCGCTCGGCGGTGCGGCGCTCACCCGAAGTCATGCGCGAGACGCAGCTCCCTATCGCTGGTATCAGTGTGGCCATGTTGTTTCTGTTTGCTTCCCTTGGCGACATGGTGCACGCAAATACGTCCCACGCTCGGGCATACCTGCCAAGCGGCTCCATCGGTGCACTCGCAGGCATGCACCCCGCCATCGCTCAACACCGCGCGTCCATCGCCGCCATCTGCTAGCGCTACAGCATCCGCAGGCTGGAGGTGTTTGGCTCGGCTGCGCGGGGTGACGACTTTGTGCCCGAGAGCAGCGACGCCGACTTTCTGGTGGAGTTTGCAGCGGGTGCGCAGCCCGACCTGCACAGCTTCTACGGCGCCAAGGCAGAGCTGGAACAGTTGCTGGGCCGGGGCGTGGATCTGGTGGAGCCCGGTGCGGTGCGCAACCCCTACGTCCTGGCCAGCATCCACCGCCACCGGGAGCCTGTGTATGGGTGTTCGGGGTCAGAGTCCAATTGACTCCCGCTCCCCGGCTTTTCAGGGCCTGGATCAAAGCACGTCGAGGCTATATTGATTCGGCCCTATGAAGTATCAACCGTTCGCCCTGAGCCTGTCGAAGGGCTCGTGCCATGTCTGAGGAAGGTTCCGACAAGCTCAACCCGAACGGACTTTAGACTTCACTCGGCCTGATCTATAAGCAAAGCCTCTCCGAAGGCAAGCACCCATTCACCGGCGCACTGCAGCGCCCTTCGCTCAAAGGCTCAACCGCTGGGGCGGCAGGTTGGCGCTGTAGATGAGCTCCACCGTTTTGCCGTCGAGCATGGCCAATTGCACGGTCATGCGCCGGAAGGACCACAGCAGGTCAACCGAACCCAGTTTTGCAACCGGGCGCGAGGGGGTGCTGACGGGCAGGCCGTAGCTGGTGCGCAGCGAGGCTTGCAAGGTTTTCAGCAGGGCTTGGGCGCGCGCGGGGGTGGCGGGCTGGGCGCGCAGATGGATGCGCTGCAGGCGCTCGAACTCGAAATGGTAGGTGGCGCTGAAGGTTTCGTCGGCAATGGGTGTGCTGGGAATTTCGAGCAAGGCGCTGGGGTCTGCCGCGCGCTGGGCGGCTGACGTTTCGCGGGCTTCGGGCATAAGGGCGCGAATTTGTGCCGGGCTGGCCTGCATGGGCGCGTCGCGCCACAGGTTTTGCGCCGACGCACCCCATGCCATACTGACCAGCACCAAGACGGCAATAACTTTTTTCATGGTTCTAAGTGTGCCGCAACCGCCAACACCGGGCGCTTTGCAGGGCTTGAAAACCAAATGCCGCCCCAGGACACCGCGCTGGGCCTTTTGGCCCCAGCGCCTCTGAAAGCGCTGCCCGGGGCCGGCGGCCAAAGCCCCTCTGCACAACCCCCTTTGAACCAACGCTCTGCACCCATGCTCTCCAACCTCACGCCCTTTCTTCTGCACTGGGCGATCACGTCTTTTTCTCTGTGGCTGGCCAGCCACTTGTTCAAGGGCATTCGCTTTGGCAGCACGGGCGCGCTGGTCGTGTCTGCCCTGCTGCTGGGCCTGGCCAATGCGGTGGTGCGCCCGCTGCTGGTGGTGCTGACGCTGCCGCTGACGCTGGTCACCTTTGGCCTGTTTTTGCTGGTGATCAACGCGCTGATGCTGATGCTGGTGGCAAAGCTGGTTAGCGGCTTCAAGGTGGATGGTTTCTGGACGGCGCTGTGGGCCAGCATGTTCATTGCGCTGCTGAGCTTGGTGCTGGGCGCTTTTGTGCTGGGCGGGTCGCCCGAATACAAGATAGAGACCAGCCCTGCGCCAGGGCGCATGTGGCTTTAACGGGCGGCGCAAACAGCTACGGCGGTGCAGGGGCCTATGGGTTATAAGTGCTTCTCATACTTGACAAATTAAATACTTTGATCACTATGAGAAACATATGAAAGCCGAAACACCACCCGAACTGGACCCAGGCACAACCCAGCTACAAGCCTTGGGCCGGCAACTGCGCGCGCGCCGCAAGGCGCTGCGGGTCAGCAGCACGGCGGCGGCCGAAGCGGCGGGCATGTCGCGGGTCACGCTGCACCGCATAGAAAAGGGTGAGCCTTCGGTGGCTGGCGGCGC
This sequence comes from Hydrogenophaga sp. L99, assembly GCF_058731905.1. Taxonomy (NCBI): domain Bacteria; kingdom Pseudomonadati; phylum Pseudomonadota; class Betaproteobacteria; order Burkholderiales; family Comamonadaceae; genus Hydrogenophaga; species Hydrogenophaga sp. L99. The sequence continues at coordinate 832,760 of NZ_CM178972.1, read as the reverse complement.
TTGGGCCCATGCCATGGCGGCGTTGGGCATGACACTGCTGGCGCGCAACGCTGAAGGAACCGAACCCGCTGCCGCACGCGTTAGCCCACCCGATCCGGCTGAATGGATACCGGTGCGCGTGCGCTTGGCTGACTACCCGCAGTTGAAGGCCCTGGCGTGGCAGGTGCATGGCACCGACACAATTTCGCCCCTGGAGGCTTTGAGCATTTACGAGCGCAATGCGCGGCATCTGGACACCGCCGCTATGTCGCCCGCCGAACAGGCGCTGCTGCGGGCTTTGGACGCCGGTCTGGGTGACGGCACTTTGGCGATGGAGGAGCGCCATGTTTGAGCGCCCGCACCACCAACGCATTGCTCATGTGCTGGGCGCGCTGAACGGCGATACGCTGCGGCAGCACGGCTGCCTGTTTGGCGGTGGCACCTGCATTGCCCTGCGCTGTGGCGAGTACCGGGAATCGATAGACATCGACTTTTTGGTGTCAGACGCCACCGGCTACCGGGAGCTGCGCCAGTGGCTAACAGGCGCCGAAGGGCTCAACGCGTTGGTTCGAGAGGGAACGCCGCCGCTGACCATGGTGCGGGAGCTGCGCGCCGATCAATACGGCCTGCGGACAGCGGTGCAAATGGACGGGCAGGCGATCAAGTTCGAAATTGTTCGTGAGGCGCGCATGGTGTTGGAGGCGCCGGGCAAAGACGATGTTGTGTGCGGCATCAGTACGCTCACGCCGCTCGACTTGGCAGCGTCGAAACTATTGGCCAACTCAGACCAGCAGGCGGACGACGGCGTGTTCAGCCGAGACGTGATCGACTTGGCGATGATGAACCTGAGCTTGCCCCTGCTTCGCAAGGCTCTAGCCAAAGCCGAGCAAGCTTACGGAACCGCCGTGGCGCGCGATCTGGCCAAAGCCATCAACCGTATGCAAGAACGGCCAGGATGGCAGGAGCGGTGCATGCAAGCCATGGCGATGAACATGCCCAAGGCCGTGCTCTGGCAAAAGATCCGTTCACTGCGCAAGCTGTTGCCGCCAGCCTGAAGGACTGAGCTGGACCGGGTACGGGCACCGCCTCAGTGCCGCTCGGGTACCTGCCCCGCTTCGTCGCCCCACACGCGGTTGATGCGGCGCCCGCGCTGCACGGGCGGGCGCTCGCCAATAGCTGCGGCCCAGCGTTGCACGTGGCTGTATTCGTGCACCGACAAAAATTTGCCGGCCTCGTACAACTTGCCTTCTACCAGCCCGCCGTACCAGGGGTAGATGGCAATGTCGGCAATGCTGTATTCGTCGCCGGCCATGTAGGTGTGCGTGGCCAGGTGGCGGTCGAGCACGTCGAGCTGGCGCTTCACTTCCATGGCGAAGCGGTTGATGGGGTATTCAAACTTCTCGGGCGCGTAGGCGTAAAAGTGCCCGAAGCCGCCGCCGAGGTAAGGCGCCGAACCCATTTGCCAGAACAGCCAGTTGAGCGCTTCGGTGCGCGGCCCGTGGGCTTTGGGCAGCAAGGCGCCAAACTTTTCAGCCAGGTACAACAAGATGGCACCGGACTCAAACACACGCGTGGGTGGCTCGGTGCTGCGGTCAAGCAGGGCCGGGATTTTGGAGTTGGGGTTGACGTCCACAAAGCCGCTGGTGAACTGATCGCCGTCGCTGATTTTGATGAGCCAGGCGTCGTATTCGGCGCCGCTGTGACCCAGGGCCAGCAGCTCTTCCAGCATCACGGTGACCTTCACGCCGTTGGGCGTGGCCATGGAATACAGCTGCAGCGGGTGCTGGCCCACGGGCAGGTCTTTGTCTTGCGTGGGGCCGGCAATGGGGCGGTTGATGTTGGCAAATTTGCCACCGCTGGCCTGGTCCCAGGTCCAGACGGCGGGCGGTGTGTAAGGGGTTTTTTCGCTCATGGGGTGGGTTGGGTTGGGCTGATGGCAGCCAGGAAAAAAGAGGAGGAAGCGGCGCCAACAGGGGCGGCGCTGCCCACGGCCCTGCATCGTAAGCCGCTGGGCCAATGTTTGCAGCGCCTGGGGCCGCCGCTGTTGTAAGGAACCGCAGCCCCACACGACTGACCGCATGCCCTTTGCTCCCCGCCCCCACCCCGCCCGCACTCGCTCGCTGACCGCACTCGCCTCACTCACCGCACTGACCACCTTGGTGGCCAGCCTGGGCTTGCACACGCCCGCTGCACAGGCCATGGGCCTCACGGTTACGCCGCAAACGCACGCTTGCAGCCCTGTGCAGCGCAGCGCCCAGCCGCTGCAGCCCTTGCCGGCAGCGGCCAACAGTCGCTTGCCCGACAGCCAAGCGGTGACCGGGCGGCACGACCTGGCCTGGGCCTGGCTGGGCTCGCCTACCCGGCGCTACCCGCACGGTGCGCTGGGCTCGCCGGTGCATGCGGGCAGTGTGCACGCGCTGGTGAAGACCCGCGCGGGCGGCTGGGAAACGGTGGCTTTGGTGCTGCCGCTGAACCGGGTGTACGAAGACCGGGTGCCGCGCATTGTTGACCTGGACCGCGACGGGCGCGAGGAAATGGTGTTGATTGAGGCCGACACCCTGCGCGGTGCCGCGCTGGTGGTGCTGGGTGTGGACCACGCCCCCGAAGGCCCGCGCCTGGTGGAGCGCGCGCGCGGGCCGTTTGCGGGCTCCACCTTTCGCTGGCTCAACCCGGTGGGTGTGGCCGATTTTGATGGCGACGGCCAGCTGGACCTGGCCAGCGTGGTCACGCCGCACATTGGCGGTGTGCTGCAGCTGCTGCACTACCGGCCGCCGGCGTTGGTGCCGTTTGCGCGGGCCATCGATGTGTCCAACCACCGCATGGGCGCGCTGGAGCAAGACCTGGCGGTGATCGTGCAGCAGCCAGGCCAGCGGCCCACCATTGTGGTGCCCGACATGACGCGCCGCGCCCTGCACGCGCTGCGCTGGGACGCCCCGGGCCAATGGACCGAACTGGCCGACCTGAAGCCGCTACCCGCAGTGGTGGAGCGGCTCACGCCCCTGCCCCAAGGCGCCTGCGCCACCCTGGCCGACGGGCGCTCACTGCGGGTGACGCTGTCGCACTAGGCGCGCTTCGGCAACCTCAGTGCCGCAGCACTTGCCGGATGGTGGCGGCGAGTTCGGCGGCCACAAATTTGGCCACATAGCCGTCGGCCCCCACCGAGCTCACATGGGCTTCGTTGGCGGTGCCGGTGAGCGACGAATGGATCACCACCGGGATCGACTTGAAGCGCTGGTCTTGCTTGATGTTTCGGGTGAGCGTGAAGCCGTCCATTTCGGGCATTTCCAGGTCGGTCAGCACCAGCGCCACTTTGTCCTGGGCGGTTTTGCCTTCGGCGCGGGCCTCGGTTTCAATGGCCTGCAGGCGCTCCCAGGCTTCCTTGCCGGTCTTGGTCATGACGTAGGGCGTGCCCATGGCGTTCAGGCCTTGTTCGATCATCATGCGCGCCACGGGGGAGTCGTCTGCGGCGAGGATGATGGCGCCTTCGGGCAGGCTCACGGCCGCGCCCACCGACTTGGGCGTGATGTCTTCCTTGGGCGGCGGCATCACGTTGCGCAAGATTTGCTCCACGTCCAGCACCTGGGCCAGGCGGCTTTTTTCGGCGTCGCCGTCGAGCTTGGCAATACTGGTGACGAGGTTGCCGCCGTTGCCTTCTGAGGCCAGCACATTGCTCCATTCCAGCCGCACGATTTCGTCCACCTCTTCCACCGCGAAGGCCTGGGTGGTGCGGGCAAATTCGGTCACCATCAAAATGGTGAGGCCGCGTTTGGGCACACAGCCCACCACGGCGGGCAGGTCGATCACGGGGATGATTTGCCCGCGAATGTTGGCCACCCCGAGCACATGGGCCGGCGCATTGGCCATGGCGGTGATGGTGGGCATGACCAGGATTTCACGTACCTTGAAAACGTTGATGCCGAACAGCTCGCGCCGGTCGGTGCCCGGCGCCTCGCCCAGGCGAAACAACAGCAGTTCAAACTTGTTGTTGCCCGTGAGGTTGGTGCGCTCGTCAGCGTCGTGCAGCGGGGTGCTCATGTGGCCTTGCTCCATTGGGGTGATCCCCACAGGGTACGGGCCATGGCTCTGCGGCCAAGCGCACAAAAGCCGCCGAAAAACCCCGCAAATGCCGCGTTAAGCGCACGCGTTGCGCTGCGCTGCGCTGCGGGGTGCTACTGCTTGGCCTCGGCGTCCACGGCCTGCTGCACCGCCACGTAAAACGCTTCGCGTGCGGCGCTGGCCACCGGGTCGGTGGCGTTGTTGGCCCAGTTGGCGTTGGATGCAATCACCAGCTGGCGCGCCGGGTCCACAAAAATGCCCTGGCCGAAGATGCCACGGGCGGCAAAGCTGCCGTCGTCGTACGTCCACCACTGGTAGCCGTAGCCACGCCCGGGCTGGCCTATGCCGGTGCGGGCGGTGGTGGCTTCTTGTAGCCAGCCGCCGGGCACGGTGGGCTGGCCGTTGACCACCGCGCCATTCAAGATGAACTGCCCGAAGCGGGCAAAGTCGCGCGTGGCGGCTTGCAGGCAGCAGCCGCTGATTTCTTGCCCGGTTTTGCTGAGAATCCAGGTGGCTTGCTGTTCCATGCCAATGGGCACCCAGATTTTTTCGGACAAATAGCTCGACAAGGGTTTCTGCGTGGCCCGCGACACCAGCACGCCCACCAGATTGGTTTCACCGGTGCTGTAAAGCCAGCGGGTGCCGGCCGGCACGGCGCGCGGCAGCTTGCGCAGGTAGCTCACCACGGCGTCCACACCGTCGTCGGGCTTGTGGTTGTTGAACTGGGCCACGTCCGAGTTCGGGTCGTCGTAGTCTTCGTTCCAGGCCACGCCCGATGTCATGGTGAGCAGCTGGCGGATGCTGACGTCGTCGTAGGCCGAGCCCTTCATTTCGGCGATGTAGTCACTGACCTTGTCGTCCATGCTTTTGATGTGGCCGTCACGCACGGCCGCACCCAGCAGGGTCGAGGTGAAGGACTTGGCCACGGAAAAACTGGTCCATCGGCCCTGGCTGTCAAAGTCGAGCCCGTAGCGCTCCAGCCGCACCTGGCCGTTGTGCAGCACCATGAGCGCGGCGCTGCGCTGGCCTTGCATGTAGGCGTCCACGTCCAGCGGCAGCGCGAGCGGTGGGCCGGGTGGCAACGGGGACGGCGTGGTGCCGGCGGGCACCGCACGGTGTTTGGCCAGAAAGGGCAAGCGGTCCAGGGCGCGAAACGCCGCATCGCGCTGCGGCGTGCTCCAGAACAGCAGGTCGCGGTTGGTGGGGAACGCGGCCAGGAAACCCCGGGTTTCTTTGTCCAGGCTCAGCCAGCCTGCGGTGCCAGCGGCGGCAACGGCGACAAGCCCGACGAGGGCCATGCTCTTGAACTTCATGGTGGTTTTCCTGGGCAAAGTGGGTGCAGGTTGGCGGCTGCGGGCGGTGCTGAAAATTGAGCAACCTACGCGGCGAAACACCGGGCAACGGGCGCCAGTATCGCTTTTTCGCAGCGCTGCACACTGAAGATACCGCGAACGCCGGGCGGGCTTTCAGGGTGGCCGATGGAGCACGGGTGACGCACCGCCTGGGTTGTCGCTCACGTGGGTGCAAGCCCATTTGAATGGTGCTCCAATGGCAGACGCACCTGTTTTTGAAACCACGCCCCCCACCACGCGAGGCCCGAACCATGAACGCCACACCCGACACACCCGACACCCCCACGCTCATGAGCGGGCAAGACTACCGGGAGTCGCTGCGCCGCTACCAACCCCGGGTTTTCGTGGACGGGCGCCGGGTGGACAGTGTGGCGGACGAGCGCGCGTTTCAGCCCGGCATCAATGCCGTGGCCCTCACCTACGACTTCGCCCTGAAGCCGGCGTATGCCCCTCTGATGACGGCGGTTCAGCACACCAGCGGCCGCACCGTCAACCGGCTCAGCCACTTGAACACCAGCAGCGGCGACCTGCTCAACAAGCTGGAGGCCGTGCGCCTGATTTGCCAGGAAACGGGATGCGCCCAGCGCTACCTGACGCACGACGCGGTGAATGCGATCGCGCAGGTGAGCGCGCGCATTGACGACGCACGCGGCACCACCGAGCACACCGCGCGCTTTCTGAACTACCTGCACCGCATTCAGGACCAGGACCTGACCCTGGGTGTGGCCATGACCGACGCCAAAGGCGACCGCAGCCGCCGCCCGCACGAGCAGGCCAACGTGGACAGCTATGTGCATGTGGTCGAGCGCAACGCGGTGCACAACGGCGTGCGCGGCATCGTCATCAGCGGCACCAAAGCCATCGTGACCGGCGCGCCCTACATGCACGAACTGCTGGTGATGCCTTGCCGCAACATGGGCCAGGAAGACGCCGACTTTGCGGTCTGCTGCGCGGTGCCCATAGACGCGCCGGGCCTGACCATCGTGGCACGCCCGGCGGGGCGCCCTGGCGAAAAGCTGGAGCATGGCGACGCGCTGTTCAGCCGCAAGTACGGCCAGAGCACGGGGGTGTGCCTGTTTGACCGGGTGTTTGTGCCGTGGGACAGCGTGTTTTTTGCCGGCGAATGGGAGCACTCGGGGCACCTGACCTACAGCTACGCCACCCACCACCGCCAGACCTGCATCGGCGCGCGCGCCGGCTTTGGCGACCTGCTGATTGGCGCGGGCGCGCTGATGTGCGAAGCCAATGGCTTTGACCCCGGGCAGGAAACCCACCTGCGCGAACAGATGGTGGAGCTGATCACCATCACCGAGGGCTTTTATGCCTGCGGCGTGGCGGCCAGCGTGTATGGCAAGGCCGACGCGCACTGCCCAGTTTTCATGCCCGACCCGGTGTTTGCCAACATTGGCAAGCTGCTGCTGGCCACGAAGATTTACGACATGCACCGCATAGCGCACTACGTGAGCGGCGGCCTCATCGTCACCCTGCCCGGCCCGGACGAAGACCACAACCCCGAAACCGGCGCCAAGCTCAGCGAGGTGCTGCGCGCCAACCCCGATGTGCCGTATGAGCAGCGGATACAAACGGCACGCTTCATTGAAGACCTGACCGCAGGCTACCAGGGCGGCTGGTACAGCGTGATCAGCCTGCACGGCGGTGGCTCGCCGGCCGCCATGAAGCAAGAGATATGGCGCAACTACCCGGTGGGCAGCAAGGTGGAGCTGGTGGAACGCTTGCTGGAACGCGGCATTGCCGCCGACGGCAGCCCCGCCGCCGCGCCGCACGACCCGACGCGCGCCATCACCAAAAACCGGCAGCCCGGCAAATGCTGCGACACCGGCTGCACGGTGCCGGGCCAACCGGTGATGGTTGACCTGCCCACGGTGCTGGACACACTGCCGTCGCGACAAGGCGGTTGACCCGGGCCGCAACAATGCCCGCGAGCCACCCCACCGTAGCGCAAGCTGGCTATTGATTCGGCTCTATGAGGTATCAACCGTTCGCCCTGAGCCTGTCGAAGGGCTGGTGCCATGTCTGAGGAAGGTTTCGACAAGCTCAACCCGAACGGACTTTAAGACTTCACTGGGCCGGATCTATAACAAGCACGGGCCTGCCGCGGGCCTGGGTTTTGGGCACGGGAGCGGCTGCCCAGACAGCGCCTGGGCGGCCAAGCGCTTCTGAGGGTATACCCCAACACGAATCGGGCTGAGGCCCCCAAGAAACACGCGCCTGACCGACTAAGATCGGCGCAACAAAAATCGAACGACCGTTCTTTTATTCAACTCTTTTCGGAACCGCCCATGACCGATTCCACTGCGCGCCCCTGGCATGCGTCGTACCAGCAAGTGGGCATTGCCCAGGAACTGGAACAACTGCCCTACAGCAACTTGGCCGAGCTGGCCTTTGAGAGCTGCAAGAAGTGGCAAACGCAAAGCCAGGTGAAGGCCGCTTTCAGCTGCGTGGTGCCCAACGGCATGAACGGCCGGCTGAGCTTTGCGCAGGTGGACGAAGCGTCTGACGCCTTTGCCGGGTATTTGCGGGGGGTGCTGAAGCTGGAGGCCGGCGCGCGTGTGGCGGTGCAGCTGCCCAACAGCCTGGGCTACCCGGTGGCGGCGCTGGGCGTGTTCAAGGCCGGCTGCGTGCTGGTGAACACCAACCCGCTCTACACCGAAACGGAAATGGTGCACCAGTTCAACAACGCCGGCGCGCAGGTGCTGGTGATGGTGGACATGTTTGCCGACAAGCTGCCGGGCGTGCTGGCCAAAACCAGCATCAAACAGGTGGTGCTGGCGGCGGTGTCGGAGTTTTTCCCTGCCGTTCCGGGCGCCATTGTGCGGGGCGTGCAGCGCTACTGGAACCGCGTGTTGCCGCCAGTGACGGTGCCGCATGTGCGGCTGAAAGACGCGCTGGCCCAGGGCCGCGCCACGCTGGCCAAAACACCCGCGCGCACCTACTGGAAAGACGTGGGCCGCAACGATCTGGCCTTGCTGCAATACACCGGTGGCACCACCGGCGTGAGCAAGGGCGCCATGCTGACACACGGCAACCTGCTGAGCAACATTCAGCAGACCCGCGCCATGGGCCAGAGCCACATGGCACCGGGGCAAGAGTGTGTGCTCACGGCCCTGCCGCTGTACCACATCTTCGCGTTCACAACCAACCTGCTGGGCTTCCTGGCCATTGGCGGGCACAACGTGCTGATACCCAACCCGCGGCCGGTGCAGAGCCTGCAGCGGGCCATGGAAAACTTCCCCATCACCTGGATGACGGGGGTCAACACGCTGTTCAACGGCCTGCTGAACGAAGAGTGGTTTGTGGCCTTTCCGCCCAAAACGCTGAAGGCCTCGATTTCGGGCGGCACGGCGCTGCACACCGCCGTGGCGCAGCGCTGGCGCGAGCTGACCAAAACCCCGATCGCCGAGGGCTACGGGCTGACCGAAACCGCGCCGGTGGTGAGCTTCAACCCGCTCACCGGCACGCCGCGCGATGGCAGCATCGGCATTCCGGCGCCGGGCACCGACGTGCGCCTGGTGAACGACGACGGACAAGACGTGGCCCCCGGCACGCCCGGTGAGATCTGGGTGCGCGGGCCGCAGGTGATGCAGGGTTACTGGAACGCCGAAGAAGAAACCGCCCAGGTGATGAACAACGGCTGGTTTGCCACCGGCGACGTGGCGGTGATGGACGAGACCGGTTTCATGCGCATCGTGGACCGCAAGAAGGACATGATTCTGGTGTCGGGTTTCAACGTGTACCCCAACGAGGTGGAGGACGTGATCGCTGACATGGACCACGTGCTGGAAGTGGCGGTGATTGGCGTGCCCGATGACAAGACGGGCGAATCGGTGCGGGCCTATGTGGTGCAAAACCCCGAGCACACCAAAGAGGTGATGCCGGCCGACGTGATCGCCCACTGCAAGCAGCACCTGGCCGCCTACAAGGTGCCCCGGCTGGTGGTGGTACGCGACGACCTGCCCAAGAGCCCCATTGGCAAGGTGCTGCGCAAAGACCTGCGCCAGGATGTGACCAAAGAACTGAACCGCGGTTGAGCGCCACCCCTTCACCCTAAAGAGAGAACTTCAACATGATCTCCGAATTCGAGACCAAGCTGCTGGGCATCATGATGATCGTCATCATGCTCGGCATGGGCGCGTCGCTCACCTGGCGCGACTTCCGCATCGCCTTTCGCAAGCCCAAAGGCGTGCTGGTGGGTCTGCTGTGCCAGTACGGCATCATGCCGCTGCTGGGCTTTTTGCTGGCGCAGGCGCTGGACCTGTCACCGGGCCTCACGGTGGGCCTCATCCTCATGGCCTGCATGCCGGGCGGCACCACGTCCAACATCTTCACCTACTTCAGTAAAGCGGTGCTGGCGCTCTCCATCATGATGACGTCGGTGTCGTCGCTGGTGGCCCTGGGCATGGTGCCGGCGCTGCTGGAGTTTTATTCGCAGCTGGCCGGGCTGAGCGGCGACTTCAAGATCCCGGCGGGCAACGTGGCGCAGGTGCTGTTTGTGCTGCTGGTGCCCACCGTCATCGGCATGGTGCTGCGCAAGCTCAACCCCAACATCGGGGCCACCATCGAGCTGCTGGGCGGCATGCTGGGGGTGGCGGTGATTCTGTTCCTGGTGTTCACCTGGATTCCGCGCAACCACACGCTACTGGCCATCACGCCCTGGTATGTGTTCTTCGCCGCCATCGGCCTGGGCATTTTCGGCATGGGCTTGGGCTACGGGCTGGCCCGCCTGCTCAAGCAAGACCCAAACCGCAGCCGCACGATCGCGATGGAGACGGGCATTCAAAACGGTCCGCTGGCGGTGCTGATCGTGACGCTGACCTTCACCGGCCCCATGCAGCAAGAGGTGCTGCTGATTCCGGTGCTGTACTCGCTCTTCATCGTGATCACCTCCAGCATCGTGACGGTGTTCTTCCGCCGCATGAGCGTGCGCGAGGCACTGGCGCGCGACCGGGCCAAAGACGGTACGGTGCTGGCCAGCTGAACAAGCGCCGCGGGCACGGGTCCTGCGGGTGCGGGCAGATGATTAAAAGTCCAGAGCACCCTGCGCCGGTGCGGGCGGGGCGCTGGTGGCCCGCACGGTGCGGGGCGCGGCCTCACCGGCCAGCGGCACGTCCCACGGTGTTTGAAGGCATTGCACAGCTTGCTCGGGCGAGGCGTTGAGCCAGTGGGCGTAGTGTGTGGGCGGCACGATCACGAGCATGCGTTTTTCGTCACCCGGGCGGTGCATGCGGCCCATGAGCGGGTGGTGGTCAGCGTTGACGGTGAGCAGGGTGAAGCTGTGCAGGGTTTCGCCCGTTTCGCGGTCGGTGAAGCGCTCGTGCAGGCCGGCCACGGCAAAGGGTTCGCCGCTGGCCTGGGCGATGCGCCAGCGCAGCGCACGCCCGCTTTCCCAGCAGGGTTCGAAGTAATTGAGCATGGGCACGAGCGCAAAACGCCGCTCGCGCCAGGGGCTGCGGTAACTGGGCTTGTCTGCCACGGTTTCACTGCGTGCGTTGTAGGTGCGGCGGCTCAGCTCGTTGCCGTGCTGGGTGTTGCGGCTCCAGCGCGGCACCAGCCCAAAACGCGCCACCGCGCACACCAGGCCCGCGCCGCCCTGCCCCAGCCCTGGCTCAGCCCGGGTGATGATGGGCGCGCCGTATCCGGGAAAGGTCTCGGGTGGCCAGTCTTGCGTGGGCATCTGCACGCCGCCCAGGCCGGGCATGTCGCGCACGGTGCGCGAGTTGGGCGGGTTGTAGTTGGTGCACATGCGCGCCGGGGCGTTGGGTGGTGCGGCTCAGCCCAGCGCGAGCACGAAGTCGAGCGCGGCGCACACCGCGGTGGCCTGGGCGGTGTTGCACTGCTCGGGTGTGGCGCGCGGGCTGTCGGGGTAGACCTCGGTGGTGCTGGTGTAGCGCGCGCCGGTGATGCCGGCGCACAGGCCCAGCTCGCGCAGCGCGTAGCGGATCACGCCCCGGTCCACGGCAGGCGAGCCGATGATTTCGCCCTTGTCGTCGGTGGGCGCAATGTGCGTGACGCGCTCCACCGCGTTGATGATGGCGCGCTGAAACGCGGGCTGGGGGTTGTCGGTGTCGTCCACCAGGTAAAAGCCGTCGGGAATGGTGCCGGGCTCGAAGGGCTCACCGTCGCGCGCGGCCTTGGCGGGGCGGTACTCGGACTCGTCGGTGTCGGTGGTTTCGTGCAGGTCAATGTGGGCTGCAAACTGCCCTTGCAGCGGCGCCACCAGGCGCATGAGCGCGTCGGCCTCCTGTGCAAGGCCGGTTGCCTTGAACGAGCGGTTGGGGTCCACGGCGTCAAAGTTCCAGCGGTGAATGCGCTCATAGGCCCACGGGCTGACACAAGGCACCACCAGCAGGTTGACCCGGCCCACGTAGGCCTGGGCGTGCTGCTCTAAAAACTGCAGCGCGCCGTGCACGCCACTGGTTTCATAGCCGTGCACACCGCCGGTGACCAGCACCCCAGGCAAGCCCGGCTGCCACGCACCGGGGCTGACGGCGTACAGCGGGTAGCGCTCAGGTGTGGCAGGCGTTTCGCTGTAGACCACCTCGCCGTAGGGAAACACCTCAAAGCGCGCGCGCAGGGGCTGCAGGGCGCAGAGCACGTCGTCGGCGTAGCTGCGCCGGCGCACTTGCTGCGCGCGCCAGGCGGCCACGTCTGCAGGGTTCCAAGGCTGGCCGGGGGTGCCGATGGGGTAAAAAAAAGGTTGCGTCACGGGTAACCAACAAGGCATGGGTGGATATGCGGATAGATTATGGTGCGGGCCCCGCCTGGGTCGCCCCAAGCTGAAACAGCCATGCGTGTGATGCTGCTGAGGGTGGGGGTGGCGGTTCCAGGGCCAAGCTTTCGGCACCCCACACCACCAACCGTTCTTGCGGGCCACGTTCACGGTGGCGCAGCGCTGAGAGACATTGCAGCCACGGCCATCGAACCAGGAGTCTCCATGCCCACCGAAGCCAAGCCCTCTGCCAAGACACCCACCGACGACCAGGACACGTCGGTGTTTGCCCGCGCCGTGCTGCCGCTGTTTGGCAAGGTGCCCACATCGAAACTTCGCAAAAGCGAAAAACCCCAGGAAGACGCTCGCCGCCACGCCAACTCGGCGGCGGCCCAGGCGGCGCTGGCTGCCGGCGCGCTGGCCCTGCCGCCGGGTGCGCTGGGATGGCTCACGCTGTTGCCCGAAATGGTGGGTGTGTGGAAGATGCAGCGCCAGCTGGTGGCCGACATCGCCGCGCTGTACGGCAAACAATCGACGCTGACGCCAGAGCAGGTTGTCTATTGCCTGTTCCAGCATTCGGCTGGGCAAGGCGTGCGCGACCTGGTGGTGCGGGTGGGCCAGCGCACGCTGGTGCGCCGAGCGTCGCCCCGCCTGGTGGGCGCCATCACCCGGCGCATTGGCACCCAGCTGGCCCGGCGCACCGTGGGCAAAGGCATGGCGCGCTGGCTGCCAATTGTGGGTGCGGTGGGCGTGGGTGCCTACGCTTACATCGACACAGCGAAGGTGGCGGCCACCGCCATGGACTTGTTTGAGGGCGTGATCGAGGTCGAGTGCGTTGAGGTGGCCGATGCAGCGAAGCATGTGCGCTGAACCAGTGGACACGGGCACACCGCCTGCTCCATCATGGTTGCCCGTTGACACCCTCTGAAAGGCCCCGACATGACCGCCGGCACCGTCACCCTGCACCGCGTTTTCACCGCCCCGCCCGAGCGGGTTTACCGCGCCTTTCTGGACCCCGACGCCATGGCCAAGTGGCTACCGCCACATGGTTTTACCGGCAAGGTGCTGGAGATCGACGCCCGCGTGGGCGGGCGTTACCGCATGCAGTTCACCAACCTGGGCAACGGCCAAAGCCACGCGTTTGGCGGTATGTACCTGGAGCTGGTGCCCAACGAGCGCATTGTGAACACCGACGTGTTTGACGACACCAACCTGCCTGGGGAAATGCGCACCACAGTCACATTCAAGGCGGTGTCTGTGGGCACCGAGCTGACGACGGTTCAAGAAGGCATTCCGGCCATGATTCCGGTGGAGGCTTGTTACCTGGGCTGGCAGCAGTCGCTACAACTGCTGGCGCTGCTGGTGGAAGCTGAAATACCGGGCTGAGCGTTCGCGCGCAGGCGCTCAGGCCGGCACCACCGCCAGCGCAAGCAAACGCTGGTGCGCCTCGCTGGCGCGGTCCAGGGGCAGGTTGCGTTTGGCGCTGAGGTAGTGGGCGCTGAACACGTCGAGCCAGGCAGTGAGCGTGTGTGCTGCATGCATTTCACCAGCCATGGCCAGACACAGGGCGGCCACTTCGGCGGTGCAAAACTGGTCTTCGCGTGACGACCGGCGCAGCCGGTAGCTGGACGCCTGGCCCGGGTGCAGGCTGAGCACGGGCAAGGCGTCCAGGTAAGGGCTTTTGCGAAACATTTTGCGCGCTTCCGACCAGGTGCCGTCCAGCAACACAAACAGCGGTCGCTTGCCGCCCGGCGCATCGCCAGTGGCGGGGTGGCTGCAGGGTGCCAGCTCAGTCACCACGCGCTGCGCTTCAACATATTCCCCCGGAAACACCAGGTAGGGCTGCCACTGCGGGTCGGCCAGCAAAGCCAGAAGAGCGGGGTCCACCGCGGTGCGAGACCAGCCAAAGGCAAAGGTGTCGGCCACCAGATCGGCAATCAGCCAGCCGGTGTTGCTGGGCTTGAGCGCTTCAATGTCGCCCATGATGAGGCACACACCGGCCCGCACAGCCACCTGCGGGCGCAGCGCGCACACACAGTGGCTGGCCGCCAGGCGGCAACCGGCGCAGCGCCCGCCACCCGAGCCCCGGGCCACAAAGGGCTTGGTGCTGGCGGCCAGGCGCACAGTGCGCAAACGCGAAACAGCGTGGCTCATGCGGCCAGGCCGGTGAGGACGAAACAACGTGGGGAGCAAGGGCGCATGCGTCGAATGTATGCGCAGCGCGGGCAGCCCCTGGGCCAGGAGCCTGACGCAAGCGTTTTGTGACTGAACGGCTCAGGCGGGTCCACCAGGGTTTGGTGGACAATCTCGGTTTCCACTCTGGCCGCTCACCATGCCGCTGCTTTCCGCTCCTGCGTGCGCTGAATCGCCCAGCCTGCCCGCCTCTCACCCCCTGATTCACTGGACCACGCCCGACGGCGTGGCCGCGTCAGCGCGTTGGCGCTCCGAACGGGGTGCACCGGCGCCGCAGCGGGTGGTGATGGCCGACGACACCACCACCGCCGACGCTGCCTACCGGCTGGCCTGCGCCGGCACCGCCCTGCTGTGGTGTGGCGACTTTCACAACGCCCGCCAGCTGCTGCAGGCCATGGCGCGCCGCTGCGACGCCACGCCGGCCCGCAAACAACGCAAGGCCGCCAAGCCTGCGGCTGCTGACAGCGCCAGTCCCGCTGGCGCGGAAGCCTTTCACAAACACCGCCAAGCGCAAGCACAGCGGGCCCGCACGCTCGGCATGGTGCTGCTGCGCTTTGAGCCCGACCACACCCTGAAACTGCGCCGCGCGCCCGACGTGCAACAGGCCTGCACCCACGCCTGGGGCGCCGCCGAGCCGGGCGCCATGGACTCGGTGGCTTCTTTGCGCGAACTGCTGGGCTTCACCAGCGCCGAAGAATGGCGCCGCGTGGGAGTGGAAATTCCCGCGCTGGGCGCGCCACCCCTCAACCGGGTGTTTCCGCATTACGGCGTTTTTTCACCGGCACGGGGCGAATACATCGACCTGGTGGCCCAGGCACCGCTGCCGCGAGCGGCCGAAGGTGCTGCGCAACCGGTGTTTGACATTGGTACCGGCACGGGCGTGTTGTCGGCTGTGTTGGCGCGCCGTGGCGTGGGCCCCATCACCGCCACCGACCTGGACCCACGCGCCCTGGCCTGCGCACAAGACAACCTGACGCAACTGGGGGTGAGCGAGCGCGTGACCTTATTACAAACCGATTTGTTTCCGCCCGGCCAGGCCTCGCTGGTGGTGTGCAACCCGCCGTGGCTGCCAGCCCGCGCCAGCTCGCCGGTGGAACATGCGGTGTACGACGAAGGCAGCCGCATGCTGCAGGGCTATTTGAACGGCCTGGCCGCACACCTGGCGCCCGGGGGCGAAGGCTGGCTCATCTTGTCCGACCTGGCCGAGCACCTGGGCCTGCGCAGCCGCGCCGAGCTGATGGGCTGGATCGCGCAAGCCGGCCTGCAGGTGCTGGGCCGTCTGGACGCCAAGCCCCGCCACAGCAAAGCCAGCAACGCCAGCGACCCGCTGCACAGCGCGCGCTCGGCCGAAGTGACCTCGCTGTGGCGCCTGGGTGTGGCCGTGCCATAAGCCTGGCAGCCAAAGCGCGCGTCAGCGGTCGCGCTTGCCAAAGTGCTTGCGGTTGCGGTCCACAAAGTCGTGCAGCACACCGGTGAAACCGCCCATGTTGCGGCCCGTCAAGTACAGATAGCCGGCCAGCGCGCCCACGCTGGCGCCGATCACATCCACGATCAGGTCAAACATGGTGTCCATCAGGCCCGACTTCTGCATGTTCATGCCAAAGAGCTGGTCCATGCCGAATTCAAAAATCTCCCACAGCGCGCCGATGGTGACGGCAAAGCTGAATGCGATGAGCGCCAAAGCCCAGGCGGGTGCAGCGTAGCGGTCGCCTTCGAACAGCATGAACACAAAAAGAAAACCGAGCAGGCCAAACGCCATGGCCGAGCCGCCGTGCAGCACCATGTCCCACCACCAGTAGCGGTTGTAAAAGTCAAACGCCTCGCCCAGAAAAATGGTGGCGAACACAAAGAAGGTGATGCCCACCAGAAAAGCCGTGGGCAGGCGTATGCCCATGCGGTTGACCAGCAGCAGAGGCAGCAGCGTGAGCAAAAAAGTGGCGGCGGCCACGCCGGCCAGGGGCCACTGGCGTTCCCACAGCGCCACGCAACATTCGACCAGCAGCACCGCCCAGATCACCTGAACCGCTATCGGTTGGCTGCGCAGTACTTGCCAGGGGCGTTGAGTCCACATGTGGCCATGATAGGCTGACAGGCTGTTGTTTTGCGCGGGTGACTTCGCCGGTACCCACACGCTACCTGCAACATTTGGATGCAACCTGCCCACCGCGCATGTGATTTAAGCCTCAAGAACGTTGTGGATGCACCACCATAATCGCCGCATGCTTATTTCTGAAATTGCGGTCTGGTCGGCCATGCTGGGCGGCTTGCTGACACTGCTGGCCCTGTCGCTGGTGGACGCCCTTGGAAACCGCACGGTCGGTTCGGTACGCAACCTGGTGTTTGTGGTGATCACGGGGGCCAGCTGCGTGCCGGTTACGGGTCTGCCCGAGGTGTTTTTCCCCCACCTGCCAGCGCGCTTGCTGATGGTGCTGAAAGCCAGCCTGGGACCCTTGGCGGGCGCCATGGCCCTGTACTTTCTGGGCAACTGGCTGGGCGGTGTGCGTGAAGACAACCTGGTGCACCGGCTCACGGCCTGGGGCGGTGCGCTGGTGTTGCTGGCTGCGCTGGTGCTGGCGGTGGTGGGCAGCCAGACGGAAGCGACCCATTTCACTTCGCTGCTGCTGGTGGCTGCGGCGGTCAACATGGTGCCGGTGCTGCTGGCCGCGCTGGCGGTGTGGCGAGCGGCCCGGTTGGGCGACCCA
Source organism: Hydrogenophaga sp. L99 (assembly GCF_058731905.1). NCBI lineage: Bacteria > Pseudomonadati > Pseudomonadota > Betaproteobacteria > Burkholderiales > Comamonadaceae > Hydrogenophaga > Hydrogenophaga sp. L99. The sequence goes on along the minus strand of NZ_CM178972.1, from coordinate 815,751 downwards.
TTGGCGCGCTGGATGGGCCTGGCGGTGGCCTGCCTGGCGGCCACGGTGTGCGGCATTTACCTGCGCGGCTTACAGGTACCGGGCTTCGGCCTGTTCACCTGGGTGCTGACCGCTGTGTTCACGGTGGCGTTTTTTATCGTTTCCACGGTGCTGGTGTTCATCCGCAACCAGCAAAACCGGCAGCTTGCCCGCCTCTCTCGGCTACAAGCCGGGGCCGAGCCAGCCACTGGCCTGGTCACGGGTTCGGCATTGCTGTCGCAAGTGGAACATGTGTTTTGGCGCACGGCACGCCGCCAGGGCGAGTGCACGGTGGTGTGCCTCTACCTGAGCAACCTGTACGAAATGGCCGAACCTTCCGGCCACGGCGCCGAGCACCAGATTCTGGCCACCATGGCCGCCCGCATTCGCCGCGCGGCCGGGTTTCGCTGCGTGGTGGGGCTCTACCACCCGCGCTGTTTTGTGGTGGTGCTGCCCACCGACAAACACGCCGCGCCGGCCGGCGAAACGGTGGACCGCCTGAAGTCCATGGCCACCCAACCCGTGGCCGTGGTGGATGAGGCAGAGACTTACCAGGCGTTTGTGCCTCAGGTGGGCCTGGGCGTGATCACCGTCAACCCGGGCAGCGCCGTTGCCATGGACGTGTTGAACGGCGCCGAGCGCCAGGCCATGGCGCTGGTGAACGAGCACCATGAAGACACAGAACATGGCAAGACAACCGAACCCATGGCCCTGAGCTGAAAGACCAGCCTGCGGGACAATGGCACCGCCATGACAACACACCCCATTGCCCAGTCGTTGCTCGATCAGCTCACCCTGTTGGGGAACCACTTTGCGCCGCCCCGCGTGGCGCAACTGCATGTGCCGCGGCGCCCAGACACAACCGGCGAACACGATGCCGAGTTCTGCGCCATCGAGCTGGAGGACGGCGCCTTTGGTCTGTCTTACGTGCTGCTGGGCGACACACTGAATGCACTCCTGGCCAGCCATGGCGGTGGTTCCCGGCCACTGGCAGGTGCCGACCCGTTGGCACTGGCCCAGGCGCTTCAGCATGGCCGTGCGGTCGAACGCGCCATCGCGCTGGCCGCGATCAATGCCCTCACCGATTCGGTCTGGCGCCAAGTGGGCTACGAGCCACCGCCGGCCGGCAACTCGCTGGGCGATATTGAGCTCACGCCCCAGGACCACCTGGGCATGATCGGGTTCTTTCCGCCCCTGGTCAGGCGTGTGGCCGAGGCTGGTGGCCGCCTGAGTGTGGTGGAGATGAACGCCGAGATGGTCGCGCTCCAGCGCGGGCGCTACCCGGACGTGAACATTGGCCTGGACCGCACACTGCTGGGCACCTGCAACCTGGTGGTCGGCACCTCCACCATGCTGCTCAACGACACGCTGGACGAGATGCTGGCGTCTGCGCCACAGGCGACACGCTTCGCCGTCATCGGCCCTTCGGCAGGGCTATGGCCCGACGCGCTGTTCGAGCGTGGCGTGACGCTGCTCGGTGGCACACGCGTGACGAACCCGATCGCCTTCGCTGACGCCATGGCCAACGGCGAGAGCTTCAGCGCCAGCACCCGCAAGTTCGCCATTGCGCGAGACACCTGGCCGGGCTGGCGTCGGTTGACCGGACTTTAGCGACCCATAAAAAAAAGCGGCCCGAAGGCCGCTTTTTTGGGGTGCAAAAGGCTTACGCCGTCACGCCTTTGGCGGTCTCTGCGTACTCTTCAATCTGATCGAAGTTCAGGTACTTGTAGATCGCCGCGCCGTCCTTGTTCACGATGCCCATGGCTTCGTGGTACTCGGCCACGGTGGGGATGTGACCCAGCTTGGACGCAATGGCCGCCAGCTCAGCCGAGGCCAGGTACACGTTGGTGTTCTTACCCAGACGGTTGGGGAAATTGCGGGTGCTGGTGGACACCACGGTGGCGCCTTCGCGCACCTGCGCCTGGTTACCCATGCACAGCGAGCAGCCCGGCATTTCGGTGCGGGCACCGGCTGCGCCGAAGCTGGCGTAGTGGCCTTCCTTGATCAGCTCGCTCTCGTCCATCTTGGTGGGCGGTGCCACCCACAGCTTGACGGGGATGTCGCGCTGGCCACCCAGCAGCTTGGCGGCGGCGCGGAAGTGGCCAATGTTGGTCATGCACGAGCCGATGAAGGCTTCGTCGATCTTGGTGCCGGCCACGTCAGACAGGAACTTGGCGTCGTCCGGATCGTTCGGGCAGCACAGGATGGGTTCCTTGATGTCGGCCAGGTCGATCTCGATGACGTGCGCGTATTCGGCGTCTTTGTCGGCTTCGAGCAGGTTGGGGTTGGCCAACCAGGCTTCCACCTTTTCGATGCGGCGCTGCAGGGTGCGTTTGTCTTCGTAGCCGTCGGCGATCATGTTCTTCATCAGCACGATGTTGCTGGTGAGGTATTCCTTGATCGGCTCGGGGTTGAGCTTGATGGTGCAGCCGGCAGCCGAGCGCTCGGCGGACGCGTCAGACAGTTCAAACGCTTGCTCGACCTTGAGGTTGGGCAGGCCTTCAATTTCCAGAATGCGACCGGAGAATTCGTTGATCTTGCCGGCCTTGGCCACGGTCAACAAACCTTGCTTGATGGCGTACAGCGGAATCGCGTGCACCAGATCGCGCAGGGTCACGCCAGGTTGCATTTCGCCTTTGAAGCGCACCAGCACCGACTCGGGCATGTCCAACGGCATCACGCCGGTGGCGGCACCGAAGGCCACCAGACCGGAGCCGGCGGGGAAGGAAATGCCGATGGGGAAGCGGGTGTGGCTGTCGCCACCAGTGCCCACGGTGTCGGGCAGCAGCAGGCGGTTGAGCCAGCTGTGGATCACGCCGTCACCGGGGCGCAGGGCCACGCCGCCGCGGCTGCTGATGAAGGCGGGCAGTTCGCGGTGGGTTTTCACGTCCACCGGCTTGGGGTAGGCGGCGGTGTGGCAGAAAGACTGCATCACCAGGTCGGCGCTGAAACCCAGGCAGGCCAGGTCTTTCAGCTCGTCGCGGGTCATGGGGCCGGTGGTGTCCTGGCTGCCCACGGTGGTCATCTTGGGCTCGCAGTAGGTACCGGGGCGCACGCCCTGGCCTTCTGGCAGGCCAACGGCGCGGCCGACCATTTTTTGCGCCAGTGTGAAGCCGGCGTTGGTGGCCACGGGGGTGCTGGGCAGGCGGAACAGCGTGGACGCTGGCAAGCCCAGGAATTCGCGGGCCTTGGCGGTCAGGCTGCGGCCAATGATCAGGTTGATACGGCCACCGGCGCGCACTTCGTCAAACAGCACGTCGCTCTTGAGCTTGAACTCGGCCACGGTTTCGCCGTTCTTCACCAGCTTGCCGTCGTAGGGCAATACGTCCACCACGTCGCCCATTTCGAGCTTGGAAACGTCCACTTCGATCGGCAGCGAGCCGGAGTCTTCTTGCGTGTTGAAAAAGATGGGAGCGATCTTGCCGCCCAGGGTGACGCCGCCAAAGCGCTTGTTGGGCACAAACGGAATGTCCTGGCCGGTGGCCCAGACGACCGAGTTGGTGGCCGACTTGCGGCTGGAGCCGGTGCCGACCACGTCGCCCACGTAGGCCACGAGGTTGCCTTTTTTCTTCAGGTCTTCAATGAACTGCATCGGGCCGCGCTTGCCGTCTTCCTCGGGCTTGAAGGCCGCGTCGGGGCGGGTGTTCTTCAGCATCGCGAGGTAGTGCATGGGGATGTCCGGACGCGTGGTGGCGTCCGGGGCGGGCGACAGGTCGTCGGTGTTGGTCTCGCCCGGCACCTTGAACACGGTGACGGTGATCTTTTTCTCGACTTCGGGGCGGCTGGTGAACCACTCACCGTCGGCCCAGCTTTGCATGACTTCTTTGGCCACAGCGTTGCCGGCCTTGGCTTTTTCGGCCACGTCGTTGAAGAAGTCGAACATCAGCAGTGTTTTCTTCAGCGCGGCACCAGCCACGGCGGCCACGTCGGCATCGTCCAGCAGCTCAATCAGCGGGTGCACGTTGTAGCCGCCCACCATGGTGCCCAGCAGCTCGGTGGCTTTGGCCTTGGAAATCAGGCCCACCTGCACTTCACCGTGAGCCACAGCGGCCAGGAAACTGGCCTTGACCTTGGCCGCGTCGTCCACGCCCGGGGGCACGCGGTGGGTCAGCAGATCCATCAAGAAGGCGTCTTCGCCAGCGGGCGGGGCCTTGATCAGTTCGATCAGGGCGGCGACCTGCTTGGCGTCAAGCGCCAGCGGAGGAATGCCCAGCGCAGCGCGTTCGGCGGCGTGGGCGCGGTAGTCGGTCAGGAAGGTTGCGGACATGGCGTTCTCCAGGAATAAAGGGGAAGTGTTCGTGGGTCTTGAAAAAAGCAATCGTCAGGCTGCAAGCAAGCTCAATGCCGCCCAGGGCGGGCCCCGGCGGCGGTCGAAACGAAATAGCGTTGCACCGGTTCGGGGAGCTGCACCCCGGTGTGGTGCGCGCGTTCCAGCAACTGCCAGTAATAGCGGTAGCTGGCGCGGTCGTGCAGGCGCCCTTCAAACTGCACCGGCGCCCAGCCGGCGATGGCGGCGCGTTCGATGATGGCGGCTGCGTCCTGCACCTCGCCCTCATCTGGCGCAAAAGCCGCCACGATGGTGCGGATCTGGTCGGGGTGGATGCTCCACATGCGGGTGTAGCCCAGTTCGTTCGCGGCCTTGCGCGCCGCAGCTTGTAGCGCCGCCAGGTCTTTGAACTCGGTGACCACGCAGTGCGAGGGCACTTTGCCGTGGGCGTGACACGCAGAAGCCATGTCCAGCTTGGCGCGCAGCACCAGCGGGTGGCTGAACTGGCCCGCCACACCCATGGCGCTCGCTGGAATGGCGCCGCCGTGGGCCGAGACAAAGTCCATCAAACCAAAACTCAGGCTTTGCACCCGGGGATGTGCCGCGATGTCAAACGCCCGGTGCACCGCTGCGGGCGATTCGATGAGCACATGCAAAGGCAAGGTGCTGGCGCCCACAGCGTCCAGGGCGTCCACAGCGCGTTGCACGTCGGCCACCGACTCCACCTTGGGCACCATGAGGTGCGTGAGGCGCGCGGCTGCCAGGCCGGCAATCGCGGCCACGTCGGCATCAAAATGCGCATGGTCTACCGGGTGCACGCGCACTGCCACGCGGGCTTGCGGGCTGGCCGCCAGGGCCAACTCGGCCACCAGCGCGGCATGCTCGGCTTCGCCACCCACTGGAGCGCCGTCTTCGCAGTCGAGCGTGACGTCAAAAACGCACGCACCGAACTCGTCGGTCATCTCGGTCTGCAGTTGCAGGCTCTTGCGCATGCGCGCTTCCACCCCGCTGTAGTGGTCACAGACCGGCAGCGCAAACGCGCCGGCCTGGGCCCCTGCAAGGATGTTGCGCGGATGGGCGTTCACAGCGGAGTTACCAAGCGGTTACAGCAGGTGCTTCACGCCGTCTTTTTCGCCTTCCAGCTCGGCCAGGGTCTTGTTGATGCACTCTTGCGAGAACGCATCGATCTCCAGGCCTTCAACCACGGTGTATTCACCGTTGGCGCAGGTGACGGGGAAGCCGAACATGACTTCCTTCGGAATACCGTACCAGCCCTGCGAAGGGATGCCCATGGTGACCCACTCGCCGTTGGTGCCCAGCGCCCAGTCGCGCATGTGGTCGATGGCGGCGTTGGCGGCCGAGGCAGCGCTGGACAGGCCGCGCGCTTCAATGATGGCGGCGCCACGCTTGCCCACGGTGGGCAGGAACACGTTGGCGTTCCATTCCTGGTCGTTGATCATGTCCTTGACCGAAGCGCCGTCGATGGTGGCGAAACGGTAGTCGGCGTACATGGTGGGCGAGTGGTTGCCCCACACGGCCAGCTTCTTGATGGAGGACACGGCCTTGCCGGTCTTGGCAGCCAGCTGGCTGGCAGCGCGGTTGTGGTCCAGACGCAGCATGGCGGTGAAATTGCCGGGCTTGAGATCGGGGGCCGACTTCATGGCGATGTAGGCGTTGGTGTTGGCAGGGTTGCCGACCACCAGCACCTTGACGTCGCGGCTGGCCACGGCGTTCAGAGCCTTGCCCTGGGCGGTGAAGATGGCGCCGTTGATGGCGAGCAGCTCGGCGCGCTCCATACCTGGGCCACGGGGACGCGAGCCGACCAGCAGCGCGTAGTCGGTGTCCTTGAAGGCGGTCATCGGGTCGCTGTGGGCTTCCATGCCAGCCAGCAGCGGGAACGCGCAATCTTCAATTTCCATCATCACGCCCTTGAGCGCTTTCTGGGCGCGCTCGTCGGGGATTTCCAGCAATTGCAGGATCACGGGCTGGTCTTTGCCCAGCATCTCGCCGGAAGCGATACGGAACAGCAGGGCGTAACCAATCTGACCAGCGGCACCGGTAACGGCAACACGAACGGGCTTCTTGCTCATGGTGAAAACTCCATAAAAGGACGTTGGAAAAATAAAAATGAGGGGCGCGGTGCGATCCCTGAAACACCGAAAACCATGGGGTAAACCCGCAGCTCCAGCACCAAGGTCTGGCGCAGAGTGTACCCTCGCAAACCCTGATACGTCAATTTGTCTTATGTCTTATATAAGATATGATTGCGCAGACCCAGCGGTACCGCAGAGTCCACAGAACCCATGGCCACCCTACCCGCATCCTCCCCTGATCAGCCCCCGCAAGACAGCCGCCCTGCGGCCGAAGGCGGCGCGCCAGCCGATGGCGCGGGCCCGGTGAGCCACGGTGCGCCGGCCTTCAGCCCGCTGTACCAGCAAATCAAAACGCTGATCCTGCGCAGCTTGCAGGCGGGTGAATGGAAGCCGGGCGACATGATCCCGAGCGAGTTCGACCTGGCAGCGCGCTTTCGTGTCAGCCAGGGCACGGTGCGCAAGGCCATAGACGAGCTGGCCACCGACAACCTGCTGGTGCGCCGCCAGGGCAAGGGCACTTATGTGGCCACCCATGCCGAGCAGCACACCCAATACCGTTTTTTGCGCCTGCTGCCCGACACCGGTGACCTTGCTGGCCAGGGCCCGGCCGAGCGCCGCATCATCGAATGCCGCCGCCTGCGCGCCAGCGCCGAGGTGGCGCGCCAGCTCGCGCTGCGAACAGGCGACCCGATCCTGCAAGTGAAGCGCGTGCTGGCCTTTGCCGGCTCGCCCGCCATCCTGGAGGACCTGTGGTTGCCTGGTGGCCCCTTCAAAGGGCTGACGCTGGAAACCTTGTCTGAGGACAAAGGGGCGATGTATGCGTTGTTTGAAACGCAGTTTGGCGTGCGCATGGTGCGCGCCACCGAAAAGATCAAGGCGGTGAGTGCCGACGCCGACGCCGCGCAACTGCTGGGCGTGCCCGAGGGCCACCCACTGCTGAGCGTGGAGCGCCTGGCTTACACCTACAACGACGTGCCCATGGAACTGCGCCGCGGTCTGTACCGCACCGAATCGCGCCACTACCGCAACGAATTGAGCTAAGCCACGCGCGCACCAGTGCCATGAAAATCAGAGCGAACATCCGAGTGTCAGCCTCCGGTATGCTGCGTTGCAATAGAATTTGCAAGCCCGTGGTTTAAGTTACCAACGAGTTACATCCCCCTTCCAAACCCCCTGTCCTCCCCGGAAGAAAGCCCCCACCATGACCGAGTTGACCAAGAAGCGGCCCGAGTTCCGCAACATCAACGCATTCAAGGACCTCACCACGTACCGCCTGCCCCCGGCAGGCTGGGTGTCGATCCTGCACCGCGCCAGCGGAGGCCTGATGTTCATCCTGCTGCCGCTGATCGTCTGGCTGTTTGACACCTCGGTGTCGTCCGAACTGTCGTTCGAGCGTTTCAGCGCTGCTTTCTCGGTGGGTCTGGGCTTCGTGCCGGGCTGGTTCTTCAAGCTGGTGGTTCTCGCCATCATCTGGGCTTATCTGCACCACCTCATCGCCGGTGTGCGCCACCTTTACATGGACGCGCGCCATGCGGTGAGCAAGGAATTTGGCAAGTCGTCGGCCATCGTCACCCTGGTGCTGAGCATCGGCTTGACGGTGGTGCTGGGTGCCAAGCTGTTTGGCCTGTACTGATCCACCGCGAGGAAATAACAACATGTCTGTCAATTTCGGTTCTCACCGCGTCGTCACCGGCGCCCACTACGGCCTGCGCGACTGGCTGGCGCAGCGCGTTACCGCCGCCCTCATGGCGCTGTTCACCCTGCTGGTGCTGGCGCAGGTGGTCTTCACCAGTGGCCCCATCGGCTACGAAACCTGGGCGGGCATTTTTGCCGCTCAGTGGATGAAAGCCCTCACCTTCGTGATCTTCGTCGCCCTGGCCTACCACGTGTGGATCGGCATGCGCGACATCTGGATGGACTATGTCAAGCCCGCAGGCGTTCGCCTCGTGCTGCACGTCTTCACCATCGTCTGGCTCGTGGCCTGTCTGGGCTGGGCTGTTCAAGTTCTCTGGAGGCTCTAAAGCCATGACCGCAACTGCAAATCTTCCCAAGCGCCAATTTGACGTCGTGATTGTTGGAGCCGGCGGCTCCGGCATGCGCGCCTCGCTGCAACTCGCGCGCGCCGGCCTGAAAGTGGCCGTGCTGTCCAAAGTGTTCCCCACCCGCTCGCACACCGTGGCGGCGCAGGGTGGCGTGTCGGCCTCGCTGGGCAACATGAGCGAAGACAACTGGCACTACCACTTCTACGACACGATCAAGGGCTCCGACTGGCTGGGCGACCAGGACGCCATCGAGTTCATGTGCCGCGAAGCCCCGAAAGTGGTTTACGAGCTCGAACACTTCGGCATGCCATTCGACCGCAACCCCGACGGCACCATTTATCAGCGCCCGTTTGGCGGCCACACCGCCAACTACGGCGAAAAGCCGGTGCAGCGCGCCTGTGCCGCGGCCGACCGCACTGGCCACGCCATGCTGCACACGCTGTACCAGCAAAACGTCGCCGCCCGGACCACTTTCTTTGTCGAATGGATGGCGCTGGACCTGATCCGCGATGCCGACGGCGACGTGGTGGGCGTAACGGCGCTGGAAATGGAAACGGGTGAGACCTATATTCTTGAAGCCAAAACCACCTTGCTGGCCACCGGCGGTGCTGGTCGCATCTTTGCGGCTTCCACCAACGCGTTCATCAACACCGGCGACGGCCTGGGTATGGCCGCTCGTGCGGGTGTGCCACTGCAAGACATGGAGTTTTGGCAGTTCCACCCCACCGGCGTGGCCGGCGCGGGCGTGCTGCTGACCGAAGGTTGCCGTGGTGAAGGCGCCATTTTGTTGAACAGCGAAGGCGAGCGCTTCATGGAGCGCTATGCGCCCACCTTGAAAGATCTGGCACCGCGCGACTTTGTGTCGCGCTGCATGGACCAGGAGATCAAGGAAGGCCGTGGCTGTGGTCCCAACAAAGACTACGTGCTGATGAAGCTCGACCACCTCGGTGCCGAGACGATTCACAAGCGCCTGCCTTCGGTGTACGAAATTGGCGTGAACTTTGCCAACGTGGACATCACCCGCGAACCAATCCCGGTCGTGCCCACCATCCACTACCAGATGGGCGGCATCCCGACCAACATCCACGGCCAGGTGGTCGCACCCGCCGACGACGGCTCGCAGAAAATCGTCAACGGTCTGTATGCCGTGGGCGAATGCGCTTGCGTTTCGGTGCACGGCGCCAACCGCCTGGGTACCAATTCGCTGCTGGACCTGCTGGTGTTTGGTCGCGCCGCTGGCAACCACATTGTCGAATTCAACGACAAGAACAAGACCCACAAGCCGCTGCCAGCCGACGCCGCTGACAAAACCCTGGCCCGCCTGGCGCGCCTGGACAATACGACCAGCGGTGAATACGCCCAGGACGTTGCCAACGACATGCGCGCCATCATGCAGCAGCACGCCGGCGTGTTCCGCACCCAGGCGTCCATGGACGAAGGCGTGGCCAAGATCAACGCCCTGCGTTCGCGTGTGGCCAACATCACCCTGGGCGACAAGTCCAAGGTGTTCAACACCGCCCGTATCGAAGCGCTGGAAGTGGACAACCTGATGGAAGCCGCACAGGCCACCATGACGTCTGCCGCCGCCCGCCACGAATGCCGTGGCGCCCACACCGTGAACGACTACGAGCGCCCAGCCGACGACGCGCAGTTCCCGCTGGGGCGCAACGACGCCGAGTGGATGAAGCACACGCTGTGGGACAGCGCCACGAACGGCCTGTCGTACAAACCCGTCAACTTGAAGCCGCTGACCGTGGCCTCGGTCCCGCCCAAAGTGCGGACCTTCTAAGCGCGCGTCCCGAACTGAAAAAGCCCGGAGAAAAACACCATGGCACTTCGCACATTCAAGATCTACCGCTACGACCCGGAAAAGGACGCCAAGCCGTACATGCAGACCATCGAGGTCGAACTCGACGGCCACGAGCGCATGCTGCTCGACGCGCTGATGAAACTCAAGAAGGTAGATCCCACGATCTCCTTCCGTCGCTCTTGCCGCGAAGGTGTTTGCGGCTCAGACGCCATGAACATCAACGGCAAAAATGGTCTGGCCTGCCTGACCAACATGAACACGCTGCCCGGTGTGATCACGTTGAAGCCGCTGCCTGGCCTGCCTGTGGTGCGCGACCTGATCGTCGACATGACGCTGTTCTTCAAGCAGTACAACAGCATCAAGCCCTACCTGATCAACGACACGCCACCACCCCAGACCGAGCGCCTGCAGAGCCCTGAAGAGCGCGACGAGCTGAACGGTTTGTATGAGTGCATTTTGTGCGCCAGCTGCTCCACCAGCTGCCCCAGCTTCTGGTGGAACCCCGACAAGTTCGTAGGCCCTGCCGGTTTGCTGCAGGCCTACCGCTTCATCGCGGACAGCCGCGACCAGGCCACTGCCGAGCGGCTGGACAATCTGGAAGATCCGTACCGCCTGTTCCGTTGCCACACCATCATGAACTGCGTGGACGTGTGCCCAAAGGGCCTGAACCCCACCAAGGCCATTGGCAAGATCAAGGAAATGATGGTGATGCGCTCGATCTGAGCACATCATCCGACACACCATGGACGCCAGTACCACCAGCGACGCGCTGCTCGACGAACGCGGATTGAGCAAACTGCGCTGGCGCTGCCGGCGCGGCCTGCTTGAGAACGACCTGTTCATCGAAAAGCTCTTCGCCAGGCACGCTTCTGGCTTGACTGTCAGGCAGGCTGAAGCTCTGGGGGTTCTAATGGATTTGTCCGACAACGATCTTCTCGATCTGTTGCTCGGCCGCAAACCTCCCCAGGGCGATTTGGCCAGTGACACCGTCAGCCACGGCGATGTCCTCCTTGTACTGGGCATGCTTCGCGCAGCCCGGCAACCCGTTTAAGACTCCCTTAAAAGGAAACCGCATGAAACTCGTAGACAACAAAGCCACCTTGTCGTTCTCCAACGGCAGCCCCAGCGTCGAACTGCCGGTCTATGCCGGCACGGTTGGCCCGGACGTGATCGACATCCGCAAGCTGTACGGCCAGACCGGCATGTTCACCTACGATCCCGGCTTTCTGTCCACCGCGTCCTGCCAGTCGGCCATCACCTACATCGACGGCGACAAAGGCGAGTTGCTGTACCGCGGCTACCCCATCGAGCAGCTCGCCACGCAGTGCGATTACCTCGACACCTGCTACCTGCTGCTCAATGGCGAACTGCCCAACGAAACGCAACGCAGCGACTTTCACAAGCTCGTGATCAACCACACCATGGTGAACGAGCAGATGCAGTTCTTCATGCGCGGTTTCCGCCGTGACGCACACCCCATGGCAGTGCTCACCGGTCTGGTGGGCGGTCTCTCGGCCTTCTACCACGACAGCACGGACATCAACAACCCGAAGCACCGCGAGATCGCCGCGATCCGCCTGATCGCCAAGATGCCCACGCTGGTGGCCATGGCCTACAAGTACGGCATCGGCCAGCCTTACATGTACCCGCGCAACGACCTGAGCTACTCGGGCAACTTCTTGCGCATGATGTTTGGCACGCCTTGCGAAGAGTACGTGGTCAACCCTGTGCTGGAACGCGCGCTGGATCGCATCTTCATCTTGCACGCCGACCACGAACAAAACGCCTCCACCTCCACCGTGCGCCTGTGCGGCTCGTCGGGCACCAACCCGTTTGCGGCCATTGCCGCGGGCGTGGCCTGCCTGTGGGGCCCCGCTCACGGCGGCGCCAACGAAGCCTGCCTGAACATGCTGGAAGACATCCAGCGCCAGGGCGGCGTGAGCAAGGTCGGCGAGTTCATGGAAAAGGTCAAGGACAAAAACTCCGGCGTCAAGCTGATGGGTTTTGGCCACCGCGTGTACAAAAACTACGACCCACGCGCCAAGCTGATGCAGGAAACCTGCAATGAAGTGCTGGCCGAGCTGGGCCTGGAAAACGACCCGCTGTTCAAGCTGGCCAAAGAGCTGGAAAAGATCGCGCTGGAAGACGAGTACTTCGTCAGCCGCAAGCTCTACCCCAACGTGGACTTCTACTCTGGCATCGTGCAGCGCGCCATTGGTATTCCTGTGAACCTGTTCACCGGTATCTTTGCTCTGGCCCGCACCGTGGGCTGGATCGCCCAGTTGAACGAAATGATCAGCGACCCCGAGTACAAAATTGGCCGTCCCCGCCAGCTGTTCACCGGCTCGACCACGCGCAACGTGAAGCCCGTCAACGAGCGTTGATTCACCCATGCCGTGGCCCCTGGGCCGCTGGCATCGACCGCACGCCCGCACGCTGACAGCGCTGCGGGCGTTTTGTTTGCGCAACACTTAAAATAATGGGTTCCGAAGACCCTCACAGGACATTCATGGGACGCACGCTCTACGACAAAATCTGGGACGAACACGTCGTCCATACCGAAGAAGACGGCACCGCCGTGCTCTACATTGACCGCCATCTGGTGCACGAAGTCACCAGCCCGCAGGCCTTTGAAGGCCTGCGCCAGGCCGGTCGCAAGGTCTGGCGCGTGAGTTCCATCGTCGCCACCGCCGACCACAACACCCCCACCACGGGCTGGGAGCTGGGTTACGACGGCATCACCGACCCGATCAGCAAAGAGCAGATCACCACGCTGAACAGCAACATTGCTGAATTTGGCGCTGCGGCCTTCTTCCCTTTCATGTCCAAGCGCCAGGGCATCGTGCATGTGATTGGCCCTGAAAACGGCGCCACCCTGCCCGGCATGACGGTGGTGTGTGGCGACAGCCACACCTCCACGCACGGTGCTTTCGGCGCGCTGGCACACGGCATCGGCACCAGCGAGGTCGAGCACGTCATGGCAACGCAGACGCTGCTGGCCAAAAAAGCCAAAAACATGCTTGTGAAGGTGGAAGGCGCGCTCACCAAAGGCGTGACCGCCAAGGACATCGTGCTGGCCATCATCGGCAAAATCGGCACCGCCGGTGGCACGGGCTACACCATCGAATTCGGCGGCTCGGCCATCCGCGCCCTGTCGATTGAAGGCCGCATGACGTTGTGCAACATGGCCATTGAAGGCGGCGCACGCGCAGGCCTGGTGGCGGTGGACGAAAAAACCATTGAGTACGTCAAGGGCCGCCCGCTCTCGCCCACCGGCTTGGAATGGGACCTGGCCGTGGCCTATTGGAAGACCTTGCAATCCGACGCCGACGCGGTGTTTGACACCGTGGTCGAGCTCGACGCCACCCAGATCCTGCCGCAGGTCACCTGGGGCACCTCGCCCGAAATGGTGCTGGGCATTGACGGTTCGGTGCCCGATCCTGAAAAGGAAAAAGACGCCAACAAACGCGGCGCCATTGAGCGCGCGCTGGTCTACATGGACCTGCAGCCTGGCAAAGCGCTGAACGACATTTTTGTGGACAAGGTGTTTATCGGCTCCTGCACCAACAGCCGCATTGAAGACATGCGCGAGGCGGCTGCGGTGGTGAAGAAGCTCGGCCAAAAAGTGGCCAAAAACATCAAGCTGGCCATGGTGGTGCCGGGCTCTGGCTTGGTGAAAGAGCAGGCCGAGCGCGAGGGCCTGCACGAGATCTTCAAGGCAGCGGGTTTTGAATGGCGCGAGCCCGGTTGCTCGATGTGCCTGGCCATGAACGCCGACCGGCTGGAGCCCGGCGAGCGCTGCGCGTCCACCAGCAACCGCAACTTTGAAGGCCGCCAGGGCAACGGTGGGCGCACCCACCTGGTGTCACCCGCCATGGCCGCTGCTGCGGCCGTGCATGGCCATTTCGTCGATGTTCGTCAATTCGCCTGAAAGGAAACACCATGAAATTGATTGCAACCCTGTTGTCCGTGACCTTTGCGCTGGCGCTGGCCGGCTGCAACACCGTGCAAGGCGTTGGCCAAGACGTGCAAAAAGCCGGTCAGGTGCTTGAAGACGCCGCCAAGAAGAAGTAAATGAACAAATTCACCGTACACAAGGGCCTGGTGGCCCCGATGGACCGCGAAAACGTCGACACCGACGCGATCATTCCCAAGCAGTTCCTAAAGTCGATTCGCAAGACGGGCTTTGGCCCGAACCTGTTTGACGAGTGGCGCTACCTGGACAAGGGTGAGCCCGGCCAAGACCCGGCCAGCCGCAAAGCCAACCCCGATTTCGTGCTGAACCAGCCACGCTACGCTGGTGCATCGGTGCTGCTGACGCGCAAAAACTTTGGTTGCGGTTCCAGCCGGGAACACGCCCCCTGGGCCATCGACCAGTACGGCTTTCGCGCCATCATCGCGCCCAGCTACGCCGACATTTTTTTCAACAACTGCTTCAAGAACGGCCTGTTGCCGATCGTGTTGCCCGAAGCCACGGTGGCGCAGTTGTTTGACGAGGTGTTTGCGTTCCCCGGCTACAGCCTCACGATCGATCTGGAACGCCAGGTGATCGTGAAACCGCAGGGTGATGAAATTCCCTTTGATGTCCAGGCGTTTCGCAAATACTGCCTGCTCAACGGGCTGGACGATATCGGCCTGACGCTGCGCCACAAAGACAAGATTGCTGCGTTCGAAGCGGCGCGCCTTGCCACGAAACCGTGGCTCGCCCACACGATGGTGTCCTGATCGGACGCCCACTCAACCCCAGACAGACAACCCATGAAAATCGCAGTTCTTCCAGGTGACGGCATCGGCACCGAAATCGTCGCCGAAGCGGTCAAAGTCCTCAACGTGCTCGACTTGCCGTTCGAGATGGAGTCCGCTCTGGTAGGCGGTGCCGCCTTTGAGGCCCACGGTCACCCATTGCCCGAATCCACGCTGAACCTGGCCAAGGCTGCCGACGCCATCTTGTTTGGCGCCGTGGGTGACTGGAAATACGACACGCTGGACCGTCCGCTGCGTCCTGAGCAAGCCATTCTGGGCCTGCGCAAAAACCTCGGCCTGTTTGCCAACTTCCGTCCGGCCATTTGCTACGAACAGCTGGTAGGTGCCTCCAGCCTCAAGCCCGAGATCATTTCGGGCCTGGACATTCTGATCATCCGCGAGCTCACCGGCGACATCTACTTTGGCCAGCCGCGCGGCCGCCGCGTGGCCACCGACGGCCATTTTCCTGGCGCCGAGGAAGCCTTTGACACCATGCGCTACAGCCGTCCAGAGATCGAGCGCATTGCCCATGTGGCGTTCCAAGCGGCGCGCAAGCGCAGCAAAAAGGTCACCAGCGTGGACAAGGCCAACGTGCTGGAAACCTTCCAGTTCTGGAAAGACGTGGTCACCGAAGTGCATGCCGAGTACCCCGACGTGGAGCTGGAGCACATGTATGTGGACAACGCCGCCATGCAGCTGGTGCGTGCGCCCAAGAAATTTGACGTGGTGGTCACCGGCAACATGTTTGGCGACATCCTGAGCGACGAGGCGTCCATGCTCACCGGCTCCATCGGCATGCTGCCTTCGGCATCGCTGAACGCGAAAAACCAGGGTCTGTATGAGCCCAGCCACGGCAGTGCGCCGGACATCGCTGGTAAGGGTATTGCAAACCCGCTGGCTACAATACTGTCCGCTGCCATGATGCTCCGCTTCTCACTCAACCAGCCGCAAGCCGCTGATCGCATTGAATCTGCGGTCCAGGACGTGCTCGCGTCCGGTTTGCGCACGGTGGACATCTGGTCTGAAGGCACCACCAAGGTCGGCACCCGGGAAATGGGTGACGCTGTCGTGGCGGCCATCACCAAAACCATTACCAAGGGCTGAATCAGCTCCGGTTCGTCACGCCCTCCCCCGGCACGACGAGCCGGGCGGATACAGAGATTTTTTATCTTCGAAAGGGCAATGCAATGACGAAACTCGTAGGACTGGTGGGCTGGCGCGGCATGGTCGGCTCCGTGCTGATGGACCGCATGGTTGAAGAAAAAGACTTCGACCTGATCGAACCGCTGTTTTTCTCCACCTCCAACGCCGGCGGCAAAGCCCCGGCGATGGCGAAAAACGAAACCACGCTGCAAGACGCGTACAACATCGACGCGCTCAAGCGCTGTGACATTGTCATCACCGCCCAGGGTGGCGACTACACCAGCGAGGTGTTCCCCAAACTGCGCGCCGCGGGCTGGAACGGACACTGGATCGATGCTGCCTCCACCCTGCGCATGGAGCAGGACGCCGTCATCATTCTCGACCCGGTCAACATGCCTGTCATCAAAGACGCGCTGGCCAACGGTGGCAAGAACTGGGTGGGTGGCAACTGCACCGTGAGCTGCATGCTCATGGGCGTAGGCGCACTGTACAAAGCGGGTCTGGTCGAGTGGATGAGCACCCAGACCTACCAGGCCGCTTCGGGTGGTGGTGCCCAGCACATGCGCGAATTGCTCACGCAGTACGGCACGCTCAACGCCGAGGTGAAGTCGCTGCTGGACGACCCCAAGAGCGCCATCCTGGAAATCGACCGCAAAGTGATCGCCAAGCAGCGCAGTCTGAGCAGCGCCGAGACGGCCAACTTCGGTGTACCGCTGGGCGGCTCGCTGATTCCCTGGATCGACAAGGACCTGGGCAACGGGATGTCCAAAGAAGAGTGGAAGGGCATGGCCGAAACCAACAAGATCCTCGGCATGGGCGAGGGTTTTGGCTCAACCGCCATTCCGGTGGACGGTTTTTGCGTGCGGGTGGGCGCCATGCGCTGCCACAGCCAGGCCCTGACCTTCAAGCTCAAGAAGGATGTGCCCGTGGCTGACATCGAAGCCATGATCGCGGCCGACAACGCCTGGGTGAAAGTGGTGCCCAACACGCGTGAAGCCACCATCAAGGATCTCACGCCAGTGGCCGTGACCGGCACCATGACCATCCCGGTGGGCCGTGTGCGCAAGCTGGCCATGGGTCCAGAGTACGTGGGCGCCTTCACCATCGGCGACCAGCTGCTCTGGGGCGCTGCCGAACCGCTGCGCCGCATGCTGCGCATCTTGCTGGACGCCTGACAGCCAACGTCGCGTCAGCGCGGCTTCCAAAGTGCCCATTTGTTCACGTTGCAAGATCGCAACGTGAACACCGGGCCTGCGGCGACAGAAGGTAGGCATTGAAACTCAAGCGGAGTCTCAGCTTGTCACTGTAATCCGTTGATGTTAAGGTCAATTCTCGGTTTTTTACGTCGAGGTCCACGTGCCATCCAACTCCCGCCATACCCCATCTCACCAGGCTCCAACCCACTCCGGGGGAGCCGGTTCACGCGGTTTTGCGCGGTTACATGCCATCGCTGCTGCGGTGGTGCTGTGCACCGGACTGGCGCAGGTTGGCGAAGCGCAAGCGCTTGCGCTCGGTCGCATCGTGGTGCAGTCGGCTCTGGGTGAGCCGCTGCGGGCCGAAATCGATGTGCCGGACATCAATGCAGACGAAGCGGCCAGCTTGCGCGTTGGCCTGGCCTCGGGCGAGGCCTTCCGAGCTGCCGGCATGGACTTCAACCCCGCGCTCAGCAGCCTGCAAATCAGCCTGCAGCGCCGCGCCAACGGCACGGCCTTTTTGCGGCTCACCAGCAGCCGCCCAGTCAACGAACCCTTTGTGGACATGATCGTGGAGGCCAACTGGGCTTCGGGCCGCATCGTGCGCGACTACACACTGCTGCTGGACCCACCCAACTTGCGCACCGCAACGCCAGTGGCCCCCTTGCCGGCAGCGGTTGCCACACAGCCCGCGCCCCCGGCACAGCCACCCGTGGCCAGGCCTACGCCGCCACTGGCCCCAGTGGCCCCCGCCACCCAGGCACCGCCCGTTGTGCGTGAACGCCCCACGGCACCACCCGCTGCTCGTCCTGCACCGGCACCTGCACCTCGACAGGAAGCCCCTGGTGGTCAGGTTCGTGTCCGTGCTGGCGACACCGCTGGCCGCATTGCGGCAGCCAACCGGCCGGCCAACGTATCGCTGGACCAAATGTTGGTGGCCATGCTGCGCGCCAACCCCAACGCCTTCATCGCTGGCAACGTGAACCGCATCAAAGCCGGTTCGGTGATTGACCTGCCCGGCGAAAACGACGCAGGCACCGTGGCACCCGGGGAAGCGCGCCAGATCATTGCGGCGCAAAGCCGGGACTTCAACGAGTTCCGTCGGCGCCTCGCAGGTACCGTGCTCGCCGCCTCGGTCGCCGCCGCTGACCGCCAAGCCACTGGCCGGATCCAGACCGAGGTGGAAGACAAAAAACCCGTCGCGCCAGCCCAGGACAAGCTGACATTGTCCAAAGGCGCCACGCCTGCGCAGACCGCCGCAGAAGAGAAAATTGCGCAGGAGCGTCAAGCCAAAGAAGCCGCCACCCGGGTGGCTGAACTGTCCAAAAACATCGAGGAGCTGGCCAAGCTCGGCACCAGTACCGCCGCGGTTGCGCCCACAGCGCCCGCCACCGCAACCCCCAGCACCGCGCTGCCTGCACCAGCGCTGACGGTGCCCACCACAGCCCCGTTGGCCACGGCCACCGAAGTGACCACCAGCACCTCGACTGCGCTCGCAAGTGCGACCGACAGCGTGACCTCCAACACCGAGACCGCACCGACTGCGGCCACAGAAACCACCGCCGTGACCCCGGCTGTTCCACCGGTCGCAGCACCTGTGCCCATGCCGGCACCGCTGCCCGACGAGCCCTCCCTGATCGATGGGCTGCGTGACAACCCCTTGGTGTTGCCCGCCGCGGGTGGCCTGCTGGCTTTGTTGGGCGGTTTTGCGTTTTACCGGTTCCGTCAGCGCAAAAAAGGCAATGGCGTTGACAGCTCGTTCCTGGAAAGTCGACTGCAGCCCGATTCTTTCTTTGGGTCCAGCGGTGGTCAGCGTATCGACACAGCCGAGGCCAGCGCCTCGGGCTCGTCCATGGTCTATTCCCCCAGCCAGCTCGACGCGGCCGGCGACGTGGACCCGGTGGCAGAAGCCGACGTGTACCTGGCCTATGGCCGTGACCTGCAGGCCGAGGAGATTCTCAAAGAAGCCATGCGCAGCACGCCACAGCGGGTGGCCATCCACAACAAGCTGCTCGAAATTTATGCCAAGCGGCGCGATGCAAAGGCCTTTGAAGTCGTGGCCACGGAGGCTTATGGGCTGACCCAGGGCCAGGGCTTGGAATGGGAACAGGCCTGCGAGTTGGGCCGGGAACTCGATGCCACCAACGCGCTGTACCAGCCCGGTGGCGCGCCGCCAGCCAAAGCTGGCGCTGTGGCGGGTGCTATGGCCGGTGGCGCCATGAACACGATGCCCTTTGGCAGCAGCACGCTGGCCCAAAACAGTGGCCCAGGCACCGGTGTGGACAACACCGACCTGGATCTGGACCTGGACTTCAACATGGACGAACCGTCCATGCCAGCCAGCCTGCAGGCACCCAGCGACGCAGCCATGTCAGGCATGGACGACCTCAACAGCACCGACGCCCTCACCAGCGCGGCCGACAGCAAATCGGGTCCGCCCTCCATGTCGATGGACTTCGACCTGGACTTCCCTTCCGAGCCCGCCGCGCTGAATGCGGGAGACAAGGCCGAGACCAGCGACGCGCCAAGCCTTGCAGTCGAGTCCAATCCCACGTTTGACGACAGTGAGGTCTTACCTGACTTCGCCCTGGACGAACCACAAGCGTTTGACCTCCCCGCCGAAGATGCCGATGAGCCCCAGCCATTGCCGCTGACCGCTGAAGCAAGTCCGGCAGAAGCCGAGCTGTTGTCCTTCGACCTGAACGACATCAGTCTGGACCTGGAACACCGCGGCGGCGAGGCCGATGACGAGCCAGGCGACCAATTGACCGAAGAGAACCCGCTGGACACCAAGCTGTCGCTGGCCGAAGAGTTTCGTGCCATTGGCGACTTGGAAGGCGCTCGCTCACTGGCTGAAGAAGTCTTGGCCGAAGCCACAGGCGCGCTCAAGACCAAGGCCCGCACGTTCCTGGCCGATCTCAGCTGAAGCAGCGAGCCCGAGCGGACAAGTCTCTTGCAAGCATCAGCGCGCGACAGCGCCCAGGAAGTGGCCACCACGCGCATGGCGCTGGGCGTGAGCTACAACGGCAGTGCCTACGATGGCTGGCAGAGCCAGCTCAGCGGGCGCACGGTGCAGGACGAACTGGAACGCGCCCTGACGCAGTTCATCGCGCATGGCCCCATCAGAACCCTGTGCGCTGGCCGCACCGATGCGGGTGTGCATGGGCTGATGCAGGTGGTCCACTTTGACAGCCCGGTGACCCGCCCAGACCATGCCTGGATGCGCGGCACCAACCGTTTTTTGCCGCACGACATTGCCGTGCACTGGGCCCGCCAGGTGCCCCCCCATTTTCACGCACGCGCCAACGCCGTGGCCCGCCGCTATGCCTATGTGCTGCTCGAATCACCGGTGCGCCCCAGCGTCGACGCCGGCCGGGTGGGCTGGGTGTTTCGCCCCATGGCGCTGGAGCCCATGCAGGAAGCCGCCCAAGCCTTGTTGGGTGAGCACGACTTTTCATCCTTTCGCGCAGCCCAGTGCCAAGCCCACTCGCCTGTGAAGCAACTTCGGCGCATCAGCATCACCCGCCGCGGCGCCTACTGGCGCTTTGAATTTGAAGCGTCAGCGTTTCTGCACCACATGATCCGCAACATCATGGGCTGCCTGATCGCCATCGGGAACGGCAACCACCCGGCAAGCTGGATGACCGAGGTGCTACACGCCCGCAGCCGCGATGCCGCAGCACCCACGTTTTCGCCCGACGGCCTGTACTTCCTGGGTCCGCTGTACGACGAGTCGCTGGGCATCCCCACCCAAACCGCCGCTTTCGACTGGTTACCCGGATGACCTCGACAACCCTGCACACCGCCAACCCCGTGCACCACACACGCATCAAAATTTGTGGCCTCACCCGCGAGACCGACGTGGACGCCGCCGCACACGCCGGAGCCGATGCCGTGGGCTTTGTGCTCTATGCCAAAAGCGCGCGCCACGTCACGCCCGAGCGGGCGGGCGAGCTGGCCCGGCGCCTGCCGCCGTTTGTCACACCGGTGCTGCTGTTCGTGAACGCCAGCCCCGAGCACATCCGCCTGGGGCTGGAGGCCGTACCCAACGCCTTGGTGCAGTTTCATGGCGACGAAACGCCCGCCGACTGCGCCGCAGCCGGACGCCCTTACATCCGCGCCGCCCGTATTCCCGCAGGCGCCGCAGGTGCGGGCTTTGATCTTCTAAAATACGCGCAAGACTTCGCAGCCTCACAGGCCGTGCTGCTCGACGCACATGTCGAGGGGTATGGCGGCGGCGGTCAATCCTTCGACTGGACAGCTTTCAATTGGTCACATCCGCTTCTAAACGCCAGCTCTCGCCTCGTTTTGTCTGGTGGACTCACGCCTGCAAACGTGATCGATGGCATCAACCGCGTACGGCCCTGGGCCGTTGACGTGAGTTCCGGGGTTGAGGCCAGCAAAGGCGTCAAGGACCCGGACAAGATGCAAGCCTTTGTGGCTGCCGTCCGAACGGCCGACGCAGCCATTCACCGCCGCCCCGCCTGAGCCCACTACCCTGGGGCCTGGCCGGGCACTCTGACCCGAGACACCCCATGCAAACCTACCAGCAACCCGACGCGCGCGGCCATTTCGGCATCTACGGTGGCAGTTTTGTGAGCGAAACGCTCACGCACGCCATCAACGAGCTCAAGGCGGCCTACGCCAAGTACCAGAACGACCCCGAGTTTCTGGCCGAATTCCAAAGCGAGCTGGCCCATTTCGTCGGCCGTCCTTCGCCCGTGTACCATGCGGCGCGCATGAGCCGTGAGCAAGGCGGTGCGCAAATTTTCTTGAAGCGCGAAGACCTCAACCACACCGGCGCGCACAAGATCAACAACACCATCGGCCAGGCCATGCTCGCCAAGCGCATGGGCAAGCCGCGCATCATTGCCGAAACCGGCGCCGGCCAGCACGGCGTGGCCACCGCCACCATTTGTGCCCGCTACGGCCTGGAATGTGTGGTTTACATGGGCAGTGAAGACGTGAAGCGCCAGAGCCCCAACGTGTACCGCATGAAGCTGCTGGGTGCCACCGTGGTGCCCGTGGAAAGCGGCAGCCGCACCCTGAAAGACGCGCTCAACGAAGCCATGCGCGACTGGGTGGCCAACGTGGACAACACCTTCTACATCATCGGCACCGTGGCCGGCCCGCACCCCTACCCGATGATGGTGCGCGACTTTCAAAGCGTGATCGGTGAAGAGTGCCTGGTGCAGATGCCCGAGATGCTCAAAGCCGCCGGCTGCACCAGCGAGCAACCCGACGCCGTGGTGGCCTGCGTGGGCGGCGGCAGTAATGCCATGGGCATTTTCTACCCCTACATCAACCACGCGGCCACGCGCCTGATCGGCGTGGAAGCCGCCGGTGAAGGCATGGAAAGCGGCAAGCACTCGGCCTCGCTGCAAAAAGGCAGCCCTGGCGTGCTGCATGGCAACCGCACCTATGTGCTGCAGGACGACAACGGCCAGGTCACCGAAACGCACAGCGTGAGCGCCGGTCTGGACTACCCTGGTGTGGGTCCCGAACACGCGTTCCTGAAAGACATCGGCCGTGCCGAATACGTGGGCATCACCGACACCGAGGCGCTGGAAGCCTTCCACTACCTGTGCCGCACCGAAGGCATCATCCCGGCGCTCGAATCGAGCCATGCCGTGGCCTACGCCATGAAGCTGGCCAAAACCATGCGCGCTGACCAGTCGATTCTGGTCAACCTCTCGGGCCGGGGCGACAAGGACATTGGCACCGTGGCCGACCTGTCCAAGGCCGACTTCTATTGCCGTCCCAGCTGCCGTGGCCAGTCGGTCAAGGGCGGTACCGAAACCTCTCCTATCGCATTCGCCAAATGAGCCGCATTGATCAAGCGCTGGGCGCGCTGAAAGCCCAGAACCGCAAGGCCCTGATTCCGTTCGTCACCGCAGGTTTCCCTTTTGCCAACATCACCCCCGACCTGATGCACGGCATGGTGGAAGCCGGTGCCGATGTGATCGAACTCGGCGTACCGTTTTCCGACCCGTCGGCCGATGGCCCGGTGATACAAAAAGCTGGCGACCGCGCCCTGGCTCTGGGCATTGGCCTGGTGCAGGTGCTGGCCATGGTGAAAACCTTCCGCGAACGGAACAACACCACGCCGGTGGTGCTGATGGGTTACGCCAACCCCGTGGAACGCTACGACCAGAAGCACGGCGAGGGCAGCTTTGTGCGCGACGCCAGTGCCTCGGGCGTGGACGGCATGCTGATCGTGGACTACCCGCCGGAAGAATGCGAAGCCTTCGCCGCCGCGCTGCGCGCGAACAATATGGACCTGATCTTCTTGCTGGCCCCCACGTCCACCGACGAGCGCATGGCGCAGGTGGCGCGCGTGGCCAGCGGCTATGTGTACTACGTGTCGCTCAAGGGCGTGACGGGCGCGGGCACGCTGGACGTGGGCCAGGTGGAAGCCATGCTGCCGCGCATCCGGGCCCATGTGAACGTGCCGGTGGGCGTGGGTTTTGGCATTCGGGATGCCGAAACCGCCCGCGCCATCGGCCGCAGCGCCGACGCCGTGGTGATTGGCAGCAAGATCATCCAGCTGATCGAAAACGAGCCGCACGAAAAGGTGGTGGCCGTGGCGTCCAATTTCCTGCGCGGCATCCGCAAGGCTTTGGACGCCTGACCGACCGTGTTTTAATTCGCCCAGACAAGCAAAAGACGCACACCGCGCCGCGCCGAATCGACCCCAGCCTATGCGGCACCGGCTTTGTCGCACTGCTGCTCTGGCCAACCCTTCATGGGGCGGCGCCAAGCGCTGCAAGCGCGTTCATATTTGGAGAACACACCATGTCCTGGCTAGAAAAACTGCTGCCACCCAAGATCACGCACACCGACCCGACCGAGCGCCGCAGCGTGCCCGAAGGCTTGTGGATCAAATGCCCCAGCTGCGAAGCCGTGCTGTACAAAAACGATCTGGAGAAAAACCAGAACGTGTGTCCACATTGCAGCCACCACCACCGCATCGGTGCCCGTGCGCGCCTCAACGCCTTCATGGACGCCGAAGGCCGCTACGAACTCGGTCAGGAAGTGCTGCCGGTGGATGCGCTGAAGTTCAAGGACAGCCGCAAGTACCCCGAGCGCTTGAAAGAGGCGCTGGAAAACACCGGCGAGACCGATGCGCTGGTCGTCATGGGTGGCGCTGTGCAGGGCATCAGCCTGGTGGTGGCCTGCTTTGAATTTGACTTCATGGGCGGCTCCATGGGCTCGGTGGTCGGCGAGCGCTTTGTGCGCGGTGTCGAAGAAGCCATCGCCCAGAAAGTGCCCTTTCTGTGCTTCACCGCCACCGGCGGCGCACGCATGCAAGAAGGCTTGCTGTCGCTGATGCAAATGGCCAAGACCAACGCGGCACTCACGCGCCTGGCCAAAAAAGGCCTGCCCTACATCAGCGTGCTGACCGACCCGACCATGGGCGGCGTGTCGGCCGGTTTCGCTTTCGTGGGCGACGTGGTGATCGCCGAGCCCAAGGCGCTGATCGGTTTTGCCGGCCCGCGTGTGATTGAAAACACCGTGCGTGTGAAGCTGCCCGAGGGCTTTCAGCGCGCTGAATTTCTGCAAACCAAGGGCGCGGTGGACTTCATTTGCGACCGGCGCGAACTGCGCTCCACCGTGGCCAACACCCTGGCCATGCTGCAGCGCCAGAGCGCCGACGCGGTGGTCAGCGATTGACCTCCGAATCCGACGCCGGGATGCTCACGCTGTCACAGCTGCCGCTGTTTCCGCTGCAAACGGTGTTGTTCCCGGGCGGCTGGATGCCGCTGCGCATCTTCGAGGTGCGCTACCTGGACATGATCAACCGCTGCCACAAGGCGGGCGCGCCGTTTGGCGTGGTGTGTCTGCGCGAAGGCAGCGAGGTGCGGCGTATCGACCCCAACGCGCCGCCCAGCGGCGATGCCTTTGCCAAAGAGGTTTTTTACCCAGTGGGCACGCTCGCCCACATTGAGCGGCTGGAACGGCCGCAGCCCGGGCTGCTGATGATCCATTGCCGGGGACTGCAGCGCTTTCACGTCACGGCCAGCCAGCAGTTACCCCACGGCCTGTGGGTGGGCGATGTGCAGCTGGACGAGGCAGAGCCCGTGGTACCGGTGCCTGCTGACCTGGCCAGCACACGCGATGCGCTGCAACGCTTGTTGAACAACCTGCTGGAGCGCGAACCCGAGGCGATGAACGAGCTGCCTCTGCAGCCGCCCTACCATTGGGACGATTGTGGCTGGGTGGCCAACCGCTGGGCCGAGCTGCTGCCCGCACCGGCCGAACTCAAACACCGCTTGATGACGCTGGACAACCCGCTGGTGCGGCTGGAACTCATCTCCGACCTGCTCGACCGGATGGGCGTGGAGCGCTGATCAGGGCAACAGCGCGAGCGCCTGCATGTAGCGTTCGCTGACCATCAGGGCATCCCAATCCATGGCTGCGCCGCGCGGCAACAGCGCCAGGCGGCGCTCTTCGCTCGCGGGGTTGGGTTGCCACTGGCCCTGAATCACCGCGCGCGACAAGTCGTTGATCGCGGCGTCTATCGGCGCACCGCCGTCCACCACCGACTGGTTGCACAGGACCACCATGTCACCACCTGCGCCCAGCGCGGCCAGTGCGGCCTCGGCAAAGCTCAGGTCTCGCCCGTCCATCTGGCGGGCGGCTTCCATGCTCAGGTCGTCGCTGAAGATGGCGCCCGTGAAGCCCAGCTGATGACGCAGCACCTCTTGCAGCCAGCGCGGTGAAAAGCCTGCGGGTCGGCTGTCTACTTTCGGGTAAATCACATGCGCGGGCATCACTGCCTGCAGGCTGGCGGACAACCAGCCATAGGGCGCGGCATCCTCGGCCAAGATAGCCTTCAGGCTGCGCTTGTCCACCGGTATCGCCAGGTGGGAGTCGGCGCGCACGAAGCCGTGCCCGGGAAAGTGTTTTCCGCAGTTGGCCATGCCACTTTGCTGCAAACCCAGCATCAGGGCCTGCGCCAACAGCGTCACCATGCGCGGGTCGCGCCCCAGGGAACGGTCGCCAATGACCGAGCTTTCACCGTAGTCCAGGTCCAGCACCGGGGCAAAGCTCAAGTCCACGCCACAGGCACGCAGCTCAGCACCCAGCACAAAGCCCGTGGCCACGGCTGCGTTGGTGGCGCGCAGCGCAGACGCACCCGCCACGTCGCCCTTGCGTTCAGGCGCCATCCAGAGCGCACCCAATGCGGCCATGGGTGGCAGATGGGTGAAACCATCGGTGCGAAACCGCTGTACGCGTCCACCTTCGTGGTCCACCGCGATCAGCAGGTCGGGCCGCACCGCCTTGATCTGACGACACAGCCGGGTCAGCTGCGCACGGTCTTTCCAGTTGCGGCCAAACAAAATGACGCCCCCTACCAGCGGGTGCGCCAGGCGCTGGCGTTCAGGGGTTGTGAGGCTGTGGCCAGCCACGTCGATGATCAGGGGTGCGTGTGGGTGCATGGTCAATGAAAGTTTCGCAGGGGGAGAAAGTCCGTCAACCGCGCTCGACCACCACGAAGCTGGCGGCGTAGTCGGTCTCGTCGGTCACGGTCACATGGGCGCGCAAGCCTTGGGCTTCAAACCAGGTTTTCAACTCACCGTGCAACACAACCACGGGCTGGCCGCTGGGCTGGTTGACGATTTCGCAGCGCCGCCACGTCATCGGCATGCGCATGCCCAGGCCAATGGCTTTGGAGAAGGCTTCCTTGGCAGAAAACCGGGTGGCCAGATAGCGCAAGCCCCGTTGCGGCCAGCGGGCACTGCGGGTTTGCCAGACCGCGAACTCGGCATCGGTCAGCACCTTGCGTACAAAGCGCTCGCCCTGGCGCTGCCAGGTGGCTTCGATGCGGCGGATGTCACAAATGTCGGTGCCAATGCCGTAAATCATACGGTTCAGGCGAAGGCGTCGGCGATGCAGTGCTTGTAAGCGGCCACGGTGGCGCCGTAGCCCATCTCCAGCGCATCGGCAATCAGCGCGTGGCCAATAGACACCTCGCGCACACCGGGCACGGTGCGCAGAAATGCTGTGAGGTTGTCCCGGTTGAGGTCGTGACCCGCGTTGACGCCCAGTCCAGCGTCCAGCGCAGCCTGGGCCGCCGCACGAAAACGCTCCAGTTGTTCAGCGCGTTGGGGGGTGCTCCAGGACGCCGCATAAGGCTCGGTGTAAAGCTCCACCCGGTCAGCACCCACCGCCTTGGCAGCCGCCATGGCGGCTGGGTCAGCGTCCATGAACAAGCTCACCCGCGCACCCAGGGCCTGGGCTTGGGCAATCAAGGGACGCAAACGGTCGGCATCGGCGGGGAAGTTCCAGCCGTGGTCGCTGGTGAACTGGCCTTCGGAATCGGGCACAAAGGTCACCTGCTGGGGCCGCACGGCGGCCACAAACCCCATGAGGTTGTGAAAAGGGTTGCCTTCAATGTTGTATTCGCGGTCGGGCCAGGCCTTGAGCAACTCGGCCAGCTCATACACGTCGTGGCCACGAATGTGGCGCTCATCCGGACGCGGGTGCACTGTGATGCCCGCTGCACCGGCCTGCAGGCACAGCGTGGCCGCGCGCGTCACAGATGGAATGCCCAGGTGGCGCGTGTTGCGCACCAGCGCCACCTTGTTGAGGTTGACGGACAGCGCCGTGTGCAGGGTGTGGGGGTCGGAAACCGCGGTCATGGTGTGGTGGGTTGGGTTGCGGTGGCGGGTGGTGCTGGCGATACCTCTGGGTAACGCGGCCGGGACATGGCCTGCACATCCAGCATCAACTGGCGGGTTTTGAACACCCGCACACCGCTATGGTAGTGCAGCAGGTGGCGCAGTTGCGGCCGCAGGGCTTGCAGGCTGGGCGCGCAGGCGCGCAGCGTGCTCATGAACGGCGCCGGGTCGTCCAGCGCGGTTTGCAGGTCCAGGCACTGCGCACCGGTGAGCGGGTGGCTGTCGTCACCATGGGCCCGGCGCAGGCCATGCTCGGGCGCCAGCACATACAGGCCCTGCGGGTCTAGTTGAGCCAGGGTGCCGCCCTCGCGGGCCAGGTCGGGCAGCAAGCCCACGTCGCGCAGCAGCAGCAATTCAAAGGTGCGCAAAATCAGCTGTTGCGCGTCAGCGCGCTCTGCCAGCAATTGCACGGCAAACCGGTAATGCTCAAACAAGGCCGGGTGCGCGTCGTCTCGCGCCAGCAGGCGCATGAGCAATTCGTTCAGGTAGCTACCCGACAACAAGGCTTCGCCGGTGGGCATCACATGCCCGCCCTGCCATTGGGCTGCCTTGAGGGTGCGCACTTCAGCGTCACCGCCCCAGCTGAGCTGCAGCGGCTGCAGCGGCAAGAGCACCGGGCGAAACTGCGACGTGGGGCGCTTCACACCCTTGGCCACCAGCGCAATGCGACCCTGCTTGCGGGTGAAAACCTCCAGAATCAGGCTCGACTCGCTCCAGTCGTAGCGGTGCAGGACAAACGCAGGCTCGTCAGAAAACCGGCGCGTGGCCATCACTCATAACCAAACGAGCGCACACGTGCATCGTCGTCCGCCCAACCCGAACGCACCTTCACCCACAGCTCCAGAAACACCTTGCAGTCCCACAGCTTTTCCAGCTCCTGGCGGGCTTCGGTGCCGATGCGCTTGAGTTTTTCACCCTTGTCACCAATGACCATGCCTTTGTGGCCCTCACGCTCCACCACGATGGTGGCTGCGATTCGCTTGAGCTGGCCTTCTTGCTCGAACTTGTCGATGATGACGGTCGAGGTGTAGGGCAGTTCGTCACCTGTCAGGCGAAACAGCTTTTCGCGCACCATTTCGCTGGCCATGAAGCGCTCGCTGCGGTCGGTGAGCTCTTCGGGGTCGTGCATCCACGGTTGCTGTGGCAGGTAAGGCGCACAAATGCCAAACAGACGCTGAATGTCCCGGGCGTTCTTGGCCGTCATCGGCACAAATTCGGCAAACGGGTGGCGCTCCTGCATGGAACGCAACCAGGGCGCCAAATCGCCGCGGCGGTGCACCAGGTCAAACTTGTTCGCCAGCAGCACCACCGGGATGTTGCGCGGCAGCAGGTCGAGCACCTTGGCATCGGCCAGGTTGAAGTTGCCGGCCTCTACCACAAACAAAATCAGGTCCACATCGGCCACGGCGCCCAGCACCGTTTTGTTCAAAGCCCGGTTCAGGGCGTTGCCGTGGCGGGTCTGAAAGCCTGGGGTGTCCACAAACACAAACTGGTTGGGCCCCACCGTGCGGTATCCGGTGATGCGGTGGCGCGTGGTTTGCGCCTTGCGCGACGTGATGCTGACCTTTTGTCCCACCAGCGCGTTCAGCAGCGTGGACTTACCCACGTTGGGCTTGCCCACAATGGCCACATAGCCACAGTGCTGCGCCGCCGGATCAATCACTTCCACCTCGGGCACTTCGTTCGTTTGGGCGTCAGGTTCCATGTCCGCTGGCGCAGCGACGTCTGCCTTGCGCAGCGCCCGCGCCAGCATGGCATCCAGCTCGGGATTGGCCACAGGAGCAGCGGGCGAAGAAGCGGGGTTCGGGGAAGCAGGTTTTCGGGACATGGGTTCTTGTGTGCGGGACGGGGCGAGTAAATGGAAAAACGTGGCGTTGACGTTGGCGCACCGACCGTGCGCCTATTGGGCGGTGCTAACTAAGCGCCTGCCATCAGGTGCTGCAACATCGCGGCGGCGGCGGCCTGTTCACCGGCACGGCGCGAGGCGCCGATGCCTCGCTCGCTGCGGCCAGTTTCAGAGATCGTGCACTCGACATCGAAGGTTTGCTTGTGCGCTTCACCCAACGTGGCCACCACCCGGTACACCGGCAGCTTCATTTTGCGCCCCTGCAGCCACTCCTGCAATTCGGTCTTGGGGTCTTTGCCCATGGCGCTCATCTGCGCGTTGAGTTCGACGCCGCTGTACAGGCGGTGCACCAGCGCAGCAGCCACCTCAAAGCCGGCATCCAGATACACGGCACCGATGATCGCTTCAAGCGCATCGGCCAATATGGATGGCCGCTTGTGGCCACCCGAGCGTTTCTCGCCGTCACCCAGGCGCAAGCAGGTGGCGAGGCCCAGCGTGCTGGCGATCTGGAACAGCGTTTCTTGCTTCACCAGGTTGGCCCGCACACGCGACAAATCGCCCTCAGGCAACTGGCTCAATTTCTCAAACAGCAAGCCTGAAACGGCCAGGTTGAGCACCGAGTCGCCCAGAAACTCCAAGCGCTCGTTGTGGTCTGAAGTGAAACTGCGGTGCGTGACGGCCCGCTCAAGCAGGCGCGGATTGGCAAAACTGTGTTTCAAACGCTGTTGCAGCGTCAGCAATTCCGGATTCAAGGCAACTGGTCTCCGTGCAGGCACACGCAAGCGCGCTTGCCCATCACTTGGAGCGGCCTTCGTATTTCATGGTGAGGTAAGCCGGGCCAGCCAGGTGAATT
This sequence comes from Hydrogenophaga sp. L99, assembly GCF_058731905.1. NCBI lineage: Bacteria > Pseudomonadati > Pseudomonadota > Betaproteobacteria > Burkholderiales > Comamonadaceae > Hydrogenophaga > Hydrogenophaga sp. L99. The sequence goes on along the minus strand of NZ_CM178972.1, from coordinate 785,058 downwards.
TCACGGCTGTAGGCAAACGAAACCACCACGCGGTCGCCCTCTTTACCCACTTCCAGGTCTTTGCCCGAAATGGTGTTGATGTCGTCGATCTGGGCTGCTTTGTCAAAAATGCTGCGCACCTCGGTGACCGTGGTGCCAGCGGAGGCTTTTTGCACGGCTTTTTGCACAGCGGTGTATTCGATATAGGTCGGAACCACCTGCGCCACGATCACGCCCGTGAATGCCAGCAAGATACCCACAATGAGCAAGCCCATGAAGGTCAGGCCGCGTTGTTGCTGTTTCAGTTTCATGTTTTATTCGCTCCAGAAAGACGGGGTACAACAGCGGTTCATTCGAACGAGCCAATGCGCCCCAGATCACCAAAATTCATCCAGACAAAAAAAGCCTTGCCAACGATATTGGCTTCGGGCACAAAGCCCCAGTACCGCGAGTCCAGCGAGTTGTCCCGATTGTCGCCCATCATGAAATAGTGGCCTTCAGGCACCTTGCACACCACGCCCTCGACGGTGTAGCGGCACGCGTCCTTGTTCGGAAAATCGGTGGTGCCGGGAATGAACGCCGGACGATCGTCGTCGTTGAGCGTGTTGTAGCTTCGGGCGTCCAGCGTTTCGCGGAATTGGCGCGCGTAGCGCATGGAATCGCCATCAAAGAACTCGGGCTGCGCAGCGCGGGGCACGGGTTTGCCGTTGACCGAGAGCTCCTTGTTCAAGTAAGCCACTTCGTCACCCGGCACGCCAATGACGCGCTTGATGTAGTCCAGGCTCGGTTGCGGCGGGTAACGGAACACCATCACGTCACCGCGTTGCGGATCGTTGTTGGCCACCAGTTTCGTGTGAAACACCGGCAGGCGAATGCCGTAGTGGTATTTGTTGACCAAAATCAGGTCGCCCACGCGCAGGGTCGGGATCATGGAGCCCGACGGAATCTTGAACGGCTCGAACATGAACGAGCGCAGCACAAACACCGCCAAGATCACCGGGAACAGGCCCGCAGTCCAGTCCAGCCACCAGGGCTGCATCAGCAGCTTTTGGCGTGCGGGCTCCACATCACCTTCGATGTTGCTGAAACCCTGTTTGAGCAACGCCGCCTTGCGCGTGTTGTGCTCGTCCAGCAGCGTTTGGGCGGCGCGTTTGCGCTGGGGCCAAAACACCAGTTTTTCCAGAAACCAATAAATGCCCGTCACCACGGTGGCGAGCATCAGCAACACCGCAAAGCTGCTCTCCACCACGCCCATGTACCAGGCACCCGCGTAGCCTGCGATGGCCGCCAGCACCACTGCCGTGATCGTGCTCATCACCGCCTGCATCAGTCTTGCACCTGCAAAATGGCCAGAAAGGCTTCCTGGGGCACTTCCACTGAACCGATTTGTTTCATGCGTTTCTTGCCTGCTTTTTGTTTCTCAAGGAGCTTGCGCTTGCGGCTGATGTCGCCGCCGTAGCATTTTGCCAGCACGTTTTTGCGCAGCGCCTTGATGGTTTCACGCGCGATCACATTGCCACCAATGGCCGCCTGAATCGCCACGTCAAACATCTGCCGGCTGATGATCTCGCGCATCTTGGCCACGACCGCACGCCCACGGTATTGCGACTGCGAACGGTGCACGATGATCGATAAAGCGTCCACCTTTTCGCCGTTGAGCAGAATGTCGACCTTCACCACATCGGCTGGGCGGTATTCCTTGAACTCGTAGTCCATGGACGCATAGCCACGGCTGACCGACTTGAGCTTGTCGAAGAAGTCCAGCACGATCTCGCCCAGCGGCATGTCGTAGGTGAGCATCACCTGCTTGCCGTGGTACGACATGTTGAGCTGCATGCCGCGCTTCTGGTTGGCCAGCGTCATGACGGCACCCACATATTCCTGCGGCATGTACAGATGCACGGTCACGATGGGCTCACGGATCTCTTCCATGCGGCCTTGGTCCGGCATCTTGGACGGGTTCTCCACCATGACCACTTCGCCGTCGGGTTTGACCACCTGGTAAACCACGCTGGGCGCGGTCGTGATGAGGTCCTGATCAAACTCGCGCTCCAGACGTTCCTGCACGATCTCCATGTGCAGCAAGCCCAGGAAACCGCAGCGGAACCCAAAACCCAGTGCTTGCGACACTTCGGGTTCGTACATCAGCGCGGCGTCGTTGAGCTTGAGTTTCTCCAGCGCATCGCGCAAGCCGTCGTACTGGTTGGCTTCGGTGGGGTACAGCCCGGCAAACACCTGCGGCTGCACTTCCTTGAAGCCGGGCAGCGCCTCAGTGGCGGGGCCGAGGTTGTTGGGCAGCTTTTTCTCCAGCGTGATGGTGTCACCCACCTTGGCCGCCTGCAGTTCCTTGATGCCAGCAATGATGTAGCCCACCTCACCCGCATTCAACGAGTCGCGTGGCTCATTGCCTGGCGTGAACACACCCAGGTTGTCCGCGTTGTAGACCGTGTTCGTGGCCATCATCTTGAAGCGCTCGCCCTTGAGCAGGCGCCCGTCGACCACACGCACCAGCATCACCACGCCCACGTAGGCGTCGTACCAGCTGTCCACGATCATGGCGCGCAACGGTGCATCGGGGTTGCCTTTGGGCGCCGGAATGCGGGCCACCACAGCTTCCAGAATGTCTTCCACGCCCATGCCGCTCTTGGCTGAACACGGAATCGCATCGGTCGCGTCAATGCCGATGACATCTTCGATCTCGGCCTTCGCATTGTCTGGATCCGCGTTGGGCAGATCCATCTTGTTGAGCACCGGCACCACCTCCACACCAAGGTCGAGCGCGGTGTAGCAGTTGGCCACGGTCTGTGCCTCCACGCCTTGGCTGGCGTCCACCACCAGCAGCGCGCCTTCGCAGGCCGACAGCGAACGGCTCACCTCGTAAGAGAAGTCCACGTGACCGGGGGTGTCGATCAGGTTCAGGTTGTAAACCTGGCCATCGCGGGCCTTGTATTTGAGCGCAGCGGTCTGTGCCTTGATGGTGATGCCCCGCTCTTTCTCGATGTCCATGGAGTCGAGCACCTGCTCGCTCATCTCACGGTCTGACAGCCCGCCGCAGAGTGAAATGATGCGATCGGCCAAGGTGGACTTGCCATGATCGATGTGCGCGATGATCGAAAAATTGCGGATGTGATTCATCAAGAAACCAGCTCAAACACAGAAAAACCTCCCCGCACCATCGGGTGCTGGGAGGCCATAAAAAAGGGCGCGTCAGCTGTTGACGCGCCCATAACCAACAATCAAGGGCAACTGCGATAGTTGGGGTTTCATTGTAGGCAAAAAGCCTGGAATGCACACCCCCGACACCCGAGAACCCGATTGTTGCAGCGCAGCAACACGAAACTTATCCACAACACATTCACAGGAAAGATGAACAAGCTGTGGGCCGTTTGTGGAAGACCGCTACCTACAGCGCTCGCTTTCCACATCGTGAACAAAACAGCCAACGCAGGCCACCAATGCAGCCCATACCGGCCTGATTTTATCGAATTCGGACAACAGCATCGCCACCAATGTTAGCGTCCACTAACGCAGAGGACTATGGGTTCGCCAAAGTGGGTAGAAACTTGACTGTGGCGCGAACACCAACGCAGCAATGAACCACCCATTCCTGAAGAAACGGGGGGTTATTGAGATACCACGCAGACGTGCAACCGCCTCAGCGTCCGGGACGGATCACCGCATATTGCGCCCACTCGCCACGGCGAAAGAGCACATTGACCGGGCGGGTTTTGTCCAGCTTGGTCAAGGCGGCTTCCAGCTCCTTGACGTCGGAAGTGTCGGCATTAGCGATGGCCACAATCACATCGCCCTCGCGAAGACCGGCCCGCGCCGCGGGACCTTCAGTAGCCACAACCCGCACGCCGCCTTTGAGGCCCAGTTCCTTCTTCTGCGCCGCATTGAGGTCGGCCAGCGTCAGGCCCAGTGCCTTGGCTGCGCCTGCTGCCTGGGGCTTGGGTGCTTCTGGAGCAGCAGCGCGAACTTGCGGCTGTTCCGGTTCCAGCTCGGCCACGGTCACAGACAACTCGCGCTGGCTGCCCCGGCGAAACACCGTCATAGAGCTTTTGTTGCCAGGCTTGGTGTTGCCCACCAGGCGCGGCAGGTCCACCGACTTGTCAATCTCTTTGCCGTCGAATTTCAGAATGATGTCGCCCGGCTCCACGCCCGCCTTGGCCGCCGGCGAGTTGGGCTCGACGCCCCGCACCAGCGCGCCTTTAGGCTGACCCAGCCCGATCGACTCGGCCACCTCTTTGCTGACCTGGTCAATCTGCACACCGATGCGCCCCCGCGTGACGCGGCCTGAGGTGCGGATCTGATCCGACACGCGCACCGCCTCGTCGATCGGAATGGCGAACGAAATGCCCTGAAAACCGCCAGAACGCGAGTAAATCTGGCTGTTGATGCCCACCACTTCGCCGCGCATGTTGATCAAAGGCCCGCCCGAGTTACCGGGGTTGATCGCCACATCGGTCTGGATGAACGGGAGAAAGTCACCGGTGTCGCGCTTCTTGGCGCTCACGATGCCGGCGGTCACGGTGTTTTCCAGACCGAACGGCGAGCCAATGGCCATCACCCATTCGCCCACGCGCAGGCGGTTCACATCCCCAATCTTCACAGCGCTCAGTCCGGTGGCGTCAATCTTCACCACAGCCACGTCGGTGCGCTTGTCAGCACCCACCACGGTGGCTTTGAATTCGCGCTTGTCAGGCAGGGTCACGATCAGTTCGTCAGCCCCTTCCACCACATGGGCGTTGGTCATGATCAGCCCGTCGGCGCTGAGGATGAAACCAGAACCCACGCCACGCGGCTGAGCCTCCTCAGACGGACCCCGGTCAGGGCGCGGGCCTCGTGGCGTCACACCGGGTGGCACCGGAATACCAAAGCGCCGAAAAAATTCCAGCATCTGCTCGTCGGCTCCTGAGCCGGGTTCGGCCCGCGCAGTGGCACGCTCCAGAGTACGGATGTTGACCACCGAAGGCCCCACCAGATCCACCAGGTCGGTGAAGTCGGGCAACCCACGCACACTGGGTGCGACCGGCACAACCGGGGTTTGTGCAGACAAGGTCTGGGGCAACAACAGCGCGGCGGTGCCGCCAGCGGCCAACACCGCTGCTGCCGCAACGGCAAGAACAGGCTTACGGGCAAGATGGCGAAGCGTCATGGTGATCCTTCAAAAAGGGCGACAACACAAAAATAGGGAGATGGGCCCGCCGCGAAAAGAAACAAGTGCGGCCGGCAGGGCTCAGCGCGTTCGTTCCAGTGCGTAGGCAAAACGCCGCAGTGTGCCCGTGGGCACCTCACCGAGGGCGGTCAACCAATAAGCGCCCACACGGCGGGTCAGGGAATGCGTGGCGCCTGACACTGCCGCCTTCTCCTTGCCATGGCGCTGCGCGTCGTAGGGCTCAACGAACAGTGACACCGAGGCCAGCCCGTCAGAAAACACCCACTGCATCGGTGCAGAGGCACCACCTGCAGCCAGCTCGCCCAACTCGCGGGTGTGGCAACTCATGGGCAGAAAACCGGGCACTAGCTCTTTCAAGCGCCAGCCCTCTGCCTCGGCGGTGGTCTTTTTTAGCACGGGTCGCTGCACGTCATAACCCTTGGTGTCGTTCATCAGGCGCGTGAGCTTGCCCATGCTCACAGGCGCGTCCAACTGCAGTTCCGAGAACGCCACCTGTTCAAGCACCACACCCTGCTCGCCCAGCGTTTGCAGCTTCACCACCAAGCCGGTTTTTTTCTCGGACCAGATGCGAAAGCCAAAGCGCAGAGCGTCTTTGGGCTGAATCTCGACCACATCGGCCAGGTAACCCGCCACACGCTCGGTACCCGCTTCGCTCACAGCATAAAAATCGGGTATCACGTTGCTCGGCGTACGAAGCAGCTCGGGAAACAAACCCAACGACTCGCGTTTCTCGACGAACGCTTTTTTCGTTTCGGGCACGAACGTGATCACCTCGTTGTTGCGACGGATGGTGGTTCGGGGCGCGCCCGTGAGGGTGTCCACGCGTTCCATTTGTTGCTCACCATCGCACACATGCCAGATGCGGGAAGCCGACATGGACGAACCCGCGGACACCACCAAGGTACCCATGTAAGCGCGCTGGCGCGAGGCTTCGTGCATGCGCATCAGCCACTCGTTCACACTGCGCGGCTCGCTGGCGGCGGGTGCAGTGGTTTGCGCCTGCAGCGGCGCCCAGAAGCTGGCCGTCAGTGCGACCAGCGCAGCCGTGCGCCACGGTTGCGGCTTCGTCACAGGCAGCCAGCGGGCCAAGGCGTTCATAGGTCCGATCAAAGCAACACGCAAAGGCAAGGCAAGCGTCATGGCGGTTCAGCGTCCGGTCGCGTCGTAGGTGGCGTTGCGCAGGAAACCTGCAGGCATTTGCAGGGCAGACATGCCGCCGTGCTGGCGGTGCTCAGCCATCAGGGCTTCGAGCTGGGTATCCCGGATCACCGCGCCTTGCGGGGTGTTGACCACCACCGCCGTGGTTTCCGGCAACCGCGGTGCGATGGTCCCCGGGGTTGAATCCATCAAGGCCAACTGAGCGCCCGCACCAGCACCACCCGCACCCGACGGCGCAGAGCCCAGCAGCGTCCAGCTGACCGCCATCACGGCGGCCAGCGAGGCCAGCCCGGCGACCATTTTCCAGCGAAACACCGCGTCGTTGGCGGCTGGCGCACGCACATGGCCCAGCACATTGGGTGGTGCCATGGGCAAGGTGGGCTGCACAGGCAACGGCTGAACCAAAGGCTTCTCGGCGTGCAGCCGCGCATGCAGGCCGGCCAAAAAGTCTTGCGGGGTTTGGGCCGCCACCGCGGGTGCCGAAGCACGCAGCACATCACCAATCACCTGGTAGCTGTGCCAGGCTTCAAGGGTCTCAGCGCCTGGCCCTGTATCGGCCAGCAAACGGTCAAGCTCGGCATCTGACAACTCGCCGTCCACCAAGGCAGACCAGGCGCTCGCCGGCTCAAGCCCTGGCAAAGTGGCGTGCGACAGGTCCGGTGCAGATGTACCCGCCCAGGCGTCTGTCTGCAGGTCGGTGTGTGTGTTGGCGGCGTTCATGTTGACTTCCAAATATCTGATACTGCGATGACGGGCACGCTCGTGGAACCACGAGGCACTACCACCGTTTTCCCGTCTGGCGTTCCAGCATCGGCTTGATGCGACTGGAGATCGCTTCACGTGCCCGGAAAATCCGGGACCGCACCGTGCCAATGGGGCAATCGAGCGCCTGAGCAATCTCTTCGTAGCTCAAGCCCTCCATTTCCCGCAAGGTGATCGCCATGCGCAGCTCTTCGGGCAACGCGTCCATGGCCGCATTCACGGCCTGGGCAATTTCCTTGCTGGCCAACACCGCCTCGGGCGTCTCGGTGTCGGCCACGTTGGAATTTAGTTCGCGTTCGGACGAGGAAGTTTCATCATCGTCCGCAGATTTCATTTGCGACTGAAAAACCAGGGGGTCGCGCTTGAGCTCCATAAGCTGCTTTTTGGCCGTGTTGACCGCTATGCGGTACAGCCAGGTATAAAACTGCGCGTCGCCCCGAAACTGGGCCAGAGCCCGGTATGCCCGAATGAAGGTTTCCTGCGCAATGTCCTGCACCAGGTCGCTGTCGCGCACCATCCGGCCAATGAGGCGCTCCACCCGGCGCTGGTACTTGATGACCAGCATGTCGAACGCGCGCGACTCCCCAGCCAGGGTTCTTTGAACCAACATGACATCACTGTCGGGCGGCGGCGGGGCGGTGTGGTCTTCAGTTGTCATGCGCGCGGAAATATAACCCACAGGACCCATGTCAATGGCTGAGGCGCCACCCTGGGCTTTTTTCGGCTCATGCCGAATGCCTCAAGCCACCCGCACCAGCGCCCGGCGCAGGTCGTTCCAGCGGGCGGGATCGCTGGAGCGCTCTACCCAAAGCCAGCGGTGCGCCCCGTCGGGATTGCGCACCCGCAGCAACATGCGGTCTTGCAGGTCGAGCACGCGCTCCACCTGCTGCAGCGGTGCGCCATCGGCCAGGGTATCGCGTTGCCAGCGCCACACCCCGGGGCGTGCTGGCCCGTTGGGCAGCCCACTGCTCACCGGCGGCCCCAGGGCATCCCATTGCAGCTGCCCAACAGGCGAGTGCAACCAGCTGCGCCAGGCAAAGCCGGCCCAACCCAGCCAAAGCACGGCCCCCAGCCCGCCGGCCACATGGCTCAGCCAAGGCACTTCGGCCGCTGCGTCCAGCCAAGGCCACCACCAGCGCAGCAGCACCAACAGGCCCAGGCCGGCGAGCACGCACAGCAGACCCGCGTAAAAAGCACAACGCCCCACCGGGTAGACCACCGATGGGGCGTTGCGCATGCGCTGTTTTGAAAATAGCGTTGTTCAGGAGCAGGTCAGACGCGCCGGAAAACCAGTGTGCCGTTCGTGCCGCCAAATCCGAAGTTGTTTTTCATCGCCACGTCAATCTTCATGTCCCGCGCGGTGTTGGCGCAGTAGTCCAGGTCGCATTCCGGGTCCTGGTTGAAGATGTTGATGGTCGGCGGGCTCTTTTGGTGGTGCACCGCGAGCACCGTAAACACGCTCTCGATGCCGCCAGCGCCACCCAGCAAATGACCCGTCATCGACTTGGTGGAGTTCACCACGGTCTTCTGAGCGTGGTCACCCAAAGCGGCCTTGATGGCATGGGTTTCGTTCACGTCGCCCAGCGGCGTGGACGTGCCATGCGCATTCAGGTAATCCACCTGGTCGGCGTTCAAGCCGGCGTTGCGCAAGGCGTTCACCATGGCGCGGCGGGGGCCGTCCATGCTGGGCGCCGTCATATGGCCTGCGTCGGCGCTCATGCCGTAACCCGAAAGCTCGGCATAAATTTTGGCACCACGGGCTTTGGCGTGCTCGTACTCTTCCAGCACCATCACACCAGCGCCCTCACCCAACACAAAGCCGTCGCGGTCTTTGTCCCAAGGCCGCGAAGCTGTGGTGGGGTCGTCGTTGCGGGTCGACAAAGCGCGCATGGCCGCAAAGCCACCCACACCCAGAGGCGACACGGTGGCTTCGGAGCCGCCCGCCACGATCACGTCGGCGTCGCCGTACTCGATCTTGCGCGCAGCCTCGCCAATGCAATGCAGGCCGGTGGTGCACGCCGTGACGACCGCGAGGTTGGGCCCCTTGAAGCCAAACCGCATCGACACATGGCCCGCGATCATGTTGATGATGGAAGCGGGCACGAAGAATGGCGAAATGCGGCGCGGGCCGCGGCTCACATACTCGGCGTGCGTTTCTTCGATCATGGGCAACCCGCCGATGCCCGAACCGATGATGCAACCGATGCGGTTGGCTGTTTCTTCGTCCAGGGCATCGCCCACAGGCAAGCCCGAGTCCACCACAGCCTGGTGGGCTGCGGCGATACCGTAATGAATGAATGAGTCCATCGCCCGCGCTTCTTTGGCGGTGATGTACGACTCAAGATCAAACCCCTTCACCTCGCCCGCGATCTTGCAGGAGAAATTTGACGCGTCAAACCGGGTGATGAGGTCAATGCCGGACTTGCCGGCAAGAATATTGGCCCAGGCTTCAGACACCGTGTTACCCACGGGACTGACACAACCCAGACCGGTCACGACAACGCGACGTCGGCTCATTGATGTCCCCCACGCTCTTTACAGCGTGTAATGCACAGACACCCCAAGGGAAACAAACCCCTCGGGGCGACCATGCGTTGGCTCATGGATGGCTTAAGCCTTCTGGTGGGCCATCGCGTAGTCGATGGCGTTTTGAACGGTGGTGATCTTTTCTGCGTCTTCGTCCGGGATCTCGATACCGAATTCGTCTTCCAGGGCCATCACCAGTTCAACCGTGTCCAGCGAGTCGGCGCCCAGATCGGCCACAAAAGCCTTTTCGCTGGTGACCTGACCCTCTTCCACGCCGAGTTGTTCGGCAATGATTTTCTTAACACGTGCTTCGATATCGCTCATAAGTCCCTCTGAGGGTGGTTGAAATACAGACCGTCATTTTAGCCGGCCTAGAGAGGCATCTCTAGACGGCCCGCCGGACGGCTTTTGCGGCGTTGGAAACAGGGTGTTGTACGCGGCCGGTCAGGCCATGAACATGCCGCCGTTGACGTGCAGTTCTTGCCCCGTCACATAGGCGGCCTGCGGGCTGGCCAGATAGGCCACCGCGTGGGCAATGTCGGCAGGCTTGCCCAGATGGCCCAGCGGGATCTGGCCCAGCAAGGCTTTTTGCTGCTCTTCGGGCAGCGCTGCGGTCATGTCGGTTTCAATGAAACCTGGCGCCACGCAGTTGACGGTGATGTTGCGGCTACCCAGCTCGCGGGCCAGTGCCCGCGTCATGCCCGCCACGCCCGCTTTGGCGGCTGCGTAGTTGGCCTGGCCCGCGTTGCCCGACGCACCCACCACGCTGGTGATGCTGATGATGCGGCCGTAGCGCTGCTTCATCATGGGTCGGATCACGGCGCGGCTCATGCGAAACACCGCTTTCAGGTTGGTGTCGAGCACGGCGTCCCAGTCGTCGTCTTTCAGGCGCATGGCCAGCATGTCGCGGGTAATGCCGGCGTTGTTCACCAGCACCTGCAAACCACCATGGGCTTTCACAATCTCGTCAATCAGCGCCTCGGCCGCCTGGGCGTCGTTCACGTCCAGCCGGGCGCCACGGCAGCCCGCAGCCGCACCGGGCACCGCCGCCAACACCGCGCCAATTTTGGCGGCGCCTTCGTCGCTGGTGGCCGTGCCAATCACGGTCAGGCCGCGCGCCACCAGTTCGTGGGCAATGGCCGCGCCAATGCCGCGCGAAGCGCCAGTCACCAAGGCCACCTGGCCTGCAAATTTGATTTCAGACATGTGTGTCCTCCGTGGGTCAGGCCAGCAAGGCCTTCGCTTCAGCCAGCGTGGCCGGGTCGTAAAGGGCTGCGCCGGTCAGCTCAGCGTCGATGCGTTTCACCATGCCGGCCAGCACCTTGCCCGGGCCGCATTCGACCAGTGTGGTCACGCCATGCGCCTTGATGGCAGCCACACACTCCACCCAGCGCACCGGACCAAACGCCTGGCGCACCAACGCGTCGCGAATGGCATCCGCGTCGGTCTGCACCGCCACGTCGATGTTGTTCACCACCGGAATCTGGGGCGCGGCCAACACGGTGTTCGCCAGCTTTTCTTTCAGCTTTTCAGCGGCTGGCTTCATCAGGCTGGAATGAAACGGCGCCGACACCGGCAGCGGCAACGCGCGCTTGGCACCACTGGCCTTGAGCATTTCGCAGGCTTTTTCAACCGCGGCCTTGCTGCCGGCAATCACGGTTTGGGCGGGGTCGTTGAAGTTCACGGCCTCCACCACCTCGGCACTGCCGGCCCCAAACGTGGCCTGCGCTTCAGCGCAGCCGGCGATCACACGCGCCGCGTCCATGCCCAAGATGGCGGCCATGGCGCCTGTGCCCACCGGCACGGCTTCTTGCATGGCCGCGGCACGAAAGCGCACCAAAGGCGCCGCTTGCGCCAGCGTGAGCACGCCAGAAGCCACCAGCGCCGAATACTCACCCAGGGAATGCCCCGCCACCACGGCTGGCAGCGCGCCGCCTTCGGACCGCCACACCCGCCAGGCGGCCACGCCCGCCACCAGCATCACCGGCTGGGTGTTGGTGGTCAGGGCCAGCGCTTCTTTGGGGCCCTCTTTGATCAGCTTGGCCACGTCTTCGCCCAGCGCATCAGAGGCTTCTTTCAAGGTTTCCAGCACCTCGGGGTGGTCGCCCCAGGCGTCGAGCATGCCGACCGACTGCGAACCTTGACCGGGAAAGACAAAAGCAAAATTCTTCATGAAGTTCTGAAATTTTGATGGACAGAAACACGTGCGCTGGAAAAGCTGACCCACCGGCTTAGAAGTCCAGCAGCACAGCGCCCCAGGTGAAGCCGCCACCCACGCCTTCGAGCATGAGCGTGTCGCCTTTTTTCACCTGCCCGGCGCGCACCGCGTGGTCGAGCGCCAGCGGAATGGAGGCCGCCGAGGTGTTGCCGTGCTGGTCCACTGTCACCACCACCTTGTCCATGGGCAGCTTCAGCTTTTTGGCGGTGCTTTGCATGATGCGGATGTTGGCCTGGTGGGGAATCAGCCAGTCGATGTCGGCCGCGGTTTTGCCCGCCTTGGCCAGCGCTGCACGCGCGGTGTCTTCCAGCACGCCCACCGCCAGCTTGAACACCGCCTGGCCGTCCATTTTTAGCAGCGGGTCGCCCAGCACGTTGCCACCCGACACATGGCCGGGCACGCACAAAATACCGCTGTGCTTACCGTCGGCGTGGATGTCGGTGGCCAAAATGCCCGGCGTGTCGCTGACCTCCAGCACCACCGCACCAGCGCCGTCGCCAAACAGCACGCAGGTGGTGCGGTCGGTGAAGTCCAGAATGCGACTGAACACCTCAGCCCCCACCACCAGCGCCTTGGTGGCGGTGCCGGTCTGGATCAGCGAGCTGGCCACGGTCAGCGCGTAAATGAAACCGCTGCACACCGCCTGCACGTCAAACACCGGGCAACCGGCCATACCCAGCTTGTGCTGCAGTATCGCGGCGGTCGACGGGAACACCATGTCGGGTGTGGACGTGGCCACAATGATCAGGTCAATGTCTGCCGGCTCCACACCGGCCGCAGCCATGGCCTGGCGGCAGGCTTCGGCGGCCAGGTCGCTGGCAAACACACCGTCGGCCACAAAATGCCGCGCCTTGATGCCGGTGCGCTCCACGATCCACTCGTCGCTGGTCTCCACACCGCGCCGGGCCAACATGTTCACCATGTCGGCATTGGTCAGGCGCTGAGGGGGCAGGCTGCTGCCGGTGCCGGTGATGCGAGCGTAGCGTGTCATGCGAAGGGCTGGCTTGTATTAAATGGTCGGAATGCTTTTGAACTCACTGGGTGCTGCGCTCCCGGCAATCAGCGGGGCTGCATGGGCGATGCGTTGCCGCACGTTGTCCAGCAAGTTGTTGTGGGCCGCATCATAAGCCCGGCACAGTGCCTGCTCAAATGCAAACGCGTCGGCCGAGCCGTGGCTCTTGAACACCAGCCCACGCAGCCCCAGCAAGGCTGCGCCGTTGTAGCGCCGGTGGTCCACCCGTTTTTTAAAGGCAGATAGCACCGGATAGGCCACGATCGCAGCCATTTTTGTAAAAATGTTGCGCGAAAACTCTTCGCGAATGAAGCCGCTGATCATGGTGGCCAAGCCCTCGCTGGCTTTCAGGGCCACATTGCCCACAAAGCCGTCGCACACCACGATGTCGGTCGTGCCTTTGAAAACATCGTCACCTTCGATGTTGCCAAAAAAGTTCAGATCGCCGGTGTTGGCCGCATTTCGCAGCAAAACACCCGCTTGCTTGATGACTTCGCTGCCCTTGATGACTTCTTCACCCACATTGAGCAACCCCACCGTAGGTTCTTTGCGCCCGGTCGCAGCGGCCACCAGCGCCGAGCCCATCACCGCAAACTGCAACAGGTGTTCGGCCGTGCAATCCACGTTGGCGCCCAGGTCGAGCACCGTGGTGGCACCACCGCGGGCGTTGGGCAACTGAGTGGCAATGGCGGGGCGGTCAATGCCGTCCAGCGTTTTCAGCACATAGCGCGCAATCGCCATGAGCGCACCGGTGTTGCCGGCCGACACCATCGCGTGCGCCGTGCCGTCTTTCACCTGGGTGATGGCCACCCGCATGGACGAGTCTTTTTTGCGGCGCAGCGCCACCTCCACCGGGTCGTCCATGGTGACGACCTCGGTCGCGGGCACCACCGAGCAACGCACGTTGTTGAGCACCTGAGGCCAGGCCGCAAAAGTCGCGGGCTGGCCCACCAGCAACAACTGGGCTTTGGGGTGACTGGTCAAAAAGGCCGCACAGGCTGGCAACGTCACCGACGGGCCAACGTCTCCCCCCATGCAATCCACAGCGATGGTGATCATGACAACATCCCGGTGCAGGCGCTCAGGGCACCACAAGAATGAAAAAAGCCCGCATGGATCATGCGGGCCTGTGCCTGGATAGAGCTACAAACCCCGAGCGCGACACCGCGGCGAGGCCTGTGGCAGCCCGTCACTTAGGCTTCTGATTTGTTTTTCAGCACCTGGCGGCCACGGTAGAAACCGTTGGGGCTGATGTGGTGACGCAGGTGGATTTCGCCGGTGGTGGGTTCCACAGCGATGCCCGGCACGTTCAGCGCGTTGTGCGAACGGTGCATGCCGCGCTTCGATGGGGACTTTTTGTTTTGCTGAACGGCCATGGTGGGCTCCTGAAATCGGTTGGGGTGAAACGGGGTGGCCTAAACAAGGTGGATGCATGGGTGGCCAAAATGCCAAAACGCCCAATCAACCAACTGTAGCAACCATCAAGCGCCCGACCCGACCGCACACCGTGCAAATGGGTACAAGCGCAAAGCCAAGCATTATAGCCCGAAGCCAGCGGTCAAGCAAAAATAGAACTTACTTTAGCTGCACACCGGCGGCCTTGGCGGCCAAAAACACCCCCTCGCCTACGCTGGCGCCGAAGCGCTTGGCCAGGCGCAGGCCCAGGTTTTCGCGCTGGGTGTAATCCACGATGTCTTCGGCCTTGACGATTTCACGGGCCACAAAGTCAAGGCTTCCCAGGCCGTCGGCCAGGCCCAGGGCCACGGCTTGCTGGCCGCTCCACACCAGGCCGGTGAAGGTTTCAGGGGTTTCTTTCAAGCGGTCCCCGCGGCCTTGTTTCACCACGGTGATGAACTGGTTGTGAATTTCACCGAGCATGGTCTGGATATAAACCCGCTGCTCTTCGTCCTGGGGGCTGAAAGGGTCGAGCATGGCCTTGTTTTCGCCGGCGGTCATCAGCCGGCGCTCAATGCCGAGCTTCTCCATCAGGCCGGTGAAGCCAAACCCGTCCATCAGCACGCCGATGCTGCCGACCAGGCTGGCTTTGTCCACGTAAATGTCGTCTGCGGCGGCGGCTATGTAATACGCGGCCGAGGCGCAGGTTTCCTCCACCACGGCATACACTTTTTTGTTGTGCAGCGCCTTGAGCCGGGTGATTTCGTCGTTGATGATGCCCGCCTGCACGGGGCTGCCACCCGGGGAGTCGATCAGCAGCACGACCGCCTGGGCGCCCTTGTCTTCAAAGGCGGCAATCAATGAACTCACCACGTTGCTGGCGCTGGCCTCGGCGTCCGAGGCAATGGCACCCCGAATTTCAATCACGGCGGTGTGCGGCGCGCTCACGGACGAACTGACTTTGTCTGCGCTGTAGATGAACCAGGCGATGGCGGCGAAGATGCTGAGCCAGACCAGCCGCATGAACATCTTCCAGCGCCGCGCTGCCTGCTGCTCCTTGATGGTGGCGAACACCAGCTTTTCCAGGGTGGCGCGCTCCCAGCCTGGGGTGTTGCTGGCGCTGGTGGGCAAGCCCAGGTTGTCGTCGTTCATGTTGGAGGGCTCTCAGAATTCCACAGGTTTGAGGTTGTATTGTGACTGCCAGTGCACCACGCCGCCGTGCTCCAGCAGCTCAATTTTGACCAGCCCACCACGACAAGGCCCGCCTGCACAGGCGCCGGTGTCGGGCTCGTAGGTGGCGCCGTGGGTGGCACACAAAAGCCAGCGGCCGGTGTCGTCAAAAAACCGGTCGGGCTGCCAGTCCATTTCCATCGCCACATGGCTGCAGCGGTTGAGGTAGGCGTGGGGCTGCCCGCGGTAGCGCACGGCAAAAGCGCGGCAGGTCTGGCCGGCGTACACCACATCAAATGAAACCGCCCGGCCACCATCGGCCAGGTCGCGGCTGTTGCACAGGGGGTGGCTGGGTTCGGCGGGCATTGCTGGGTTCATGGGCGCTTTTTACCTGAGCTGTTTGACTACAAACGCCGCAAGCTGGAGAAGGCGAAGCCACGACGGCGGGCCAGATCCACCGCCGCTTACTTTTTCAAACGCGCCAGCTCGGCAAACGGGTTGCGGCGCTCAGGCTCGCCACCTTCAGCGCCCACCCCCGGGTCGGCGGCGTGCATCACCACGGGCACCGGGCACTCGTCGTGCATGGGCACCAGCGGCAGCTCCATCAACAACTCGTCTTCCAGCAGCTCGTGCAGGTTGGGGCGCGGCTCCAGCGCCAGCAGGTCTTCTTCGCAGTCGTCGTCTTCGGCTTCGGCCGCCGCTTCGTCGGCCACAAAACGAAACCAGCGGTCCACCAGCAGCGGCGTGTCGGCCGGGCCCAGGCAACGCTGGCACGTCAGCGGCACCGCCGCATGGGCCTCCAGGTGCAGCCACACGGCGGGCGCGCCACCTTTGGCGCTGGGGCGCATTTCGCCGTGCGCCTGCCAGTGCACTTGCAGCGCGGCCGGCTGGGCGTCGTCGTCCAGGTGGGCTTCTTCCAGCAGCCGCGCAAAGCGGGTCAGCGGCTCGTCGGCCTGCAGGCTGGCGCCAGCCAGGGCAAAAGCCCGTATGTCCAGGCGGTCGGCATTCCATGCCATTTTGGGGTTCGGGTTCATTGAAAAAGTGTATCGGACTTGGGCAAAACCGTCAGGGCTGGGCGCAAAGCCGCGGGCACTACAAGCCGTACGGCAAGGCTTTGCAAAAACGACATGGCGCTTTTGCGCAAGTCCGTGTGTAAAAGAATGCGGGGAGAATACCGGAATGCCCGCCCACAGCCCCAACACCCCGCCCGCCCTTTCCCGCCCGCTCATCTTGGGCTCCACCTCGCGCTACCGGCGCGAACTGCTCGCCCGTCTGGCTGTGCCGTTTGACGTGGACAGCCCGCAAGTGGACGAAACCCCCCGGCCCGGCGAAAACCCCGCCACCCTGGCCCTGCGCCTGGCCCTGGCCAAAGCGCGCGACGTGGCCCAGCGCCACCCGCACGCGGTGGTGATTGGCAGCGACCAGGTGGCCGACCTGCACGGCGAACCCCTGGGCAAGCCCGGCACCCACGAGCGCGCCGTGGCCCAGCTGCAGCGCATGCGCGGGCAAACCGTCATTTTTCAAACCGCCCTGGCGGTGGTGTGCCTGGAAACCGGTTTTGAACAAAGCGAAATAGCCGCTGTGCGCGTGGTGTTCAGAGACCTGAGCGACGCCGAAATTGAAAACTACCTGCGCGCCGAGCAACCCTACGACTGCGCCGGCAGCGCCAAAAGCGAAGGCCTGGGCATTGCGCTGCTGGAGCGCATTGACAACGACGACCCCACCGCCCTGGTGGGCCTGCCGCTCATTCGCACCTGCCGCATGATCCGCGCCGCTGGCGTGCAACTGCTGTGAGCGCCGGCACCGCCCAGAGCGGCACGCTCTACCTCGTGCCCACCCCGCTGGACTTTGGCGTCAGCCAGGAAACCGCCGCCGCCCCAGGCCATTGGCTGCCGGCCGAAACCCTGGGCGCCGCCAGCCGCCTCACCCACTGGATCACCGAAAACGCGAAGAGCACCCGCGCGTTTCTAAAACGGGTGGAAGCCACCCACGGCCTGGCCGCGCCCTTGCAATCCCAGCACATCACCGAACTGCCCCGCGCCGCCCACAAAAAAGGCGACCATGCGCCCGAAGCCCAAGGCGATGCGCAAGCCCGCGCCCTGCTGGCGCCCGCGCTGCAGGGGCACGACATGGGCCTGGTGAGCGAAGCCGGCATGCCGGCCATCGCCGACCCCGGCAGCTCCATCGTGCGCGCCGCCCACGCCATGGGTTTGCCCGTGGTGCCGCTCACCGGCCCGGTCTCGCTCATGCTGGCCCTGGCCGCGAGCGGCTTGAACGGCCAAAGCTTCGCGTTTGTGGGCTATGTGCCGCAAGAAGCCACCGAGCGCAGCAAACGCCTGCGCGAGCTGGAAGCCCTGGCCCTGAAAACCGGGCAAACGCAAATTTTTATTGAAACGCCCTACCGCAACACCGCCCTGCTGCAGGCGCTGCTGCAAACACTGCACCCGCACACCCGCCTGGCGGTGTGTTGCGCCCTCACCCTGCCCGGCCAAACCGTTCGCAGCGCGCTGGTAACCGACTGGAAGCGCGGCAAAGACGCGCTGGCCGGTTTGCCGCTGGACGCACCGGCGGTGTTTTTGCTGGGCCGCTGAGCTGTTACCACCCTACACCCCATGCGCCCGGCAATGTGCGGTAACCTCTGAATCGCTCTTAAAAAACCACTGAACTCACCATGAAAACCAAAGCCGCCGTCGCCTGGAAAGCAGGCCAGCCCCTCACCATTGAAACCGTGGACCTGCAAGGCCCCAAGTTCGGTGAAGTGCTGGTTGAAATCAAAGCCACCGGCATCTGCCACACCGACTACTACACCCTCAGCGGCGCCGACCCGGAAGGCATCTTCCCCGCCATCCTGGGCCACGAAGGCGCCGGCATTGTGGTGGACGTGGGCCCCGGCGTGACCTCGCTCAAAAAAGGCGACCACGTCATCCCGCTCTACACGCCCGAATGCCGCCAGTGCAAGTTCTGCCTGAGCCGCAAAACCAACCTCTGCCAGCTCATTCGCGGCACACAAGGCAAAGGCCTCATGCCCGACGCCACGAGCCGCTTCAGCCTCGACGGCCAGCCCATCTTTCACTACATGGGCACCAGCACCTTCAGCAACTACACCGTGGCCGCTGAAATTTCGCTCGCCAAAATCCGCGAAGACGCGCCTTTCGACAAGGTTTGCTACATCGGCTGCGGCGTCACCACCGGCATTGGCGCCGTCATCTTCACCGCCAAGGTAGAAGCCGGCGCCAACGTGGTCGTGTTTGGCCTGGGCGGCATTGGCCTCAACGTGATCCAGGGCGCCAAAATGGTGGGCGCCGACAAGATCATTGGCGTGGACCTCAACCCCGAGCGCGAAGCCATGGCCCGCAAGTTCGGCATGACGCACTTCATCAACCCCAAAGACCACGCCAACGTGGTTGACGCCATCGTGCAGCTGACCGACGGCGGCGCCGACTACAGCTTTGAATGCATCGGCAACACCAAGGTGATGCGCGACGCGCTGGAATGCACCCACAAAGGCTGGGGCCGCAGCATCATCATTGGCGTGGCCGAAGCCGGCGCCGAGATCAGCACCCGTCCATTCCAGCTCGTCACCGGCCGCAAGTGGGAAGGCTCGGCCTTTGGCGGCGCCCGTGGCCGCACCGACGTGCCAAAGATCGTGGACTGGTACATGGACGGCAAGATCAACATCGACGACCTCATCACCCACAAGCTCAAGCTCGAAGACATCAACGAAGGCTTTGAGCTGATGAAGCGCGGCGAGTCCATTCGCAGCGTCATCGAGTTTTAGGATTTGGCCCACCCCCGTCGCTTCGCTCCGCCCCTCAAGGGGCAACGCTGGCGGCCCGGCACAGCCGGTTCCGCGGCGTTCTGGGTTCTGGGTTTAGTTTCCCTTCACACCACGATTCAGGCTGGAACCACCAATGGACTCGTCATTTGACCGACTCGAACTTCTGAGCGAACACGGCTGCTTTGGCGGTGTGCAGCGGTTTTACAAACACGCCTCGCGTGAAACCGGCTTGCCCATGCGTTTTGGCCTGTTTCTGCCGCCGCAGGCGCTGGCCGGGCACAGCGTGCCGCTGCTCACCTTTCTGGCCGGGCTCACCTGCACCGAAGAAACCTTTGCCATCAAGGCAGGCGCCCAGCGCAGCGCCGCCCAGCTGGGCCTGGCCCTGCTCACGCCCGACACCAGCCCCCGCGGCGCGGGCGTAGACAGCGAAGACCACCATTGGGACTTTGGCGTCGGTGCCGGTTTTTATCTGGACGCCACCCAAGCCCCCTGGTCAGGCCACTGGCGCATGGAAAGCTACCTGCTGAAAGAGTTGCTACCGGGTGTGGTGGCGGCATTCCAGCTCAACGCAGAGCAGCAAGGCCTGTTTGGCCATTCCATGGGTGGCCACGGTGCGCTCACCCTGGCGCTGCGCCACCCCGGCGTGTTTCGCAGCGTGTCCGCGTTGGCTCCCATTTGCGCCCCCACCCAATGCCCATGGGGCCGCAAAGCCTTTACCGGGTACCTGGGGCAAGACGAATCCACCTGGGCGGCGCACGACGCCAGCCGGCTCATGGCCGGGCAAGCCAGCGCGCCCTACCCCGGCGGCATTTTGGTTGACCAAGGCCTGGCCGACAAATTTCTGGCCGAGCAACTGCACCCCGAAGCCTTTGAAGCCGCCTGTGCACAAGCAGGCCAGCCTCTCACCCTGCGCCGCCATGCCGGCTACGACCACGGCTATTACTTCATCGCCAGCTTTGTGGACGACCATTTGCGGCACCACGCGCAGGCACTTTTCGCTTGAACACGGCACCTCTCACCATGCGCCCCCGCCAATTCGACCTCATCGCCTTCGACTGGGACGGCACCCTGTTTGACTCCACGGCCATCATCACCCGCGCCATCCAGGCGGCTGTGGCCGATGTGGGCGGCACCGTGCCTTCTGACCAATCGGCCAGCTACGTCATTGGCATGGGGCTCATGCAGGCGCTGGCCCATGCGGCGCCCGATGTGCCGCAAGACAAATACCCCGAGCTGGGCGCGCGCTACCGCCACCACTACACCGCCCGCCAGCACGACATCAGCCTGTTTGACGGCGTGCTGCCCTTGCTGGCCGAGCTCAAGGGCCGGCAGCACTGGCTCACCGTGGCCACCGGCAAAAGCCGCACGGGGCTCAACGAGGTGCTGCGCACGGTCGAGCTGCTGGGCATGTTTGACGCGTCGCGCACCGCCGACGAAACCGCCGGCAAGCCCAGCCCGCTCATGCTGGAAGAGCTGATGGCCGAGTTTGGTGTGGAACCCGAGCGCACTTTGATGATTGGCGACACCACCCACGACCTGCAAATGGCGCTGAACGCCGGCTGTGCCAGCGTGGGCGTGAGCTACGGTGCCCATGAGCCCGATGCCTTTCATGCGCTGAAGCCCCTGCACGTGGCCCATTCGGTGAAAGAGCTGCACGCTTGGCTCAGCGCCAACGCTTGAGGTTTGGGGCTGAGGTTGGGCTGTGGATCCACCCCTACTACTTTGAACTTGAACCCCGTTCACCCTGAGCCTGTCGAAGGGCAGCGAGCGCAAGCGATGTGTGAGGGCTTTGACCAGCTCAGCCCGAACGGGATTGCGTAGTCCGATCGTCCTGAGCCTGTCGAAGGGCAAGCTCAGCCCGAACGGACGCAGCGGACAGCAAGCGGGAGAGGGGGTTAAGACCCAAACCGATGCAGGCTGTTGCTCAGCCGGCCACGCGCTTGATGTGCGCCATCACCGCGTCGCGCAGTTCCGGGTTGGCCAGGGCCAGGTCAATGGTGGCTTCCAGGAAACCTTCTTTGCTGCCGCAGTCGTAGCGCGTGCCCTCGTAGCGGAAAGCTTGCACTTTTTCTGTGCCAATCAGCGCCGCAATGCCATCGGTCAGCTGAATCTCGCCACCGGCGCCGCGCGGTTGGCGGCGAATGCTTTCAAACACAGCCGGTGTCAAGATGTAGCGCCCCGCCACCGCCAAGGTGGACGGCGCCACCTCGGGTGCCGGCTTTTCCACCATGCCAAACACCTCGGCCAGCTGCGTGCCCACACCGCGCACGTCCACCACGCCATAGCGTCGCGTGTCGGCACGCGGCACGTCTTGCACCGCCAGCACCGTGCCCGGGCTGCGCTCATAGGCCTGCACCATTTGCTGCAACACCGTGGCACCGCCCGCGGCCTGGTTGTGGCCCATCATCAAGTCGTCGGCCAGCAACACCGCAAACGGCTCGTTGCCCACCAGCCGCTCAGCGCACAGCACCGCATGGCCCAGGCCCAGCGCGCGCGGCTGGCGCACATACACACAGTCCATGTCGTCCGGCTTGATGGAATGCACCAGCTCCAGCAGCGCGCGCTTGTTGCCCGCTTCCAGCTCGGCTTCCAGCTCGTAGGCCGTGTCAAAGTGGTCTTCAATGGCCCGCTTGTGGCGACCGGTGACGAAAATCATCTCGCGAATGCCGGCCGCGTAAGCCTCTTCCACCGCGTACTGAATGAGCGGCTTGTCCACCACCGGCAGCATCTCTTTGGGTATGGCCTTGGTGGCTGGCAAAAAGCGGGTGCCCATACCGCCTACTGGAAACACTGCTTTCTTAATATGCATATCTGGTTCCACTCCCATGGTTGTGTTGTGACGTGCTGGCGATCATAAAGGGCACGTCGCAGCCAGCGCCGCAGGCCAGCTGGCTTCGCGCGCGCGGGCAACCCTGCGTTGCCTGCAATGCACAAAAGCGGTCACTGTGCGCACAGCAGTCTGCCTGTTACAAACCCTCGAAGTACATCCAAAGATGCACCTGACATAATGAGCGGTTCGGCGAAGGCAAGAAGCCTCGGATTCAGGGAGAAGAGGGCCACACCAAAAAACCGCGACCGCGCACAGAAGCGCCCACGCGCCAGCCCTCGTTTTTCACCTGAAAGAGCCCACCCCAACACGCATGAACAGAACCCGCTCCCCGCTCTCCATCACCCTGGCCGTCTGGCAAGCACTGCTTCTGCGCGAATCGCTCAGCCGCCTGTTTGCGCGCCGTGCAGCCTGGGTGTGGCTGCTGCTTGAGCCCGCCACCCACATTGCGTTCATGGTGTTCATCTTCACCGTTATTCGCGTGCGCCAGGTGGGCGGCATTGAAACGGCGCTGTGGATTAGCGTTGGCTTCCTGGGCTTCTTTTTCTTTCGGCGTACCGGCAGCCAGGGTGCCAACGGCATCAGCGCCAACCGCTCGCTGTTTGCCTACCGCCAGGTCAAGCCGGTCGACACCGTGCTCGTGCGTGCGCTGCTCGAGGGCCTGTTGATGCTGGTGGTGAGCCTCATGGTGTTGGCAGGCGTCGCCCTGCTGCTGGGGCTGCAGGTGATGCCCAGCGACCCACTGGCGGTGATGGAAGCCGTGTTTGGCTTGTGGTTGCTGGGCCTGGGCTTTGGTCTGGTGGTTTCGGTCGTGAAAGAACTGGTGCCCGAGTTGGACAACCTACTCGACATGATCATGACACCCCTGTATCTGATTTCAGGCGTGCTCTTGCCCCTGAGCGCCGTGCCCTACCCCTACCGCGAATGGCTCATGTACAACCCCGTGGCCCATGGCCTTGAGGCCGCGCGCCTGGGCTTTGCGCCGTACTACCACGCTGTGCCCGAGCTCAGTCTTTCTTATCTTTATGTTTGCGCCCTGGTGCTGGTGTTTTTTGGCTTGGCGCTGCACGCCCGCTACGCAAAAAGGCTGGTCACGCAATGATCGTTGTCAGCAACGTACACAAACGCTACATGACAGACCACGGCCCCGGCCCATGGGTGTTGCAAGGCGTCAACTTCACCATACCGCCCAAGGTCAACGTGGGCCTGGTGGGCCGCAACGGTGCAGGCAAGTCCACACTGCTGCACATCATTGGCGGCATTGACCACCCCACGCGCGGCCACGTTGAACGCCGCTGCCGCGTCAGCTGGCCCATGGGGTTTGGTGGTGGCCTACAAGGCTCGCTCACCGGGCGCCAAAACGCCAAGTTTGTCTGCCGCGTCCACGGCCACAGCCAAGACATGGCCGACCGCCTGAAACAAATTCAGGCCTTCGCCGAAATAGGCAGCTTCTTTGACGAACCCGTCAAAACCTATTCCAGCGGCATGAAATCGCGGCTGCAATTTGCCTTGTCGCTCGCCTTTGACTTCGACGTCTATATCTCCGACGAAGTCACCGCCACCGGCGACGCCGCTTTTAGAAAAAAGGCCGCTGACGCCTTCAAGGGCCTGACCAACCGAGCCGGACTCATCATGGTTTCGCACAGCGAAGGCACGCTGAAACAATTTTGCAGCGCCGGCATCTGGCTGCACCAGGGCCAAGCCCACTGGTTTGACCAGATTGACGACGCCATCAAGGCCTACAAAGACAGCATTCCTGCATGACAACCATCTCCACCATCGACACCGCTACGAACGGCGCCACCGAAGGCGTTCAAGACGCCAAGCCCAATAAACCCAAGCCGCACTGGAAGCGCCACCCGCTGCTTGCTGCTGCGCTGGTGGCCAGCCTGCTCGCTGCGGCCTACTGGGGCTTGCTGGCGGCTGACCGCTACGTGTCTGAAGCCCGGGTCATCATCCAGCGATCTGACCTCACCGGTGGCCAGGCCATGGACTTCACAGGCCTGCTCACGGGCGCGGGTGGTGGTGGCAGAACCGACCAGCTGCTCATGCGCGACCACCTGCTTTCGCTCGACATGCTGCGCAAGCTCGACGCCCAGCTGAAATTGCGTGAGCACTACAGCACCCAGGGCGACTGGCTTTCGCGCCTGTGGGACGGCGAAGCCCCACTGGAGCAGTTTCTGGAACATTTCCGCACGCGCGTGGGCGTAGAACTGGACGAGTACGCCGGCGTGCTGTCGATTAAAGCGCAGGCCTTCACCCCCGAAATGGCGCAAGCCATTGCCGCGGCTATGGTGGCTGAAGGCGAGCTCACCATGAACGCCATGGCCCACGCGCTGGCGCAAGACCAAGTCGACTTTCTTGAAGGCCAGGTCAACACCATGAGCCAGCGCGCCCAAACCGCACGCGCTGCGGTGCTCACTTACCAAAACCGCAAAGGCCTGGTCTCACCCCAGGCCACAGCTGAAAACGTGGCTGCCATCGTCAACAGCCTGGAAGCCCAACTGGCCGAACTGCAAACCCGGCGCACCAGCCTGCTGGGCTACTTGCAGCCCGGCAGCGCCAATGTGGTTGAACTCAACCTGCAAATTGACGCGGTGCAAAAACAGATTGGCACCGAAAAAGCCCGCCTCACGGCCCCCGGGGGCAAAACCCTCAACACCGCCGTCGAAGAGTTTCAGCGGCTGCAACTTGAGGCCGAATTTGCTCAAGAAATTTACAAAACCTCGTTGGTCGCGCTGGAGCGTGGCCGCGTAGAAGCCACACGCAACCTGAAAAAAGTCTCGGTATTGCAAAGCGCAGGCCTACCCGAGTTCCCCCTGGAACCCCGCCGCGCTTACAACCTGCTGGTGTTCGTGCTCACCGCCTTCTTGCTCGCAGGCGTGCTGCAACTGCTCAGCGCCATCGTGCGCGACCACCAAGACTGAACGCCATGACAGCCGCCACCCATTTGCACCCGCACGCCCCAGACACGCGCTGGAAACAGCGCTTTTCCAACTACCAGCGCGCCCTGGCTAGCCTGGAGGCAGCGGTGCAACTGGCTGAGCAACGTGAGCTGAGCGACCTCGAAAAACAAGGTCTCATTCAAGCCTTTGAATTCACGCACGAGCTTGCCTGGAATGTGATGAAAGACTATTTCGTCTACCAAGGCAACACCGCCATTACCGGCTCACGCGATGCTGCGCGAGAAGCTTTCAGCAAAAATCTGCTGGACGACGGCCAAGGCTGGATGGACATGATCGCCAGCCGCAACCAAACCGCATACACCTACAACCAGGCCGTAGCGCAAGCCATCTGTGAACTCATCCGCACCCGCTACTACCCGTTGTTCAAACACTTTCAAGCCCGCATGAGCGGCCTGCAAGCCTGAACGGAACAGCCCATGCCTGCCCAAGCCATCCCCGCCCGCCCCCTGCGCGCACACCCAATCGCCCTAAGCGAACTGGCCGCGCGTGCCGGTTTGCCCGCTACGGCCCTGCAGCAGTTGCAGCAGGTGCTGGCGCAAGAGCCACGGGTACAGCACGCCGTGCTGTATGGCTCCAGGGCCATGGGCGGCTACCGGCCTGGCTCCGACATTGACATCTGCCTGACCGCGCCCGCGCTCGACCTCAGCAGCCAATACACCCTGGAAAACCGCATTGACGACTTGTTGCTTCCCTGGAAAGTCGACCTGTCTCTGCGCCACGCCATCGACAACCCCGACCTGCTCGCCCATATTGCCCGCGTTGGCCTGTCGGTTTACCCCCCACAACCATGACGACACACCTCCCGTTTCCGCAAACCCAACGGCTGGCTACCACAGCAGCACTCGCCCTCGCCTGGGTATTTGCTTCGGCCACGGCCCTCAGCCAGCCCCTGCCCCAGCAAGACCCCGCCAACCCGCTTGGCATGCGGCTGGACGCCAGCCCGCCAGCCACGCAGGCCACAGGCCGCACACCTGCTGCCGCACCTGCAACCGCTGCCGCGCCATCGCCCGGGCTGCTGGCCAGCCAGCGCGCCAACGCCACCAGCGACGTGTTTGGCGCCCAGCTCTTCACCGGCGCATTTACCAGCGGTGGCGCCACCCAGTTCAACCCTGACTATTTGATTGCCACCGGCGACACCCTGCAAGTGCGCCTGTGGGGCGCCTTTACCTTTGACGCACCCCTAACAGTAGACCCCCAAGGCAACATCTTTTTGCCCCATGTGGGCCCGGTGCAGGTGCGCGGCGTGCCCAACGCCCAGCTGCAAAGCCGCGTAGAAGCCGCCGTGCGCCGCACCTTTCGGGCCAACGTGAACAGCTACGCCAGCCTGGCCGCAGCCCAACCGGTACGCGTGTTTGTGGGCGGCAACGTGAACCGCCCCGGCCTGTATGGCGGCACCAGCATGGACAGCCTGCTGCACTACCTGGACCAAGCCGGCGGCATAGACACCGAGCGCGGCAGCTTTTTGGCCGTGCAAGTGAATCGCGGTAACACGGTGCGCGCCACCTTCAACCTTTATGACTTTTTGCTCAGCGGCACCATGCCGCTGCTGCAACTGGCTGATGGCGACGTGATCTTTGTGCCCCAGCGCCAGGGCACCGTGAAAGTGGGCGGGCTGGTTGAAAGCGCCAAGCGCTTTGAATTTGCCACAACAACCGCCTCACCCACCGGCGCGCAGCCCTTCACCGTGAGCAGCCTGGCCCAAATTGCCAAACCCCTGGCCCAGGCCACACACGTGCGCGTGGTGCGCAACACCGGCACCGTGAAAAACACCGAGTATTACCCCCTGGCCGAGGCCGGCAGCGTGGTGCTGCAAAACGGCGACGAACTCGACTTCACCGCCGACAAAAAGCCCGGCACCATAACCGTGCGGGTAGAGGGCGAACACACCAGCCCGCAAGAATATGTGTTGCCCTACGGCACCCAGCTGGGCAGCCTGCTGGGCCAGGTGCAGCTGACGCCAGACGCCGAACCCCAAAGCGTGCAACTGTTTCGCCAAAGCGTGAAACAGCGCCAAAAAGACATGCTGGCCACCGGCCTGCGCAGCCTGGAAGCCGCCTTGCTCACCGCCCGCAGCGGCAGCAGCGACGAAGCCCGCCTGCGCAAAGAAGAGGCCGAACTCAGCCTGCAGTGGGTAGACCGCGCCAAACAAGTGGAGCCGCTGGGCCAAGTGGTGCTCGCCCAGGCTGGCCTGCGCGACACCCTGCTGCTGGAAAACGGCGATGTGCTGCGCATTCCGAGGCGCGACGGCCTGGTGCTCGTCAGCGGCGAGGTGCTGTTCCCCAACGCCGTGGCCTTTGAAACCCGCTTGGGCCTTACCGACTACATCAACAGCGCCGGCGGCTTCACCCAGACGGCCGACAACGCCCGCGTGGTGATTGCCCGGCGCGACGGCAGCTTTGAACAAACCGACGCCACCCGCCTGCACACCAGTGCAGCCGTTCGCCCCGGCGACCAGGTGCTGGTGCTGCCCAAAGTGGATGAAAAGAAACGCCAGTTCTGGAAAGACATGACGCAAATCATTTACCAGATTGCCGTCAGCGCCAAAGTCGTTTTTGGTCTTTAAGCACTACCACCCACATGAACACACGCATGCCCGCCCAACTGACCCAGACGACCCAAACAGGGCTTTTGGCCCAGCTTCCCATCAACAAAATTGTGGTGGTGGGGCATCCGCTTTCAGGTTTTGAAACCGTCGAAAGCCTGCTCAACCGCTGTGGCATGCACGCCGCTGCGCCGTCGCAGCGCGAAGGCCTTAGCCCGGTGGACATTGGCGCCACTCTGCTCAAAGCCCACCGCATCGTGCCGCTTGATGCGCTGCAAAGCCACGGTGCCATACACAGCCTGCAGCCTGGCCCCGTGTGGCAAAGCCTTGCGCTTGACCTGCTGCTGGGCAACATCGACCACGAGCTCTGGGGCTGGTCCGACCCGCAGGCCGTTTATCTGCTGGACTACTGGAAAGGCCTCGACCCACAGCTCGCTTTTATGCTGGTTTACGACACGCCGCAAGACCTGATTGCCCGTGCGTTTGACAACCCGGCCAGCCCATGTACGCCAGAAGCCGTGCAAGCCGCCGTCGACAACTGGCAGGCCTACAACGAAGCGCTGCTGTATTTCTACCACCGCAACCCACAGCGCTGCATGCTGGTACACGCAGCACAAGTCCGCGAGAGTGCCGCTGACTACCTCCAGCAGGTACAACTGCGAATCGGCGCCCCGCTGGGTAAAGAGGGCAAAACCGAGCCTGCCCCAGCACCACCAGAAACCACACATACCCAAGACGCCCTGCGCCGGTACCTTGCGCAGCACATCCTAGCGGCGCACCCACAGGTATTGAGCCTGTACGAAGAGCTTCAGGCTGTTGCCTCACTACCCAAATCTGCGCCCACCGATGACCAAGCGGCAGACCAAACTGGCCAGGCATTGGGCGCACTGCAAAGCGTTCTGAAACAGCAACAACAGCTGAACGCTAGCAACCTGCGTACCCAAGCCGCACAAACACGTATTCAAGAGCTGGAGCAAGAACAAGCTCAACTGAATCAGACCCGAGACGATCTGGAAAAGATTAAACAAGATACCCCCAGCCCAGCTGCAAGCCAAACAAACGAACTGCAGCAAGAAAACGACCTGTTGCTGGTCCAGTTGCACCAGGTGCAGGAGGAGCTTGAACGCTACTACCTGGAAAACCAGCGCCTGAAAGCCAAACCGGCAGCGCCAGCCAAACACGCCGCACCACCGGCGCCCTACGGAGCGGCAGAGCGCGTAAAACAGCAACTGAGCTATCGGCTCGGCAGCAAGATGATTGAGCGCAGCCACAGCCTGGGTGGTTGGCTGGGCATGCCATTTGCACTGCTAGGGTTGGCCCGCGAATACAAGCGTGAGCTGCCACAGCGAAAAGCGAGCAAACAGCTACCCATTGAAAAATACCGCGACGCCTACGAGGCCGAGCGCATGAAACAACACCTTTCATACCGCCTAGGCGCTGCACTCATCAAACACGGCAAAAACCCCTTGCGTTGGCCCGCCTTGCCCTTTGCCCTGAACAAAGCCCGCCAAGAATGGCTGCGCCACCGAACCGGATAACACCCGCCCTGCTATGCAACACACTGCACCACTCGAAACGAGCGAGCGCCACGACCCAACCCCGCCAGTACAACAAGCCCTGCTGCCATGGCTGGGCCTGCTGCAACAGCTTTACCCCCCCAACGGAGTGCTACTGGTAGGCGCCGGTGGAGGCACCAGCCCGTGGGTACAACACCTCATGGCATCCGGCCACCGCAACGTCACACTCATAGAAGCAGACGAAACCACCGCTGCCAGGCTCAAACTGGTGGCACAAGCCCAACCCAGCTGGAAAGTGCTTGCGGGCCTGGTGGGACCCGAAAGCACACACACACTGTCTTACACAGCCAGCCTGCAGCCAGAAAGCGGCCTGCTAGAGCCAGAGAGCTTGCGCAGCCTCTGGCCCAACCTGAAAACCACCCACCAGCAAACCCGCCAAGCCATCACCCTGGCCGAACTGCAACAAGACACCGAGTACCCCGCCAACTGGCTCCTGGTGGACTGCCTGCCCGCACTCCCCATCCTTCAGGGCGCCGTCCAACAGCTCGCCGCCTTCGACGTGATCGCCCTGCGCGTGCTGCTCGGCAGCACCCAAGACACAGGCCACGGCAACGGTGACAGCATTAGTTACACACACAACAACGAACTCACCCAGTCCGCCAGCGCTAACGCACTGCACCCCGCCCTGCAAGCCCTCGGCTTTCGCTGCCTGGCCATAGAAACAAGCCGCCACCCTGACATAGGCCACGCCCTTTTTGTGCGTGACACCGCAGTTCTGGCCAAACAACAGCAACAACAACTGGACCAACAAGTCCAGAGAACCGCCGAAGCCCAGGCAACGGCCACAGCCGCAACCACCGCCACAGCAGCCGCCACCAAACAAGCCGAAGAGCGTGCCACCCAAGTGCAGCACCTCACACAAGCCAAAGCAGCGGCTGACAAACTGGCCACCGAGCGCCAATTGCAACTGGACCAACTGCAGGCACAGCTAAAGCAAGCTAAAACGCAGGCCGAAGGACTCGCCATCAAAGTGCAGGCTTACGCCGAAAACGAATCCAACGCGGCCCAGCTCAATATGGAGCGACAAAACCAGATAGACGTGCTGAATCAAGCCGCCGCAAAATTGAAAACCGAATTCGATGCCGCACTGGTAGAAACCCAAAAAGGTTTTCAGACAGAAATCTTAGCGCTTGCTGCAGCCAGCGAAGCCGAGAGAACGGCTCATGCGAAGGAAAAAAACGATTTATTAAAATCCTTCCAGGAAAGCCTGAAGCACGAAAAAGCGTGGTTAGCGCACAGCTGCATAGTTAGCGATGATGTCCACGAAAGTGCAAAGAAAATAATTGTTACTCAAAAACTTACGGACAAAGAACTTTTCGATTTCCTGCTCGAACTAAGCGATCAAATAGCAAAGTCAGGTGACAAGTTAACAGCTCTCAGCTACCTCAACCAAAGCCAAAAAGCACTGACACAAACCACAGTTGAGTCCCTAACAGCCATTGCAAAACGACTCATCAACCTTGGCCGATCAGCTGAAGCAGAAGCTCTGTATATCAATGCGGCATTGGATGGTAAGGGCGTGCTGATGCTGACTGATAAAGAGCGAGCTTTAATAAAAAACGCAAGCAACAAACTTCATGAGCTTGCAGAACAAAAAACAGCACACGGCCATGATTTGCTTATCTCAGCAATGAAGAAGCATCTTGGAACTATCAAAGCTGAAGCCCCTGACAGAAAGATTGTTTTATTGGAAGTAGGCACAACACGAGAAGAAGTTCCTGGCCAAGGCTCAACTCGAAAACTTGCAGAATACTGCAAAGCGAATGACGTTGAATTCATTACCGTTGACATGGATCCACACAACAGTGAGATGGCTCGCAAAACATTTGGAGCAATGAACAGCACAGGCTTTCAAGCCGTAACCAGCAAGGGTGAGGACTATTTACGCCACTACAGTGGCGCACTAGACATTGTTTTTTTGGATGCCTACGACTTTGACCACGGCAAGCACAGCGAGCTGCGCCAAAGTAGATACGAGAAGTTTCTTGGTTCACGAATTGATGAAATGGAATGCCATCAAATGCATTTGGACTGTGCGCAGTCAGTGGTCAAAAAACTATCGCCTTTGGGATTGGTATGTTTTGACGACACGTGGTTAGAAGACGGTAAATGGACGGCCAAAGGAACGCTGGGCATGCCATTTCTACTTGCTAATGGATTTGAGGTAGTTGAAGCACGCAACAACGCCGCGCTGCTCAGGCGAGTGTCACCGCAACAAAATACATCCATATAAAATGAAGGTAACGATAAATTTTATTGATCCAAGCTCTTGCCAACTTGAATGGAGTGAACACACCGTTTGGTTCAATCCAACCGTAGCGGTGCTTACCAGTGTTGTGGCAACTTCAACGCATGAGCCTGATTGGTGCTTTATTGGTCGTACCGATGAAGCTCACGCATTAATTATGGCGACATGGGCGCGTACGAGGCCAAACACCCGGTTTGCAGCCCCTGATGATGTAGCGGCATTGCTCATCAAGTCTGGCCTTCCTGCGCCCAAACTTTTCACCGTTGGCGCGGAAGCGCAAACACTGGCGCCTGGCCTGAGAATGCAAGCCGTAAAAAACAGCGCCACAACCGATGCCAATTCAGTTCTGCCTACGTGTTTTGTTCTTCATGGAAGCGCTGGAAGCTTGCTTTTGGTCAGTTCATCACACGATTCAGCGCCCAACCGGGATGCACTGAAACAATGCGGCCCGCTTCATACGGCATTTTTCCCGGTGGGTGAAGCGCTTCGCGCGGGGCGAGTTACGGAAGCAGGCTCTACCCACAAATTTGAGCAGCAAACCACCACTGCACGCGCGGCCTTCCATTGGGCCAAATTGCTTGATGTGAAGCAGCTCGTCACAGCCTGCAGCGCCACAGTAGAGCACGGGCTATACGCTGAAGAAATGCGCTTGATTCACGACCGCATGGGCTGCACATTCAACCTGCTTGTAAGCCCGGGAAAGTTACAGGTTGGAGCGGCCAAGATCAGTGTGATTATCCGAACGCTGAATGAAGCCCAGTATCTTGGTGACCTGCTTGAAGGTATTGCCAGCCAAGAGACCAACGGATTGGAGTGCGAAGTAGTTTTGGTTGACTCGGGCTCAACTGACAGAACACTGAGCATAGCTGAGCATTACGGCTGCCGCATTTTGCACATTAAGCGCGACGATTTTTCTTTCGGCCGATCACTGAATATGGGCTGCGAAGCGGCCAGTGGCGACATATTGGTTATCACCAGCGGGCATTGCGTCCCAGCAGACCCCAACTGGCTCTACAAACTATGTGAACCCCTTCTGCACGGCACTGTGCAGTACAGCTACGGAAAGCAACTCGGGGGATCAAACAGCCACTTTAGCGAGCACCGCGTTTTTGAAAAATACTTTCCCTCGAAATCTCAAGTACCGCAAGCTGGTTATTATTGCAACAATGCCAACTCTGCGCTTTTAAAGACTGCATGGTCCCGCCATCGTTTTAACGAAGATCTCACCGGCTTAGAGGATATGGAGTTGGCACAGCGGCTGGCCAAAGAGGGTGGCCTTGTAGGATACGTCGCAGAAGCAAAAGTTTATCACCACCACAGTGAGAACTGGGCGCAGGTAAGGCGACGCTTCGAACGCGAAGCCATCGCACTCCAGCAAATAAAGCCCAACGTGCACGTGAGCGTCACTGACGCGATACGTTACATCGTCAGCAGCGTCTGGAAAGATTGGAGGCACGCAGCAAAAGAGGGCGCTCTAATACCACAAGCCAAAGAAATTTTTCTTTACAGATACCACCAGTACATAGGCAGCTACAAAGGCAATCACGAGCATCGCAAACTTTCGCATGATGAAAAAGATAAATATTTCTACCCACACTAAAGTTAAAAATGTCTGAAAAATCCAAACAAAGACTCATAGCCTTATTGCCAATGAAGGCAAATAGCGTGCGTGTTAAGGGTAAAAATTTCCGCGAGTTTTGCGGTAAGCCCTTGTTCCGATGGATTTTGGATACCTTGCTTGAGGTTGAAGAAATCGATCAGATAATCATCAATACGGATGCAAGACATATTCTTGCTGAGAATGGGTTGGTAGATACCGACCGCATCGCTATTCGAGAGCGTAAACCTGAAATATGCGGCGATCATGTCTCAATGAATCTGGTGCTGGCTGACGATATTGCCAACGTTCCGGCTGATCTGTATTTGATGACCCATACAACCAATCCGCTGATGAGTGCCGACACAGTCCGAAAAGCAGTTGCAGCATTTCAAGAATCAATGGCAGCAGGCAAGGCTGACTCATTGTTCACTGTAGACAAAGTGCAAACACGCTTCTACCAAGCCGACTGCAGCCCCATCAATCACGATCCGGACAACCTCATTCCCACCCAAAACCTCGAACCGTGGTTTGAGGAGAATTCAAACCTTTATATATTTACTGCCGAAAGCTTTGCCAAAACGAAAGCGCGCATTGGAAAGCAGCCCATGATGTTTGAAGGCCCATTCTTTGAATCCATCGACATCGACACCCCCGCTGATTGGGACTTTGCCGTTGTAGCGGCTCGTTTTCAGCAAGAACAAAACAAAGTACAAGTCAACGAGAAATCAAAGGAATAATGACATGAAGATCCTCGTTACCTGCCCCCCCATGCTGCGCATGATTGACAGCTTTCGTCCATTGTTTGCGCAATATGGTGTTGAAATCACCACGCCCAACGTGGTTCAAACACTGAGCATTGAAGAACTCAAAAGCCTCGTGCCCCAGCATGACGGCTGGATCATTGGCGACGACCCTGCCACACGGGAAGTGTTTGAAGCTGGCAAAGCAGGCCAGCTGAAGGCCGCTGTCAAATGGGGCATAGGGGTAGACAACGTGGACTTTGCAGCCTGCAAAGACCTGGGTATTCCAATCATCAACACCCCCAACATGTTTGGTGGCGAGGTGGCCGACATTGCTGTGGGCTACGTCATCGCTCTCGCTCGCGAAACCTTCGACATCGACCGGGGCGTGCGCGCTGGCCAGTGGCCCAAGCCGCGCGGCATTTCGCTCGCAGGCAAGACCGTTGCCCTGGTGGGCTATGGCGACATCGGCAAGAACACGGCCAAGCGACTACTGGCCGCCGATATGCGCATCGTCGCCTACGACCCATTTGCCCAGCCCGACCCCAACATGCCCCAGGTGGAAATGGCCATTTGGCCACAACGCATACAAGAAGCCGACTTTATTGTCATCAACTGCGCGTTAACCCCAAGCAGCCGACACATGCTCAATGCGGCTGTGCTGGCCGAGTGCAAGCCGGGCGTCCGTGTCGTCAATGTCGGCCGCGGCCCCATCATCAATGAAAGCGCCCTAGAAGCCGCGCTGCAAAACGGTCAGGTGTATTCGGCTGCACTTGATGTGTTTGAAGTCGAGCCATTGCCTGCCGCCTCTAGCCTGCGCCAGCACCCTCGCTGCGTATTCGGCTCGCACAACGCATCCAATACCGCTGATGCAGTAGCACGCACCAGCGAAATCGCCATTGCCAAGCTTATGGCCTTCTTGCAATTGGCGAAAGCATGAGCGAAACGGTGCAAGCCCAAGGGCCGGATGGGCCAGCCATGCAGCGCTTCGCAGTCATCACCGGCGCAGCGGGTGGCATAGGGCAGGCCTTGGTGCAAGAATTTGCGGCCAACGGCTACACCGTCATCGCCACTGACTTGGTACCGGCACCCCAAGGCCTGGGGGCCCAGCACTACCTTCAGGCCGACCTAGCGCGCACCGTAGCAGACGAGGTATACGCGGAAGAGGTTTTCATCAAGATCAATGCATGGCTGGGCAATGTCGGCTTGGCGGCACTCATCAACAACGCGGCCGTTCAAATACTGGGCGGTGCCGACAGCCTGACGCGAAACGACTGGCAAACAACCCTCAATGTGAACCTAGTCGCTCCATTCATTTGGACCCAGGCGCTCCTGCCAGCACTGGAACTTGCCAAAGGCAGCGTGGTAAACATCAGCAGCATCCATGCAAAGCTGACCAAGAAAAATTTCGTGGCCTATGCGACCAGTAAGGCGGCGTTGAGTGGCATGACACGGGCGTTGGCTGTGGACCTAGGAGGGCGCATTAGGGTTAGCTGCATCGAGCCGGCAGCAATCGCGACAGAAATGCTGCAAAAAGGATTCGAAAGAAGTCCATCTGGACTGATGCATCTTGCCAAATGTCACCCAAGTGGTGCAATAGGAACACCACAAGAATTGGCAAGCTCAGCAAGAAAAATGTTAGAAATTGATACCATGTTTTTTAACGGTGCCACTTTGACATTCGACGGCGCCATTAGCTCCTGCCTCCATGATCCAGACGCAACTTAATCAGTTGACACATCCGAACTTCGGAACATCGAAAAATACATATGAGTTCAAATGTAGGAATTTTTGGCAGCTGCGTAACCAGAGATGCCTTAGAATTTTCCAATAACTTAGTCGTTCAAACATATATCGCTCGACAATCTTTGGTTTCTGCCTTCTCAAAAATACCCTGTGTTAAAACATTGAGTGCGTTGAAAATAGATTCTGACGCACACGAATTTTATCAAAGAAATATTTTTAACGATCTACACAAAGAAAGCAAGAATATAATTATTAGGTCTGAAAATATTGATTTCTGGATAATTGATTTAATTGAAGAGCGAATACACTAGGAATTACTGAATGCGGTGCATTTTTAACTTACTCACAAGCACATTCAAAATTCAGTAATTCTAAGGACTTGATATCGAGCTTTGTACAGCCATACACGGCGAGCTACGCCGATGCATTTCGCGCTTGTATTGGTGCAGCCGCACATGCCTTTGCTGGAAAGAAAATTATCTTACACAATGCATTTTATGCAAGAGACGCAGGCGACACCTGGGATTTCATTAAAGCAAACGAAGTGCTTAATGATTTATATAATCAATTAGAAAACAATATGCGGTTTTCAGGTGTAATAGAAGTGAGGCATGATTCAGTCCGGAGCAGCGCGAACCACAAATGGGGGCTGGCTCCGCTTCACTATACAGATGAATACTATTTGTCATTTGCAAAGCAGCTGAGTGAAATAATAGGTTCAAATATTTCGGTAAAAACAACTTATTCAATGCAGAAAAAAACATGAATATACTGATATTCACAGATAGCAGAGGGCAACACAAACCCGCAGGGTTCGATTACCCCATTTTTGCCGAACGCCTTGCGAACGATCCAAGACTTAATGTAGAACTGATTCTTTGTCCAATGAAGTGGACCACAACCGTGGACTTCATAGGGCATTACACACTAGAAATGCTTGCAAAGTATGATTACGTCATCCTTTATACAGGCATCGTTGATTGGTCACCTCGTCGTATCAGCAGTGCACAACAAGACCTCTACAACAACCCGCTGTCTGCCAACAATGAAAACTGGTCATTAAATACAAGAGACTATTCAAAAAAAATCGTTAACAATAAAAAACGAGCTTTCGATCAAGTATTTGGTGGGCCAAACATGGCCAAACACTTTTCTCAACCGCTAAACGTATCATTTGAGGGCGAACCTACAGCTAACATGTATTCATTGGATATGGCCAAATCGAGCTTGCTACCTCGATTGGCGGCCATTCCAAACCTAATATTTATTTCAGCCAACCGATTTGTTGAAGGCTGGAATGGTGACTACAAGAAGCAGCGTCCTAGCAATATGCACCTTACCCATGCATATTCCGACCTCTTTAGTGAGGGCTTGCCTGCCGGCCGTGTGATTGACTTGCGAAAATGGTCCACCGAAGAAGTTAAGGTCTACACCTGCGACAACCTTCACCTTACGCAACTTGGTAGTGATTACATTTATAGCAAAATTATGAATATCCTAAAGATGGGGCCGCAAACAGTACCAGAAACACCAAATAACTGGCACTCAGCTAAGCCAATAGGAATGGTGAATGAGTTTACTGGAATGCGTACACCAGAGCGTATTACAACAAGCAAAAAAGGACCATTACTCGCTGCAGCAAATCGCAGCGGTTTTTTGGCGACACTCATCATTGGTGTACGGCTAGCGCCAGAAGATACACTGCGCAATACGAACTTGAAGACTCTGCTACGCTGGATTGATCATTTCTATGGTGATCTTTTTGATGTGCTACTAGTCGAACAAGACAGCGAGTCGCGATTGAGTTTGGAAGAACTGGGAGCTCGACCTTATGTGAGACATGAATTCATTTTCAATCCAAAGGAGTACAACCGAGGATGGGGATATAACGTAGCCATTTCCCACTTCTGCAGTGCATCCGAGGTCGTAGCACTAATGGATACAGATGTGCTTACGGGCAGCAACTTTGTTCGAGAAATTATCGACTGCCACAATAAATACGATGCTATTTCACCATATCAAAATATATATTACAGCGACGAAGAGGAAGCGGAGCTGATTCAGAAAAACTTCAAGCTTGAACCTTTTACTGATTCAAAAAAAATCAAGAACCCGGTAACGGTTTCAGGTGGTATTTTGATCATTAAACGCGCAGTTTATTTAAGTCTCAACGGCTTTGAACAATACGTCGGCTACGGCTGCGAGGATCGTGCATTTGATGTCACTTTATTCAATCATTTGCCTCCAGCGCGCATTCGAATTGCAGGACATGCGTATGTTCATCTACATCATGCGGCTGATAAAGGGGCACGCGTTCGGTTCAAGGAAATATATGAACATCTTACGTCTTACTACGGCTGCAAATATGAGCCATCACTTGGACCTTTCGATTTTATACATTCCAAATGCAATCATGCTACCGCATCGGATACACTTCGATTGAAAATCGAAAGGGAATCGAGCTTTGGGGATATTAACCTCTACAAACACGCGGCTAAGATATCAATAAATGGAATAGTTAGTATAGATAACAAAATGCAAACAATCCACAACGTAATTTTTCCACCAGACTTCACCTCTCTTGCAGACTATGCAGCAAAGGAGTTGTACGCTAATACACCAGAGCCAGATTCAGATGAATTGGCGAAACTATACAATGCGTTCAAGGGCAAACGCTGCTTTATCATTGGAAACGGACCTTCCCTAAACAAGCATGATTTAATGCTACTGAAGGACGAATATACGTTTGGCGTCAATTCTTTTTATTATAAGACGCGCGAAACTGGCTTCAAGCCATACTTCTATGTTGTAGAAGATAGTTCGGTGATGAAGGAAAATATTGAAGAAATTCGCAAATTTGATACGCCTTATAAATTCTTCCCCACCAACTACAAAACTCTCCACCCGAAGCAACCGAATACTCTTTTCTTTCGTATGAATCGTGGATTCTATGAAAAGTCGTCACCTAATTTTGTGGTTCCTCGCTTCTCTACTGACGCTTCAAAAGTACTCTATTGCGGACAGTCGGTTACATACATCAATCTCCAGTTAGCCTATTTCATGGGCTTTACGGAGGTGTATCTGATTGGTATGGATTTCAGCTATGTTATCCCTGAATCTCATAAACGCACTGGTGATGTCTTACTGTCTGACAGCGACGACCAGAATCATTTTCACAAAGACTATTTTGGGAAAGGAAAAACTTGGAAGGATCCGAAGCTGGATCGAGTCGCTTTAAACTATAAACAGGCGAAGCTGGTATACGAAGCTACTGGAAGGAAGATATACAACGCTACTATCGGGGGATCTTTAGAAGTATTTGAAAGAGTTGACTACGAAACTCTGATGAAAGGAACTGCTGTCAAAAAGCACGACCAGGCAACGTTGACCGCGATGTTCAAGCAAGCCAATCAACTATCGCAAAATAAAGAATATGGAAAAGCGCTGAGAATCTACACAGAACTAGCCCGTATTGAGGCTAACTTCTTCACGTACAAACGTGCAGCAATGGACAGTTATCTACGAGCGGTTGAGACCAAATGTATTTGCAACCCAGATGACGTTGCCTATGTTCGGGGTTTAATTGTAGGATTCTAGTCTACAACAACTAACGTTGAAAGTAAACCGTCCCATATAAGTGTGATAATCCCATAGGTACATTCAATGCTAGTTGATATGAAGCCAGACTCCCAAACTCGAGTGGGTCTAATCCTTAACGCACAACTAGCCGAGGGGTTGCACTGGGATACAAGCACCCGGCGGCTTTGGGGTGTAGACATTCACGGCATGCACTTGTGGTGCTGGGACTTGTCCAGCCCTTCACCCCAAGTCTGGTCACTGCCGCAGCGCGTGGGGTGGGTGTTGCCGACTGCGCAAGCTGGGAAATTGTTACTTGGCATGCAAGGGGGGTTTGCGCTGGCTGACAGCGCCGCTCCCCACAACTTTGAGTGGTTACACCAGCCGTTTTCGCATAACCCCGCTTTGCGCCTGAACGACGCCAAGGCCGATGCAACAGGGGCCGTGTGGGCCGGTAGCTTAAACAACAACGACGAGAGCCAGCCGCAAGGTTGCCTTTACCGCTTGGGGCCGGCGGGCGACTTGTCTGTAAAGGACACTGGCTACACGGTGGCGAACGGCCCAGCCATCAATGCGGACAGCACACTGATGCTGCACACCGACAGTGGGCGCCGCACCATTTACGCTTTTGACCTGGATGCAGCTGCGGGCAATTTAAGCAACAAACGGGTCTGGAAGATGTT
Organism: Hydrogenophaga sp. L99; assembly: GCF_058731905.1. Lineage (NCBI taxonomy): Bacteria > Pseudomonadati > Pseudomonadota > Betaproteobacteria > Burkholderiales > Comamonadaceae > Hydrogenophaga > Hydrogenophaga sp. L99. The sequence goes on along the minus strand of NZ_CM178972.1, from coordinate 745,376 downwards.
CACTGAAGACGAGGGTTACCCGGACGGCATGTGTTTTGATGCCGAGGGCGGTCTTTGGGTAGCACACTGGGGCGCAGGCTGCATCAGCCGATTCGCACCCGATGGGCAACTATTAAGGCGCATTGCTGTGCCGGCTAGCAACGCGACCAATGTGTGCTTTGCGGGGCCACGTTTCGACCGTTTGTTTGTGTCCACCGCTCGCTCCGGCTTGGCAGATACTGAACTGCAGCGGCAGCCCCATGCTGGTGATCTGTTTGAGGTGCTCGCACCCGGCACAACCGGCTTGCCGGGTTTGCCTGCCGGTCTAGGCACGACGTAATGGCCGCAAAACTATCTGTCTTGGTTCCTGTACGGGCGGCGGATTTTTCTTTTTACCGAAAACGGCTGGCGCTGCGCGCCGCGCTTGATTTGGTCGATATTGAGACCATCGTTATTGACGATGGAAGCCCGCCTAATGCTGCTGCTGAAATTGCAAGGTTTTGTGACCAACGGTGCTTTAAATACCTTCGGCTTGAAACGGCAGGCAAGCCATTCTCACTGGCGCGGTCTCGCAACGCTGGCATACGGGAAGCAAGCAGTCCTGCTGTCTATATGGATGATGCAGACCTGGTGTACCGCCGTGATTTTTTTCAAGCGGTTGCCGCTCAAATGGCGTTACTACCAGAAACTCCATTTAATTTTTTAAGCGTTCCTGCTGTTTATCTAACTAAGAATGCCAGCGTTCGTATTTTCGAGGAGAACTGTGTTGATACCAGTTATACAAAAATTGTTACCGCATTGTTGCTGGAAAGCCCCAAAGGCTCCTTAACCAATAACGTGGTTGAAAATTATGCACCAGCGAGCGGCGTTATTGCCTTGAGTCGGGAATTGGCTTTGCGAATAGAAGGCTATGACGAGAGGTTTGCAGGGTGGGGTGGCGAAGATCGTGATTTCATATTTCGCTTGTTGTACAACAATTCAAAAATTGCACTGCCTTCAAACTTCAAGAGCACCAAGACCTGGAACCTGAACGATACTCTGGCTTATGAAGGCTGGCGAGCTCTGCACCGCCTACATGGTGAATTTATGGCCCGGCACGGCCTGTATGCGCTGCATTTGCACCATGAAAAGCTGGCTTGGCGCAGCCCTTTTGCATCCGGTAGAAATATGAGAATGGCGGCAGAGAAGGCAATAGCAGCACAACTACATGACAGGGTAGAGAGGGATGCTTTTGATTTACGACAAAGCGTATTGTTTGACATTTACCGCGCACACGATGTTTCTGGATTAGCGGAGTCTACAACCACGCTGGCTGAGTGCTTGCAAAAAGCCAATCGGCTTAAAGATAATGAGCAAGGCGTATCTCGGCCTTTGAGCAAGAAGATTCGAAAATTTTTAATTTCACCCATGGCATTTTTTTCAGACTCCCGCTTTCAAATATTACGGGCCGTAGCGCGTTTCTTTGCGCGCAGATGATTATTTATGCGGACGAAGACAGTTTATAAGATTCCGATATTTAGCATTGGACTGCGAGGGCTTTCGATGCTTGGGGTTCTGCTTGAACAGGTTCCGAGTGCGTCGTTTTTTCCTTGGTGTTTTACCCATAACGTGCGCTGGTTGGGTTGGGGCTGCAAACGAAGCGGAAAACTAGCGGGGTTTTATGCAAGGGTGGGTAATCAATCTAAACTTTATTTAGAAGACGGTTTTCTGCGCTCTTTCGGCACAGGCCAACACTTCCCACCCCTTGCGTTGGTGGTGGATGACCAGGGCATTTACTACGACAGCACCCGGCCGAGCGCGCTAGAGGCGCTGCTGGCTTCTGATGCAGATGTGTTGGACGGCTTGGCGGGCGACGTGGCGCGGGCGAAGGCGCTGGTGTTGGCGCATGGGCTAAGCAAGTACAACCATGCGCCAGACTGGGCGGGGGAGCGGGGGAGCCCCCATCCCAGCCTTCCCCCAAGGGGGGAAGGAGTGCAAGCGGGGAGCGAAGTGAAGCGCGTGCTGGTGATTGACCAGACTGCGGGTGACATGAGCGTGGCGCTGGGTGGAGCCAATGCGGACACTTTTTCGGCCATGCTGGCAACGGCCCGCACTGAAAACCCGCTGGCCACCATTTTTGTAAAGACGCACCCAGAGGTAACTTCAGGCCGTAAGGGGGGTTACCTGACGCAGACGCAGGATGGGGTGGCCGACAGCGGGCAGCGCACGGTGGTGCTGCGCCAGGCCATCAACCCGCTGAGCCTGATTGAGCAGATGGACCGGGTGTATGCGGTGACTTCGACCATGGGGTTTGAGGCTTTGCTGGCGGGCAAACCAGTTTCGGTGTTTGGTGTGCCGTGGTACGCCGGCTGGGGCGCCACGGACGACCGCCAAACTTGCCCTCGGCGCACACGCACGAGAACCGTGGACGAGCTGTTCGCGGCGGCTTACTTTCACTACACCCGTTACCTGAATCCGGTCACGCACGAGCGGGGGAGCATTTTTGACGTGATCGACTGGCTGGTACGCCAGCGGCGCATGGCTGCTGCTGCGCCGGGGCGCACGGTGGGGGTGGGGTTTAGGCGCTGGAAAGCGGCGAATTTGAAACCCATGCTGTCGCTCAACAGCGCCAGTGTGAGCTTTGTGCCGCACGCTGAAGCGGCAAGCCGCTTGGCGCTTGGGGCAGCTGACCGGTTGGTGTTTTGGGGCCGCACCCCCCCGCCTGGCCTGGCAGCGCTGGCGCGAGCCACACAGGCGCGGCTGGTGCGCCTTGAAGACGGTTTTGTGCGCTCTGTGGGGCTGGGCTCGGACCTGATTCGCCCCCACTCGCTGGTGTTGGACGAAACGGGTTTGTATTTTGACCCCACCCAACCGTCGGACCTGGAGAACCTGCTGAACACGCAGAGCGTGACGCAGCAAGACATGGCGCGCGCCCAATACGTGCGCCAGTTCATGGTGAACAACGGGCTGACCAAATACAACCTGGAGCCACGTCAGCCGGTTCAGTGGGCGAGCAACGGGCGCCGGGTTGTATTGGTACCAGGGCAGGTGGAAGACGATGCTTCGATCCGCTTTGGCTGCACCACGGTCAATACCAATGTGGGCCTGCTGCAGGCGGCGCGGCTGGCGCAGCCGGGCGCGTTTGTGGTTTACAAGCCGCACCCCGACGTGGTGAGCGGCAACCGCGCGGGCCGCTTGGCGCTGGCCGAGGCGATGCGCTGGGCCGACCATGTAGAAACCAGCGCTTCGGTGGTGAGCTGCCTGGAGTCTTGTGACGAGGTGCACACCATGACGTCGCTGACGGGCTTTGACGCGCTGTTGCGCGGCAAAAAAGTGGTGACTTATGGCCAGCCCTTTTACGCAGGCTGGGGCCTCACGCATGACCGGGCGCGCGAGGGCGGCATGCCCACGCCCGCGCTGGCCCGGCGCACCCGGCGGCTGACCCTGGACGAGCTGGTGGCGGGTACGCTGCTGCATTACCCGGTGTATTGGGACTGGACGCTGAAGGGATACACCACGTGTGAAGCGGTGCTAAACACGCTACTGACCGAGCGCACCGCGCTGGAGCAAGGGCCCCGGCTGGAAAGCCTGCGCACCGGCTGGCTGCGCCGCCAGGGGCGCAAGCTGGGTGTGTTGTGGCGGGCATGGACGAGCCGTGTATAAACCCGCGTCAACCCAAGGGGATTTTTTGGATTCGATGATGAAAAGCTTGTGCAACAGGCGCGGGAGCCTGGGTTTAAAAAGTACAAAACGGTTGTTTTTTGAACATATCCAATTGACCCACAAGGCCGCGCGCGCCGGCTGGGTTCCCTAACGGCGACAATAAGAACCATGCTTCGACAAGGGATTGATGGGTACAAAGGAAAGAAGGTCTTGCTGCTGCAAGGGCCGGTGGGGCCTTTTTTCGCCCGCTTGGCTGAAGATTTGCGCTCGGTGGGTGCCCAGGTTTACAAGGTCAACTTCAACGCTGGCGACTGGCTTTTTTACCGTCAGGGCGCAGTGGCTTTTGACCAGCCTCTGGCGGCCTGGCCGGCTTTTTTCACCAAGCTGTTGAACCAGTGGCAAATTGATGTGGTACTGCTGTTTGGCGACTGCCGCCCGGTGCACGCCGCTGCACACCCCATTGCCACGGCGCGGGGGGTGGAAGTTGGTGTGTTTGAAGAGGGCTACCTGCGTCCTAACCACATCACGCTGGAGCGCAACGGCGTAAACGGTCATTCAGACCTGCCGCGTTGCCCGCAACATTACCTGGCCCTGCCGGAGTCAAACGACGCTACAGAAAGAAAAGCGCGGCCGGTACCCAGCACCTATTGGCACATGGTGTGGTGGGGGTTTTGCTATTTCACGGTGGGTGCGCTGGGCAAACCCTGGTTCCCGCACCGGGTACACCACAGGCAGCTCAACATATTGGAGGCGCTGCCTTGGCTCAGGTCGGCGTGGCGCAAGGTGTGGTACCGATTCACAGAGCGCGGGGTGTTGCCCCACCTGCTGCAACACCGCAGCGGGCGGTTTTTTGTGGTGCCACTGCAGGTGCACAACGACACGCAGGTGCATGTGCATTCTCAATACGAGGGAGTTGAGCCGTTTATTGAAGAGGTGATGCGGTCTTTTGCCGCCAGCGCTGCGCCACACACAGCGCTGGTGATCAAACACCACCCGATGGACCGGGGTTACACCAACTACAGCCAATTCATAGCAAAGCTTGCCGGCCAACTGGGGCTAGCCAAACGCTGTTTTTACATACACGACCAACACCTGCCCACCTTGCTGGACCATGCCACAGGTGTGGTAGTAATCAACAGCACGGTAGGGCTGCAAGCGCTTCGCCATGGGGTGGGCACCAAAGCCATGGGTGATGCGATCTACAACCTACCGGGCCTCAGTTACCAGGGTAGCCTGGACGCCTTTTGGAATGAAGCCCGCTCGGCCAAGCCCGATGCCAGGTTGTTGGGTCAGTTTGTGCGCCATCTAAAGGAAACGAGCCAGATCAATGGCAGTTTTTACCGCGCCATGGAAGGCACAGGCTGGCGCGCCGGGGTGGCGTGGCCCAAAGCGGCCCCCGCCTTAAGCCAGGCAGAAGCCCAGGCAGCAGCGCACATAGAGGCCGCTCCAGATATGAACTTGGAACTGCATTTGGATTTCCAAGTTTCTTCAAATGACCCTGTGACGCTTTCAAAAGCTGCATAACAACCTGCAGAACGGCATGAAGCAATGCCTGTTCGCAGGCTTTCCAAACTCTCGTCGATCACGTCATGCCAACCAAAATTTTGCTCACCGGCGGTGCCGGCTACATCGGCAGCCACACGTTTGTGGCGCTTCGTGCGGCGGGGTTTGAGCCCGTCATTTTGGACAACTTTGCCAACAGCCACCCGGCGGTGCTGGAGCGGCTGGAGCGCATAACGGGCCAGCCGGTGCTGCTGGAGCGCGGCGATGTGCTGGACACACCTTGGCTGGAAGCGGTGCTGCGCCGCCACCAGCCGGTGGGCGTAGTGCACTTTGCGGGCGACAAGGCGGTGGGCGAAAGCGTGGCGCAGCCGCTGAAGTACTTTCACAACAACATAGGCGGCGCGGTGAGCCTGCTGCGCGCCATGGCGGCGGTGCACGCCGACGGCACGGCCCTGGCGGCGCCCACGCTGGTGTTTTCCAGCAGCGCCACGGTGTATGGCGACCCGGCTTCGGTGCCCATTACCGAAGACTTTCCGCGCAGCCACACCAACCCGTATGGCCACAGCAAGCTGGTGATTGAAGACATGCTGGCGGCGCTGCGCACGGCCAGCCCGGTGTGGCGGGTGGGGGTGTTGCGCTATTTCAACCCGGTGGGCGCGCACCCCAGCGGGCTCATCGGCGAAGACCCGGCGGGCATACCCAACAACCTGATGCCGTATGTGGCGCAGGTGGCGGTGGGCCAGCGGCCGTGCCTGAATGTATACGGCAACGACTACGCCACACCCGACGGCACCGGCGTGCGCGACTACATACACGTGCAAGACCTGGCCGCAGGCCATGTGGCGGCGCTGCAGGCGCTGCTGGGCCAGGGCGAAAGCTTCACGGTGAACCTGGGCACGGGCCGGGGCAACAGCGTGCTGGAGGTGGTGAAAGCGTTTGAAGCGGCCAGCGGGCGGCCAGTGCCATATGCGTTTGCCCCAAGGCGGGCGGGCGACGTGGCGCAGTGCTACGCGGACGCGACGCTGGCGAAAAAGCTGCTGGGCTGGGAAGCGCGGCACACGCTGAATGAGATGTGTGCCGACGCCTGGCGCTGGCAGAGCGGGAACCCGAACGGCTACCGGGGGTGAGGCGGACCCTTCAACCCATATTGCATTTTTTACTTTTAAGGCTATATTCTTTCCTAAGAAACCTAGAAAGCCTAGGAAACCGCTTTTCAATGGGAGAACAGACATGGAGCAAGTGGTCGTCAAACCCGATACAGGCATGGTGCTGGCCAAGGCCACCACGCGGGCCAGCAAGATGCTTGGCCTTTCTGGTGCGTCTCTGGCTCGCACGCTCGGTCTGAGCGAGCCCACCATCTCGCGGCTGGTGCGTGGGGACAAGCCACTGGCACCCGACAGCAAGGAAGGTGAACTGGCCATGCTGCTGGTGCGCGTGTTTCGCTCTTTGGACGCGCTGGTGGGCACCGATGACCAGAAGCGCATGGCCTGGATGACCACGCACAACAGAGCGCTGGGCGGTGTGCCGCAGCGCCTGGTGCAAACCGCAGCGGGTCTGGTGGCCACGCTCAACTACCTGGACGGCATGCGCGCACCGTCATGAATGGGTGGACCAAGGCATGGTTTAAGGGCTCGATCCAACACAGCCAACAGCTGGCTTGGCGCGGTGTGGAAGCCCAGCACGTGGTGTCCACCATGCGCTTGGTGGACACACCAGATGAACAGGCGTTGCTCGAACAGCTGCTTGAGGGCAGCAAGCCTGAACTGCCGTTCACACAACAACCCAAGCACTATTTGCTGGCAACACCGTTCAGATACCGCCCAGCACAAACCAGCCGTTTCAGGCCAGCCCATGCCAGGGGCCAGTGGTATGGCGCCCAAGAGCTGGAAGCGGCGTGCGCTGAGGTGGCTTATTGGCGCCACCGGTTCATTTTGGAAAGCGCTGGCCTGGTCGCACAGGAACTGTTGACCGAACACACGTTTTTCCAGGGTGCCCTATCGGGGCGCGCCATCGACTTGATGGCACCCCCGTGGGCTACGGCTCGCGCCGCGTGGACGGATGGCGCCAACTACACGGACACACATGCGGTTGCGGCTGAGGCGCAAAACCACGGCGTTCAGTGGCTGGCGTACGAGTCGGTGCGGGCACCTGGCCAGAAGTGTGCCGTGGTGTTCGACCCGGACAGCCTCTCGGAACCCGCAGTGGGTCTGGAGTGCACCAAGCAAACCTGGCACTGCAAGGCAACCCGCACACGCGTCATGTTCACCAGCGGGCCACACCGATGGGCTTGGGATTTTTGAACGGAACCCGATCAACGGGCAAGGCCACTGCGTTGGCCGAACAAGATGCCGCTGCTGGCTTTTGTGTCGCTACAGGTGCTTATTGATCCGGCCCGGTGAAGTCTTCATTTCCGTTCGGGCTGAGCCATTTTTTTCCGTTCGGGCTGAGCCTGTCGAAGCCCTGAATTCCGATCATCCTGAGCTTGTCGAAAGACAGGCTCAGCCCGAACGGTTTCTACTTCATGGGATCGTATCAATATTTGGCAATGCCCAAGAAGACGACCAAGCAGCGCTCAACCTCCACCATGGCATTGGGGTCGATGCGACCAAAAGCGGGACCTATTGATCCGGCCCGGTGAAGTTTGAATGCCCCTCACCCCAACCCTCTCCCGCATGCGGGAGAGGGAGTGAAGACAAAACCGGGCTGGATCTATAGGAGCCTGCGCGGCAGAAGCGCATCGGCTGCAACGGATCGGCCTGGATAACCAAGGCGGGCCGGGGTCTTCCAAAGCCACCTTGCATGGCAACGGTCACAAAATCGCCTTGCATCAGGCGTTCCAGCCGTCCACATCAGCCAGCGCCTCATCCATGAAGCGCTGCATGTCGGTGTCGGCCATGTCGGCCTGCACGGCTATGCGGCACTGGCGGCGGCATTCTTCAGCGAAGTCTGGGTGCCGGGTATCGGGCACCCAGATTTGCACCGGGCGCAGGCCCGCCATGCGCATGGCATCGCGGTACTTTTGCACCCGCGCATTGACGTGTGTGGTTGCCATCTGAATCTTCCTGTTGGGTGACATGCAACACCATACGCATCGACAGCGTTACATGCAACGTGTGCGGAAGTTCATGCCTGAAGGCTGTTTCAGTCCACCTTGGCGCCGCCCTTGAACCACTGCGCAAACAGGGCGCGCTCCTCTTCGGTGAGGCCGGTGGCGTTGTTCATGGGCATGAGCTTGGTGACCACGACTTGCTGGTAAACGGTCTGGGCGTGTTGCTTCACAGCCTCGGGGGAGTCGAGCCGCACGTTTTTGGACGCAAGCGCTTCGCCGTGGCACATGACGCAGCGCTGTTCGATGACCGGTTTGAGCTGGGCGTAGCTCACCGTGTCGGGCACGGCCACGGCTTGCACGGGCGCTGGCCGCAGCCAGACGATGAGGGCCAGCAGCACGAACACGCCGACCGCCGCGTAGGGCCAGGGGTGGCTGTTGCGACCAAGCTTGAAGCCGTGGCGCAGCACGAAAAACTGGCGGATGGCGGCGCCGGCGAACATCATGCCGATGAGGATGGCCCAGTTGTGTTCGTGGCTGTAGGTGAAGCTGTAGTGGTTGCTCAGCATGGAAAACAGCACCGGCAGCGTGAAGTAGGTGTTGTGCACGCTGCGCTGTTTGCCGCGCTTGCCGTGAATGGGGTCCACCGGGCGACCGGCCTTGATGTCGGCCACCACGGTGCGCTGGCCGGGGATGATCCAGAAGAACACGTTGGCGCTCATGGCGGTGGCGATCATGGCGCCCACAATGAGGAAGGCGGCGCGGCCGGCAAACATTTGTGTGGCTGCGTAGGCGGCTATGCACACCAGCACGAGCACCAGCGCGCCCACCTTGGCGTCGCCATTTTTGCTTTGGCCAAGGGTGCGGCAAATGGCGTCGTACAGCAACCAGAACACCACCAAAAAGGCGAGCGCGGCGGCGATGGCGCCGGCGGGGCTCCAGGCCATCACGTTGGGGTCGATCAAATAGACGCTGGGGCTCCAGAGGTAGGAGATGAAGAACAGCGCAAAGCCGGAAAGCCAGGTGGAATAGCTTTCCCAGTAAAACCAGTGCAGGTGGCCGGGCAGCTTGGGCGGGGCGCCGGCAAATTTGACGGGGTGGTAAAAGCCCCCGCCATGCACGGCCCAGAGCTCGCCGCTGACGCCGTCTTTTTTGAGTTGCTCGTCTTCAGGCGGCGTGAGGCTGCTGTCTAGAAAGACGAAATAGAACGAAGAGCCGATCCAGGCGATGGCGACGATGACGTGCAACCAGCGCAGCAGCAGGTTGGCCCAATCCAGCAAATAGGTTTCCATGGCACCTCAACACAACGGGAAGCCCGTCAGGGTTTGCGACTCACCACCGCGGGCGCTCTGAGTCGGCTGAGGGCCGCGATTGAGTGTGTGGCTTCACACCCGCTCCGCTGCGACCGGTACGGCCAAAGTGTATACAGTTTCTGCAGACACTTGACACCGGGCAAACCCGTATGCCGCCGGCACCGGTCAATCAGGCCCTGCTGCGGTATGAAGCAACAACTGCGCCACAACCGATGCGGCAATGACGGCGGGCGCTTTGTTGGTGATGCCGGGCAGGCCGATGGGACAGGTGACGTGGGCCAGCTCTTGCGGGCTGAACCCGCGCGCCAGCAAGCGGTGCCCAAAGGTGGCCCATTTGGTGCGGCTGCCAATGAGCCCCACAAACGGCAGGTCGCCGCGCTCGCGCTGGCGCTGCAGGCAGGCGGCCACCACGTCCAGATCTTCGGCATGCGAAAAGCTCATGACCAGCACGCGCGAGCCGGGCACCAGGTGGCGCACGGCGGCGTGCACCGGGTCGGAATGCTCGGTGCTTACCTGAAATGGCGTGTCAGGGGCAAACACGTCGTCGCGGCTGTCGACCCAGTGCACGGCAAACGGCAGCGGCGCCAGCGCCTGCACGATGGCGTGGCCCACATGCCCGCCACCAAACAGGGCCAGCGGGGTCAGGCGCGGTTGCAGGCGCTGGGCCAGCGGTTCGATGTGTTCAGCGCTGACAGGTTCAAACCGCAGTTCGAGCGCACCACCACAACACTGGCCCAGCCGGGGGCCGAGCACGGTGCGCTGCGTCCATGCGGGGGTGCTGGTAGCCCCAGCCAGGTGCTCGCGGGCCTGGCGCAGAGCGTCCCATTCCAGGTGGCCGCCGCCAATGGTGCCAAACTGACCGGCAGCAAACACCGCCATCCACGCGCCTACCTCGCGCGGCACCGAGCCCTGGGTGTGCTGCACCGTCACCAGCACGGCAGGCTCGCGGCTCAGCTGGGCCAAAAACGCGTTCAAGGGGTGCGCCATGAAAATGATGAGAAAAAGGGCGTTGGGTTGTGGCTAACACACCAAGAATGTGTGTAAAAACGTAAACGCGGTAAAGAGCCACCAGTATCGGGGCAGCTGTGCAAATCGAGCTTCCCGAATCACAATACACTCGATCCGTTCGTCCGTATGGCCGCCCCACGCAAGGCCAAACGGCCCTTGCAGCGCAACACAGGCAAACACCATGAGAGACATGACCCCCGCTCCTCAACCGGCTTTGGCCAGCGCCCCCACCAACCAGACCGAGCCCCGCAGCCAGCGCTGGGCCTGGCTGGGTGTGGCCACCGCCGCCTTGATGGCCGCCTGCGCCACGCCGCTGCCACCCGCACCAGCTCCCGCACCACCACCCCCGCCAGCACCCGTGCCCGCGCCACCGCCCGCCGCAGTGGCGCCCGCCCCCTCGCTGATTTCACACGCCGCTTCGCCCCGCGACTACCGCCAGGACGGCGCCAGGCACATCTACAAACACAACGGCCACCGCATCCACAAGGGCCAACTGCCTCCGCTGATGCACGCGGTGGGCGTGTTGCAGGTGGACCTGGACGGGCGCGGCAATGTGCGCAAACTGAACTGGATGCGCGCGCCCTCGCACGCGCCCGACGTGATGCGCGAGATTGAACGCACGGTGCACGCCGCGGCCCCGTTTCCAGCGCCGGTGCGCCTGGGCGCAGTGACCTACACCGAGGTGTGGCTGTGGGACAAGAGCGGTAACTTCCAGCTGGACACGCTCACCGAAGGCCAACGCTTGCGCTGAACGCGCAAGCCGCCCCATGAAAAAAGCCCGCTTGCAGCGGGCTTTTTTCGTATGGACCAGCGCCATCTATTTCTTACCCCCTCTCCCGCCTGTGTGGGTTGGGGTGAGGGCTCTTTCAACGCCCATGGCACCACGTGCCTCCACCCAGGATGCGGTGGAACCGGCTGCCGGGCCACACGCATCGCCCCCCAGGGGGGTGACGCCGCAGGCGGCGCGGGGGCAGCCCAGTTCAACTCCCCCGGTAGGTGGAATAGCTCCAGGGGCTCACCAGCAGGGGCACGTGGTAGTGCTCGTGGGTGTGGGCCACGCCAAAGTCGAGCGCCACGCGGTTCAAAAAGTTGGGCTCGGGCAGGGCCACGCCGCGGCTGGCGAAATAGCCTTTTACGTCAAACACCAGGCGGTAGGTGCCGGCTTTCAGGCTGGCGTTGTCGTAGAGCGGGCCGTCGGGGTTGCGGCCGTCACTGTTGAGCGTGAAGCGCTTCACCAGGGTGGCGGCATCGCCCTCGGTGGTGTAAAGCTCGACCGCCATGCCCGCAGCGGGGCAGCCGTGCATGGTGTCCAGAACGTGTGTACTCAGTCCCATGGGGTTCTTTCAAAAATGAATGGTCGACCGAAAGTGTATACACTTTTTGTTTTTCTGGATATGATGAATCCATGGAAACCTCAACCACTGCGGCCAGCCTCACGTCCAGCACCAACCACATTGTCGAGTCGCTGACCCGCGCCATCGTGGAACACCGCTTGCACCCGGGCACCAAGCTGGCCGAGCAAAAACTCGCCGACCACTTCGGCGTGTCGCGCACGCTGGTGCGCCAGGCGCTGTTTCAGTTGTCGCAAAACCGGTTGATCCGGCTGGAACCCGCGCGGGGAGCTTTTGTGGCGGCGCCTTCGGTGGAAGAGGCCAAGCAGGTGTTTGCGGTGCGCCGCATGCTGGAAGCCGAAATGACGCGCGCCTTTGTGCAGGTCGTGACGCCCGGCAAGATCAAGGCGCTGCGCGAGCATGTGGCGCAAGAAAAACTGGCCGTGAGCAACCAGGACGTGCCGGGCCGCACCGAGCTGCTGGGCGACTTTCATGTGCGCATGGCCGAGCTGATGGGTAACCAGGTGCTGGCCGAGTTGCTGCGCGAGCTGATTTCGCGCTGCGCCCTCATCACGCTCATGTACCAGAGCGCGCACGCGGCCGAGCATTCGAACGAAGAGCACGCCGAAATTGTGAAAGCGCTGGCCGCCAAAGACGAAGTGCTGGCGGTGCAATTGATGAACGAACACCTGATGCATGTGGAAGAAAACCTGACCTTTGACCGCAAGGTGCCCACCAACGACATCTCTATGGCACTTTCATAGAACACCCCCATCGCTTGCTCGCTTCGCGTAGCCGCTCCGCCCCTCAAGGGGCAACACCTGCGGCCTGGCAAAGCCAGTTCCGCGGTGTTCCCGGTGAACGACCCTGCCCCTCTGCCCACTGTTTGTATTGCCCATGACGATTTACGACACCACCGCCCCCTACCCCCGCGACCTGATCGGCTATGGCCGCGACGCGCCGCATGCGCGCTGGCCGGGTGGCGCCCGGGTGGCGGTGCAGTTTGTGCTGAACTACGAAGAAGGCGGCGAAAACTCGGTGCTGCACGGCGACGCGGGGTCGGAGCAGTTTTTGTCTGAAATGTTCAACCCGCCCGCCTTTGCCGACCGCCACATCAGCATGGAAGGCATTTACGAATACGGCTCGCGGGCGGGGGTGTGGCGCATCTTGCGTGAGTTTGAAAAACGCGGCCTGCCGCTCACGGTGTTTGGCGTGGCCACGGCGCTGGAAAAGCATGCCGACGTGACCGCTGCCTTTCGCGAGCTGGGGCACGACATGGCCTGTCACGGCCTGAAATGGATCCACTACCAAAACATCGACGAGGCCACCGAGCGGTCGCACATGGCCGAGGCCATGGCGATCATCGAGCGCATCACCGGAGAGCGCGCCCTGGGCTGGTACACCGGCCGCGACAGCCCCAACACGCGCCGGCTGGTGGCGGACTTTGGCTGCTTTGAATACGACAGCGACTACTACGGCGACGACCTGCCGTTCTGGATGAAAGTGAAGAAGACCGACGGCAGCGACGCACACCAGCTGATCGTGCCCTACACGCTGGACTGCAACGACATGCGCTTTGCCCTGCCCCAGGGTTATTCGCACGCCGACCCGTTCTTCCAATACCTGAAAGACACGTTTGACGCGCTGTATGCCGAGGGCGACCCGAACGGGCTGGACCGGCCCAAGATGATGAGCGTGGGCATGCACTGCCGGCTGCTGGGGCGCCCCGGTCGCATCACCGCGCTGCAGCGTTTTCTGGACCATGTGCAGTCGTTTGACCACGTATGGGTGGCGCGCCGCCTGGACATTGCGCGCCACTGGAAAGCCACCCACCCTGTTTCTCTTTAAAAGATCTGCCATGCCCATCACCCTGGACCACATCAACACCGCTGCACCGGCCGACGCCGCGCACATGCTGGACGGCTTGTACGAGCACTCGCCCTGGATTGCCGAACAGGCGCTGCTGCAGCGGCCCTTTGCCTCGCCCGCCGCGCTGAAACACGCCATGGTGCGCGTGCTCAACGATGCCGGCACCGAGCCGCAGCTGGCGCTTATTCGCGCCCACCCGGAGCTGGCGGGCAAGGCGATGGTGAGCAACACGCTGACGGCCGAGTCCACCAACGAGCAAACCAAGGCAGGCCTGACGCACTGCACGCCCGAAGAGTTTGCGCACATCCAGCAGCTCAACGCCGACTACAACGCCCGCTTTGGCTTCCCGTTCATCCTGGCGGTGCGCGGGCCGCGCGGCACGGGCTTGAGCAAGCGCGAGATCATCAGCACCTTTGAACGCCGCCTGCACAACCCGGTGGACTTTGAGCGCGCCGAGTGCCTGCGCAACATCCACCGCATTGCCGAGATTCGGCTGAACGACAAGCTGGGCCTGGAGCCCGCGCTAGGCAACCAGGTGTGGGACTGGCACGAAGACCTGGCCCGCCACAGCGACCCGGGGTTTGCAGAAAACGGCCAGCTGACCGTGACCTACCTGACCGACGCACACCGCGCCTGCGCGGCCGACCTGCAGCGCGGCATGCTGGCTTGCGGGTTTGACGAGGTGCACATCGACGCCGTGGGCAATGTGGTGGGTGTTTATCGCGCCGACCAAAATGCCGTTCGCCCTGAGCCTGTCGAAGGGCTCGCAAGGGCTACGACAGACTCAGCCCGAACGGAGCGCACGGGCTCGGCCAGCGCACACGAGCCAGCCAAGACCCTGCTCACCGGCAGCCACTTTGACACCGTGCGCAACGGCGGCAAGTACGACGGGCGCCTGGGCATTTTTGTGCCCATGGCCTGCGTGCAGCAACTGCACCAGCAACAGCGGCGCCTGCCGTTTGCCATTGAAGTGGTGGGCTTTGCCGAAGAAGAAGGCCAGCGCTACAAGGCCACTTTTCTGGGCTCGGGCGCGCTCACTGGCCACTTCAACCCGGCCTGGCTCGACCAGCAAGACGCCGACGGCATCACCATGCGCGCCGCCATGCAACACGCCGGCCTGCCGGGCACGCTGGAAGCCATTGCAGCGCTGCAACGCGACCCGGCCCAGTACCTCGGCTTTGTTGAGGTGCACATTGAGCAAGGCCCGGTGCTGAACGAACTGGACCTGCCGCTGGGCGTGGTGACCTCCATCAACGCCAGCGTGCGCTACCAGTGCGAGGTGGTGGGCATGGCCTGCCACGCCGGCACCACCCCCATGGACCGCCGCCGCGACGCGGCCTGCGCCGTGGCCGAGCTGGCCTTGTACGCCGAGCAGCGCGCCGGGGCCGATGGCGACTCGGTGGCCACGGTGGGCATGCTGCAGGTGCCCGGTGGCTCCATCAACGTGGTGCCCGGGCGCTGCCTGTTTTCGCTGGACCTGCGCGCGCCCAGCAACGCGCAGCGCGACGCGCTGGAGCGCGACGTCCTGGCGCAGTTGCGCTCCATTTGCGAGCGCCGCGGCGTGCGCTTTGCGACCGAAGAAACCATGCGCGCCGCCGCAGCGCCCAGCGCCCCCGCGTGGCAAGCCCGCTGGGAAGCCGCTGTGAGTGCCCTGGGCGTGCCACTGCACCGCATGCCCAGCGGCGCCGGCCACGACGCCATGAAGCTGCACGAGGTGATGCCGCAAGCCATGCTGTTTGTGCGCGGCCTCAACAGCGGCATCAGCCACAACCCGCTGGAAGCCACCACCAGCGAAGACATGGACCTGTGCGTGCGCGCTTTTTCGCACCTGCTGGAACAACTTGCCGCCGGCCACTGAGCCCCTTTTCAACGTTCGGGCTGAGCCATTTTTTTCCGTTCGGGCTGAGCCTGTCGAAGCCCTCACCACCACACCACCACACCACCATGACCACCATGACCACCCACTACGAACAACTCGACCAATGGATTGACGCGCACTTTGACGAAGAAGTGGCGTTTTTGCAGGAACTGGTGCGCGTGCCCACCGACACGCCGCCCGGCAACAACGCACCGCACGCCGAGCGCACGGCCGAGCTGCTGGCGGGCATGGGGCTGCAAGCCGAAAAACACGCGGTGCCCGAAGCCGAGGTGAAAGCCGCCGGGCTGGAAACCATCACCAACCTGATCGTGCGCCGCCCCTACGGCACCGGCAAAACCATTGCCTTGAACGCACACGGCGACGTGGTGCCGCCCGGCGAAGGCTGGACGCACGACCCCTACGGCGGCGAGATTGTGGACGGCAAGATCTACGGCCGCGCCACGGCGGTGAGCAAGTGCGACATCGCCAACTTCACCTTCGCCATTCGCGCGCTTGAATCGCTGGGCGCCCCGCTCAACGGCGGCGTGGAACTGCACGTGACCTACGACGAGGAATACGGCGGCGAAGTGGGCCCCGACTGGCTGCTGAAAAAAGGCCTGACCAAGCCCGACCTGATGATTGCCGCAGGCTTCAGCTACCAGGTGGTGGTGGCCCACAACGGCTGCCTACAACTGGAAGTAACCGTGCACGGTGACATGGCGCACGCCGCCATTCCCGACAGCGGTACCGACGCGCTGCAAGGCGCGGTGCACATCTTGAACGCGCTGTATGCGCTCAATGCCGACTATCTGAACGTCACCTCAAACGTCGAGGGCATCACGCACCCTTACCTCAACGTCGGCCAGATCAGCGGTGGCACCAACACCAATGTGATCCCAGGCAAAGTGGTGCTCAGAGTAGACCGCCGCATGATCCCGGAAGAAGACCCGGCCGAGGTGGAAGCCGCGCTGCGCCGCACCATTGAGCAAGCCGCCGCCAGCTTCCAGCCGCCTCGGGGTGGCAGCGCCATCAACGTGGAGGTCAAGCGCATCTTGCTGGCCCGCGCGCTCAAGCCCCTGCCTGGCAACAAGCCCCTGGTTGAAGCGATTCAAAAGCATGGCCAGGCGGTGTTTGGCGAAGCCATTCCCGCCGTGGGCACGCCGCTCTACACCGATGTGCGCATCTATGGCGAACACGGCATTCCCGGCGTGATCTACGGCGCCGGCCCGCGCACGGTACGCGAGTCCAACGCCAAACGCGCCGACGAAAACCTGGACCTGCAAGACCTGCGCCGGGCGACCAAGGTGGTGGCGCGCACGCTGCTGGACTTGTTGGCGCCCGCCTGAACGGCAGCCTGAAACCTTCATGGCGCTGGCAGCCCGGCTTGGCCTTGTTCAAGCCTGAGGGTGCAGGTGCCATGTCAAAATGATTTCCCCGAAGGAGACCCGACATGACACCCGCCGAACAAGCTTTGCGCGACGCCGCGCTCGACTACCACCGCTCGCCCAACAAGGGCAAGATTTCTGTCAACCCGACCAAGCCGCTGTCCAACCAGCGCGACCTGTCGCTGGCCTATTCGCCGGGGGTGGCTTACCCCTGCCTGGCGATTGAAAAAGACCCGACGCTGGCGGCCGAATACACCAGCCGGGGCAACCTGGTGGGCGTGATCACCAACGGCACGGCGGTGCTGGGCCTGGGCGACATTGGCCCGCTGGCAAGCAAGCCGGTGATGGAGGGCAAGGGCTGCCTGTTCAAGAAGTTTGCGGGCATTGACGTGTTCGACATTGAGCTGGACGAGCGCGACCCGGACAAGCTGGTGGAGATCATTGCCGCGCTGGAACCCACGCTGGGCGGTATCAACCTGGAAGACATCAAGGCGCCGGAGTGCTTCTACATTGAGAAGAAGCTGCGCGAGCGCATGGGCATTCCGGTGTTTCACGACGACCAGCACGGTACGGCCATCATTTCGGCCGCTGCGCTGCTCAACGGCCTGGAGCTGGTGAACAAGCCGATTGGCGAGGTGAAGCTGGCGGTGTCTGGCGCAGGCGCGGCGGCGCTGGCTTGCCTGGACGTGATGGTGGGCCTGGGCATGGCGCCGGCCAACATTTTTGTGTGCGATTCCAAGGGCGTGATTTACGAGGGCCGCCCCGGTGGTTACGACGAATCGAAAGCGCGCTACGCCCAGAAGACCGACAAGCGCACGCTGGCCGACGCGGTGAACGGCGCCGACGTGTTCCTGGGCTGCTCGGCCCCGGGCGTGATGACGGCGGAGATGGTAAAGACCATGGCGCCCAAGCCGATCATCTTGGCGCTGGCCAACCCCGAGCCCGAGATCCGGCCCGAGCTGGCGAAGGCGGTGCGGCCCGACTGCATCATTGCCACCGGTCGAAGCGACTACCCGAACCAGGTCAACAACGTCTTGTGTTTCCCGTACATCTTCCGTGGCGCCCTGGACTGCGGCGCCACCAAGATCACCGAAGAAATGAAGCTGGCCTGCGTGCGCCAGATTGCCGACCTGGCCAAGAGCGAAACCAGCGACGAAGTGGCCAGCGCCTACGCCGGGCAAGACCTGGTGTTTGGCCCGGACTATTTGATTCCCAAGCCGTTTGACTCGCGCCTGATTCTGCGCATCGCGCCCGCCGTGGCGCAGGCCGCGGCCGACTCGGGGGTGGCCACGCGGCCCATCACCGACATGGACGCGTACAAGCAAACCCTGTCGCGTTTTGTGTACCAGACCGGCATCTTGATGCAGCCGATCTTCAACGCCGCCAA
This sequence comes from Hydrogenophaga sp. L99, assembly GCF_058731905.1. Lineage (NCBI taxonomy): Bacteria > Pseudomonadati > Pseudomonadota > Betaproteobacteria > Burkholderiales > Comamonadaceae > Hydrogenophaga > Hydrogenophaga sp. L99. Next base: position 727,055 of record NZ_CM178972.1, on the reverse strand, counting down.
GGCCGTGCCGCCCCAAGCCAAGCGCGTGGCCTATGCCGACGGTGAAGACGAGCGCGCGCTGCGCGCCGCGCAAATGGCGATTGACGAGCAGGTGGCCCGCCCGATCTTGATCGGCCGCCCCTCGGTGATTGCCGCGCGCATTGAAAAGGCGGGCTTGCGCATGCGCCTGGGTGTGGACGTGGAAAACGTGAACCCCGAAGACGACCCGCGCTTTCGGCAGTATTGGGAGCATTACCACAAGCTCATGGGCCGCAACGGCGCCACGCCCGAAGTGGCCAAGGCCGCGGTGCGCCGCTCCAACACCATCATCGGTTCGCTCATGGTGTCGTTGGGTGAAGCTGACGCGCTTATTTGTGGCCTGGTGGGCAGCTACATGACGCACCTGGAGCGTATCGACAGTATCTTGGGCAAGAAGGCGGGCGTGAGCAACTACGCTGCGGTGAATGCGCTCATGACCGACCGTGGCGCCCTGTTTGTGGCCGACACGTATGTGAACGAAGACCCCACCGCCGAACAACTGGCCGAGATTGCCTGGATGGCCGCGCAGGAAGTGCAGCGCTTTGGCCTGCCGCCCAAGGTGGCGTTTTTGTCGCATTCCAGCTATGGGTCGAGCAAGCGTGCGTCGGCCAAGAAAATGCGGGCCGCGCGCGACATTTTTGCCGCCCAGCACCCCGAGATTGAGTGCGACGGCGAGCTGCATGGGGATGCCGCGCTGCAGGAAGAAATACGCACCAGCTACCTGGCCGAAACCACACTCAGCGGCTCGGCCAACCTGCTGATCTGCCCCAATCTGGATTCGGCCAACATTTTGTACAACGTGCTCAAAACCACCACCAGCGGCGGCGTGACGGTGGGCCCGGTGCTGATGGGTGCGGCCGCCACGGCTTACATCCTCACGCCGGCGGCCACGGTGCGCCGGGTGCTGAACATGACGGCGCTGGCCGCTGCCAACGCGCTGCGCTGAGTCGTTTCAGCCTCGCACCACAAGGGACGCTTCGGCGTCCCTTTTTTTACTTTTTGCTGACCTCTTGTCGCGATAAAAGGGTGCGATTGCCGGGTTTCTCCCTATGCGCCCCGTATTCAATCGTACACATACTTTGTATACAGTTTTGCACACGAAGCCGTTGCATCCTGCACGGTTAAACGCAAACACTGCCCATCCATTCGCTTCGTCGTTTGAGGAGACTTCCCATGACAACAACCGTTCATCCTGTGGACGAGGTTTTGCCCACCGGCAAGCTCACGGCCCTGGGCCTTCAGCATGTGCTGGTGATGTATGCGGGCGCCGTTGCGGTGCCGCTGATCGTGGGCCGCGCGCTCAAGCTCAGTCCCGAGCAAGTGGCTATGCTGATTTCGGCCGATCTGTTTTGCTGCGGCATCGTCACGCTGATCCAGTCGCTCGGCGCCACGCAGTGGTTCGGCATCAAGCTGCCGGTGATGATGGGCGTGACGTTTGCGTCGGTCGCCCCCATGGTGGCCATGGCCAACAACAACCCCGGCACGCAGGGCGCGGGCCTGATCTTTGGCGCCATCATCGGTGCGGGTGCCATCTCGATACTCATCGCACCCATCGTCAGCCGCATGCTGCGGTTCTTCCCGCCGGTGGTCACCGGCACCATCATTGCGGTCATTGGTATCAGCCTCATGCGGGTCGGTATCAACTGGATCTTTGGCAACCCCTTCGGCCCCACCGCCCCCAGCATTCCCAGCCCGGAACACCTGGCCTGGCTGGAAGCGGCCAAGCAGGCTTCCGCCAGCGGTGCCGTGCCACCGGTGCCCCAGGGCATGAACATCGTGGGCACGGTGCCCAACCCGAAATACGCCCAGCTGTCGCACATCGGCATCGCCGCCATCGTGCTCGCTTCCATCCTGCTGATCGCCAAGTACGCCAAGGGCTTCATTGCCAACATCTCGGTGTTGCTCGGCATCATCGTGGGCGGTGTGGTGGCCACGGCCGCTGGCCTGATGAATTTCGACAAGGTCGCCAAGGCCGGCTGGTTCGATCTGGTGTTGCCCTTCGAGATCGCAGCCCCCATCTTTGACCCCATCCTGATCTTGACCATGACGCTGGTCATGATCGTGGTGATGATCGAGTCCACCGGCATGTTCCTCGCGCTGGGCGACCTGACCGGCAAAAAGATCGACCAGAAAATGCTGACCGCCGGCCTGCGCACCGACGGCCTAGGCACGCTGATCGGCGGCATCTTCAACACCTTCCCCTACACCAGCTTCTCGCAAAACGTGGGTCTGGTTGGCGTGACCGGTGTGAAGAGCCGGTGGGTGTGCGTGGCCGGTGGCGTGATCCTGATCGTGCTGGGTCTGCTGCCCAAAATGGCGGCGCTGGTTGAGTCGCTGCCTACCTTTGTGCTGGGCGGCGCCGGGCTGGTGATGTTCGGCATGGTGGCCGCCACCGGCATCCGCATCCTGGCAGCTGTGGACTACAAGAGCAACCGCAACAACCTGTTCATCGTCGCCATCTCCATCGGCATGGGCATGATTCCGCTGATCGCGCCCAAGTACCTGCAGTGGATGCCACACGCCATCCACCCGCTGATCGAGTCGGGCATCTTGCTGGCGTCGCTCAGCGCCGTGCTGCTCAACCTGTATTTCAACGGCGGCAAGGGCGATGCCTCGGCTGCGGTTGAAGCCGCCAAACAAGCCGACGCGCACTGAGCGCCAGCCCCTGCGCGCAGACCCCAGCGGGGTTTGCCTCTTTAAAAAAGGCCCCTCGTGGGCCTTTTTGCATGGGGCATGCACACACAGCAACGGGCAGACACCGCACATGTTTGGTGCGCCACGGTGCAAAAACGCACCATCTAGGGTTAGCCATGATGACGACCGGTTGGCGCCGAAGAACAATGTGTATACACATTCTGTGCTCAAACTGCGGGAGCGCACCGCAGCAAACGCTGGCTTGAACCAAAAGCTGGCACCGATATTGCTGTGGTTTTTGTACACGCGGAACCGCCGCATTGCCACACCCCACCCCGTCAGCCCACTGGAGACCCCATGAACAAGCGCCACTTCTTGCAAACCACCGCCGCACTGGCCGCCGCTGCCGCTTTTGGTGGTGCCCACGCCCAAACCGCCTTGAAGTTTCAGCTCGACTGGCGCTTTGAAGGCCCTGCCGCCTTGTTTCTGCAGCCCGCAGCCAAAGGCTATTTCAAGGCCGCCGGGCTGGACGTGACCATTGACTCCGGCAACGGCTCGGGCGGCACGGTGACGCGCGTGGCCTCGGGCACCTACGACCTGGGCTTTGCCGACATGGCCGCGCTGATGGAATTCCACGCCAACAACCCGGACGCGCCCAACAAGCCCGTGGCCGTGATGATGGTCTACAACAACACGCCTGCGGCGGTGCTGGCCTTGAAGAAAAGCGGTATCACCAAGCCCGCCGACCTGAGCGGCAAGAAGCTGGGCGCGCCCGTGTTTGACGCGGGCCGCAAGGCGTTCCCCATCTTCCAGAAGGCCAACAACGTGAGCAACGTGGCCTGGACTTCGATGGACCCACCGCTGCGCGAAACCATGTTGGTGCGCGGTGACATCGACGCCATCACCGGTTTCGGCTTCACCTCGCTGCTGAACCTGGAAGCGCGCGGCGTCAAGGCCGAGGACGTGGTGATGATGCCGTACGCCGACAACGGCGTGAAACTCTACGGCAACGCCATCATCGCCAGCCCCAAGCTGATCAAGGAAAACCCGGCGGCTGTGAAAGCGTTCCTCGCGGCTTTCGCCAAAGGCGCCAAAGAAGTGATGGCTGACCCGGCCGGCAGCATTGCCACCGTGAAAGCGCGCGACGGCATCATCAACGTGGCGCTGGAAACCCGCCGCCTGCAACTGGCCATTGACTCCGTGGTGGCCAGCCCCGATGCGCGCAAGGAAGGTTTCGGCCAGGTCAACCCGGGCCGCCTTTCGCTGATGGCCTCGCAGGTGTCTGACGCCTACGCCACCAAGACCCGCATCAACCCGGCCGCCATCTGGGACGGCTCGATGTTGCCGCCGGCCGCTGCGCTCAACGCGTTGCCGGCTGCGAAGAAGTAACACGCACAAAGCCTTTTTTCTGGCCTGGGCCAGCGGCCCTTCATCGGGCGCTGGTCTTTTTTTCAGGACTTTTCCCATGCGAGAAACCCCCACCGCAGCCGCGACCAGCGACAAGCCCTTTGTTGAATTCGACCAGGTCTGGCTGGCTTACAACGACGAGCTGCTGGCCAAAAACACCTTCGCGGTGGAAGACATCAACCTCAAGGTGCGGCAGGGCGAATTCATCGCCATCGTCGGCCCGTCGGGCTGCGGCAAGTCCACCTTCATGAAGCTCACCACCGGGCTGAAGATGCCCAGCATGGGCAAGATCACCATCGACGGCCAGCCGGTCACGGGTCCGCTCAAGATTTCGGGCATGGCATTTCAGGCGCCTTCGCTGCTGCCCTGGCGCACCACGCTCGACAACGTGCTGCTGCCACTGGAAATCGTGGAGCCGTTTCGCAGCCAGTTCAAAGACCGCCGCAAGGAGTTTGAAGAGCGTGCCAGCCGCCTGCTGGCCAGCGTGGGCCTGGGCGGCATGGAAAAGAAGTTTCCCTGGGAACTTTCAGGCGGTATGCAGCAGCGCGCCAGTATCTGCCGCGCGCTGATCCACGAACCCAAGATGCTGCTGCTGGACGAGCCGTTTGGCGCGCTCGATGCGTTCACGCGCGAAGAGCTGTGGTGCACGCTGCGCGACCTGTGGGAAGCGCAAAAATTCAACGTGATTCTGGTGACGCACGACCTGCGCGAGAGCGTGTTTCTGGCCGACACGGTGTATTGCATGAGCCGCAGCCCAGGGCGGTTTGTGGTGAAGCGAGAGATCGACATTCCGCGCACGCGCGATCTGGAAGTGACCTACACGCCGCACTTCACCGACATCGTGCATGAGTTGCGTGGCCATATTGGTGCCATGCGAAAAGCCGGCACGCCAATGAACCAATGACCCCCCGCGCCGGCCTTTGGCCGTCACCCCCCCAGGGGGCAACACCAGCGGCCCGGCAAAGCCGGTTCCGCGGTGTTCCCGGTTGAATACCTCAAGGAACTCTCGCCATGAACAAAAAACAAGTCGAGCGCTGGTCGCCCTTTCTGCTGCTGGTCGCGATCATCGTGATCTGGGAAGTGATCACCCGCGGCTTTGGTGTTTCGGAATTCATCTTCCCCAGCCCGTCGCGCATCTGGGAACAGACGCTGGAGCACAAGACCACCATCCTGGGCCACGCCTGGCGCACCTACTGGGTGACGATGGCGGGCTTTGGCATTGCGATCGTGGTGGGCGTGCTGCTGGGCTTTTTGATTGGCAGCTCGCGCCTGGCTTATGCCGCGGTGTACCCGCTCATGACGGCCTTCAACGCCTTGCCCAAGGCCGCGTTTGTGCCCATTTTGGTGGTGTGGTTCGGCATTGGCGTGGGCCCGGCCATCCTCACGGCTTTTCTGATCAGCTTCTTCCCCATCATGGTCAACATTGCCACCGGCCTGGCCACGCTGGAACCGGAGCTGGAAGACGTGCTGCGGGTACTGGGCGCCAAGCGCTGGGACGTGCTCACCAAAGTGGGCCTTCCACGCTCCATGCCCTACTTCTTCGGCTCACTCAAGGTCGCCATCACGCTGGCGTTTGTGGGCACCACGGTGTCTGAAATGACGGCATCGAACGAAGGCATTGGCTACCTGCTGATTTCGGCTGGCAGCTCCATGCAGATGGGCCTGGCCTTCAGCGGTTTGCTGGTGGTGGGTGCCATGGCCATGGCCATGTACGAGCTGTTCAGCTTCGTTGAAAAGCACACCACGGGTTGGGCACACAGAAGAGCCGAATGAACGCCGATCAGGTTTTTCGGCATCTGCGGCGCGCCAACGAGGTGGCGGTGCGTGCTGCGGGCATGGGCCGGCACCCGTTTGGTGCTTTGCTGGTGGCGCCCGACGGCGAGACGGTGCTGGCCGAGCAGGGCAACATCAACACGGTGAACCACGCCGAGTCCACGCTGGCGCGCACGGCCGCGGACAACTGGCCAGGCGCGTACCTGGCGCAGTGCACGCTGGTGACCACGTTCGAGCCTTGTGCCATGTGCACCGGCACGGTGTATTGGGCCAACATCGGGCGCATCGTTTACGGGGCGAGTGAAGAAGCGCTCTTGGCGCTCACGGGCAGCCACGAAGAGAACCCCACGCTGTCTCTGCCCTGCCGCGAGGTGCTGGCGCGCGGACAAAAGGCCGTGGAGGTGATTGGCCCGGTGCCCGAACTGGAAGGCGAGATGCTGGAGCCGCACCGGGGTTTCTGGGTTTCGCGCTGACCGGTTGGACCGCGGGAACCCGCGCCTCCGCTCAAGTTCGCGGCGCAAGGGTCGAAAAATTGGGCAACCACCGGCACGGTGCGCCTGTGCCGCGCAGGCGCCCAGAGCATGGTATTTGCCCATGAACGCACCCGACCGCCTCTTCACAACACCCGCGCCACCTGCCCCGGCAGCGTCCTTGCAAGCCTGGCAACAGCGCCTGGCCAACGTGCGCCTGCCGCTGCTCAGTTCGCCGCCGGCCATTCAGCGCATGCTCGGCAGTCGGCTGAGCGTTCGCGATCTGGTGGAGCTGGTTGAGGCCGACCTGCCGCTGGCCGTGGACCTGATGCTGGCGGCCAGCGCCTCGCTGCGCCGCAGCGGCAAACCGCTACAGGGCTTGCAACACGCGGTGAATCTGCTGGGGGTTGAACGGGTGCAAAGCCGGGTGCGCACACTGCAAAACGACCGCCTCGACCTTGCACAACCCGGACACCGGCTGGCTCGCCAAGCCATGGCAACCTGCCGCCTGGCCTGTCTGTTCACCAACCACTGGGCGGCCCGGCATGCGGGCAGCGACCCAGAAGCTCTGATATGGACCACCGCCTTGCTCGGTGTGGTGCGTTGGAAGCTGCCCTTGGCCGCACCCGATGTGGCCGCCGAGCTGGAGCGCTGGGTAGCCAGCGGGCAACGCCGCGCCACGGCCGAACGGGCGTTGTTGGGCTGCACGCTGGATGCGCTCAGCAGCGCCCACCTGGGCGCACTGGGTATGGACGACGGCGCTGCGCCACACGCACACCGCGCCGTGCCGCCCAAGCTGCTGGCCCACGCAGCCCGGCTCGACTGGAGCGGGCCGGTGGCACCCGAGCTGCCCAGCCACCTGCAACGCCCATTGCGCCAGCCCGAGGTGACCTGCAGCCTGGCGCTGGGGCTGGCACAGTCGGTACAGGACAGCTGGTACAGCCGGCACACCCGCTCGCTGATGGCTGCGGCAGCCGTGCACACCCAACAACCGCTGTACCGCTTGCGGGGCGAGCTGGTGCAACTGGCCCTGCACGCCAGCCAGGAAAGCAGCTTCAACCAGGGGCTGGTGGCACCGGCGGCGCGCCTGCTGTGGGCGCCACCGGTGCTGCGTTCAGTCTGGCCCAAGGCGCAGGCTAAGGCGCAGCGCGCGGTTCAGGCCCAACCACAGGTCGCCACACGCATGACACCGCAGCAAGGCACCGCCGCCTACCAACAGCGCTGCCAGCGGGGGCAACACAGCGACCTTCGCGCGCTCATGAAAGACACGGTGGACACGCTGGAAAAACAGCTGGGGCTGCAGCGCTGCGCCCTGTTTCTGAAAGCGGCGGGCAGCGACCAGCTGCACTGCCCTGTGGCCCAGGGCTTTGGCGCAGCACTCACCGCGCGCGGTCTAACCTTGCCCGCGGGAGAAACCCATCTGCTGGCCAGGCTGTTGAAACAGCGCTCGGCGTCCTTGTGCGTCACAGCCGCTCAGGTACCCGCTGCCCGCCAGCAACTGCCCCCCGCGCTGGCGCCGCTGTTGCTGGCTTCGGGCGTGGCGCTGGGCACGGTCGACATGGAACAGCAGCCCATGGGCATCTGGTGGGCCGACACGGGAGAGCCCGAACACGCGCTGGACGGCGCCCGCTACGCAGCGTTTCAACAACTGGTGCGGGGCTTTGGCACGGCCTTCACCCGGCTGGCCAAAGCCCGCAAGCCGGCGCAATAAGGGCCACCCAGCGCTGCGGCAGGACCGCCTGGCCCCGTAAACTCGAGCCATGCCCTGGCACGCCCAACTCCAACTCCATTACCGCCTTGAAGCCCAGCGCACCGTGCTGCACCACCAGCACAACGGGCCGCTGCGCATCTTGAAAAGCCTCTACCCCGAAGGCGACGCCATCTGCCACAACGTGATCATCCATCCGCCGGGTGGGCTGGTGGGCGGCGATGTGCTGGACGTGTCGCTGCAGGTCGAAGCGGGCGCCCACGCGCTGGTGAGCACCCCCGGTGCCACCCGTTTTTATGCCACCGACAACGCCGTGGCCACGCAGCAGGTGCACATACAGCTGGGCACTGGTGCGCGCCTGGAATGGCTGCCGCTAGAGGCCATTGCCTACCCCGGCTGCCAGGCCCGCAACACCGTGCAGGCCACCCTGGGCGAGGGTGCCGAATGGCTGGGCTGGGACGTCACCGCGCTGGGCCTGCCCAGCGCCTGCCAGCCCTTTGACACCGGCCGCTTCAGCCAGCGCCTGGAAATTCCAGGCCTGTGGCTGGAACAAGCCCAGCTGGACGCGAGCGACACCCGGTTGCTCAATTCCCCTTTGGGCCTGGACGGCCAGCGCTGCCTGGGCACGATGTGGCTGGCCTGCGGCACCGCGCTCACCCGCGAGCGCCGCGAGCACCTGCTGGACACGGTGCGCAGCGTGCTCGCCACCGCACCCGCCCAGGTGCAGGCTGGCGCCACCTGCCCCAACCCCAACATGCTGGTGTTGCGCGCCGTGGCGCCCTTGGTCGAGCCGCTGATGGCGCTATTTCAACAGGTCTGGGCCGAACTCAGGCCCGCCGCCTGGGGCCTGACCAACACACCGCCGCGCATCTGGCGCGTGTGACGCCTCGCGGTGGCCACGCCGGGGCGAAATAGCCGGTGCTTTGCCCCGTTGTTTGCGGGTTTGACAGCGGCCTGGGGTGCGCAAAATGGGAATACCCCAACGGAACCCACCCAACACAGCCCCTCGCACGCCCGCGCATGATCGATTCCACCACCGACCTCAGTGACGCCCGCGCGCTGGTGATTGACGGCAGCCCACAGTCGCGTTCGACCCTGGTGGCCCAACTGCGCCAGTTCGGCATGGGCACGGTGGCGCAGTGCCCCCGCCTGGTGGACGCCCGGCGCAAGCTGGAAATCGGCACTTTTGACGTGGTGGTGTGTGAGCACTACTTTGAACGCGAGCTGATCACGGGCCAGGACCTGCTGGACGACCTGCGCCGCAACCACCTGCTGCCGTTCTACACGGTGTTCATCCTCATTTCGTCCGAAGCCACCTACGGCATGGTGGCCGAAGCGGCAGAGTCGGCGCTGGACGCCTACGTGATCCGGCCCTTCAAGGCATCGGCACTGGCAGAGCGCATCTTTTTGGCCCGCTTGCGCAAACGCACGCTGGAAAACATCTTCACCGCCATCGATGCGCAAGACTACGAACTCGCCACCCGGCTGTGCCAGGAGCGTTTTGAATCGCGCCAGCCCTACTGACTGTATGCCGCGCGCATTGGCGCCGAACTGCTCCTGCGCGCCGGGCGCGTGGCCGACGCACAGAAGCTCTACGAAGCCGTGGTGGAAGCCAAAACCCTGCCATGGGCCCGCCTGGGCGTGGCCCGCACCCAGCTGGACGCGGGCTACCCGCTGCGCGCTGCGACCACGCTGGAAGCCCTGATACAAGCCGACCCCGGGTGCGCGGACGCCTACGACCTGATGGGGCGCGCGCAGTTTGAGCAAGGCAACTTTGACAACGCCTTGGCCACCTTCACCATGGCGGCCAAGCTCACGCCGTCTTCGGTCAAACGCTTGCTGCGCCAGGGCATGATGGCCTACTACGCCGGCGAGCGCGACAAGGGCATCGAGATACTGGACCGTGCCGCCCGCATCGGCCTGGAATCCAAGCTCTTTGACCCGCAAGCGCTGGTGCTGCTGGCCTTTGCCCGGCTCACCAACGACGACCAGCGTGGCCTGTTGCGCTGCGCCGAACAGCTGATGCGGCTGCGCGACCGCGAGGAGGACAGCGAGCGGCTGCAGCGCCTGCTGGATGTGGTGCAGACCATCCAGCTGCTGCAGGAATACCAGACCGCGCGCGTGCTGGAAGAGGTGCGGCGCATGGCCAAAACGATCAGCGAGCCCAGCTTCGACTTTGAAGCCGCCTGCAACCTGCTGGCGCTGATGACCGAGCTGGCGAACCGGTCGATACAGCTCTACGAGGTGGACGCGGCCGTGGACACCATGGGCCTGCGCTTTTGCACCAGCAAGGCCCTGACCGAACTGCTGGCCTGCGCCGCCGTGGGCCGCACCGAATTTGCCAACCGCATCCGAGCGGCACACGCTCAGGTGCTCAAAATGTCCGAGCAGGCCATGACGCACAACCTCAAGGGCGACCACCGCGGCACCGTGGTGATGCTGCTGGAAAGCGCACAGGCCACGTTGAACGGCAAGCTGATCGAGTCGGCCTACCAGGTGCTTCAGCGCTACGGTGAGCGCATGGAGGACCATCCCGCACTGGCCGAACAGGTGCAGGCCATGCGCGACCTGTACCGCAGCACCGAAGTGAATGTGGGCCTGGGCGACCAGGCGAGCAGCGCTGTGTCATCCACCGGTGTGGCCCTGCCCGCGGGCTACAAGCCCCCCAGCACCGAAGGCCTGCTGTCGCGCCAGGGCGCACCCGTCGACGAGCCCGACTAAGCCGCGCCCGGCCGCGGTTCGGCGACTTGGCAGCAGTTGCTCAGATGGCGACCAGCTGCCGAACGCCCTTGGCCTGCATCTCGCTGCCCGGCCCGCTCGCAATCACCTCGCCACGCTCCATCACCACGTAGCGGTCGGCCAGCTCCTCGGCAAAGTCGTAGTACTGCTCCACCAGCACGATGCCCATGTTGCCCCGGTCGGCCAGCATGCGGATGACCTTGCCAATGTCCTTGATGATGTTGGGCTGAATGCCCTCGGTGGGCTCGTCCAGGATCAGCAACTTGGGGCCAGCGGCCAGCGCGCGCGCAATGGCCAGTTGCTGCTGCTGCCCGCCCGACAGATCGCCGCCACGGCGGCCCAGCATCTGCTTGAGCACCGGAAACAGCTCAAACAACTCGGCCGGAATGGGTGTGTTGCCCTTTTTGTAGGCCAGTCCCATGCGCAGGTTTTCTTCCACCGTGAGGCGGCCAAAAATTTCCCGCCCCTGCGGCACAAAACCCACGCCCATGCGGGCGCGCTCGTAAGGCGTGGTTTTTTCGATGGCCACGCCGTCCAGCAGGATGCTGCCGCTCTTGATGGGCACCAGACCCATGAGCGATTTGAGCAGCGTCGTCTTGCCCACGCCGTTGCGGCCCAGCACGACGGTGACCTTGCCGAGCTCGGCGGTGAGGTTGACGTTGCGCAGGATGTGGCTGCCGCCGTAGTACTGGTTGACTTGTTTGACTTCTAGCAGGCTCATGGCTTTCTCCGGCTTGAGGGTTTGACCGGGTCTCGCCCCGGCGGGCGCCTTACTTTTCTTTGCTTCGCCAAAGAAAAGTAAGCAAAAGAAAGGCGAGCCGGATGCGCTGTCCCTGCGCTTCGCTTCGGGCACGCTGCGTTGCTCGGTCCGGGCGGGGTCGGGCTGAACTCGCTGCGCTCAGACAACGCCCGCCCTGATCCGCCCAGACCTGCGCTACTCGCCAGCGCATGACGGCGGGGTGCGGGTGCGGATGCGGATGCGGGTGCGGGTGCGGGTGCACTTCCTTCGGCTGCATGGCTGGCGTGGCCCTCACCCCTGCCCTCTCCCAGAGGGAGAGGGAGAAAGGCACGCTCGCCGGGAGGGCGCCGGGCTCCCGTTCCCGTTCCCGTTCCCGTTCCCGTTCCCGTTCCCGCATTCATGCTGTGCCGTGTGGCCGGGCTGAGCAGCGCAGGGGCGAGCGGATCAGGGCGGGCGTTGTTTGAGCCGAAGGCGAGTTCAGCCCGACCCCGCTCGAACCGAGCAGCGCAAGGCACCGCAAAGCGGCCCGGACTTCGGCTCGCCTTTCTTTTGCTTACTTTTCTTTGGCGAAGCAAAGAAAAGTGAGTCGCCCGCCGGGGCGAGACCCGGCACGCCGCGAAAGCCGAAACATTCACAAAAGAAACCAAAGACTCAGCGACCAAGATAAACCTCAATCACCCGCTCATCCCCCTGCACCTCATCCAACGTCCCCTCCGCCAAAACCGCGCCATCACACAACACCGTGACCTTCTCGGAAATCGCGCGAATGAAGCTCATGTCGTGCTCCACCACCATCAGCGAGTGTTTGCCCTTGAGCGACAAAAACAGCTCGGCGGTGCGCGCAGTCTCCTCATCGGTCATGCCGGCAACAGGCTCGTCCAGCAGCAACAGCTTGGGTTCTTGCATCAGCAGCATGCCAATTTCAAGCCACTGCTTTTGCCCATGGCTCAGCAGGCCGGCTTGCCGCCCGGCGCTGTCCAGCAGGTGGATGGTTTGCAGCACCTCGCCCAGGCGGTCTTTTTCCGCGCCAGTGAGCTTGAACACCATGCTGTGGCGCACGCGCTTGTCGGTGGCCAGCGCCAGTTCCAGGTTTTCAAACACGCTGAGTTGCTCAAATACCGTGGGCTTCTGAAACTTGCGGCCGATGCCGAGTGCGGCAATCTCGGCTTCGCGATAGCGCAGCAAATCAATGGTGCTGCCAAAAAACACCTGGCCCGCGTCCGGCTTGGTCTTGCCGGTGATGATGTCCATCATCGTGGTCTTGCCTGCACCGTTGGGGCCGATGATGCAGCGCAGCTCACCGGGGGCGATGTCCAGGCTCAGGCCATTGATGGCCTTGAAACCGTCGAAGCTCACATGCACGTCTTCCAGATACAGGATGCGGCCGTGCGTGGTGTCCACGGCGCCGGGGGTGTGCACACGGCCGTAGCCCGCGCTGCGGCCACCCGACTCGGTCTGGCCCGGCACCAGCTGCGGAGCGATCTTTTCATAGCGCTGCGCGCCGTCTTCCATCAGGTCGGGTGTCATGCGCGCGCTCCTCTGAGTTTGCGAACCAGTCCCACCACGCCCTGCGGCATGTAAAGCGTGACCACGATGAACAAGGCACCCAGAAAATACAGCCAGTATTCGGGGAAGCTCACCGTGAGCCAGCTCTTGGCGCCGTTGACAATGAAAGCGCCGATGATGGGGCCGATGAGCGTGGCGCGCCCGCCCACGGCGGCCCATATGGCGATTTCAATGCTGGCAGCCGTGCTCATTTCGCCGGGGTTGATGATGCCCACCTGCGGCACATACAGCGCACCCGCCACGCCACACATCACGGCCGAAATGGTCCAGATGGTGAGCTTGTAGGGCAGCGGGTTGTAGCCGCAAAACATGACGCGGCTTTCGGCATCGCGCACTGCCTGCAACACGCGGCCAAACTTGCTGTTGACCAGCCAGCGCGCCCACAAAAAGAAGCCCAGCAGCGTGAGGCCGGTGATGACAAACAGCGCCATGCGCATGTTTTGCGTGGCCAGCGGCATGCCCAGAATGCGTTTGAAGTCGGTGAAGCCGTTGTTGCCACCCAGGCCGGTTTCATTGCGAAAGAACAGCAGCAGCGCAGCAAAGGTGAGCGCCTGCGTGATGATGGAGAAATACACACCCTTGATGCGCGAGCGGAAAGCGAAGTAGCCGAACACGAACGCCACCACCCCGGGCACCAGCACGATCAGCAACAACGTGGCGATGAAGCTGTCAGAAAGCGCCCAGTGCCAGGGCAGCTCTTTCCAGTCCAGGAACACCATGAAGTCCGGCAGCTCGCTTTTGTAATTGCCGTCGGTACCGATCTGGCGCATGAGGTACATGCCCATCACATAGCCGCCGAGCGCAAAAAACAGGCCGTGGCCCAGGCTCAGGATGCCGGTGTAGCCCCAGATCAGGTCCATGGCCAGCGCGCAGATGGCGTAGCACATGATCTTGCCCAGCAGCCCGACCATGTAGTCGGACAGGTGAAACACGCTGCCTTCGGGCACCAGCAAATTCATGGCGGGCGCCACGGCGCACACCACCAGCAACGCGACCAGCGCACCGCTCCAGCCGGTGCGGGTCAGCAGGGGGCCAGCTTGAGGCAGTGTGACAGGAGAAACCACGCCTGTTCGGGCTGAGCTCGTCGAAGCCCTTGCGAGCCCATCGACAGGCTCAGGGCGAACGGGTGCTTGTGTTGTTGTGGTCATGGTGTTCATGTTTCCGCACTGCGGCCTTTCATCGCGAAAATCCCCTGCGGCCGTTTTTGTATGAAAACGATGATGAAGACCAGCACCGCGATCTTGGCCAGCACCGCACCGGCCCAGCCTTCAAGGAACTTGTTGAGAATGCCCAGGCCGAACGCGGCGTAGACCGTGCCGGCGAGCTGGCCCACACCGCCGAGCACCACCACCATGAACGAGTCCACGATGTAGCTCTGGCCCAGGTCGGGGCCCACGTTGCCGATCTGGCTCAGCGCGCAACCAGCCAAGCCGGCGATGCCGGAACCCAGCGCAAACGCATAGGTGTCGATGCGGGCGGTGTTCACGCCCATGCAGGCGGCAATGGGCCGGTTTTGCGTGACGCCGCGCACAAACAAGCCCAGCCGCGTGCGGGTGATCATGAGCGTCACGCCCAGCAGCACGGCGGCCGCAAAGGCAATGATGATGATGCGGTTCCACGGCAGCGTGAGGTTGCCCATGAGGGTGATGCTGCCGCTCATCCAGCTGGGGTTTTCCACACCCACGTTTTGCGCGCCAAACAGCGTACGCACACCCTGCATCAGCACCAGGCTGATGCCCCAGGTGGCCAGCAGCGTTTCCAGCGGGCGGCCATACAGGAAGCGGATCACCGTGCGCTCCATGGCCGCGCCCACCAGCGCAGAAGTGATGAACGCAATCGGCAGGGCCACCAGCAAATACCAGTCGAACAAGCCCGGCAGCGACTCCTTAAAAAACGACTGCACCAGCCAGGTGGCGTAGGCGCCGATCATGATCAGCTCGCCGTGGGCCATGTTGATGACGCCCATGAGCCCGTAGGTGATGGCCAGGCCCAGCGCCGCCAGCAGCAAGATGCTGCCCAGGCTGACGCCCGTAAAAGCCTGGGCCAGCGCGCTGCTGATGGACAGCGAGCGCTCCAGCGCGGCCAGAGAAGCCTTCAGCGCGGCTTTTACCGCCGGGCTTTCTTCGGTTTCCATGCGCTGCACCAGTAGCGGCCGCACGACGGCCTGGCGCGCTTCGCCCAACTTTTGGGCAGCACCCAGACGCTGCGCTTCGTCGTCGCTGGTCAGCAGCACCGCTGCCTGTGCCAGTTCCAGCATCTGGCGTGCCTGCGGGTCCAGCTCGCCGGCCAGCGCTTTGTCGATCAGCGGCAACTGGGCCGCGTCGGGTTCGTCAAACGCGTTGCGCTGAAGGCTCTTGGCGGCCTCGCGCTGGCGCTCCGGTGTCGCGCCAAACAGGTCCATGCCAGCCAGCGCGGTTTCCATCGCGCCGCGCATGCGGTTGTTGATCATCACGTCTTCGGCGGCTTCGGGCAGCGTGGCCAGCACCTCGCCGGTCACGGCGTCCACAGCGCCTTCGCCCTGAACGATGAGCACACGCTCACCGTCCACACGCACGCTTTCGTCGGCCATGGCCTGGATGAGGGCAGACGCTTTGGGGTCGGGCTCGGTGGCCAGCCGGTTCAAGGTGGTGATGCGGTCGCCCGTGTCGCCGGCCACCAGGGCCAGCGCGTCGGCGGGCGTGAGGGCGTGGGCGGGCAGGCTGCACAGCAGCCACAGCGCACACAGCGTTCGCAACAACCAGGAATTCAGGGTGGGACGCATGGGGCCGTCTTTCAAATGTGCCGGGGCATTCGGGTCAAGGTGCGGGCGCAGCCCCATGGCTGCGCCCGCACGGGTCAAAGGCTGGCGGCGCTCACTTCACCATGGGCACGTTTTTCTTGCCCTTGTTTTCAGCGATGTAATCGCTCCAGGGGTCGGCCACCACGGGGCCCGGTGTTTTCCACACCACGTTGAACTGACCGTCGGCGCGGATCTCACCAATGAACACCGGCTTGTGCAGGTGGTGGTTTTCCTTGTCCATGGTGCTGGTGAAACCGCCCGGTGCCTTGAAGGTCTGGCCAGCCATGGCGGCGATCACCTTGTCGGTGTCGGTGCTCTTGGCCTTTTCAACCGCCTGCGCCCACATGTGGATGCCGATGTAGGTGGCTTCCATCGGGTCGTTGGTCAGCGGCTTGTCCTTGTGGCCGGGGATGTTCTTGGACTTGGCGTAGTCGCTCCACTTCTTGATGAACGCGGCGTTGGTCGGGTTCTTGATGGACATGAAGTAGTTCCAGGCGGCCAGGTGGCCCACCAGCGGCTTGGTGTCCACGCCGCGCAGCTCTTCTTCGCCCACCGAGAAGGCCACCACGGGCACGTCTTTCGCGCTCAAGCCTGCGTTGCCCAGTTCCTTGTAAAACGGCACGTTGGAGTCACCGTTGATGGTGGACACCACCGCCGTCTTTTTGCCAGCCGCGGCAAACTTCTTGATGTTGGCAATGATGGTCTGGTAGTCCGAGTGACCGAAGGGGGTGTATTCCTCCATGATGTCGGCATCGGCCACGCCCTTGCTTTTCAGGAAGGCGCGCAGGATCTTGTTGGTGGTGCGGGGGTACACATAGTCGGTGCCCAGCAGCACGAAGCGTTTCGCGCTGCCGCCGTCCTTGCTCATCAGGTATTCCACCGCGGGAATGGCTTGCTGGTTGGGCGCAGCGCCGGTGTAAAACACGTTTTTGCTCAGCTCTTCGCCTTCGTACTGCACGGGGTAGAACAGCAGGTTGTTCTTTTCTTCAAATACCGGCAACACCGACTTGCGCGACACCGAGGTCCAGCAGCCGAACACCGCGGCCACCTTGTCCTGGTCGATCAGCTGCTTGGCTTTTTCGGCAAACAGCGGCCAGTTGGAAGCCGGGTCCACCACCACGGGTTCGATCTTTTTGCCCAACACGCCGCCCTTGGCGTTGATCTCGTCAATGGCCATCAGGGCCACGTCTTTCAGCACAGTCTCTGAAATGGCCATCGTGCCCGACAGGCTGTGCAGCACCCCGACCTTGATGGTGCTTTGGGCGTGGGCGGTGATGCCCATGGCGCCCAGGGCGGCGGCCACAGACAGGGCTTTGAGGGTGAATCGACGTTGCATCATGGCGCTTCTCCAGGGGTTCTAAAAAACATCCAGTTGAGGGGGTGACTCTGGCCGCCGAACCCGCCCTTTCAGGCGGTTCACAGCGGACAACTGGATGCTAGGGAGAACCCTGAGAGGCGTCTGTACGCCGGGTGGCGTATGCGGGGGTCCCACGGCTGAAAACTTCGCCGCGTCGGGCTGCGCCTGCTGTGGTCCAGCGCTGCCGCCGCTCCCAGCTTTCGGCTGCCATCGTTATCGTGGCTCGCATAACGTCCGCCCCATGAACCATGCACACCACATCCCTTGATCTGACCCACGCGCTCAGCGCCCAAGGCCCGGTGCTGCGCGTGTTGCAGCAGCGGTTTCCTGATGCACTGGCGTTTTATGTGTTTGGCAGCCAGGCCAGTGGCCAGGCTGATGCCTTGAGCGACGTGGATCTGGCGGTCTTGCTGCCCGGTTACGCCAACGCCAACGCGCTGTGGGATACCGCTATGGAATTGGCCGCGCTGCTCAACCGGCATGTCGATCTGTTGGACCTGCGCGCAGCCAGCACGGTGATGCAGCACCAGGTGCTGACCACCGGCCAGCGCCTGTGGGGTGATGCCCTCGCCGCCGGTCTGTTCGAGTGTTTCGCGCTGACCGAAAAACTGCATCTGGACGAAGCACGCGCTGGCTTGCTGCGCGACATTGCCGAGAGAGGAAGCATTTATGGCTGACGACGTGTTGCTCAACAAGGCGGCCACCGTGGAGCGGTGTGTGGCCCGTGCGCGCGAGGAATATGCGGCCAGTCCGGACTTTGCGACCGACTTCACCCGGCAGGATGCTGCCGTGTTGAACATTCAGCGGGCTTGTGAGGCCTGCCTGGACATGGGCCAGCACCTGATTCGCCGTGACCGGCTGGGCTTGCCACAGAGTGCGCGCGATGTGTTTTCCCTGCTGGCGCAAGCGGGCTGGATGGATGCGACATTGCAAGACACCATGCAACGCATGGTGGGCTTTCGCAACATCGCGGTGCACGATGACCAGAAGTTGCTGCTCCCCATTTTGCAACGGGTGGTGACTGTGCATCTGAACGATTTCCTCCGCTTCACCGCCGCCATCCTGAAAAAAGACAGTGCTTGAACTGACGCGCTACCCCCTCCAGCTCACCCCCCGTGCTGCGGCTGCAGCAGCGGCACGCGGTTGATGGCCATGGCCGCTGCGGCGGTGCGGGTTTCGACGCCAAGCTTGGCGTAGATGCGCTCCAGGTGTTTCTTCACGGTGGCGGGGCTGGAGCCCAGGATATCGCCGATGTCGCGGTTGATCTTGCCTTTCGCCACCCAGTACAACACCTCGGCTTCGCGGGCGGTGAGCGCGAAGGCGTGGGCCATGGCTTCGAGCACGCTGGCGTCGGAGGTCTCTTGCATGACGATGAGCCAGTCGCCGCCCTCGCCGGGGGCTTCGCTGCCTTCGGCGTCCTGGTCGCCCACCTGCTGGTGCAGGCGAAAGGTGAGGCGGCGCGGGCCGTTTTCCAGGGTGAGGCGCGGCGGCTCGCGCTGGGCTTGCGCTTCGCCCAGGTGGCGGCGCAGCCACTGCACCACGGCGGGTGGCGTGTGGGGCGCTTCGGTGCCGCAGTAGCGCTGCAGCAGGTCGCGCGCCAGCGGGGTTTGCCACATCAGGCGGCCGTCTTTGGCGCGCACGGTGATGGTGGCGTAGCCAAAGGCGTCCAGCGCGTTGCGGGCCTGGCTGCGTTCTACCGCGCCCTGGCGCACATGGCGCGCGGTGCGCAGGTGCACGCCCATGCGCGCCATCACCTCGCGCGGCTTGATGGGCTTGGTCACGTAGTCGGCACCGCCGGCGTCGAGCGCGGCCACCAGGTGCTCGGTTTCGGTCAGCCCGGTCATGAAGATGATGGGAATGTGGGCCGTGGCGGGGTTGGCCTTGAGCCGGCGGGCCACCTCGAAGCCGTCCAGCCCTGGCATGACGGCGTCGAGCAGCACCACGTCGGGCAGGGCCTGGGTGGCGCGGCGGATGGCGGCCTCGCCGTCGAGCGCCACGAGCACGGTGTAGCCGGCTTCGTCGAGCGCGTCGTGCAGCGGCGCCACGTTGTCGGGCACGTCGTCCACGATGAGTACGACCAGGGCGTCGTTCAGGGTGCCGGGGTGTTCGGCGGGCGAGCGGGGGTTCATGGTGTTTGGGGTGTGGCGCTGTGCGCCAGCAGGCGCTGCTCGATCACTTCAAAGCGAAACTCGCGCGCCAGGGTGCGCAGGCTCTGGGCAAAGTCGGCCTGTTCGGGGCGCTGGCGCACCCAGTCGTCGAGCCAGGTGACGATGCCTTTGTAGTAACCCAGGCGCACCAGCTCCAGCAGGGGCGCCAGTTCGGTGGGGTTGCTGGCGGCGGTCGTGGGCGGTTTCAACGCGGCCGGCGCAGCGGGTTCGGCGCTGAGCCATTGCAGCGCCAGGCGCTGAGCAAGCCAGGCCAGCAGGTCTTCGCGCCGCACGGGCTTCACAAAAAAGTCTTGCGGGCGGTGACCCAGATCGTTGTCGAGCCCTTTGTCAAACGCATTGGCCGACACGATGGCCAGCGGCACCGGCCCCCAGCCAGCGGCGCGCAGCCGGCGCACGGTTTCCCAGCCGTCGATGCCGGGCATGGCCAGGTCCATGAACACAGCGTGGGGCGCGCCGGGGTCGCCGGGTTGCAGGCCATCGAGCAGGCGCAAGGCATCGAGCCCGCTGGTGGCCAGCATCACGTCAAAACCCAGCGGGGCCAGCCAGCGCTGCAGCAGTTCGCGATCGGCCTCTTCGTTGTCCACCACCAGCAGGCGCAAGCGCTCGCCGGCGTAGCCGGTCACGGCGGGTGCGGTGGCGGCGCGCGGCAGCGCCACGCCGTGCAGCTCGGGCAAAAACAGCCGCACGGTGAACACGCTGCCCACACCGGGGGTGCTGCGCACGGTCATTTCGCCGCCCATGAGGTCGGTGAGCATTTTGGCGATGGTGAGGCCCAGGCCGGTGCCGGCGCTGGGTGCCACCGCAGCGGCTTCGCCCTGGGCGCGGGCAAAGGGTTCAAACACGCGCTCCAGGTCGGCGGCGGCCATGCCGGGGCCGGTGTCGTGCACTTCAAACAGCGCCATTTCGCGCGCATGCACCACGCGCAGGCGCACCTGGCCCACGCGGGTGAACTTGACAGCGTTGCCCAGCAGGTTGATGAGGATCTGGCGCAGGCGCTTTTCGTCGGCGCGCACGGCGTCGGGCAGGCGGCTGCCGCTTTCAAACGTGAACTGCAGGCCTTTGGCCGCGGCCTGCAGCTCGAACATGCTGGCCACTTCGCGCAGGGTGTCGGCAAAGGCCATGGGTTTCACGTCGAGCGCAAGCTTGCCGGACTCGATGCGCGCAATGTCCAGCGTGCCTTCAATGAGCGAAAGCAGGTGCTCACCACCCCGGTGAATGACGCGAATGGCTTGCGCTCGATGCGGTGCCATGCCGGTGTCTTCCTGCAGCAGCTGGGCATAGCCCAGGATGCTGTTGAGCGGTGTGCGCAGCTCGTGGCTGATGGTGCTGATGTAGCGCGTCTTGGCCTGGTTGGCTTGCTCGGCGGCCTGGCGGGCGTGTTGCAGGGCTTCGTCGGTCTTGCGGTGCGAGTCAATTTCTTGCATCAGCAAACGGGTTTGCCGGTTGCTTTCTTCTTGCGCCACTTCGCGGCTTTTGTGCGCCAGCACCAGCCACCAGGCCACGGTGGCGGCAATGAGCATGAGCACGGCGTACACATGCAGAAAACCCGCGCGCAGGGCGGCGTCGATCAAGCCAGCGTCGGCCCCGGCCTGCAGCCCCTGCCCCAGGCCTTGCGCCTGCTGCTGGTACAGCAAACCCAGCACAGCCGCCAGCACCGGTGCCATCACCAGCATGATGAGCAGGTAGTGCGCCAGGCCCGCTTCCAGATACGGCCACACCCGCTGCGGCAGCACCGTGCGCAATGCGCCCTGCCACTGCTCGGAGAGACGCGCATGGGGTTTGCAGAGGTCGCCACAGCGCGCGTCCAGCGTGCAGCAGAGCGAGCAAATATGACCCTGGTAGGCGGGGCAATGGGCCATGTCGGGCGCTTCGTAGGCGCGCTCGCAAATCACGCAGGTCTGGAGGGTGTGTCCTGCTTTTGCGCACGAGCCTCCTTGGCGGGCGCAACCGCCGCAACCGCCCGCCACACAAGCGGCCGCATCCCCATCCGCAGCGGCACGCGCAATGTAGTAGCGCCCCTGCGTGGCCCAAGCGATCAGTGGCGCCGCCACCAGCGCCGTGACCATGGCGATCACCGCCGAAAAGGCCTGAGCGCCCGCGCCCATGAGGCCCAGGTGCGCCACGATGGACAGCGCCGAGGCCAGCCCCATGGCGCCCACACCCACGGGGTTGATGTCGTACAAATGGGCACGCTTGAACTCGATGCCCTTGGGCGACCAGCCCAGCGGTTTGTTGATCACCAGGTCGGCCACCACGGCCATGATCCAGGCGATGGCGATGTTGCTGTACAGCCCAAGCACCTCACCGAGCGCCTGGAACACATTCATTTCCATCAGCATGAAGGCGATGAACGTGTTGAACACCACCCACACCACACGCCCGGGGTGGCTGTGGGTGAGGCGCGAAAAGAAGTTGCTCCAGGCCAGCGAGCCAGCGTAGGCGTTGGTCACGTTGATCTTGAGCTGCGACACCACCACAAACAGCGCCGTGGCCGCCACCGCCCAGCCGTAGTGCGGAAACACGTATTCGTAAGCCGCCAGGTACATCTGGTTGGGGTCTACCGCGCGCTCGGGCGGCACCATGTGGCTGATGGCCAGGTAGGCCAACAGCGCACCGCCCAGCATTTTCAGCACACCCAGCACCACCCAGCCCGGCCCGCCGGCCAGCACACCGGCCCACCAGCGCAGCGGTTTGCCCGGCGCTTGCGCGGGCATGAAGCGCAGGTAATCGGCCTGTTCACCCATTTGGGTGATGAGCGCAATGCCCACCGTGAGTGCCGCACCAAACAGGTGCCAGTCAAACGCAGCACCCGCACCCGATTCACCACCGTAGTGCACCACGTTGGCAAATGCACCAGGGTCGAGCACCGCCACCGCCACAAAGGGCACCACCATCATCACCAGCCACAGCGGTTGCGTCCACATCTGAAAACGGCTGATGACCGACACGCCGTGTGTGACCAGCGGAATGACCACCACGGCACAAATCAAATAACCCCAAGCGGGGGGAATGCCGAGCGCGAGTTCCAGCGCATAGGCCATCACCGCGGCTTCCAGGGCAAAAAAGATGAAGGTGAACGAGGCGTAAATGAGCGAGGTGATGGTGGAGCCGATGTAGCCAAAACCCGCACCACGCGTGAGCAGGTCCATGTCCACCCCATAGCGCGCGGCGTACACGCTGATGGGCAGACCCGCCATGAAGATGATGAGACCGGTGGCCAGGATGGCCCAGAACGCGTTGATGAAGCCGTATTGCACCAGCAGCGTGGCGCCCACCGCTTCAAGAATGAGAAACGACGCGGCCCCAAACGCGGTGTTGGCCACGCGCCATTCGCTCCACTTGCGAAAGCGCTGTGGCGTGTAGCGCAGCGCGTAATCCTCCATGGTTTCGCTGCCCACCCAATGGTTGTAGTCGCGGCGCACGCGGGTGATGCGCTGGGGCGCGCTGGCGTCCGGGGCCTCGGCAACGGGGCGGGGCGAGCGGCTGGCGACGGGTTCGGGCAAAGGGGTGTTCACACCGGGTTTGTGCAGCTTTCATGCCATGCCGGGTGTGCAAGGGCCCCAGAGGGCACGGGACTTGCTAGAGACCCCCCACACAAAGCCCCAATACGTGCCCACCGCCATGGAACTGACACCTCGCGCTCAGCCGGCATGTGCGGCTGCAAGAGCCAACTATTGAGTGAAACGCAATGGAACTGACCCCTCGTGAAAAAGACAAGCTGCTGATCTTCACCGCCGCCTTGCTGGCCGAGCGCCGCCGCGCCCGGGGGCTCAAGCTCAACTACCCCGAAGCGATGGCGCTGATTTCTGCCGCCGTGATGGAAGGTGCCCGCGACGGCAAGACCGTGGCCCAGCTCATGAGCGAGGGCCGCAGCGTGCTCACCCGTGCCGACGTGATGGACGGCATTGCCGAAATGATTCCCGACATCCAGGTGGAGGCCACGTTTCCCGACGGCACCAAGCTGGTGACCGTGCACCAACCGATACCGTGATACCCCCCGCGCCGCGGTATTTGACCCACCCCCGCCGCGCTGCGCGCGACCCCCTCCAGGGGGCGATGCAAGTGGCCCGGCGAAGCCGGTTCCACCGCATCCCTGGATTCAAACATTTCGCGCCGACTGCCTGCCTCTTCACTTTGGAGCCATGACATGAAATCTCTGCCCACAATCGCGGCTACCCTGGCCACCCTGCCCGCCTTCGCCCACGAAGGCCATGGTCTGTTGGGCAGCCACTGGCATGCCACCGACGCCCTGGGTTTTGTGGCAGCGGGTGCGCTGCTGGCTGTGGCCGTTTGGCTGTCAAAGAAGTGAGCTCCGCCATGATCCCCGGCGAATACTTCATTGAAGCAGGCGAGCACGCCCTGAACCCTGGCCGGCGCACCGCCACGGTGGTGGTGCAGAACACCGCCAACCGCCCGGTGCAGGTGGGTTCGCATTACCACTTTGCCGAAACCAACGCGGCGCTCAGCTTCGACCGCGTGGCCGCCCACGGCATGCGGCTGAACATTGCGGCCGGCACCGCCGTGCGCTTTGAGCCCGGCCAGCAACGCACCGTGGAGCTGGTGGACTATGCGGGCGACCGCGTGGTGATCGGCTTTCGCGGCCTCACCCAAGGAGCGCTGTGATGGCCCACATTGCTCGCAGCGCCTACGCCGACATGTACGGCCCCACCGTGGGCGACCGGGTGCGCCTGGCCGACACCGGACTGGTCATTGAGGTGGAACAAGACTTCACCCTGCGCGCCGGCGGCTACGGCGAGGAAGCCAAGTTTGGCGGCGGCAAGACCATTCGCGACGGCATGGCGCAGTCGCAGCGCACCCGCGCCGAAGGCGCCGTGGACACCGTGCTCACCAACGCCCTCATCATCGACCACTGGGGCATCGTCAAGGCCGACATTGGCCTCAAGGGCGGGCACATCGTGGCCATCGGCAAGTCGGGCAACCCCGACACCATGCCGGGTGTGGACATCGTCATTGGCCCCGGCACCGAAGTCATCAGCTGCGAGGGTGCCATCGTCACCGCGGGCGGCATTGACAGCCATATTCACTTCATCTGCCCGCAGCAGGTGGACGAGGCGCTGGCCTCGGGCATCACCACCATGCTGGGCGGCGGCACCGGCCCGGCCACCGGCACCTTTGCCACCACCTGCACGCCCGGCCCCTGGCACATTGAACGCATGCTGCAAGCTGCCGACGGCCTGCCTATGAACCTGGGCTTTCTGGGCAAAGGCAACGCCAGCCAGCCCGCGCCGCTGCGCGAGCAGATAGAGGCCGGCGTGATCGGCCTGAAGCTGCACGAAGACTGGGGCAGCACGCCCAGCGCCATCAGCAACTGCCTGGACGTGGCCGAAGAAACCGACACCCAGGTGGCGCTGCACTCTGACACGCTCAACGAGTCGGGCTTTGTGGAAGACACCATTGCCGCTACCCAGGGCCGCACCCTGTGCGCCTTTCACACCGAAGGCGCGGGCGGCGGCCACGCGCCCGACATTTTGCGGGTGGTGGGCGAGGCCAACTTCCTGCCGTCCAGCACCAACCCGACCATGCCCTACACGGTGAACACGCTCGACGAGCATGTGGACATGCTCATGGTGTGCCACCACCTGGACGCGTCGATCCCCGAAGACCTGGCGTTTGCAGAGAGCCGCATCCGCCGCGAGACGATTGCGGCCGAAGACATCCTGCACGACATGGGCGCCATCAGCATCATGAGCAGCGACAGCCAGGCCATGGGACGGGTGGGCGAGGTGATCTTGCGCACCTGGCAGTCGGCCGACAAAATGAAAAGCCAGCGAGGTTCGCTGGCGCCGGACAGCAGCCGCAACGACAACTTCCGCGTCAAGCGCTACATCGCCAAATACACCATCAACCCGGCCATTGCGCACGGCATGTCGCACACCATCGGCTCGCTGGAAGTGGGCAAATGGGCCGACCTGGTGGTGTGGAAGCCCGCCTTTTTCGGGGTGAAGCCGGCGCTGGTGCTCAAGGGTGGCAGCATTGCGCTGGCCGCCATGGGCGACCCCAACGCGTCCATTCCCACGCCGCAGCCGGTGCACTACCGGCCCATGTTTGGCGCTTTGGGCGGGGCGCTGGCCAAAGGCAGCCTCACCTTTGTGTCCCAAGCGGGCCTGGCAGCGGGTATTGGCGGGCGCTTCGGGTTGCAGAAAAACCTGGTGGCGGTGAAAGGCTGCCGCAGCGTCACCAAGGCCAGCATGGTGCACAACAGCGCCCTGCCCCACATGGAAATTGACCCGCAGCGCTACACCGTGCGGGCCGACGGCGTGCTGCTCACCTGCGAGCCCGCCAGCCGGCTTTCGCTGGCGCAGCGGTACTTTCTTTTTTAACGGTTTCAGGCCCTTTTTCATGCTTCAAGCGTCCAAACTCATCCCACAAGGCGAAGGCCTCGCCCCCGTGTTGTTGCGCCGTGCAGCGCAGCTGGAACTGGACTGGGACGTGCGCCAGAAAAGCCGCTTTGACGCCACCGCGTCCGACGGGCGCCACGTCGGCGTGTTTTTGCCGCGTGGCACCGTGGTGCGTGGTGGTGACGTGCTGGTGACGCAAGACGGCACGCTGCTGCGCGTGGTGGCCGCACCCCAGGCGGTGCTGAAGATCACCCCTTGCTCCACCCACGGCAGCCCGTTTGACCTGACCCGCGCCGCCTACCACCTGGGCAACCGCCATGTACCCATTGAGCTCAAGCCCGACCACCTGAAGATCGAACCCGACCATGTGCTGGCCGAGATGCTGCGCGCCATGCACCTCACGGTGGTGGAAGTGCGCGAACCCTTTGAGCCCGAAGGCGGTGCCTACACGCCCCAAGCCGGCGGGCATACCCACCACCATGGGCACGGGCATGCCCCTGCACATGCGCACGGGCACAACACCTCAACCACCCACGATCACGGCCATGCACACGGCTGACCCGTTGACCCCAGGCACAGCGCGCCCGGCCTCGGGCCTGCTGCACATTTTGTGGCTGGCCTCGCCCACGCTGCCGGTGGGCGGCTTTTCGTATTCCGAAGGCCTGGAAGCCGCTGTGGAAGCCGGCCTGGTGAGCCACGAAGCCAGCGCCGCACAGTGGCTCATCGACCAGCTGCACCTGGGCCTGGCCCGCACCGACCTGGCCGTGGTGGCCCAGGCCCTGCCCGCCTGGCAACGCGGCGACCTCGCCCGCATCCAAGCGCTCAACCAATGGGTGCTGCACACCCGCGAAACGCACGAATTTCGGCTGCAAACCGAGCAAATGGGCCGGTCGCTGCTGGAATGGGCGCGCAACCTGGGCGAGCTGGGCGCCGGCGTGTTTGAGCAGCTGCAAAGCGCCGCCCTGCACCCGCCCACCTACCCCGTGGCCATGGCCTGCGCCGCCGCACAGAGCCAGGCCAGCCAACGCGACAGCCTGCTGGGTTACGCCTTTGGCTGGGCCGAAAACATGGTGCAGGCGGCCATCAAGTCGGTGCCGCTGGGCCAAAGCTCGGGCCAGCGAATGCTGGCGCGGCTGGCCCAAGAAATACCCGCTGCGGTGGACCACGCCATCGCCCTGCCCGACCATGCCCGCCAGGCCTTCACCCCCATGCTGGCCATTTTGTCGGCCCGCCACGAAACCCAATATTCCCGCCTGTTCCGATCCTGACCCCAAGTTCACCATGACCGCTCTGCACCACATTCCCCACCGCACCAAACCCCTGCCACCGCTGCGCGTGGGCATCGGCGGCCCCGTGGGCTCCGGCAAAACCACCCTGCTTGAAATGCTGTGCAAAGCCATGCGCGATCGCTACGACCTGATCGCCATCACCAACGACATCTACACCAAGGAAGACCAGCGCCTGCTCACCGTCAGCGGCGCGCTGCCGGCCGATCGCATCATGGGCGTGGAAACCGGTGGCTGCCCGCACACCGCCATCCGCGAAGACTGCTCGATCAACCTGGAGGCCATCGACCGCATGCTGGGCGAGCACCCCAACGCCGACATCGTGTTTGTGGAGTCCGGCGGCGACAACCTGGCCGCCACCTTCAGCCCCGAGTTGAGCGACCTCACCATCTACGTGATCGACGTGGCCGCGGGTGAAAAAATTCCGCGCAAGGGCGGCCCGGGCATCACCAAGAGCGACCTCTTCGTCATCAACAAAACCGACCTGGCCCCCCACGTAGGCGCCGACCTGGAGGTAATGAAGGCCGACACCGCCCGCATGCGCCCCGACAGCGCGCGCCGCCCCTGGGTGATGACCAACCTGAAAACCCAGGCTGGCGTGGCCGAGGTGGTGCGCTTCATCGAAACGCGGGGCATGCTGCGGACAGAAGCCGGCGCGCTGTGAACAGGCCGGCACGCTCAGGCTAAAATAAGCGCCTTGTGCAGCCGCATCCGGAGACTTGGGTGAGCGGTTTAAACCAGCAGTCTTGAAAACTGCCGACCCGCAAGGGTCCGTGAGTTCGAATCTCACAGTCTCCGCCACCTGCACAGGCAACCAGCGGCTTCCAGGCCGCTTTTTTGTTGCCGCTGCACCCAACACGGCTCGCGCTCAGCCAGCCCCACAAGCCCAGCCACCATGACCACCGACGCCGCCGACGAGCCCATTCACGAAGCCCGCTTGTGGAGCGATGGCGACTGGACCGCGCGCGTCATCAACAACGATGACGACGATGGCTGGGCGGTGGCGATGTTTCTGGCGGGCGAGTCCGAGCCCGCCCTGGTGGGGCCCTGGACCATGGGGCGCGACAAAAAGAACCCCAAGCCGCTCGACACCGCGGCCTTCAACACGCTGGTGAAAACGGCCAAAGAAGTGATTCGCCGCTCTGAGCAGCAGCGCCACGCGGAGCTGAACAAAAACGTGACCGTGACGGTGGACGGCAACCGTGTGCGGGTGGCGCTGGCCATCGTGCCCGACGAAGAAGGTGCCACCGCCAGCCTGACCGCGCTGGACGGGTTCGATGAAGAACTGGCCCGCGTGCCGGTGCCGCCCAGCTTCAAGCTGACGCTGGACAGTGCCCAAGCCTGGGTGGCTTCTGGCTACCAGCGGCCCCGTTGAAACCCAGCCCCATTCCCAGCGACACCGACCCCAACCCACAGAAAGCACCCACATGATTGATGGTTTGATTGCCGGCCGCCTGATGGGTGACGCCTCGCGGCGCACGGACAAAATGGGGCGCGGGTACACCGTGGCCCGGGTGCTGGCACGCAACAAGGCAGACGAAGAATTCATCGTCAACGTGATTGCGTTTGACGACGCGGCCTGCGCGGCCCTGCTGGCGCTGGCCGATGGCGATGCGCTGAGCCTGACGGGCTCGCTCACGCCCAAGGTGTGGACGGACAAACAAGGCATCACCCGCCCCAGCCTGGACCTGGTGGCCACGCAGGTGCTGACGGCCTACCACGCGGGGCGCAAGCAGGCGGCCCTAGGCACGAACGACACCGACCCCGATTGAACCGCGCAACGCCGGTTGGATTGGTGTGTGCTGACCAGCGTTTTTCAGCGCACCGCGGCCAGCATTGAGCGCGCTCAATCAACAACGCCAGGGCCGCGGCAAGATACCCTGAACCGGCGGCGATGGAATGTGAGTCCCATCGTCAACGGTCAGATGGGGATTCCCCGCGAGGGGGTTGCTGTGGTGTTCCGACACCACGGTGGATGAAGGCACCCTCAGACCGGCGTAGCCCTCACAGGCGATGCCGGGGGCCTTCACCGGGGCCCGTCATCCATCGCGGTTGACGGGCTTTTTTTGTAGCGCAACCTTTTCAGCCGTGTGGTCTGCCCGCGTTCTGCGCCGTCTGACCCGAATCGCTCAGCCGGTGCCAGCGCTTGACCTCGCCCAAAAAGCGGGTGAGGGCCAGGGCATGTTGACGTTGCACCACCTGGCGTTCCGTCAGCGCGAGCCGTGCCACGGCGGGCTGTTTGCAGAGGCGCTCCATGCTGTCCATCACCCGCTCTTGGCCCGAGCCGCCATAGGTGCAAAACAGCGCGATCTGTGCGCAGCGGCGCCCGTAGCGGTGCAAAAAGCTGCGCACCGGGCTGGACATGTTCCAGAACCACACCGGCGTACCCACCATGACGAGGTCGTAGTCTTGTGGCCGGCACAGGTCCAACTCGATCAGCGGGCGCGTATCCAGCAGGGCCTCCCAGGCACTGCGCAGATACCCCACGGCGCCACGGCGATCGGTCGGGTCGTGGATGCACACCAGATCGGCCCGGCAGCGCCGTGCAATTTGCTCCGCCACAAATGCGGTGTGGCCGCTGCGCGAGTAATAGACCACCAAAATGCGTTTCATCGCGCGCCTCCCAAAATAAGCCTGCCCCCTTGTGCCGCGCGGCAAATCACTTCACCAGCAGCACCGGCACAGGCGCCATGTGCACCACCCGCAAAGCCACCGAGCCCATGAGCAAACTGCCCAGCGCGCCCATGCCGCGTGTGCCCATGGCAATCTGGTCGACGCCAGCCGCCTGGGCGACACGCACTATTTCCTGGGCCACCAGGCCTTCGGGGTTGTAACTGGCGCCCACCACCAGGCCGTTGGCGGTGGCCAGGCGCGTGGCTTCGTTGAGCGTGCGTGCCTGCTGTGCGCGCAAAGCGGCGTCAATCTGTTCCCGCGAGTCGGGCGACCATTCGCCGTCCAGCAGCGGGGTTCTCACATTCACCAGCGACACCGCCACCTGGACCTGTTCTCGCGCCATTCGGGCCACGGCTTCAATGGCGTGGTGGGCGGGCACCGAACCATCCACAGCGATCAAAATTTTTAAGGCAACGCTGAACAAGCGGTCGATCCAGCGACCCGTTGCCTCCTGATTGCGCCATGCGAGAAGCAAGGTCAAATCAAGTGGATTTCGTACCGTTTCAGGGCCATTTCGACCTTGTGCACGCGTTTGGCGTGCGCTGCAGACGCACTCATCCCATGAGGCGCTGACGCGCCAGGTAGATGTTGGCCAATCCCAGCGCCACGAACGAGCGCGTGGCGTTCTTGGCCAGCCCCCGGTAGCGCACCTTGGCAAAGCCCCACAGCCGCTTGACCACTGCAAAGACGTGTTCGACCCGCGCCCGGATTCTGGACTTGTTGCGGTTCTTCGAGCGTTCGGCTTCATCGACTTCACCGCCCTTGCGCACGCGCTGGTTGGTGAAGTCTTTGGCCTTGGGCGCCCTGGAAGCGATCAGCGTCTTCTGGCTAGCGTAGGCGCTGTCGCCGTACACGCGCTGCTCGTTGCCGTGCAGCAAATCGGGCAGCGGGTGTTTGTCGTGCATGTTGGCCGCTGTCACCACGGCGCTGTGCGCCAGCCCGCTGCGACTGTCCACGCCGATGTGCATCTTCATCCCGAAATACCACTGCTGACCCTTCTTGGTCTGGTGCATCTCGGGGTCACGTTGCTTGTCTGCGTTTTTGGTCGAGCTCGGTGCGCCGATGATGGTGGCGTCCACGATGGTGCCGGTACCGACCTTCATGCCCTGCGCCTGCAGCACCTCTCCCACTTTGGCAAACAAGGCCTCGCCCAGTTGGTGCGTCTCCAGCAAGCGGCGAAACTTCAGCAGCGTGGTCGCATCGGGCACGCGCTCGCGCCCGAGGTCTATGCCGACAAAGCGCCGCAGCGCGGTGCTGTCGAGTAGCGCATCCTCGCAGGCCTCATCGGCCAGGTTGAACCAGTGCTGCACGAAGTACATGCGCAGCATACGCTCGAGCCCGATCGGTGGACGCCCGTTGCCGGCCTTGGGGTAGTGAGGCTCGATCACCGCGCACAACGCCTGCCAGGGCACGATCTGCTGCATCGTGGCCAGGAAGGTATCGCGCCTGGTCGGCCTGCGGTAAGGCTCAAAACCTTCAGCTTGATCGGCGGCCATGGCAAGGGTTTGCTGTTTCATCTTCATCTGCCTGTTCGTCTGTACTGCAACGGTACAGGTAAACACCACGCTCGAGCAGTACTTAATCAGCGTTGCCTTAACATGGAGAACCTTTCGCAGCCACCGCCAAAGCCCCATGCAAACACCTGCTTTGGGACCAACCCGACACAAGGCCTGGCCCCAGCTTAATGAGCCGGTTGCCTGCGCTGTTGAGCGGACTCAATGGTGCCAAGCGCAGCGGGCCGCAACAGCGTTCGGCACAAGACAAAACCGCGAGCTCAAATGGGCACCAGGTGGGCCAGCACCGCACCGTGCCCAATGGGCTCACCATGGCCCACCACAATCTGCTCCACCACACCCGCGTGTGGGGCAGTGATGTCCAGCGTCTGGTGCAGCAACCGCGCTTGCGCCAGCAACTGCCCGGCGTTCACATGCTCGCCCTCGGACACCACCCAACGCTCCAGGCGGGCTTGGTCACCGGCCTCCATCGACTCCCACAGCCGGGGGTCCAACACCACTGCGTGCATAAACACTCCTGAGCAGGCGGGGCTACCGCACCACCTGAAAACGCCACACGTCGTGACTTGAACGAAATTGTGTCGCCACCCCAGACGCCCGACCGGCGGATTCCCTGCACCCTGTTGAGCCGCCTCAAGCCATGACCAGGAAAACCGAGGCCGCACGCTGACACACCCCTGCCCCAAGGTTTTCGCCCAGGCACTACAGTTCAGCCCTCACCCTTGGAGACCCTCTATGACCCGCCCCGTGCTCGACGAAACCCACCTGCACCCCGCCATCCGGCAGAGGGTGGCTGAACTCCACAGCGATGTGATCCAACAGGTGCAAACGGCCATCAACATCCACCCGGTGGTGGTGGTGGGCATGAACGGCAACCCCTTTGTGCGCAAGGCCCGCAAATCCCTGGCGTCGGCCGGCATCGCCCACGGCTACCTGGCGTTTGGCGGCTATGCGTCGCAATGGCGGCGGCGCAACGCGTTGAAGATGTGGACCGGCTGGCCCACATTTCCCATGGTGTTTGCGCGCGGCATGCTCATTGGCGGAGCCCAAGAGCTGGAACAGTGCATCGCTTCTGGCGAGCTCCAGAGGCTGCTGGCACCATGAACCGCGCCGCCAGCAAGCCACCCCGGGCCGAGCTTTGGCACTGCGACGTGGGCAGCGCCAACGTGGCGGTGGTTGACATCCCGGGCGCGCTGGACCGGCGCCGGACCTTTGACATCGACGTGACCCTGGTGGTGCGGGTGCCCGCCGAGGCTGCAGAGCCCTGGCACGAACTGCGCGTGGAACTCGACGGCAAACAGCAATGGCTACGCCGCATTGCCAGCCACAGCCCAGGCCACACCGACGGACTGGACTACCACTGCCGCGTCCAGCTGGAAACCGGGCGGTCGCTGCGCATCCGCGCGGCGGCCGGGGTGAAGGGGTCCAGCGTGCAACAGCTCTGTATCGAAGCGCGGGAAGATCTCTAGGAGCCTGCGCGGCTGAAGGCATCGTAGCGAAACGGGTGGGAAAAGAGCCCAATTTGGTCCTGCTTTTGAGGACTGTGGCCGTCGCCACAGCCGGAAAAACAGGGGCGAAGTGGGACTTTCCTCCATCCGTTCCAGCCGATGCGCTTCTGCCGCGCAGGCTCCTAGCTCGCCTGGTCTGCTCACTTGGCCCAGGCGCGCAGAAAAGTGACTCTGCACACCGCAGGCACCCACACATCTCATATTTTTATCGTTTAAAACTGCAAAAAAAGGTGAATTTGTTTGTAAAAAGTTCCGATAAGAGTTCTTTAGACCTCACCTCAAGAGCCAAACGACCGGGGTGCATCATCCGGCCATCTAAAGCTCGCGGGCCAACTGCCGATACAGCCTACACATAGGACGACCGGGTATTTCCCCGTTCGGTATTGGTTCGCAACATGCAGAAAGCTTCACCTCCCGCGAGCAACCCCCTGCTGGTCCTGCTGGACCTGATCAACAGCCCCCTGCTGCTGTTCAGCGACGATGGCCATGTGGTCTTTGCCAACCAGGCTGCCAAACAGCTGGACAGCCGCCCCGCACTGGTGCTGGGCAGCGACCCCCACGTGCGCGAGCTGGTCAAGGCCATCGCGCAGGGAAAAATCGTCACCCACAACGAGCTGCGTGTGGAAGCGCTGTCCGACAACGGCATCGCCCAGCTGCTGTGCCGCTGCGCACCCAAACCCATTGCGGGCCTGGTGGCCATGGCGGTGACCGCCGAAGCACCGACCGCTGAAGCCGACCCCGCCGAGAGCGCCTTGGTGGCTCCCGTGGCCGACCAGCGACTGTCTTTGCAACAGATCATGGAGCTCTTGCGCAGCGAACTGCTGCCCCCCGTGCAGGACGTGCTGACCCACACCCGCAGCACGCCTATCCCGGAGCCCATGCTCGGCTTGAAAGACAGCCTGCTGGGCCTGACCGAGCGCCTCGACCGCCTGGTGGACCTGGTGGACGTGTTTGGTGAAGATGTGCTCATTGGCGACGAACGCATGATGATGGTGGACCTGGTGCGCAGCACCTGCATGGAACTCTCGCCGCTCATCCGCAGCAAGGGCGTGTCCATTGTGTTCAATGGCGACAAGGACGATCTGCCACCCATTTACGGCAGTGGCCGCCTGATCCGACGCGCCCTGCTCGAATGCATCCACAACGCGGTGCTGCACGCCCGGTCCGAAATCAACCCGTCCCAGCAAGTGGGTGTGGAAATCGGTTTTCGCGCCTCTGGCCAGCACCTTCTGGTCAGCATCGTCAACATGGGCGCTTTGTCGGCCGCCGCCCTCAACCGGCACGCCGCTTCCCTCTTCAAACCTGCTGCGCTGGACAACGGCAAACCCGACACCGCACCTCCTGTGATGCGCATCGGATTGCCACTGGCCCAGCGCATTTTGCAACTTCATGGCGGACGCTTGCGAGTCGAGCAGGAATCCGACCAGGAACTCAACGTGATGCTCGAACTCCCCACCGGCGCTCCGCGCCGAAGCACCCACCACCTCGATATGCTGCAAGCCCAAATTTACGCGGAAGACCTCTCGAAACTCTTGGCCCGAGGCCGCAACCGGAGCGCTGCATGACCGCCCGCATTCTCATCGTCGATGACCAGCCGGACATCCGAAAGCTCATTCGCCTCACGCTGCAACACCTGGACGATGCCGAGGTGTTTGAAGCCGAAAACGGCAGCGAAGGCTGGCGCATGGCGCAAGACCTCAAGCCCGGCGTGATGCTGCTCGACGTGATGATGCCGGGCGAACTCGATGGTTACCAGGTCTGCGACAAGGTCAAAAAACACCCCGAACTCAAAAACACCACCAAAGTGGTGCTGCTCACCGCCCGGGCCCAGAAGGAAGACCTGGAGCAGGGCAGCAAAGTGGGTTGCGACGCCTACCTGACCAAGGCCTTCAGCCCCCTGAAGCTGCTGGACTTGGTGGACAACATGCTGGGGCGCAGCTGATGGCCCGTGGTGCCTTCAGCACCTGTTCTTGGGTGCGCGCATGGGGTCTGGGCCTGGCCGCGCTGCCGCTGGTGTTGGCCGCGCAAACCCGTACCGCAGCGCCGGTGCTCTCCATGGGCGTGGTGCCGGTGTTTTCCAGCGCCGAACTCCACAAGCGCGCCCATCCTCTGGCCGTTTCCCTGGCCACGGCCTGCGGCCAGCCGGTGCAGTTGGCCTTGTCCCGCTCGACGGCCGAATTTGAAGCGCAGCTCAAAAAGGGCAAATTCGACCTTGTCTTTTTGAATCCGTACCACATGGTGACCGCGCACAAGGCCCAGGGCTACCTGCCGCTGGTCCGCGAGGGCAAGCAACCCTTCAAGGGCGTCCTGGTGGTGCGCGATGACAGCCCCGTGCGCCACGTGTCCGATCTGGAAGGCAAGACCGTCGCATTTCCATCACCCAACGCCTTGGCAGCATCGCTTTACATGCGCGCCTTGCTGGAGCGGGAGCACAAGGTCCAGGTCAAGGTGCAATACGCCCGAACGCACAGCAACAGCTACCGCCAGGTCATCGTGGGTGAAGCCGATGCCGCAAGCGGTGCCAGCTACACGCTGGGCATTGAGCCACGCCACATTGCTGAGCGCCTGCGGGTCATTTACGAAACACCCCAGATTGCACCGCACCCGCTGGCAGCACACCCCCGGGTGCCTTCGGCCGTGCGCAGTTGCATCCAGCAGACGCTGCTGAACGCTCCGCCCGACAGCCCGCTTCAAGCGCAGCTGGACCAAGCGCTGATACCCAACCCCGTGGCCACCACCTACGCCCGGGATTACCAGCCGCTGGAAAAGCTGGCGCTGGAAAGCTACGTGGTCAACGAACCGTTCGCAGAGAGAAAACCGCTGTGAAAACACTGTGGCACAAGACTTTGCGGTGGCCCGGGCGGTTTTTTTCCCAGCGCTCGCTGAAAACCCAAATGCTCTGGCTGGTGATGGGCGTCACCTTGGTGGCCGGCTCGTTGATCGGTGTGGTTTCTTACCAGCGCAGCGTCGAAGAAACCGAGGTGGAAAGCCGCGAATGGGCCATGGCCATCGCTCAGCTGGTGGCACATTCCAGCGCGACCCCGTTGCTGGACCGCGACTTCGCCGCGCTGGAAAGCGTGTTGCAGGAAATCGCCAGCTTGCCGGGGGTGCAGGCCATCCACGTGGTGCGCCCGGGTGGGAGGGTGGCCCTGCGTGTGCTGAGCCAGCCCACTGGCGGGCCTCTGTCCATTTTCCCGACCGACCAGGACGATACACCTCCCGGCAGTCCGTTCTCTGTCGAAGACGGTCATGTTCACGCTTACGCCAGCCTGCTCACGCGCGATCACCGCGACCCCATTGGCGCTTTGGACTATGGGAGCTACTTGAATGAAGGCTGGGCCGAGGTGGTCTTCAGCTACGACGCACGCTTGGAACGGGCACAGCATGGCTGGCTGATAGGCGCCATGGCCGCGCTGGGCCTGGTGGTGCTGGGTCTCTGGTTCTTCCTGCTGTTTTTGCGCCGTGCCATCAAGCCCTTGAGCGAACTGGCGCGATTTTCAACCGCCATGGCAGCGCAGCCGGGCGAACAGCTGCGCATGCGCTGGGGCAGCCGCGAAGTGCGCGAGCTGGGCCGTGCGCTCAACTGGTCGTCCCAGGAACTGGCCACACAAATGGCCAGCACCCAGCAGCGACTCTCCCGCCTGCACGCCATTCTGGACACCGCTGCCGACGCCATCATTGGTGTCAGCCCGGCGGGCCTGATCGACAGCGTCAACCCGGCCGCCGAGCGCATGTTTGGGCGGCCCGCCGAGGAGGTCCGGGGCCAGCCGCTGGAGTCCTTTCTTATCGGCCTGAACTGCGAAGGCCTGCAACAGACCATGGACGGCGGCATGCTGATCCACAGCACGCAAAGCCGCATTGGCCGCACCGAGATCAACGCCTTGCGCCACGGGGGCACCGAGTTCCCTGTGGAGGTGCTGCTGGGCGAGATTCAAAACGACCCCGAAATCCGGTACACCTGCATCGTGCGCGACCTGAGCGACACCAAGCTGGCCGAGGAATACCTGACGCTCTACAGCCGTGCCGTGGACTGCACCATCAACGGCATCATGATCAGCGACGCACGCCGCTACCCCCAGCCGCTGGTGTACGTGAACCCGGCGTTCAAACGCATCACCGGCTATGCGCCGCACGAGGTGCTGGGGCGCTTCAGCAGCATTCTGGAAGGACCCTTGACCGACAAGGACGACCTGGCGCTGCTGGCCCGCACGCTGCAGGAAGGCCGCGAGGTGAGCCTGACCCTGAAAAATTACCGCAAGGACGGTAGCCTGTTCCACAACAAGCTGTCGGTGTCACCGGTGAAGGACGCGCAAGGCACTATTACCCATTACATCAATGTCATTGAAGACGTGAGTGGCCAGATTGAAGTCAAGCAAAAACTGATTGAGCGCACCGCCCGGCTCAACGCCACCTTTGACCTGAGCCCCGACGGCTTTGCCGTCTTTGACTCAAAGGGCGAGCTGATCAACAGCAACCCGGCATTCCGGGGCATGGTGGGGGACATTCCCGCCTGGTGTTCGCTGCAGCGGTTTGACGTGTGGTTCAAAAACCTGTGCGAAGACTTCGACAACTACCGCTCCATCACCGAAACCTGGAACGACCGCACCACCGACATCATCAAGCTGGCGCGCCCCACCTTCAAGGTGCTGGAGCGCGAGATTCGCCGCAACCTGGGCGGCAGCGGCGAGACGATTCTGTACTTTCGCGACGTGACGCACCAGACCGAGGTGGACCGCATGAAAAGCGAGTTTCTGGCCACCGCTGCCCACGAACTGCGCACGCCGCTGGCCAGCATTCTGGGCTTCACCGAGTTGATGCTGCACCGCAAATTCACCGAAGAAAAGCAACGCGACCTGCTGGAGACGGTGCACCGCCAAGGCTCGCTGCTGTCCAACCTGATTCAAGAGCTGCTGGACCTGTCCCGCATCGAAGCGCGCCAGGGCAAAGACTTCCACATCGTGGCCACGCCCGTGGCCGACATTTTGGGTGAAGCGATACGCGGCATCGCCAACCCCGACCTGGGCCGCACGGTCAGCCAGGGCCCGATGCCCGATCTACAGGTGATGGCGGACGCCGAAAAAATACAGCAAGCGCTGACCAACTTGCTCAGCAATGCGTTCAAGTATTCCCCAGGCGGCGCCCAGGTGAGCGTGGACATCAGCCAGGAAAACCGCAGCGATGTCCCGTTTGTGGCCATTCATGTGCGGGACAAAGGCATGGGCATGAGCCAGGATCAGCTGGCCCGTGCCTTTGAGCGCTTCTACCGGGCCGACGCATCGGGCAACATCCCCGGCACCGGCCTGGGTCTGAACCTGGTGCGGGAAATCGCCGAAATCCATGGCGGCAGTGTCGAGCTGAACAGCCAGTCGGGGCAAGGCACCGTGGCCACGCTGCGGCTGCGGCTGGCCTGAGGTTTCAGTCCGGCAAAAACAGACTCTGCAAATCGCTCAAAAAGTCAAATCCGCGCTCGGTGGGCCACACGCGCTGGGCATCCCGCTCCAGCAGCCCCTGCTGCACGGCACGGCTCAAGCCCCGCTCAATCGCGGAAAGCGGCAGGCCGGTCCGGTCCAGAAAGTCCTGCAACTCGAAACCCGCCTTCAGCCGCAGGCTGTTGAGCATGAATTCAAAAGGCAGGTCGGCCCTGGCCACCTCGTCGGCACTCACCACCGCATCGCCCGCCAGCGCACGTTCCATGTACAGGCGCGGCTCGCGCACCCGCACCGGGCGCACCACACGGTGGGCAAAGCTCAGCTTGCTGTGGGCGCCGGCGCCTATGCCCAGGTAGTCGCCAAACTGCCAGTAGTTCAGGTTGTGCCAGCAACGGTGTCCGTCGCGGGCATAGGCTGAAATTTCGTAACGCGCCAACCCGGCCTCGGCCGTCAGCTCGGTGATACGGTCCAGCATGGCGTAGGCATCGTCGTCCGGCGGCAGCGCGGGCGGGTACTTGGCAAAGTAGGTGTTGGGTTCGAGCGTGAGGTGGTAGATGGAAATGTGCGGCGGCTTGAACGCCAGGGCGGTACGCATGTCGGTTTCGCAGTCGGCCAGCGTCTGCCCCGGCAGCGCGTACATGATGTCCAGGTTGAAGGTGTCAAACGCTTGCGCGGCCTCTTCCACCGCCGCCATGGCCTGGGCACGGTCGTGCACACGGCCCAGCGCCTTCAGGTGCGCATCGTTGAAGCTTTGCACACCGATGGACAAGCGCGTGACCCCCGCCTGGCGAAACGCGCGAAAACGGTCTTTTTCAAACGTGCCCGGGTTGGCCTCCAGGGTGATCTCGGCATCGGCGTCCAGCCGCACGCGCGCACGCACATCGGCCAGCAGCTGGTCGATAGCGGCCGGCGAAAACAGGCTGGGCGTGCCGCCACCGATGAAAACGCTGTGCACCGAGCGACCCCAGATCAGCGGCAACGACGCCTCCAGATCGGCCCGCAAGGCGTCCAGGTAACGCTGCTCGGGCATTGCCTGGCCGGGCTCAGCCGTGGCGCTCCATTCGTGCGAGTTGAAGTCGCAATAAGGGCACTTTTTCAGGCACCACGGCAGGTGGATGTACAGCGAGAGCGGCGGCAGGCTGCGCAGTTGTAGCGTGCCGGGGCGCATCCAGTGGCGAATATCGTTCACCGGCACCGCGCTGGCAGGTGCCGCAGCCGGAGCCAGGCCACCGGGCCACGACATGGGGACACCGTTGCCCTGGCTCATGCGTGGGCCGGCGGTTCAGACAACCAGCGCTCACGCATCAGCGCCAGCATCTGCTGCGCCGCTTTGCCGCGGTGGCTGTTGGCGTTTTTCACTTCGGTGGGCAGCTGCGCAAAGGTTTTGTCAAATTGCGGGAGGTACATCACCGGATCAAAACCAAACCCGTTGTCGCCAATGGGCTGCTCGGTGATCAGCCCTGGCGCACGGCCCATGGCCACCAGGGGCTCGGGGTCGTCTGCGCTGCGCAGCGCCACCAGTGTGCTCACCAGCGCAGCGCGGCGGTCGGTCTTGCCAGCCATTTGCTCCAGCAAGGCGCGCACATTGTTGTCGTCGCCCTTGGCATAACCGAACTGCGTCGCGTAGTACGCGGTGTCTACCCCAGGCAACCCACCAAAAGCCTCCACACACAGGCCGGCGTCGTCGGCCAGGGCGGGCAAGCCGCTCACGCGCGCTGCGTGCCGCGCCTTGGCCAGCGCGTTTTCAATGAACGTGCAGTGCGGCTCGGGCGCCTCGGGTATGCCCAGATCCGACTGGCGCACCAGCTCCACCCCGAGCGGGGCAAAAAGCGCCTGCAATTCAGCGAGCTTGCCCGCGTTGTTCGAAGCCAAAACAAGTTTCATGGACACAGGCCGCAACAGAAATTTAAACCAGACCCAGCGCCTGCC
The DNA here is from genome assembly GCF_058731905.1 of Hydrogenophaga sp. L99. Taxonomy (NCBI): domain Bacteria; kingdom Pseudomonadati; phylum Pseudomonadota; class Betaproteobacteria; order Burkholderiales; family Comamonadaceae; genus Hydrogenophaga; species Hydrogenophaga sp. L99. The sequence goes on along the minus strand of NZ_CM178972.1, from coordinate 686,999 downwards.
GCTGCAGCGCCACCAGCTCACCCACACCTTTTTCAGCCAGCTCCAACAAGGCGTCCATTTCGCGGCGGCTAAAAGCCACCCCTTCGGCCGTGCCCTGCACTTCCACGAAATGTCCGGCACCGGTCATCACCACGTTCATGTCGGTGTCGCAAGCCGAGTCTTCGACGTACTCCAGATCGAGCAATGGCGTGCCTTGCAAAATGCCCACCGAAATGGCGGCCACATGGTCCTTGATGGGCGAGGTGGCGATTTTTCCGTCCGCCAACAGGCGCGACACCGCATCGTGCGCGGCCACAAAGGCCCCGGTGATGCTGGCGGTGCGCGTACCGCCGTCGGCCTGCAACACATCGCAATCGAGCGAAATGGTGCGCTCGCCCAATGCCTTCAGATCAAACACGGCGCGCATGGAGCGGCCAATCAGGCGCTGAATCTCTTGCGTGCGCCCGCTCTGCTTGCCCTTGGCGGCTTCGCGATCGCTGCGGGTGTGGGTGGCGCGCGGCAGCATGCCGTATTCGGCGGTCACCCAGCCCTCACCGCTGCCGCGTTTGTGCGGCGGCACTTTCTCTTCCACCGATGCGGTGCACAGCACCTTGGTTTCACCAAACTCAATCAGCACCGAGCCCTCGGCGTGGATGGTGAAACCGCGGGTGATCTTCACCGGGCGCAGGGCATTGGCGGCTCGGTGGCCGGGACGTGTGGAAACAGTCATGAAAACCTCAGTGGCGGTTGCTTAAAAGTGGGTGGGGCTGGCGCGCAAGGGACGCAAGTCCAGGTCATGGCAAAAGTGGCTTTGCCGGGCCGCTCGCGTTACCCCCTAGGGGAGTGACGCCGCAGGCGGCACAAGTCCCATAACCGATCAAGAATTTTTTTCGGCGGTGCGCCGTATCGCTTCGTTGATTTCAGCGATCGAGCGCTCGATCGCCTCGTCGTCCATGTCTTCAATGGTCGGGTCTGGCACACCCGACTGGATGGTGGAGGCAAACACGCCGTCTTCAATGTCCTCGGTGGACACCCGGGTGGTCTGAAATTCCTCGGCCGTCTCCCACTCCATGGCGAGCACGGTCACGTTGTCGCAGCGAGGGCCCCCGCGCTTCAACGCCATTTCCACCAGCTCGGGCACCGCTTGCTCCAGCGGGCGCTTGGCCAGCTCAGACGCGATTTCGTGGTCCTTTACCGTGCCCCACAAACCGTCGGAACACAGCAGCACGCGGTCGCCCTGCTGCAGCGGCAGCGGGCCCGACAGGTCAAACACGGGCTTGGCCGGTGAACCCAGACAAGTGAACAGGATGTTGCGGTTGATGTGCTGCGTGGCACGGCCCAGATGGGCCTGCTGCTCCATGTAGGAATGGTCGCGCGTGCGGGTCAGCAGCTCACCGTCGCGCACGATGTACAGCCGCGAATCACCGCAATGCACCCAGTGCATGGTGTTGCGCTCCATCACCGCAGCCACCAGCGTGGTGCGCGGTGTGTCCAGCATGCCTTTTTCGGAGGCGTAACGAATGATCTGGTGGTGCGCCGCCATGAGCGCGCTGGACAAAAATTCGGGCACTTCCCGCACAGTGGGGTTGGCCGCCTTTTGGAAATACGCAGAAAAGGTTTGCAGCGCGAGCTGGGCTGCCATGGCGCCCTCGGGGTGCCCACCCATGCCGTCAGCCAGCACAAACAACCCCGACTCCCGCGTGTAGGCGTAGCCCATGCGGTCTTCGTTGCGCTCACGCCCGCCCTGGCGGCTGATCTGATAGACCGAAAATTTCATCGAAACTTGGTCCCGACACCCGTCTTGCGCGCTGACTTCTTGTTGTCCGACACGATGTTGTCAAACTGCAGACGCATTTTCTCGGCCACGGTGAGCTTGGTGTAGCTGCGCTCGGTTTCGCGGCTCAGCTCTTTCTGCAGCGCAAACACCGACTGGGGACGAGACAGCGGATCGAGAGACATGCACCATTCGACCACCTCGATCAGGTTGTCGGAATAGACGCCGCGCAGACGGGAGAGCGCAAGCGACAGGCGGTCCTTTTCCAGACGCTGCGGTGCGTCGTTGGGCGGATAACCCTGCATGCTGGCGTAAATGCAGGCACCAATGGCATAGATGTCGGTCCAGGGGCCCATGCTGGAATCGCGCCGGTACATTTCGGGCGCTGCGAAGCCGGGGGTGTACATCGGGCGGATGAAGTTGCCCTCTTTGCTCAGCACCTCGCGGGCTGCACCAAAGTCGATCAGCACGGAGCGGTTGTCGTCCGTGACAAAAATGTTGGCCGGCTTGATGTCCAGGTGCAGCATCTTGTGCTGGTGCACGATGCGCAAGCCCCGCAGCACTTCGTCGTAGAGCGACCGGATGGTCGATTCCCGAAACACCTTTTGCTTCTTGAGTTCGCGCGCGGTGATGATGAATTCCTGCAGGGACGCGCCCTCCAGGTAGTTCATGACCATGTAAACGGTCTCGTTTTCTCGGAAGAAATTCAGCACGCTCACCACCGAGGCGTGCGAGATCTGGGCCAAAGCCCGGCCTTCTTCAAAGAAGCTCTTGAGGCCCAGCCGGTAGAGCGACAGTTTTTCAGGTTGCACCTGCGGGAGCAGCTCGCCGGGGCCGCGCGTGGCCAGGGATGAGGGCAGGTATTCTTTCACCGCCACCTGCTGGCCTTCGGTGTCCACCGCCAGGTACACCACGCCGAATCCACCGGCCGCCAATTTGCGCACGATGCGGTAGCCACCAATCACGGTATCGGGTGGCAGCGGGGCGGGTTTGACCTTTGACATAATTCGGATGGGTTCCGGAACGCCTCGTTTTGGCCCAAACAACTTGATGGGACACAGTTCAATGGCAGTTTACAGCATGACCGGCTACGCCACGGCCCAAACAGGCGGGCCCTCTGCCGCGAATGCCACAGAGCCCGCACGCGAGGCCAAGCCCGGTCTGGGAATCGAAATTCGCTCGGTCAACAGCCGCTTTCTCGACCTCACCTTCAAGCTCCCCGACGACCTGCGTGCGTCGGAACCCGCCATCCGGGAACTGCTGACCTCAACCCTCAAACGGGGCAAAGTGGAGGTGCGCGCCTGGGTCGAGGGCCGGGCCGATGCAGGACCCCGCGCGCCCAGCGCCCAGGAGCTGCAAAAGCTGCTGAGTCTGCAAGACAACATCCGCGCCTGGCTGCCCACCGCCGCGCCACTGTCGGTGGCCGAGGTGCTGCAACTGACCTCGCGCCAGCAAGGCAACATGGGCGAACTGCACGAAACCCTGGTGGGGCTGGCGCAAACCGGCCTGGACGGCCTGCGGGCCGCGCGCGAACGTGAGGGCAAACGCCTGGCCGAGATGCTGCTGGACCGCCTGAAACAGCTGCGCCAGCTGGCCAAAGACGCACAGCCCCTGATCCCCCAGCTGGTGGCCCAGCAGCGCCAGCGTTTCATTGACCGATGGAACGAGGCGCTCGGCGCTTCTGCCGCGGCAGCGCCAGGCGCCGCAGCCTCCGGCACGCTGGGCAACGCCATCACCAGCGACATGGCCAAAGACCGGGCGCTCACCGAAGCCACGGCCTTCGCCATTCGCATCGATGTGGCCGAAGAACTGACCCGCCTGGACTCGCACCTGGCCGAGATCGAGCGCCTGATCAAAAAAGGGGCCGACGTCGGCAAGCGGCTGGACTTCCTGATCCAGGAATTGCACCGCGAAGCCAACACCCTGGGATCGAAATCGTCCAACCTGGAACTGACACGCATTTCGGTGGACATGAAGGTGCTGATCGAACAAATGCGCGAGCAAGTCCAGAACATCGAATGAAGGCCTGACCCTCTCACGGTACCGCTGCGCGGACCGTGACCCCAACACCAAGCACCTACCTTTATGGAATACCCCGGAAATCTCTTTGTTGTTGCGGCACCCAGTGGGGCCGGCAAGTCCAGCTTGGTCAAGGCCTTGATGGAGCTGGACTCGCGCGTTGTGCCGTCCGTTTCTCACACCACCCGTCCGCCACGCGGGCAGGAACTGCATGGCCGCGAGTACTACTTCGTGTCCAAGGAAACCTTTGACCAAATGGTCATCCAAGGCGCGTTCCTTGAATGGGCCATGGTGCATGGCAACCGCTACGGCACATCGAAACAAGCCATCGAGCAGCGCATGGCCCAGGGCGCTGATGTGGTGCTGGAAATCGACTTCCAGGGCGCTATTCAGGTCAAGCGGATCTTTCCGAACGCGGTGCTCGTGTTCATATTGCCGCCCAGCTGGGAAGAGCTGCGCTCGCGGCTGGAGCGGCGTGCCGAAGACAGTGCCGAGGTGATTGAGCTGCGCCTGCAAAACGCGGCTACCGAGATGGGGCACGCACGGGAGTTCGACTTCGTTATAATTAATGAGTTGTTCGAGCGGGCTTTGTTTGATCTCAAAGCCATCGTCCATGCCCAGCGGCTCAAGTTCGCCGCCCAACGTATCGCCCGCAGCGACACGTTCCGCGCGCTCAACATCCACTGACCCACCGCACATTTCCCGAAAGCCCGCCCATGGCACGCATCACCGTCGAAGATTGTCTGGAAAAAATCCCCAACCGCTTTCAGCTCGTGCTGGCCGCCACATACCGCGCCCGCATGCTGAGCCAAGGGCATGCCCCCAAGATCGAAAGCAAAAACAAACCCGGCGTGACCGCGCTGCGCGAAATTGCCGAAGGCAAAGTTGGCTTGGAAATGCTGAAAAAAGTCCCGCTCTGAACGCTGACTTTTGGAACAGAAAAACACCGCTTTGCGGTGTTTTTTTTTCGTCCTGCCTTCATCTGTTCACAGCCATCATCCAAGCGCGCCTGCCGTGGTTTTCGGGCACCCGGCGCAGTGACAGCAAACCCGGCCATCTCAGGCTAAAGTACAGGGATGATCACCGTGCCCGATTCAGAGCCCACCACAGCCCAAGCCCACCCAGCGGACAGCGCCGCCGCGGCCAGCTTTGCGGCCTTGCTCGGCAAACTGGATTATCTGTCGCCAGCCGACGTTGAAAGCATCCGCCAGGCCTACCGTTTTGCAGACGAAGCGCATCTGGGCCAGTTGCGGAAAAATGGCGATCCCTACATCACCCACCCCATTGCGGTGGCGGCGCAGTGCACCGAATGGAAGTTGGACGCCCAGGCCTTGATGGCCGCTTTGATGCACGACGCCATCGAAGACTGTGGCGTGACCAAACAGGACCTGGCCGAGCGGTTTGGCGCACCCGTAGCCGACTTGGTGGACGGCTTGACCAAGCTGGAAAAGCTGGAATTTGACACGCGCGAGCAAAACCAGGCCGAATCCTTTCGCAAGATGCTGCTGGCCATGGCCAAGGATGTGCGGGTCATTTTGATCAAGCTGGCCGACCGCACCCACAACATGCGCACCATGGGTGACATGCCGCGCAGCAAATGGGAGCGCATCAGCAGCGAAACACTGGAAATTTACGCCCCCATTGCCCACCGCCTCGGCCTGAACTTCACCTACCGCGAGCTGCAAGACCTGGCGTTCCGGTTCTTGCACCCGTGGCGCTACGAGGTGCTTTCCAAGGCGCTGAACAAGTCACGCCACCGCCGCCGCGACCTGATTGCCCGCGTGCAGCTGGAAGTGGAAGCCGAATTTGCTCGCCATGGCATGCCCGTGCGCATCATGGGTCGCGAAAAAACGCTGTATTCCGTCTACCGCAAGATGGACAACAAGCACCTGTCCTTCTCGCAGGTGACGGACATTTACGGCTTTCGCATCGTTGTGCCTGAGTTGACCGACTGCTACACCGGCATGGGCATCCTGCACCAGCTGTACAAGCCGGTGCCCGGCAAGTTTCGCGACTATGTGGCGATTCCCAAAGTCAATGGCTACCAATCGCTGCACACCACGCTGATCGGTCCTTTTGGCACCAACATCGAGTTCCAGCTGCGCACCCACGCGATGGACGTGGTGGCCGAGTCTGGCGTGGCGGCCCACTGGCTCTACAAGGCCAGCGAGCCCAACAGCGACACATCGCAGCGCCTGGGCACGCAATGGCTGCAATCGCTGCTGGACATCCAGCAGGAAACGCACGACGCCTCGGAATTCTGGGACCACATCAAGATCGACCTTTTCCCCGATGCGGTGTATGTGTTCACACCCAAGAGCAAGATCATGGCACTGCCGCGTGGCGCGACCGTCATGGACTTTGCCTACGCCATTCACAGCGGGGTGGGCAACCGCGCCGTGGCGGCGCGCATCAACGGCGAACAGCGGCCCTTGCGCACCGAGCTCAACAACGGTGACGTGGTGGAAATCGTCACGGATGAGAAGGCCGAACCGAACCCCGCCTGGCTGTCCTTCGTGAAAACCGGGCGTGCGCGCTCCAAGATACGCCACCACCTCAAGACGGTGGCGCAAGAAAAGTCCAATGAACTGGGCGAACGCATGCTGGGCCAGGCGCTGCGCTCGGAGGGCATTGCCACCCTGCCCAGCGAAGACGGCGAATACAAAGCCACCTGGGAAAAACTGCTGCGCTTCACGGGCAACAAAACGCGCGACGAGCTGATGGCCGACATTGGCATGGGCAAGCGCATTGCCAGCATGGTGGGCAAAAAGCTGGCCGTGTTGCTGTCTGAAACCGGGCTCAAGCCCGATGCGCTGCTGATCAGCACCGAACGCTATGCCAGCGGTCAGGACGAATCAGCATCCCAAGGCGTGGTCACACTCGACGGCAGCGAAGGCTTGTCGGTGCAATACGCCGCATGCTGCAAACCCATCCCCGGCGACCGCATCGTGGGCTACCTGGGCCGCGGTGAAGGCCTGGTGGTGCACGCCGAAGAATGCCCGACGGGCAAACGCCTGCTGTTGCGCGACAGCGAGCGATTTCTGGAAGTTGAATGGGCCGACGAAACGGTTCGCTCGTTTGAGACCCTGGTGGTGGTGACCGTGACCAACGGCAAAGGCGTGCTGGCCCGCGTGGCGTCTGCCATTGCATCGGCCGAGGCCGACATCACCCACGTCGATATGGGTGACGAGCCGGCGCAGACCGCCACCGACATCCGGTTCACCATCGCGGTGCGTGATAGGGTTCACCTGGCTGACGTGCTGCGCAGCCTCAAACGCACGCCTTCGGTGTTGAAAGCGCAGCGCCACAGACCTGCCAAGGCCTGAACACAGCAGAGCATTCAGCTTGCGGGTTGGTGAGCCGGGTACCGAACCGCCAGCACTTCAAGCTCTTGCGCACCACCCGGCACCGCCAGGCGCACCACTTCACCCACGCGGGCCTTGGTCAGCGCTCGCGCCACGGGTGACACCCAGCTGATTTCTCCACGGGCGCTTTCGACCTCGTCAACACCCAAAATGGTGATGGTCGTCTCCACGCCGCTTTCGTCGGCGTATGTCACGGTTGCTCCAAAAAACACCTGATCGCCGCCATGGTGCACCGAGGCGTCTACCACCTCGGCTATTTCCAGCCGCTGGGTCAAAAAACGGATGCGCCGATCAATCTCGCGCAAACGCTTCTTGCCATACAGGTAATCGCCGTTTTCCGAGCGGTCACCGTTGCTGGCCGCCCAATGCACGATCTCCACCATTTTCGGACGCTCTTCGTCGATCAAGGTGAAGAGCTCGGAGCGCAGGCGCTCGTAACCGGCGCGGGTGATGTAATTTTTCCCTGTGGGCAGGGGCGCAACCACGGGCAGATCGTCGTCTTCGTCCTGATCGGATTCGCGGGTAAAAGCCTTGCTCATGGGGTCGCTATCGGGTGGGGATGTTTGGGCGTGTGGATCGCCATCAAAAAGCCCGCACCGCAGGGTGCAAGGCCGGCTGATGGCGATGGTCATCAACGCGCGAAAAAAAAGCCGCTCCGAAGAGCGGCTTTTTTGGGCAAAACCAAGGGCACTGGGTGCCCTAGGCTTTACGCGCCCAGCTTTTCCTTGATACGTGCCGACTTGCCGCTGCGCTCGCGCAGGTAGTACAGCTTGGCACGGCGCACAGCACCACGGCGCTTGACTTCGATCTTGGCGATCAGCGGGCTGTACAGCGGGAACGTACGCTCCACGCCTTCACCGTTGGAGATCTTGCGCACGATGAAGCTGGAGTTCAGGCCACGGTTGCGGCGGGCAACCACCACGCCTTCGTAGGCCTGCAAACGCTTGCGGGTGCCTTCAACCACGTTCACGCTGACGATCACGGTGTCGCCAGGTGCAAACGGGGGAATGACTTTGTTCAAACGAGCAATTTCTTCTTGCTCAAGGGTCTGGATGAGGTTCATGGTTTCCTGATTTCACGATCATGCCCGCGCTGCACTAAAGGCCACAAATCCGGCAGGGGCCCTGTCCATGTGCCACAAACGGGTTTGTGTCAGATGCGGGCTGGCCCGGTTACGGCGGCCGGTCAGAGGATCGAAAAGCCTTGGATTATAGCCTGCCCGGCTCGCTGCGCAGCGCGCGCAGACATTTTTCATCGGCAGCGGTGAGTGCACCCCGCTCCCGCGCCTGCGCCAAAAGATCGGGCCGCAGGCGCGCTGTGAGCATCAGGCTTTGCTCGCGGCGGTAGCGCGCAATGCGCTCATGGTGGCCGCCGAGCAGCACCTCGGGCACGGTGACCGCTCCGTTCGGGCCCTCCCACGTCTCTGGGCGGGTGTGGTGCGGGCTGTCCAGCAAGCCATCCAGCGCAGGGTTGAAACTGTCTTGCTGGTGGCTGCCTTCGTCGTTCAACACCCCGGGCTGCAGGCGGGCTACCGCATCCAGCAGTGCCATGGCCGCAATTTCACCGCCCGACAACACAAAGTCACCCAGACTGATCTGCACGTCGACACAGGCATCAATGAAACGCTGGTCAATGCCTTCGTAACGGCCGCACACCAGCACCGCCCCCGTGCTCTGTGACCAGCTCTCCACCGCCGCGTGGTCGAGCCGATCACCGATGGGTGAAAACAGCAGCACAGGAGCCTGGGTTGGGGGGGGCTCGGCACGCTCGGCGCGCACCGCCTGCAAGCATTGCCAGAGCGGCTCGGCCATCATCACCATGCCGGGGCCACCGCCAAACGGACGGTCATCCACCCGGCGGTAATTGCCTTCGGCAAAATCCCGTGGGTTCCACAAACGCACCTCGACCAGGCCAGACTCAAACGCACGGCGGTTGATGCCGCAGGTCAAAAACGGGGCAAACAGCTCGGGGAAAAGGGTGATGACGTCGAATCGCATGGCGGTTATTGTCGCGCTCGCAGCGTTGACGTGGACAGGGCAAAAATGTCACTGGCTGCAACCACCTGGCAGCCATCACAACTGAGCGATCGCGACGCTCGGCAACGTTGCGTTTAGTAGTCCAGTTGCCAGTCCACCGTGATGCGGCGGGTGGACTGATCCACATTGTCCACATAGGCAGACACGAACGGGATCATGCGTTCGGCGATGCGCTCGGCACCGTCAACCGTTTCGGTGTATTCGAGCACCAGCACCGAATTGGGGCCGGTGGTGAGCAGGTCGCGCACGATGCCCATGTGCACGCCTTCGCGGTTGACCACATCGAGACCAATGAGGTCAACCCAGTAGTACTCGCCTTCTGGCGTGGCCGGAAAAGCACTGCGGGGCACATAAATGCGCACGCCTTTGAGCGCTTCGGCCGCGTTGCGGTCGTCCACGCCTTCGATGCGGGCCACCACGCCGTCGGCATGGATCTTGATCTCGGCGATCTTGACGGTGACGCAGCCGGAAAACGCCGAAAAGCCGCGCGCGAAGCGGGCTTCGGGCGGCTGCAAAAACCATTCGGTCGAGGCAAACAGCGCTTCGGTATCGGCGCTGTGCGGCAGGATGTGAAGCCAGCCTTTAAGGCCCCACGCCTCCTGGAATCGGCCGAGCTCGATGGCGTCGACCGGCAGGGAAGACGCCTTGAAGACGCCAGACGTGGGATCGCTCACGGGAGTCGCAGGCCTGGGATCAGGCAGCGGTAGCGGGAGCGGCTTTGGCAGCGTGTTGCTTGACCAGGCGGGCCACGGTGTCCGATGGCTCGGCGCCAACGCCGGTCCAGTAGGTCAGGCGGTCCACGGCGATACGCAGGGGCTCTTCACCACCACGGGCCAGGGGGTTGTAGAAACCGATACGCTCGATGAAGCGGCCATCGCGGCGGTTGCGCTTGTCAGCAACCACGATGTTGTAGAAAGGACGGGCTTTGGAGCCGCCGCGGGAGAGTCGAATGACGACCATGATTTATCCTTCGGGTGGAGAGGCACCACAATCGGTACCTCACCGGGTTTTCATCGGCTGAACTTCATCCGATTTATCAACCCGTTTCATTGCAACGCTTGAGACACACGACTGACCACCCGGTCAGCGAAACGCCGCAAAACCCGCGATTATAGCCCCGTGCTGGCGCACCGACCAGCACACCACCCTTACCGGCCGATGGCCACCCCAACGCTTTAACGATTCATGCCCCTGATCCGCCCCAGCCGCGACGAAGATCTCGACGCCATCACCCGCATTTACGGCCACCATGTGCTGCACGGCACCGGTACCTTTGAAACCACCCCGCCCAGCGTGGCCGACATGACCACCCGCCGAGCCGACGTGCTGGCCAAAGGCCTGCCCTGGCTGGTGGTGGAAGACGGTGGCGAGGTGCTGGGTTTTGCCTACGGCAACTGGTTCAAGCCGCGCCCGGCTTACCGGTTTTCGGTTGAAGATTCGATTTACATGGCGCCAGAAGCCGCAGGCAAGGGCCTGGGGCGCGCCTTGCTGGCCGAGCTGCTGGCGGCGCTGGAGCGCGCCGGTGTGCGCAAGGTGATGGCGGTGATTGGCGATTCGGCCAACGCAGGGTCCATTGGCGTGCACCGCGCGCTGGGCTTTGAGCCCGCGGGCGTCATCAACTCGTGCGGCTGGAAGTTTGACCGCTGGCTGGACATTGTGCTGATGCAAAAGCCGCTGGGCGCTGGCGACAGCACGCCACCGAAGGACATGGCATGACGCGCCGCGCCAAAAATAAAACCGTGGCCACCTGGCTGGCTGTGGTGGTTGGCAGCATGGGCGTGCACCGCTTTTACCTGCGCGGCCTGGGCGACTGGATCGGCTGGCTGCACCCGATTGCTGCAGGTCTTGGCTGGTGGGGCGTGAACCGGGTGCAGGCGCTGGGGCAAGACGACAAGCTGGCCTGGGTACTCATTCCTTTTTTGGGCAGCAGCATCGCGGCGGGCTGCCTGGCGGGCATTGTGTATGCGCTCAGCGACCGGGCCAAGTGGAACCGCTGGTTCAACCCGGGCACCGATGACGAAGCCAAGGCCGGTGCCACCAACTGGCTGACGATTGGCGCGCTGGTGCTGGGCCTGCTGCTGGGTACCGTGTCGTTCATGGGCAGTTTGACCTACGGCATCCAGCACTACTTCGAATACCAGATTGAAGAGGCCCGCAAGATCAGCCAGTAGCGCGCTCGCAAGGCGGAGCGGCTCAGTTCACATACGCCATCACCAGCATCACCAGGCTCAGCGTAAACAGCGCCAGCAAGGTGGACAGGCCCATGCTGGTGGTGGTGAGTTCTTGCGCCACTTCGTAGCGCTGAGCAAACAAAAACACGTTGGCGCCCATGGGCAACGCGGCAGCCACCACCATCACGGTGAGCGGCAAGCCGGTGATGCCGGATGCCCAGGCCGACAGACCCACCAGCAGCGGCAAAGCCAGGTTTTTGGACGCCGAGATCCACAGCGCCTGGCGCAAGTGGCCGCCCAGTGGCGTGCGGGCCAGCGTCACCCCCACCAGCACCAGCGCAATGGGGCCGAAGGCGCTGCCCAGCAGCTGCAGCGGTTTGTCCACCACCGCAGGCAAGGCCCAGCCGGTCTGGGCAAACAGCAAGCCGCTCAAAATGGGCAACGGAATGGGGTGGATCAGTGCGCCCTTGAAGGCCGACCAAGCCGTTTGCAGCACATGGGGCGCGCGCTCGCCACCGGCACGGGCTTCGCGGGCCACCGCCAGCTCCAGCACCACGGAGCCCACCGTGAGCAAGATCAGCGCGTGCACCGACACCAGGGTCAGCAGCGTCACCAGGCCGGCCTGGCCGTAAGCCAGCTCCACCAGGGTGATGCCGATCATGACCATGTTGGAAAACACCCCGCCCAGCGCCATCACCACACTTCTGCGGTTGAAGCCGCGCCAGGCAATGGACACGCCCAGCAGGGCCAGCGCCGCCGGAAAGTAGGCGGCCACGGGCCGCAAGTCCAGCGTCTCAAAATGCACCGCGCTCATGGTGCGAAACAGCAGGGCCGGGATCAGCAGCAAGAAGACGAGGTTGGACAGGTCCTTGACGGCGGCTTCACGAATCCACTGCAGTCGCCCGGCCAAGTAGCCGAGGGCAATGAGCAAAAAAACCGGGGTGAGGGAAGCGACGACGGGGTGGGTAGCGATGTTCACCCGGCGATGGTATCGCCGACCCTGCATGGGCGCTGTCGCGCGGAGGCCGGCGCACAGCGGCTGAGGGCGATGACCTTACTTCACGCCCACACCCTCGGTGATGCGGTAGTACAACCCATAGGGGTCTTTTTGCAGCACATGGAACTTGCCCTCGACCACCACCGCGCCCAGGCTGTATTTGACCGGGGTTTTGGTGCGCACTTCCACCATGCTTTCCGGGCCGCCGGGGGTGCAAAACGAACAGGTCAATGGCACCGAGGCCAGCAAGAAGTGGCTCTGCTGCTCGCCCGCTTCCAGCGGCATCATGAAGCCCTGAAGGCGCAGCGTTTTCTGGTTCAGCGCCGCGACGGCTTTGGGGTAGACGGGCACGATGCGCCGGTTTTCAATGCGCGTGGTCACGTCGGTCAGAACCGACCAGGCCACGACGTCGGTGCGTTTGGACAGCGGCGCAAACGGACTCAGCGGGCTGTGCACGCCCGCGCCCTGCCCGTGCGGCACCGCCGACGGCGTGCCCGCAGGTGCAGATTTTGATGGTGTCGGCGTGCCCAGAGGCGGCGACAACGTTTGCGCGAAGGCAGCAGCCACTCCGCACAAGGACAACGCAACAACAGAACGGGAAAAGTGATTCATGCGAAAGAAGTGTCTGAGCCCAAGAACGCCACAGAACCGGCTTGCCGGGCGCCAGCGTGGCCCCTTGAGGGGCTGAGCGGCTGCGCGCAGCGGGCAAGCGATGGGAGTGGGCTCAGTGGGCGTGTTTCATGCCGCAATATTTACCAATGGCCAGACCCTTGCAGGCGGTCTGGAGTTCCTTCATGCACACGTCTTCGCTCTTGCCCGATTCCAGGCATTTCGCCGCGTTGTCGTGGGCGGCTGCCATGGCGCGGTGGCGGGCGGCGTCTTCCTTGCGTTCTTTGTCGGAATGCTGGGCCAGCGCGGCGGTGCTCAGCAAAGCCGCAGCAGCCAGAAACATCGAATATCTTTTCATGGGCATCACCTCGAATTCAACAATGGCATCACGTCCAGCCGGTAAGCGCTGATCGCGGGCAGCCCCGCCGCCAAGAGCGCCACCCCCAACGCCAGCACGGGCACCCACACCTCGGTGCGCACCCATTGCCAGCCCGAGATGGCGAGCGACTGCTCAGCCATCAACATCGCGCCCAGCAGCGCGGCCAAGCCGTGCGCCGCCAGCAAGCCCAGCACGCAAGCCAGCGCCGCCAGCCACATAGCTTCACACAGCAGCAGCGCGCCCACCTTCAGCGGTGACGCGCCCAGCATGCGCAGCATGGCCAGGTCGCCCCGGCGCTCGCGCACTGCGCTCCACAGCGCGATGAAGACCGATAACGCCGCCACCCCCAGCAGCACCGCGCCCAGCCCCTGAAACACCCGCGTGCCCACACCCACCATGCTCAGCAGGCGGGTGATTTCCACCGCCGGCGCGGCCGCCTGCATGGCGGTGCTGTCGTTGATGAAGCGCAACAAACTCACCGCCGCCAGCGGGGTGCTGTAGGTGATGAGCGCCAGCGTGATCTCGCGGTCAGCGGCCAGCGCGGCGCGGTCTTCTTCGTCCATGTCGTCAGTGGCGTGCATGTCGTCGTGCACTTTCCATACCGACTCGGTGGCGGTCAGCACCAGCCGGTCGAGCACACAGCCGCAGGGCGCCAGCACGCCGGTGACGGTGTAAGCCGCTTCGGCGTGCACAGCGCCGCCAGCGCCCAGGCCGTGCGCGCCTTCAAAGCTCTGGCCAGTTTGCAAACCGGTGCGGGCTGCCACCTGCGAACCCAGCACCGCTTGCATGGGCGCCTGCCACAGCGCGCCGTGCGCCAGCTTGGCGCCGAAATGGGCCGGGTAGTCGGCCGTGGTGCCCACCATGCGAAAGCCCGCCAGGTTGTCCCCCAGGCTCAGCGGAATGAGCTGGGCCACCTGCGGGTGCTGCTGCAGGGCCTGCACATCGTCCAGCGCGATGTTGCCCGGTGGCACGTCCAGATGAAACACGCCCGCCAGAATGAGCTGCATGGGGCTGCCTTTGGCGCCCACCACCAGGTCAATGCCGGCCAGGTCGCGTTCAAAGGCGCGGTCCACCTGGTCGCGCGCAATGAGCACAAAGGCCACGGACGCCAGGCCCAGCGCGAGCAACAGCAGGTTGAGCACCGTGGCCAGCGGGCGCGACCACAGGTAGCGCCACGACAGCGTGAACACATTCATGCCGCAGCCCCGGCAGCCTTGGCATGGAAGGCCAGCACCTGCGCCTGCGGCAGCGCCTGCAGCACCCGCGCATCGTGTGTGGCCACCACCAGCGTGGCGCCACAGGCCTGGGCACTGCGCTGCAAACGCTGCAAGGCGGTGGCACAGGCCGCGTCGTCCAGGCTGGCGGTGGGCTCGTCGGCCAGCACCACGCGCGGGCGCAGCAGCAGGGCACGGGCCAGGGCCACCCGCTGGGCCTGCCCGCCTGACAGCTGGGCGGGTTTGCGGCCCGCCAGGTCGGCCACGCCCAGCGCGGCCAGACCCTGCGCCATGGCCACCCGGTCCACCGGCAAACCGGCGGCGAAATACACCAGCGCCAGGTTGTCGGCCACGGTGAGCGCGTCGCTCAAATACAGTTTTTGCGGCAAAAAGCCCACGTGGCGGGCCCGCCAGGCGTCGCGCAGGCCGGGGCCGAGCGCCGCCACGTCCTGTTCAGCCACCCGCAACACGCCCGCGCTGGGCGTGAGCAAACCCGCCGCCAGCGCCAGCCAGGTGGACTTGCCGCTGCCCGACGGCCCGCGCAGCAGCAGCGTGCCGCCCTGCGCCACCGACACGTCGTCAAAGCGCAGCGCCTGCCCCGCAGGGTAGGCAAAAGCCACGCCCCGCGCCTGAATCACGCGAGCGGCTCCTGGGTGCCGCTGGGCGCAGCGGGTATGCAGCCGGCACAGGTGCCGTGAATGGACAGGTCGACCCGCTGGCCCTGGTGGCCCAGGCTGGCCAGGGTGCGAAACAGGTCGGTGGCCACGGCGCGGGTCGGCTCGCTGGCCTCGGTCAGCCGAAACTGGCGGTGGCAGGCGTCGCATTCAAACCGGGGCACCAGACCTTCTTGCGGCGCGTCGGCCAGGCAAAAGCGCCAGGTGCGTGCGCCGTCGTCGGCGTGGCGTTGCAGCACGCCGCAGGCGGCCAGCCGGTCCAGCAGGCGGTACAGCGTGACGCGGTTGATGTCCAACCCGCGGGCCGTGAGCGAGGCCAGTGCCTGCGCGTGACTCAGCGTGCCCTGCGGGTTCGCCAGGAACAGGCCGAGCACGGCGCGGGTGCCCAGGGTGCGGCGCAGGCCAGCGGCTTCCAGGCGGGTCTGAATCTCGGGCGGCACGGCAGCGGGCTCTTTGGCGGGACGGGCAGACATGGGCTTGCCTCCATTTGTTGCAACTAAGTTGCGTTACTATCGCCTTCTTTGCACATTAATGCAATTCAGTTGCAACAGTTTAAACGGCCCGCCCCCATGTCCCACCCGCCCGCAGACCCGACCACCTCGGCAGCCCCGGTGATTGAGCTGCACAACCTCACGCTGGGCTACGACCGCCACCCCGCGGTGCACCACGTCAGCGCGCGCATTGCGCCGGGCTCGCTGCTGGCGCTGGTCGGCCCCAACGGCGCAGGCAAGTCCACGCTCATCAAGGCGCTGGCGGGTGAACTGCGCCCCATCAGCGGCTCGGTGAGCGGCCTGGCCGGGCAGCGCATCGCCTGGCTGCCACAGCACAGCGGGCTGGACCCGAGCTTCCCCATCGACGTGCGGCGCATGGTGGCCATGGGCCTGTGGCACCGGGTGGGCGCGCTCGGGCGCTTCACCGCCGAACACCGCCGCCTGTGCGACGAGGCGCTGGCCGCGGTGGGCCTCACCGGCTTCGAGTCGCGCGGGCTGGACACCCTCTCGGGCGGCCAGTTGCAACGCGCCCTGTTTGCCCGGCTGATCCTGCAGGACGCGCCAGTCGTCATGCTCGACGAACCCTTTGCCGCCGTGGACAACCGCACCAGCACCGACCTGCTGGCCCTGCTGCACCGCTGGCAGCACCATGGCAAAACCGTCATCGTGGTGTTGCACGACCTGGCACAGGTGCGCGCGCACTTCCCGCTCACGCTGCTGCTGGCGCGTGAGTTGGTGGCCTTCGGGCCGACCAACGAGGTACTGACCAACGCGCACTGGGCCCGGGCACAGCGCATGCAAGAACCGTTTGACGACGATGCGCCGCCGTGCGCGGTCTCGCCAGAACTGCACGCCCACACCCATCCCCACGCGGCAGAGGCTCTGTCATGAGCGACATCACCGCATCGCCTCTCATGGTCTGGCTGCTGGCCAACCCCTTGCTCGGCCCGCTGGTCGAATTCGGCTTCATGCGCAGCGCGCTGCTGGGCTGCGTGGCGCTGTCGCTCAGCGCGGCGCCGGTGGGCGTGTTCCTGATGCTGCGGCGCATGAGCCTGACCGGCGACGCCATGGCCCACGCGATCTTGCCGGGTGCGGCCATCGGCTACCTGGTGGCGGGCTTGTCGCTCACCGCCATGACCATCGGCGGCGTGTTCGCTGGTCTGGCGGTGGCGGTGGGTTCCGGGCTGGTCTCGCGCAACACCGTGCTGCGCGAAGACACCAGCCTCGCCGCGTTCTACCTGCTCTCGCTGGCGCTGGGTGTGCTCATCGTCTCGGTGCGCGGCAACAGCGTGGACCTGCTGCACGTGCTGTTCGGCACCGTGCTGGCGCTGGACGACGCGGCGCTGCTGCTGCTCGGTGGCATCAGCGCGGTCACGCTGGTTTCGCTCGCCCTGCTCTACCGCCCGCTGGTGATGGAGTGCCTGGACCCAGGCTTCCTGCGCCAGGTCAGCCGCTGGAGCCCGGTGGCGCACTACGGTTTTCTGGGCCTGCTGGTCATCAACCTGGTGGCCGGTTTTCACGCGCTGGGCACGCTCATGGCGGTGGGCATCATGGTGCTGCCCGCGGCCACCGCGCGCTTCTGGGTGCGCCGCCTCGGTCCGCTGCTGCTGCTGGCCACCGCGCTGGCGCTGGCCGCCAGCCTGGCCGGCCTGCTGCTGTCGTACCACGCCGACCTGCCCACCAGCCCGGTGATCGTGCTCAGCCTCGGCGCGGCCTACCTGCTGTCGCTGCTGCTCGCCCCGCACGGCGCGCTGCGCCACCAGCGCCCTGCGTCGTCCCATCTCAAAGCCTGAAACCCAAGGACCCTCCATGACCACTTCTGCGCGTCGCCATTTCATCGCCTCCGCCATCGGCCTCGCCATGCTGGCGCTCAGCCCGTCGCTGCAGGCCCAGACCCCCACACCCATCAAGGCCGTGGCCAGCTTCAGCATCCTGGCTGATCTGGTGAAACAGGTGGGGGGAGACCGCCTGACGGTGGATGCGCTGGTGGGCCCCGGCAGCGACGCCCATGTGTTCCAGCCCACGCCTTCCCAAGCGAAGCTGGTCGGGCAGGCGCAGATTGTGTTTTCCAACGGCCTGGGCTTTGAAGGCTGGATGAACCGCCTGCTCAACACTGCCAGCTACAAGGGCCGCCACGTGGTCGTCAGCCAAGGCATTGAACCCGTCAAGGGCAAAGCCGACGACCATGGCCACCAACACGGGCACAGCCACGGCGGTGCGGCAGACCCGCACGCCTGGCAAAGCGTGCCCAACGTAATCACCTACGTGGGCAACATAGCCAAGGGCCTGTGCGAGGTCGACGCCAGCAGCTGCGACGTGTACCAACGCAACGCCGGCGCCTACATCGCCCAGCTCAAGACGCTGGACGCCGACATCAAGGCCGCCTGGGCCCCCATTCCGCTGGCTCAGCGCAAGGTGATCACCTCGCACGACGCTTTTGGCTACTACGCCAAGGCCTACGGCGTGAAGTTTCTAGCCGCGCAGGGTGTGAGCACCGAAAGCGAAGCCTCCGCCAAGGGCGTGGCGCAGTTGGTGCGGCAGATCAAAAAGGAAAACATCAAGGCGCTGTTTGTGGAAAGCATTTCAGACCCGCGCCTGATCGCCCAGATTGCACGCGAAACAGGCGCGAAACCGTCTGGCGCGTTGTATTCCGACTCGCTGTCTGCACCCACGGGCGAAGCGGGCAGCTACATCGCCATGATGCGCTTGAACACCCAGTCACTCACCGCCGCCGTGCGCGGGCTCTGAACACCCGTGGCCCCAGCGCACAAAGCTGTGACGCCCCGGGGGCATGGGCGCGGTGGTAAGGTGCCGCCTCCCCGCTGGGCGCTTACCCGCCCACTGCCATCCCCCGCCTTGACACCCATCCCCGCATGACGAACACCGAAATACTGGTTTGCGTGCTGTGCCGCCCCGCCGGCGCACCCCGCGAAGCCCCCCGCGCCGGCCGCGCCCTGTTTGAAGCGGTGCAGGAAGCCGCGTTTCTTGAAGACCTGCCGTTTGCGGTGCGCCCGGTGGAATGCATGAACGGCTGTTCGCGCTCGTGCACCGTGGCGCTGCAAGCGCCGGGCAAGAGCGTGTACTTTTTTGGCGACCTGACCGCCGACACCGAGACCGCCCAGCAGGTGATTGCCTGCGCCCAGATGCACCAGCTCAGCCCCGACGGCACCTTGCTGCGGGCGGAACGCCCCGAGCGCCTGCGCGAGGGCATTTTGGCCCGCTTGCCGGCCTGCCTGCCTGCGGCCTGAAGCGCCAGCGGGCGTGCCGGCTGAGCTTCAGCCGCGCGCCAGTCTCGCAAACGTTTTGCGAAACTTCGCCACCTTGGGCGCGGCCACGGCCATGCAGTAGCCCTGGTTCGGGTTGCGCTCAAAAAAGTCCTGGTGGTAGTCCTCGGCGGGCCAGTAGTCGGCCAGCGCCAGCAGCTCGGTCACCACCGGGCGCCCAAAGGCATCGTCCCGAGCCAGTTCGTCCAGCAGCGTCTGGGCGGTCTGCCTCTGTTCGTCGTTGGTGTAATAAATGCCGCTGCGGTACTGCGTGCCCACGTCGTTGCCCTGCCGGTTGGGCGTGGTCGGGTCGTGAATCACAAAGAAAATTTCCAGCAGCTCGCGCGTGCTGATCACGGTCGGGTCGTACACCAGCTTCACCACTTCGTTGCAACCGGTGCGCCCGGTGCACACCGCTTCGTAGCTGGGTTGAGCCGTCTGCCCGTTGCTGTAGCCCGACTCCACGTCCGTCACGCCGCGCACTTCTTTGTACACACTCTCGGTGCACCAGAAGCAGCCGCCGCCCAGCACGATGGTTTGCAAATCAGTCATGTTGTGTTCCTTGAAGGCCGGCGGTGAAAAACCCCGGCAGCCCGCCACTCTAGCCCGGCTGCGCCGCAGCGCGCACCGTGGCCAAAAATGCCCCCAGCGCCGCCTCGTCGTGCCCGGTGCGCCACAGGCAGTGTGTGTCGTAAGGCGCCAACGGCTGGGCCAGCGGCACAAACACCACGCCGGGCAAACCGGCCTGCTGCAGCGCCGCCGGCACCAGCGCCACACCCAGCCCCTGCGCAATGACCGACACCACGCTCAGCCAGTGCCGCAGTTCAAAGTGCAGCGCCGGTTCAAAGCCCGCGTCGGCACAGGCCGCCAAGATGCGGTCGTGGTAGTCGGGCGACACGGCCCGCATCACCACAGCAAATGCCTCGCCCTTCAGCCGCTCCAGCGGCAGCACCGCCTGCGCTGCCAGCGCATGGCCCGCCGGCAGGCAGGCCATAAAAGGCTGGCTCGACACCAGAATTTGCGAAAAACCCGCTGGCACCCGGGTGGTGTGCACAAAGCCCAGGTCCAACCGGTCGTGCACCAGTTCCACCAGCTGTTCGCTGCTGCTCAGCTCGCGCAGCGCCAGGCGCTGCCTGGGGTGCGCGCTGCCAAAAGCCCGCAGCACCTGCGGCAAACCGCGGTAGAGCACGGTGCCGGCAAAGCCAATGTGCAACTGCCCCGCTAGGCCCTGCCCCACGTCGCGCGCCTCGCGGGCCGCCATGGCCGCCTGTTCCAGCAACGCCTGCGCACGAGGCAAAAAAGCCAGCCCAGCAGCGGTGAGCGCCACGCCGCGGCTGTTGCGCTCAAACAGGCGCGCGCCCACCGAGGCTTCCAGCTGCTGAATATTGAGCGAGAGCGGCGGCTGCGTCATGGCCAGCCGCTGGGCCGCGCGCCCAAAATGCAGCTCTTCGGCCAGCACGGTAAAACAGCGCAGGTGGCGAAATTCCATAAATATGTTTTTTGTATTGATTAATCGTTAATCAATATTAGACAGCTATTCATGGGCCAACGACAATGCCCAGCAAACCCCACCCCGACCACCGGAGACCCGCACCATGGCATCGAACAAAAACACCTTCAGCTGGGAAGATCCCTTCCACCTGTCCGCCCAGCTCACCGACGACGAGCGCCAGGTGCAAGAAGCCGCCCGCGCCTACTGCCAGGAAAAGCTGCTGCCCCGCGTGACCGAAGCCTTCCGCCACGAAACCACCGACGTGTCCATCTTCCGTGAGATGGGCGAGCTCGGCCTGCTTGGCCCCACCATCCCCGAAGCCTACGGCGGCAGCGGCCTCAACTACGTCTGCTACGGCCTGGTGGCCCGCGAAGTGGAGCGCGTCGATTCGGGCTACCGCAGCATGATGAGCGTGCAAAGCTCGCTGGTGATGGTGCCGATCAATGACTTTGGCTCTGAAGCGCAGAAGCAGAAGTACCTGCCCAAGCTCGCCACCGGCGAGTGGATCGGCTGCTTCGGCCTGACCGAACCCAACCACGGCAGCGACCCGGGCAGCATGGTCACGCGCGCCAAGGCCGTGCCCGGCGGCTATTCGCTCAGCGGCGCCAAGATGTGGATCACCAATAGCCCGATTGCCGACGTGTTCGTGGTCTGGGCCAAGGACGACGGCGGCCAGATCCGTGGCTTCATTCTGGAAAAAGGCTTCAAAGGCCTGAGCGCTCCCGCCATCCACAGCAAGGTCGGTCTGCGCGCTTCCATCACCGGCGAGATCGTGATGGACGAGGTGTTCGTGCCGGAAGAAAACGCCTTCCCGGATGTGCGCGGCTTGAAAGGCCCATTCACCTGCCTGAACAGCGCACGCTACGGCATCGCCTGGGGCGCACTCGGCGCCGCCGAGGACTGCTACTTCCGCGCCCGCCAGTACGTGATGGACCGCCAGCAGTTCGGACGCCCGCTCGCCGCCAACCAGCTGATCCAGAAAAAACTGGCCGACATGCTGACCGAGATCAGCCTGGGCCTGCAAGGCTGCCTGCGCCTGGGCCGCATGAAGGACGAAGGCACGGCCGCGGTCGAGATCACCAGCATCTTGAAGCGCAACAGCTGCGGCAAGGCGCTGGACATCGCCCGCCTGGCACGCGACATGATGGGCGGCAACGGCATCAGCGACGAATTCGGCGTGGCGCGGCATTTGGTGAACCTGGAAGTGGTGAACACCTACGAGGGCACGCACGATGTGCATGCGCTGATTCTGGGCCGGGCGATCACCGGGATTGCGGCGTTTTCGAACTGATTTATTCCGCGCTTGCAAAAAAAGGGGCTCCTATAGATAAGGCCCGTTAAAGTCTGAACTTTGTCTGATTTTCGCGATCAGAGTGTCATGGAAAAAGAAAGCGCAAGAAGTCAGACACTGGAGCAACTTCACGAACGACGCAAACAGGTCGTGAGGCTGTACAGACAAGGCACCAAGATCATGCAGATCGTCACGATGACGGGGCTGAGCTACCCGACAGTGCGAACGGCTATCGATCTGTTTGACGCTGGCGGCTGGGGTGCGATACGTCCCGCTGTTCGTGGACGAGCCAGAGGCGATGGCCGGGTGCTCGGTCAGGCGCAGGAAGATACCATCCAGCGCCTGATCATCGACAAACGCCCCGAGCAGCTCAAGATGGATTTCAGCTTGTGGAGCCGGGCCGCAGTGGGTCAGCTCATCGAACAGGAATTTGGCATCAAGCTGCAAGTGCGCAGCATCGGCAAGTACCTCACCCGCTGGGGCTTCACACCGCAAAAGCCCATCAAGCGCGCTTACGAGCAAAGCCCTGCTGCCGTGCAGGCTTGGTTGGAGGGCGAGTACCCCGGCATTGAGCAGCGCGCCAGGGCCGAGGGGGCCGAGATTCACTGGGGCGACGAGACGGCCTTGGTCAACACCGATGTGCGCGGCAGGAGCTTCGCGCCAGCGGGCAAAACACCGGTGGCCATGGCCGTGGGCGGCACCCGTCAAAAGCTCTCCATGATTGCCACGGTGACCAACCAGGGCAAGACGCGGTGGATGATCATTGACGAGGCTTTCGATGCTGAGAAGCTCATCGAATTCCTACAAGCTTTGATCAAGGACGCGGGTAAAAAAGTCTTTCTGATTCTGGACAACCTGCGGGTCCACCACAGCAAGCTGGTGAAGGCTTGGGTGGCTGAGCGGCAGGACCAGATCGAGTTGTTCTACCTGCCCAGCTACAGCCCACAGCTCAACCCAGAGGAGCGGCTCAATGCGGACTTGAAGCAGGAGATGGGCAAGCGCGTGCCGGTGCGAACCAAGGCCAAGCTACGCGATGCGGCCAACGATCACATGGCGATGCTGGAGCAAAACCCCGAGCGCGTCATGAGCTACTTCCAGGACCGTCACGTTCGATATGCAGCTTAAGACTTCACAGGGCCGGATCAATAGTGGAAGCCCTTTTTTGTTTTGGCGGTGAAACGACTGGAAGTAAGGCTACTCAATTCAGACCGACGCGAAGCCCATTCCGTGTAAAGGATCCTACGTGAACCCATCGAACAGAAAGATGGACTCCCGTCAGTCTTCCCGAGGCAGGACCGCCATTTGAGCTACCCGAACTTGCCACGTTGGACGCGGCGTTCGGCGCGCACTTTCTCAACATAGGCAGCGATATTGACTCCAGCACCGGTAACGGCATCGCGGGCCCGCCTTATGTTGCGAATCTTGAAGGTGCGTTCGGCTTTCCGTGCCTCACAAAAGGCCGTGATCTCCATTGCTCGCAAATCCAAGTGCAGGATTCGTATCGTGCGGCTTGTTTCTTCTCCATATGCGTCCACATACCTGATCTCCCAACGCCCAGGCAGGTTAAACATGCCGGTTCTACTAGGCGAAGATACGACCGGAGACGAGTGAAATGGTTTGGCCGACAAACGAGCAATCGCAGCGATCTCGTCCTGCACATTGGTGTGAAGAGAGCTCGATGGCTCCTGGGACTCCTCTGGCAGTTTCAAGATCCCGTCCATATTTGAAGAGTGCGAACCAGAATGCACCCTGGAACGCCAGCCCTTTTTCTCACGCCGCTGATCTTTCCAGATGGACAACGCGAGAAAGGCGGCCAGCGGTACACCAAACATCAGCAACATCTGGAAAAAAGTCACGTAGCCTCCTCAAATAAACGCAGTGAGTCTGTCGATCTTGCCGCGCTGACCGCTTCACCGCCTGAACAGCCGCCTGAGCAACAGCGTCTGAAAATCCTGCATCTGTCCGGCCACCGCGTACACACAGGTGTTGCCCTCGATCTGCCGTTACAGGATGCAGTGGTGTGAGCTGAGGACCGTGCGGTAATCCGTGATACCCACACTGGCAAGCAAGGGAACCACTGGGCCGGTGATGAAGCCCAAATCCACCTGAGCGAGCTGCGCAAAGATATCGTCTTCGGCGGCCAGCCAGAGCTCGGGGGTCCAGCGCTCCAGCATGTAATCCTGCAGGTCAAGCAGGTCGGCTTGCGCGTCGGACAGGATGACGATGGCCATGGTACGGTCAGCGCTGCTGGCGCCGTTGAGCCAGCTGGGCGCGCGACTCTTCCACCGAGAGACCCAGACCCGCCCGCCGGTCTTTCTCACCCAGCGCGAGCAGCTTGAGCAGGGCGATCAGCTCCTGCTTTTCCTGGTACTGCTGCACGCCCTCGATCACCATGGCGGCTTCGCCGTTCTGGGTGATGATGACCGGAGCCCCGGTGGCGGCCACCTCTTCCGAGATCTGCGCGGCGTGGCTCTTGAGGTAGGAGATGGATCGGATCTGTTCACGGGCTTGCATGGCACCTCCTTATGGTGGACTGAATTTATCCCCGTATTTGGACGCAGTCAACCTGGATCGGTAATGATCGCGGGTGCTTGGGTGCGCCTGCTCATGTGTTCTCTATCTAGGTACAAAAGGCAGCTCCCGAATGTGCGACACCGCCACCAATGGCGCCTGACACGCCGAATCCCCGCGCAGCACTGGGTCAAGCACACACTGCGATCATGTGCCGATGAACCCATCCATTCCCTTCCAACCTGTGGCACAGCGCCCTTGGCGGGTCGCTGCATTCGCCTGTACGGTGGGCGGCTTGCTGGCCGCCTGGGCAGCAACTGCCCAGGCCCAAACCGCCGCAGCGGAGCCACAGCGCGTACGGGTGGGGCCTTTGCTGGTGGACCGCACCGAAGTGACCATTGGCCAGTTTGCCCGCTTCGCCCAAGCCACCGGCACCGTGACACGCGCCGAGCGCGAGGGTGGCGGTTTTGAATATGTGGGTGGCTGGCAAAGGCGCCCCGGCTGGACATGGCGCACCCCCGATGGCGTGCCGCCTGCGTCCAACCAGTTGCCTGCCGTGCACCTGACGCACGCCGAAGCCGAGGCCTATTGCCGCTGGGCGGGTGGCCGCTTGCCCACCGCTGCGGAATGGACCAGCGCGGCCTACACCGAACAGCGCAACCCAGCCCCCCGCGCCTTGGGTGCGCGGCACCACTTACCCCTACCCCACCGGGAACACCCCGCAAGGCGCCAACACCAGCGGCGCCGATGCCTGGCCACGCGCCGCGCCGGCAGGGGCCACAGCCGAGGGTTTGAACGGCCTTTTCGACATGGGGGCGAATGTGTGGGAGTGGGTGAGCGACGCACAAGGCGCCGAGCGGCGCACCATGGGCGGCTCGTGGTGGTACGGACCAGAGCAAATGCGCAAGGACATGAACGCCTGGAAAGCGGCGGACTTTTACGCGGTGTACATCGGGTTTCGTTGCGTTGCCGCGGTGAACTGACTGTCAGCGCCTTGGGGCTGCCTGGTCGCAACGCACCAGCGGTTCAATCCACCCGCTTCGCCACGTACACCCCATAGCTGAAAAACGCTTTGTGCGCTTCGTACAAGGCGATCTCTTGCTCTTGCTCGGCCACCACGGCCAGCGCGGCTGCGCTGTGGCCGTGGCGCCGCAAAAAGTCGCCGAAGCCGGCCTGCAGCGGTCGGTAATAGTTTTCCATCCAGCAAGACTCGGGCAGCACGAAGTAGCCCAGTGGCGAATAGCCGTGTCGCTCCAGCACACGCATTTTTGCTGAGGCCGTGCCGACCTCGGGATATTCGCGTTCCCAGTGCGCTTGCAGCTCGGGCGGCCGAACGTCGGTGGTCCAGGTGAGTTCGGAGGCCACGAGCACGCCACCGGGCTTGAGGAGCCGCCGCCAGCTTTTCACGCCGTTTTCAAATCCCATGTTGTAGATGGCGCCCTCGGACCAGAGCAGGTTGAACTGCGCGTCGGCAAAAGGCAGTTCGCTCATGGACGCTTCGAGCGGCGCCACGCAGCGGGCCAAGCCGGCGGCGGCGATGCGCTGCGCCAGCGTGGCCAGAAAGGGCGCCAGAACGCCCACCGCGGTGATGTGCGCCCGAGGCAGCAGCCGGGCCAGCGCCAGCGTGGACGCACCGGTTCCGCAACCGATGTCGGCCACGGCGGCAGGCGCATCCGGGTCGAGGCCGCTCAGACGCAGCGCCAGCGCGGTGTGTGCATCGTCCCCCGGCCCCTGGCGGTGGTTGGGTTGGTGCAGGTCGATCAGCAGATCCAGGTTGTCCATAGGGCGTGCGTGTCATGTTCATTCAACCCACGGGCTTGCGGGTTTCGCTCGGACAGACGAGCACCCGAAAAACGTATTGTGTTTGACGGTCTGGGCTGCTGCGCATTCTGTTAGCTTACGGGCATGACTCTTTCCTTCGATTTCCTCACCCTGCCCTTGCTGGCCGCTGCCTCGCTCGTGTTCATCAGCGTGTTGGCGGGGGTCTTTTCAGCACGTATCGGTTTTTCTTTCCTGCTGGTGTTTCTGGTTGTGGGTACGCTGGCGGGCGTGGACGGCCCTGGTGGCCTGGTTTTCAACGATTTCCGCCTGAGCTTCTGGGTAGGCAACGTGGCGCTGGCGGTGATCTTGCTGGACGGCGGCTTGCGCACCAACATGAGTTCGTTTCGCACCGGTTTGCGGCCATCCATGCTGCTGGCCACGGTGGGTGTGGTGCTGTGCACGGCCATCACCGGAGCGGCGGCGCATTGGCTGCTGGACTTGTCCTGGCCGCTGGCCTTGCTGGTGGGCGCCATCGTGGGCTCCACCGATGCGGCGGCGGTGTTTTCGCTGCTGAAGTCTTCTGGTGTGCACCTGAACGAGCGGGTGGCGGCCACGCTGGAAATTGAGTCGGGCATGAACGACCCGATGGCGGTGTACCTGACGTTGACATTCATTGGCATAGCCCTGGCGGTGTCGGGGGGCGGCGCGGGCGCGGTGAACGCCGGAGATGTGTTGCTGTCGCTGCTGCAGCAGTTTGGCTGGGGCGCCGTGCTTGGGCTGGGTTGCGGCTGGGCGCTGGCTGAACTGCTCAAGCGGCTGGGCCGTGGAACCGATGGTGGCGGCGGCATCCGGGCACTGCTGGTGGTGTCGGGCGGGCTGACGGTGTTTGCTTTCACCACCTGGTTTGGCGGCTCGGGGTTTCTGGCGGTCTACCTCATGGGCGTGGTGGTGGGCAACCGGGCACGCCGGCAGGTGCGCACTTCGCTGTCGGCCATGGACGGCTACGCCTGGTTGTCGCAAGCGGGCATGTTCTTGCTGCTGGGGCTGCTGGTGACGCCGTCCGACCTGCTGCGCACCCTGTGGCCAGCGCTGGGGGTTTCGCTGGTGCTGATGTTTGTGGCCCGCCCCATTTCGGTGTGGCTGTGTCTGGCGCCACTGCGCTTCAAACCGCGTGAGATGACCTTTATTTCTTGGGTGGGCCTGCGTGGCGCGGTGCCGATTGTGCTGGCCGTGTTCCCGGTGATGGCGGGCGTGCCTGGGGCTCAGACGTTCTTCAATGTGGCGTTTGTGGTGGTGCTCACGTCGCTGCTGCTGCAGGGCTCCACCATTGCCTGGAGCGCCAAACGCACCGGGGTAACGATTCCGGACCCGGACGACACCGAACACGCTCGGCTGGTGCTGGGTGACTTTGTGCTGGACGCTGGCACGCCCATGGAAAGCCTGTGCGCGTTTTATGGGCTGCCGGTGCCCGGCGAGCCCACCCAGGCGGTGGGCGACTGGCTGCAGTCCGAGCTGAACCGCCCCCCGGTGCCGGGCGACAGCGTGCCACTGGGTGCCGCCGAGATCAGCGTGCGCGACATGAAGGGCAAGCGCATTGGGCACGTGGGGATCAAGCTGGGCTGAGCGGCATGGGTTATATTAATAACCCATCGGTCATTAACATCTGTCTGCCCGTGTCCCCCGCTGCAACTGCCGACGACCCTCTAGACGACGCCACTGGCACCCAGCCAAGGCAGCGCCGTGCCCGTCGCAAAGAGGCACGCCCGGGTGAACTGGTGGACGCGGCGCTCGCCCTGTTTGTTGAAAAAGGCTTTGCGGCCACGCGTGTGGAAGAGGTGGCGGCTCGGGCCGGCGTGTCCAAGGGCACGCTGTTTCTGTACTTCCCCAGCAAAGAAGAGCTGTTCAAGGCCGTGGTGCGCGAAACCATTGCCGGACGATTCACCGAATGGAATGCAGAACTGGACCGCTTTGAGGGCAGCAACGCCGAACTGGTGCGCTACTGCATGCACAGCTGGTGGGAGCGCATTGGCATGACAGCGGCCTCGGGTATCACCAAGCTGGTGATGAGCGAAGCGGGCATGTTTCCCGAGATTGCGGCCTTTTACCAGCAAGAAGTGATTGGCCCCGGCCACGACCTGCTGCGCCGGATCCTGCAGCGTGGCATGGACAGCGGCGAGTTTCGGCCGCTGCACCTGGAATACGCGGTGTACAGCCTGATCGCACCCATGATCTTTCTGTTGATGTGGAAACACTCCATGGCGCCATGCTGCCCCGCGTCGCAACAGATTGACCCCGTGAGCTTCATCGACAGCCAGGTGAGCCTGCTGCTGGGCGGCATGCTGGCGCCCACCGCCTGAGCGCCCGCGCGCTGGCAACCCACACCCCTTTATTCATCCCCATGAACACCCCACGCCGCCCCTGGATCCAATGGTTGTTGCTGGCGCTGCTGGTACTGGCGATTGCGCTGGGCCTGGCGCGTGCGCTGAACAAACGCGCCGCACAGCGCGACGCCGCCAACCAGGCCGCCGAAGCCTTGCAGCAAGCCCCCGTGTATGAACTGACAGCCCAAGATGTGGTGGCGGTGCAGCCCCTGACCCTGGCGCAAACCGTGGGCATTTCCGGCTCGCTCAAGGCCTTGCAAACGGCGGCGATCAAGGCCCGCGTGGCCGGTGAGGTGCAAGGCCTGCAAAAGCGCGAGGGTGACACGGTACGCGCCGGCGAAGTGGTGGCGCGCATTGACAGCACCGAGGCACAAGCCCGGCTGCGCCAGGCCAGCCAGCAAGCCGAGGCGGCCCTGGCACAGGTGAGCATTGCCCGGCGCACCCTGGACAACAACCAGGCCCTGGTGCGCCAGGGCTTCATATCGGCCACCGCGCTGGAAACCACCACCGCCAACCTGGCCGCTGCCGAAGCCAACCACCAGGCGGCACTGGCGGCGCGCGACATTGCCCGCAAAGCCCTGGCAGACACCACGCTGCGATCACCCCTGAACGGCCAGGTATCGACCCGCCTGGTGCAAAACGGCGAGCGGGTGGGGCTGGACGCGCGCATTCTGGAGGTGGTGGACCTGTCGGGCTTTGAGCTGGAAGCCGCGCTGGCCCCGGCCGACGCGGTGGCGGTGCTGCCGGGCCTGCAGGTGAGCCTGACGGTCGAAGGCCTGGCGCAGCCAGTGCCGGCCACGGTGGCACGCATCAACCCCAGCGTGCAGGCGGGCAGCCGCAGCGTGCTGGTGTATTTGCGTGTCTCGGCGGGTGCGGGCATGCGCCAGGGGCTGTTTGCCCAGGGTTACATAGTCACCGGGCAGGTGAACGCGCTGGCGGTGCCGTTGTCTGCCGTGCGCAACGACCAACCGAAACCCTATGTGCAGGTGTTGCAGGACGGCCGCATCCAGCACCGGCCGGTCACACCCGGCGCGCGCGGTCTGCTGAACGGCGAACCCATGGTGGCGCTGGACGGCCTGCCCGCTGGCACCCAGCTGCTGCGGGCACAGGCCGGGCTGATCCGCGAGGGCACTGCCGTGCGCCTGCAAGCCGCTACCGAGACCAGCAGCGCACCCAGCGCCAGCAGCCCCGCCGCCCTGACCACCACCCACTGAGCACCGCACCATGTGGTTCACCCAAATTTCGTTGCGCAACCCGGTGTTTGCCACGATGGTGATGGTGGCCTTTGTGGTGCTGGGATTGTTTTCATTCCAGCGGCTGCAGATCGACCAGTTCCCCAACATCGACTTTCCGGTGGTGGTGGTCACTACCGAATACCCGGGTGCATCGCCCGAAATCGTCGAGTCGGAGCTGACCAAAAAGGTGGAAGAAGCGGTGAACGCCGTGGCGGGCGTGAACGCGCTGAGTTCGCGCAGCTACGAGGGCCAGTCGGTCGTCATCGTTGAATTTCAGCTCACGGTGGATGGCCGCAAAGCGGCCGAAGACGTGCGCGAAAAAATCGCGATTCTGCGGCCCACGCTGCGCACCGAGGTGAAGGAGCCGCGCGTGCTGCGCTTTGACCCTGCGGCGCGCTCCATCTGGTCGCTGGCGGTGATCCCCGAGGCGGTGAATGGCCAAGCGCCCTCTGCCGTGGCCGTGACCACCTGGGCCGAACAAACCCTGAAAAAGCGGTTGGAAAACGTGCGCGGTGTCGGCTCGGTGACGCTGGTGGGCGGCACGCAGCGGGCGGTCAACATCGACCTGGACCCCAAGGCCATGGAAGCGCTGGGCATCACGGCCGAACAAATCACCACGGCGGTGCGCAACGAAAACCAGGACCTGCCGGTAGGCACGCTCAAAAGTGCCGAGCGCGAACGGGTGGTGCAGGTGCTGGCGCGCCTGAAAAACCCGAAAGACTTTGAATCCATCATCGTGGCCCGGCGCGGTGGCTCGCCGGTGTATTTGTCGCAAGTGGCGCGGGTGAGCGACAGCACCGACGAAGTGGAAAGCCTGGCGCTGTACAACGGCCAGCGCACGCTGCTGCTGCAGGTGCAAAAGGCGCAAGACGAAAACACCATTGCAGTGACCGATGGGCTGAAGGCAGCCGTGGAGGCGCTCAAGGCCGAGGTGCCGCCCGGCATGCGGCTGGAACAAATCACCGACGGCTCGCGCCCCATTCGCGTGTCGGTGGACAACGTGCGCCGCACGCTCATTGAAGGCGCGCTGCTCACCGTACTGATCGTGTTTCTGTTCCTGAACTCGTGGCGCTCCACCGTCATCACCGGGCTCACGTTGCCCATTGCGCTCATCGGCACCTTCTTTTTCATGAACCTGTTCGGGTTCACCATCAACATGATCACGCTGATGGCGCTCACGCTCTCGGTGGGTCTGCTCATTGACGACGCCATCGTGGTGCGCGAAAACATCGTGCGCCATGTGCAGATGGGCAAAACGCCTTTCAATGCCGCCATGGACGGCACGCAAGAGATTGGCCTGGCGGTGCTGGCCACCACACTGTCCATCGTGGCGGTGTTTTTGCCCATCGGGTTCATGGGCGGCATCATCGGTAAGTTTTTCCACGAATTCGGCATCACCATGGTGGCCGCGGTGCTGATTTCCATGTTTGTCAGCTTCACGCTCGACCCCATGCTCTCCAGCGTGTGGCACGACCCGGAAATCGAAAAACACAACCACGGCGCCCCGCGCACGCTGTACGACAAGACCATTGGCCGCGTCACCGGCTGGTTTGACCGCCTGCAAGACAGCATGACCGAGTCGTACCAGGGCGCGCTGCGCTGGTCGCTCAAACACAAGCTGGCCACGCTGGGCCTGGCGCTGGTCACGTTTGTGGGCAGCATTTTCATGGTGCCGCTGCTGGGCACCGAGTTTGTGCCCAAGGCCGACTTTTCTGAAACCTCGCTGAGCTTTCATACCCCGGTGGGTTCCTCGCTGGCCGCCACCGAAGCCAAAACCCGGCAGGTGGAAGCGGTGTTGCGCGAATTCCCGGAAGTGAAATACACCCTGGCCACCCTGAACACCGGCAACGCCGTGGGCACCATGTACGCCAGCGTGTACGTGCGGCTGGTGGACCGCAAAGACCGCACGCTCAGTGCCGATGCCATGTCGGCCAAACTGCGCGAGCGCCTGCGCAGCGTGCCCGGCATCACCGTGACCCACGCCGGCCTGCTGGACCCGGTGGGCGGCAACAAACAGGTGGAGTTTTCGCTGCAGGGCGACGACCTGGCCGAGCTGGAACGCCTGACGGCACAGGTGATGGAACGCATCCGCCCCATCGTGGGCCTGGTCGACCTGGACGCCAGCGTGAAACCCGACAAACCGACGGTGAACGTGGTGATGCGGCGCGAACTCGCTTCCGACGCCGGGCTGAACGCTGCGGCCGTGGCCAGCAGCCTGCGCACCCTGGTGGCCGGGCAAACCGTGGGCAACTGGCGCGCGGTGGACGGCGAAAGCTACGACGTGAACGTGCGCCTGGCACCCGAGCTGCGCCAGCGCACCAGCGACCTGGAACAACTGCCTTTTGTGGTGGGCATCGCCGCCGACGGCACAGCGCGCGTGGTGCGCCTGGGGCAGGTGGCGCAGGTGGTGGAATCGACCGGGCCGAACCAGATTAACCGCCGCAACCTGAACCGCGAAGTGGCCATCAACGCCAACGTGTACGGCCGCTCGGCAGGCGATGTGTCGGCCGACATCCGCCGGGTGCTCGACACCACGTCCTTCCCGCCCGGCTACCGCTACGAGTTCGGCGGCTCCACCAAAAACATGCAGGAATCGTTTGGCTACGCCTTGTCTGCCCTGGCGCTGGCCATCATCTTCATCTACATGATTCTGGCCAGCCAGTTCCAGAGCTTTTTGCAGCCGCTGGCGCTCATGACCTCGCTGCCGCTCACGCTCATTGGTGTGGTGGTGACACTGCTCATGTTTGGCTCCACCATGAGCATGTTCTCGGTCATTGGCATCGTGTTGCTGATGGGCCTGGTGACGAAAAACGCCATTTTGCTGGTGGACTTCGCCATCCGCGCCCGAAACGGTATCGACGGCGCGGCGCCGCTGGACCGCGAGAGCGCCCTGCTGCTGGCGGCCCGGGTGCGGCTGCGCCCCATTCTCATGACCACACTGGCCATGGTGTTTGGCATGGTGCCGCTGGCGTTTGCACTCACCGAAGGCTCTGAGCAGCGCGCGCCCATGGGCCAGGCGGTCATCGGCGGGGTCCTCACCTCGTCGCTGCTCACGCTGGTGGTGGTGCCCGTGGTGTACTGCTACATGGACGACCTGGCCCAATGGTTTCGACGCCTTTTCGGCGCTAAGGGGGACCCGCCCCATGCCGACGTCAGGGTTCCACCGGCCAGCGCTCAGTAAAATGGACCAACATCGGCTAATATACCCACCGGAGTATCAAACATGACCACTCAGACCGCCCCCATGAGCCTTGACCAGGCACGGTTCAACATGATCGAACAGCAGATCCGCCCCTGGGAAGTGCTGGACGCCAACGTGCTGGCGCTGCTGAGCCGCGTGCACCGCGAAGCCTTTGTGCCCGCCGCCCACCAGGCGCTGGCCTTTGCCGACATGGAACTGCCCCTGACCCACCCAGCGGTAGAAGGCCAGTGCCTGCTGGCGCCCAAGGTGGAAGCCCGCATGCTGCAAGACCTGCAGCTCAAGCCCACCGACAAGGTGCTGGAAGTGGGCACCGGCAGCGGCTACCTGGCCGCGCTGCTGGCCAGCCTGGCGCAGCGTGTGGTATCGATTGAAATTGACCCCAACCTGGCCCGCAGCGCCCGCGAAAACCTGCAAAAAGCCGGCATCACCAACGCCGATGTGCGCACCGCCGACGCAGCCGCCAACCAGTTTGCTGCCTGCACCGCCGAAGGCCCATTTGACGCCATTGTGCTGAGCGGCTCGGTGGCCGAAATCCCGCCAGCTTTGCTCGCTCTGCTTGCTCCCGGTGGCCGGCTGGTGGCCATCGTGGGCCAAGAGCCCATGATGCGCGCCACCGTGGTTACCCGCGTGGGCGATGCCTCGTTCCAGACCGCCCAGCCCTGGGACACCGTGGCGCCGCGCCTGCACAACTTCCCCGAGCCATCGCGCTTCCAGTTCTGAGACCGCCGCCATGATCTCGATACACCCCGCCCAACTCCAGGACTGGCTCAAAGCCGCCGAGGCCCAAACGCCGCCGGGCGCCCAGCCCATCGTGCTGGACGTGCGCGAGCCCTGGGAACTGCAAACCGCATCGGTCAAACCCAACGGTTTCCAGTTGCTTCACATGCCCATGCGCAGCGTGCCCGCCCGCTACCTGGAGCTGGACCGCAGCCAGCCCATTGCCTGCCTGTGCCACCACGGCGCCCGCAGCGCGCAGGTGGTGCATTTCCTGATGAACAACGGTTTCACCGAAGTCGTCAACATCCATGGCGGCATCAACGCCTGGTCACACGA
Source organism: Hydrogenophaga sp. L99 (assembly GCF_058731905.1). NCBI lineage: Bacteria > Pseudomonadati > Pseudomonadota > Betaproteobacteria > Burkholderiales > Comamonadaceae > Hydrogenophaga > Hydrogenophaga sp. L99. The sequence goes on along the minus strand of NZ_CM178972.1, from coordinate 653,102 downwards.
ACTCGACCCCACGGTTCCGGTCTACTGAGCGCACCTGCGCCTTGTTGCCCCACCGCTCTGCCTCAAAGGAAACCCCCATGAACGCCTATTCCATCAGCCCGTCCCAACCGAAGCGCCCGCTGGCGCTGAGCCGCTTGGCCATCGGCGCCCTGCTGGCGCTGGGTGGGGCCACCAGCGCTCAGGCCCAGAGCCTGGTGGAGCTGTATGAGGCGGCACGGGGATTTGACGCCACCTACCTGTCTGCCCGCGCCCAGTTTGCCGCCAGCCAGGCCAAAGCCGCCCAAGCCCGTGCCGGCTTGCTGCCGCAGGCGGGGCTGTCGGGCGCCGCCAACTGGGCCCGCCGCGACAACTCTGGCACAACCCCAGACGGAAGCAGCAACAGCCAAAACGTGGCGCTCGCGGCCAGCCAGCCCCTCTACCGCCCCACCAACAAACTCAGCAACGACCAGGCACAGCTGAGCATCGACATTGCCAAGGCCCAGCTCGAAACCGCCGAACAAGACCTGATCGTGCGCACCACGCAGGCTTACTTTGACGTGCTTGCCGCCGAAGACACGCTCACCTTCGTCAAGGCCCAGAAATCGGCTGTGTCTGAGCAACTGGCAGCGGCCAAACGCAACTTTGAGGTGGGCACCACCACCGTGACCGACTCGCGCGAAGCGCAAGCCCGGTTTGACTTGGTGCTGGCGCAAGAAATTGCCGCCGAAAACGACCTGCGCGTCAAAAAACTGGCGCTTGATCAACTGGTGGGCAAAGCTGGCGTGGCGCCCAAACCCCTGGCGGCGCCCGTGGCCTTGCCCGAGCTGTCGCCAGCTGACCCACAGGCCTGGGTCAACCAAGCCGAAACCAGCCACCCCGCCGTGCTGCAAGCCACCAAGGGCTTTGAAATTGCCCAACTGGAAACCCGCAAAGCCGAGGCCGGCCACCTGCCCACGCTGGACCTGGTGGGGCAATACCAGATCGCGCGGGCGCCTTCCACCTCGAACCCAACGCTGGGCTATGTGCGCAGCAACACGGCCAGCGTGGGCGTGCAGTTCAACATGCCGCTGTACACCGGCGGCGCCGTGCAAAACCGCATCAAAGAAACCCTGGCGCTGGAAGACAAAGCCCGCGCCGACCTGGAAGCCGCCCAACGCGGCGTGAGCCAGGCCACCCGCGCCGCCTACTTCGGCGTGCTCTCAGGCCAGGGCCAGGTGAAAGCCCTCGAAGCCGCTGAAGCCTCCAGCCAAAGCGCGCTCGACGCGAACAAATTGGGTTATCAGGTGGGTGTGCGCATCAACATCGACGTACTCAACGCCCAGAGCCAGCTGTTCCAGACCAAACGCGATCTCGCCGTGGCCCGCTACAACGTGCTGCTGGGCGGTTTGCGCCTGAAACAAGCCAGCGGGCAGCTTGCGGCGCAGGATTTGCAGCCGATCAACGCGCTGCTGGTGCGGTGAAGCTCTGCGGGGATTGGCAAGCAAATAAGTTGGCTATGAGTGCTTTAGGGATGCTCTGAAAAACCCACCAGCCAGCGTGTTACGCGCCTGACGGAGTTTCTTCCGATGAGCTTTCGCGCGATTCCACCCAGTTTGGGTTGGAATTCGTATCCGGTTTGCGCCATTTGGAGCCGCCTGAGGGCCACCGACCCGGTTTCGGTCGCACTCACGCTTGTGTTCCGATCAGTTTGTGACGGGCCATCCACAAGTTGGACAACGCAAACAGCGTCTTGATCTGCAACCAGGGCAGCCCATGGAACCACGGTTTCCATCTGCTGCAAAAATACCTGCTTGCGGGTCTTGCGCGTGCTCAGGTTCAAGTCAAAGCTGCTTTGTTTCATGGTGCCCGAGTGTGCCGCGCGGGGCTTACATCTGCCATGCCGCTGGGGTGGTTTTGCAGAGTTTCCTTAGCTTTCCGTGTAACGCAGCCAGCAAAGCATCATGCACCACAGAAGATACGAGCGGATGGATTGGAAAGCCTGATGGCTCAAACATTATTCGCCGAGTCGGACGCCACGAGAACCCCATTTAGCAGACGCTTCTGGGTTCGATTAGAGACGCAACAAAAATGCACGCAAAACGTCACGTTTTAAATGCGCATTGAACTTGCACAAAAATTAATTACATCAGAATCATTTTGACCTATTTTTTAATTCACAACCATCCTCAGTTAAGGATGCTCTGAAAAACCCACCAGCCAGCGTGTTACGTGCCTGACGGAGTTTCGTCCGATGAGCTTTCGCGCGATCCGGCCCAGTTTGGGTTGGAATTCGTATCCGGTTTGCCCCATTTGGGGCCGCCTGAGGGCCACTGACCCGGTTTCGGTCGCACTCACGCCTGTGCTCCGATCAGTTTGTGACGGGCCATCCACAAGTTGGACAACGCAAACAGCGTCTTGATCTGCAAGGTGTTCTTCTTCAGACCCCGATATCGCACCTTCGTGAAGCCGAACTGGCGCTTGATCACCCGAAACGGGTGCTCCACCTTGGCGCGAATCCCGGCCTTGATCTTCTCGACTTTGTCGATCAGCGCATCCCTCGGGTTGCTGTCTTTGTCCAGCTTCTTGCGCTTGCCTGGGCGCATGGCCACATGCCATTTGTGGCTGGCTTTTGCATCGGGGCGCTTGTCTGCGCCTTGGTAGCCCGCGTCACCGAACACGTCCGTCTCTTGACCATGCAGCAGGCTGTTGCCCTCGGTGACATCGGCTACGTTGCCCGAGGTGCCTCGCACGGTGTGCACCAAGCCCGATTCGGCATCCACGCCTATGTGGGCTTTCATGCCAAAGTGCCACTCGTTGCCCTTTTGACTCGAGTGCATCTCGGGGTCTCGCGCTTTGTCTTTGTTCTTGGTGGAGCTGGGCGCGGCGATGAGGGTGGCATCTACAGCGGTGCCGGCCTTGAGCAGCAAGCCGCGCTGCTGCAGCAGTTCGTTGACGGTGGCCAGGATCTGATCGGCCAGCTTGTGTTTCTCCAGCCTGTGGCGGAACCGAAGAATGGTGCTCTCGTCGGGCAGTCGGCCAAAGGTATCGAGCTGAGCGAATTCGCGGTAAAGCGGTGTGTCGAAGAAGGCTTCCTCCATGGCCGGGTCTGACAGACTGAACCACTGCTGCATGAAGTGCACTCGCAGCATCGTCTCCAGCGCAAAGGGTGGGCGACCATTGCGCCCTTCGCTGTAATACGGGGCTATCAGCTCGACCAGGGCAGCCCATGGAACCACGGTTTCCATCTGCTGCAAAAACACCTGCTTGCGGGTCTTGCGCGTGCTCAGGTTCAAGTCAAAGCTGCTTTGTTTCATGGTGCCCGAGTGTGCCGCGCTGGGCTTACATCTGCCATGCCGCTGGGGTGGTTTTGCAGAGTTTCCTTAATGGATGCCCGCTGAATTTCAACCCAAACGTTATCAGAGCTAGGACTAGGAAGATCACCAGCCTCCACAGCTTTAATGTACATTTGGCGGGACCGCAGATACAAAGGACTTTTATTCTTTTTTAAAAAAGACGCATCTGTCAATGTCATACTAGCGTAGGGAAACGATGCATGCGGATTTCTACGATCGATAGTTTTTTTGATATGAACCAAAGCAGAACGTTTCCAATCTTCATTGTCCTGATATGATAGTAGCAAAGATTGCGAATCCAGCTCGAGATCCTCATCGGAGTACGCGCCATACTCAAGGCACTTTCGCAGGTAAGTGGCAGACTTATCTTGTAAGGCGTTATTAAATAAATCTCTGCTAAACAAGGCATCATGACTGTGACCCGCTGCAAACATCGCCTTAGAAAAACCACGCTCACCCTGCTTAATCGCACGATATTTTATATCTGATAATTTGTAATTAATCCAGTACTTATAAAACGCATCAGAATCAAAGCAACTACGCTTAACAAACAAAAAATATGACTCGAAAAAATATTTTTTCAAGTCAGAAAGACGCGTAAACTTGACAATACCTTGAAAGCTTTCAAGCTTGCTTTCCATTTTCTCTATCGTATTGCAATTTGCGTTTATTGGAAACCAGATGCTATCATTGATTATAATTAAATTTTCGGGGATAATCCCCCAGAATTTAAATAACTTGATGCCGTCGCGATAGCCGCCAAAATCATATCCAAAATTAGGGCGCTGCACTAGGCACCACACATTACCGATTACACTTTTAATATCAATCTCACTTAGTGATGCATTTGATACTAACATGACATTGTAGTCTTTATTAGCAAAGAATTTGCATGCATCAATAGTTGACTTTGACAACGCAACGGGATCAAAACTCAAAAATATTACATACTTTCCTCCAAGTGACTCCTTATTTTTTTGGATGGCTAAATTGCCGGGGAACGATCTATCATAAAAATATTGACGTACGACATCAATGAAATAATGTGGGACACTGACTAATTGCTGCTTAATAAGGTCCAGCTCGCGTTTCAGCTTCCATTTAGGTATCATTAGCATTTAAAAATATTATTTAATTAAAAAAATAAACGGCAGCATAACACCCTATGTTTCAATGACTGGACAGATTCAAGCTCCAAGTACAACAAGCTTGAGATAGGGGCTCAACAGGCCTGAAAATCGAACGTAAATGTAGGCAGGAACAGCTCAGCAGTAAACAGACAAGGCGGAGACATACGAGGTTTGTAATTTTAGCAATCGAACTCCTCCCGGATCTAGATGTTGAGGTCCGTTCCACTGAGTAAATCAGAACGCTGGTGGCCATTGGTGTTCTCGTTGATGCCGCGTCCCAAGATTCTGAGAACATGAGCAAAGAACACATCTGTGCCTTTGTTTGTGCTCAGCACCTAGTTATGACCTAACATCTTTCTGATCTCGTATGGCACAGACAGCTGCATTACCGCAGCTAGGCTGTTGCGGACAAATCCGAAACTCTCCGCATAGGGAGCCGCGTTATCGAGCTGCACAAACATTGTGTAGATCGTCGGTCGCTTAACCAGCATGCTAATCTGGGACTGTTTTCTAGCTCCTTTGATGCGTTTTGAGTGGCCGGGCCCCAGTCGTTCGCTAACGTCAATGGGGCGCAAATCAACACCGACAGCATTAGGTGTAAGCGCACGACCGTCTGTTCCGGCGGCGCCCGGGCAACGATACTGATCGCTACACGCCCGCGAAGCCATCACCTCAGCACGCAGCTCATCAATTGGCATGGAGTAACAAGCGCTATAGATGGCGGCGTAGCTGATACGACCATGATCAGGCGTGCGTGCAAGTATGCCGCTGACCTGCTCGCTGGCAAGGCCTCTGCGCAAGGCCGCCAGTACACGAAGCCGCAAGAGCTGCGGTTGACCATCTTGCGATCTACGTGAGACTTGCAGGCTAGACCATGGTCGCATATCTGAGCTAATTCATAACCGTAACTGCAAGCTATTGCAAAAATACCGAGGCTTGATGACCCACCGGGTGAGGGCGAGCGCCCCTGAGGACGCTTGAGATTACGAATGAGGATTGAGGGAATGCGCTCGAGTCTGCATTCGGCGTCTCCCTGGCCCCAGTGTTTCTCAATCAGCGTTTGCATCAAGGATCTCTCTCCTTACCTCAGTTGCTTGTTTGGCCTGCACATACAACACATTCTCCAAAAAAATGTATTACATATGGTCTTTGAGTGCGGGCACCGATGGAGAATCGAATTAAAAAATGCTAATTTTTATTTAATCTCGGAATAATGGATTTTATTACGACCTGATCGAATTCCACTATATTTATTATACGAGTAAGCCAAGATGCCAAATATTCGAATATTACGATCGCCATTATTAAATCTTTTTTTCGAGAAAATAAACTCCAACATCCGAAATTTTTTATACAAATTGGATCGTTTGATTAGACGCAAAATCCTCTCGTCCTTCAATAATTCCGCAGATCTTTCGTTATATTCAAAAACTTTCATGTATTGCTCAGAAGGAAAGTATCTGATCAAATGCTTTACCCACGAGATAAGAATAGGAGGATTAGGATGACTGGGCCAGTACCGAGCCAAATACTCTGTAACGATTTTAATCTGTCGCATGGAATTTTTATTTATATTGTTATCATGCAGACGGTAGAAAACACTGTTTTTATCAACTATCTTAAAATTCCACCAATCACTTTGCAACATAAATTTGAATATTTTTGTTCTCAAAACAATATCATCACCAGTCATATCTTCATCGAAACCACCAATTTGATCGATAACCTTTTTTCTTATTATTGCACCTTGAATGTAAAAAGAACCAAATTCTTTATATTCTAACTCCAGACAATCTAACACTGTTGGATTTTTTAAACGCGCCAAAGTCAACTCGGGTAAATTATTAGCATTTAAAAAACCTTCGTCATCAATCGTTACAGTTTTTGACGATGCAACAAATGCTAAAGAATTATCACGAGTCATTAACTCAATTTCTGCAAGTAGTACCGGAGGATTGAAAACATCATCTAGGGCGATATAAGCAACAAAATCACCTTTCGCCCTATTCAACGCATTATTAAAATTCCTCCCAATATTTCCAGTATTTTCCTGAGCAATAATTTCCAACGGATAAGGAAAATTCAATTTTAAAGAATGCAACGTCTCTAAGCTATTGTCAGCAGATCCATCGTCAACTACTATAACCTCAATATGATCGTACCCAATCGCACTTATAGATTGAAGACATTCTGCCAAATAGGCACCGTGATTGTAACCCAAACAACAAAAGGTTACGAGTTTACTATTATCTGAATTCATTAATAGCCCCAACAATACGTGTAACATCATCATCTGACAACACAGGACTAATTGGCAACGACAAAACCGATTGATGAACTTTTTCAGTTATTGGTAACGACAAGTCATTCAGCAAGGGAAAACACTTTTGCTGATGTGGAGGTATTGGATAATGGATAAGAGTTTGGATGAAACGCTCATGCAAATAAGCTTGCAATGCCTCTCGTCGATCACAGCGAATCACGAATAAATGCCATACGTGACCCAGATAGAGTTCAGTATTAGTCTTAACAATAGGCAGCCGCACTAGAGGATTCTTAATTTCAGACAAATAACGTCGAGCAATACGGCGACGAATTTGTGTGTCTTGATCAAGATAGTTTAGCTTAACAGAAAGCATAGCCGCTTGAATATCATCTAGACGATTGTTTACACCTTGAACAAAATTCCTATATTTTTCATGCGATCCATAATTACGCAGGGCACGTAACAATTCAGCTAAAACTTGATCATTGGTAGTGATGGCACCCGCATCACCCAAAGCACCTAGATTTTTTCCGGGATAAAAGCTAAATCCAGCAGCCACTCCCCAAGAACCCGCTTTAACACCGTTTACCGATGCACCATGTGCTTGCGCTGCATCCTCTAAAATCAGCAAATTGTGATCTTTCGCCACTTGCGAAATTTGGATCATATCCGCTAACTGTCCATACAAATGAACAGCCAAAATTACTTTTGTCTTTGAAGTAATTGCCTGCCGAATTTGCGCTGGATCTATATTGAATGTATTTGGATCTGGTTCAACCAGCACAGGTTTTAAGTTATTTTCTGTGATCGCCAAGATACTGGCGATATATGTGTTAGCAGGAACAATAACCTCATCACCATCTTTCAATTTATGAAGTTCTTTCCATGCGCGCAAGACTAGGATGAGCGCATCTAGCCCGTTCGAAACACCTATTGCGAATTTCGTACCACAATAATTTGCAAACTTATTCTCAAATTCAGTTAGGGCAGAGCCACCTATATACCAACCAGATTGAATGACGCGGGTACACGCATCAACCAAGTCCTTTTCATACTTTTGGTTGATTTTTTTCAAATCCAAAAAATTAATTGCTTTGATCATTTACCAAGCCTGTAATGCGAGCGGGATTACCGACAACGATGCTGTAGGGCGGCACGTCTTTTGTAACAACGGAACCAGCACCTACCATACAATAACGACCGAGCGTCAGGCCGGGCAATATTGTCGCGTTTGCGCCAATTGAGGCCCCCTCTTCTACAGTTGTTTTTAAATATTTTTCCAGATATTTTTTTGATCTTGGATTCTTGTCATTAGTAAATGTAGCATTTGGACCAATAAATACCTTGCTCTCTATAACAATTCCATCCCATAAATACACACCAGATTTAATCGTAACATCGTCCCCGATAGTGACATCATCTTCAATTAAGACATGAGCACAGATATTGCAATTTTTTCCAATTTGTGCACCTGGAAAAATAACAACATACTGCCAAACCCGTGTTCCCTCCCCAATGAGGGAGGTTTTTACATCACTAAACGAGTGAATCATCATTTCTTGTGATACTCTTTTTTAAATTGATCGTAGTCACGAATATAATCAGTTTCATCGTACACTTTATCGGCAAGCACGAGAAGCACACAATCTTCGGAAAATTCATACATCTCGCGCCATATACAGGAATCAATCAATAAACCTTGTGCAGGATTATCTAATAAAAGTGACACTTTTTCTGCACCATCGTCTAATAGAAAGCGGCACGATCCTCGTACAGCAATCACCAGCTGGGTTAATTCACGATGAGCGTGAGAACCTCGTTTAACACCTTGCTTTGTACCAAATAAATAATAAATCCTTTTAACATCAAAAGGTATATTTTTTTCTTCTTCCAAAGCAATCAAAGAACCACGATCATCACCATGGATCTGAAGAGGAATTAATTTAATGTGCATGGATTTTAATTTATAGCAAAATGCAGAGGATTGTCTTTAATGGCTTCATGAAAACCAGTTGATTAGGTTTAAATAAAAAAAACTATTCGACTATTTTATGCGCGCTATTTTACTGCCTCTTGCTTGAGAAAACTTCTTTTACTCAATTCACAAACACTTTTTGAGAAGGGCGATTCCAGTACACAGCCTGACACACAGTATCTGCAAAACGCTGTGCCGCATCTCCAGAGCCAAATGACGCATCTATTGGCAGGCGCTGCCCCCACCGATGGATTAAAAAAAGATCAATGCATTCTGTTTCGTCAGCTGCGCATGTGGTCACAGAACCCGCCTGTGCCCGGTTCGTCTGCCGCGTCCCCACGTCCAGACTCGGCACGCCCAGAAACGGCGCCTCCCTTACCCCTGCGCTGCTGTTGCCCACCATGACCGCCGCATTTTTCATCAGCTCTGAAAAATAGTTGAAGCGCATGGACGGAATGAGCCGAAAGCGTTCCTTGGGCAGACGTTCCAGTACGGCGAAGATGTCTTCGGTCCCAGGGTCGTTGTTGGGTGCGATGACGACGAAACACTTGCCGCTGGCTTCCAGTCGGCCAAACAGCGAAGCTGCCTGGTCGCCAATGGTGTCGGCTTCCGAAGTCACTGGATGGAAAACAGCAATACCGTATTCGTCGAACGGTATCGCATAGCGAGCTTTGACCTCTTCAATCGACACGCCCGACGGCCGGGCGTGGGTGTCGAGTTCGGGGGAGCCAATGTTGTAAACGCTATCGGGCGATTCACCCAGCGCGAGCACTCGGGCGCGAGCAGATTCTGAGCTGACGAAGTGGGTGGCGCAAAGCTTGGTATTGCAGTGGCGGATGCTCTCGTCGATGGTGCCGGACACCTCGCCACCCTCAATATGCGCTGAGGGTATGTATTTCATAGCGCAAACGATGGATGCGGCCAGCGCCTCAACACGGTCGCCATGGATGATGACCAGGTCAGGCCGGTGTTCGTGCACGAAGTCGGAAAAGCCGAGGATGGTTTTGGAGAGGATGAAGTCCTGTGCGTCGCCCTCACGCTGGTTGACAAATTCAAAGAAGTCGGCGCCGGCAAAGCGCTTTACTTCCAGCCGCGTTTCGCCGTAGCGGCGCATCATGTGCATGCCAGTGATGAAGAAGCTGATGGAAAAACCAGCATCTTGTGCCGCACGGGCCAGGGGTTCTAGCTTGCCGTAATCGGCCCGCGTGCCGGTTACGAAGAGGAGTCTTTTGCTCATCGTTTACTCGGGTTGCACACCATCGAGGTCGCTCCACAGCAGTTGCTGGTTGCGCTTGACGGCGCGGGTGAGGCGGGAGCCGATGAGGCGGTCAAAGTGCTGCACCGAAATTTCTCCCGACCCAGGACGGCGCGCCCAGATGTCAGCGGCACTCACCACGTGGCCTGCAGGCAGGTCTTTGTCGGCCACCACTGAGCCGCGGGCGAAGCGGTACACGTCTTCTTCGGGTGCGGTGCGCACTTTGGGGTTGTTCAGCGCAATTTGAATTTCGCGCGAGCGATCAATCAAAAACCGCAACTCGGCAGGGTCCATGGAGCAAATGATGTCCGGGCCTTTGCGGTAGCGGGTGTCGGTGAAGTGGCGTTCCAGAATACAAGCGCCCAGTGCCACGGCGGACAGCGCCATTTCGGGGCCAATGCTGTGATCTGAAAAGCCGATGACGGCGCGTGGAAAGGCGTTACGCAACTCGGTGATGCCTTGCAGGCTGACGATTTCAGGCGGCGAGGGGTAGAGGTTGGTGCATTCGAGCAAGGCGTATTCAATGTCCGCATCGTCCAGCGCTTGCACCGAAGGGCGCAGGCTGTCGATGGTCTGCATGCCGGTACTAAGGATGACAGGCTTGCCAAAGCTGGCAATGTGGCGGATCAGGGGCACGTGATTGGCTTCGCCGGAGCCAATTTTGAAGCCAGCTACGCCGATATCGTTCAAGAAGTCGGCTGCAGCGCGCGAAAACGGGGTGGAAATGTAGATCAGGCCGAGGTCTTCAGCGTGCTTTTTCAGGGCGATTTCATCGTCTTTGGACAAGGCGCAACGGGCCATGACCTCCCAGATGGACACGTCAGCGTTGGGCGGAAAAATGCCTTTGGCTTCGTCGGTCATCTCGTCGTCGACGAAGTGGGTCTGGTGCTTGACCATTTCGCAGCCGGCACGGTGTGCGGCACTGACCATAGCCTTAGCCACATCCAGGCTGCCGCCGTGGTTGATGCCAATTTCGGCAATCACCAGTGGCGGCTGGCTGGGGGAGATTTCTCGGTGGGCGATTTTCATCATGAAGTTCCTGCGGGAAGACCAGTGAGGAGCGCTTCGCAACGCTCGAAGTCAGGGAGATTATCGATGTCGTGGCTGCGCTCGGGCGGCATGACAATGCTGCCCATGCGCTGGGTAACAAAACCTTGGTTGTCCAAAAACCACTGGGCCTGCATGGCGTAGACAGCGCCGTTGGGTTTGTAAACAGCAGGTAGGCTCTGGCGGTTGGCAAAGCAGTGTTCGGGGCGCGACAAGGGGACAAAGCGGCCGTCTTCGATCTGCCCCCACTTCAAAACGCCTCGGTCAGCTTCTGTGACGGACAAGACGAGATCGAACTCGCCACTGGACAGACTGCGCAAGGCAGCTTGCACGTCGTCCATCACACGCAGGGGCGAAGTGGCTTGCAGCAGCACCACCGCCCCGCTCACTTTTTCGGTTTGCAGCGCGTGCAACAGCACTGGCGCCATCGAGACGGTGTCGCCGCACAATGCGTTTGGGCGGTGCAATGTGGTCACGCCGCTGGGGAGATCGGCGTTCAGCACCTCGATGATGTCGGTGCTGATGAGCACGCGGCTGGCACCTGCTGCCAAGGCAAGATCCACCGCATGGCGGTAGAGCGGCTTGCCAGCCAGCAAACGGGTGTTTTTTCCGGGCAGGCCCTTGGAGCCCCCGCGAAGGGGAATGATGGCTGTCCAGGGTGTCGATGGCGGTGTGACGAGCATGGGCCTAACTATACTGAAGCGTTGAGCCACCAGATGGCGCCCGTTTTTGCCCCATGAAACAACCACCTCACCTTGCCGCACCGCCTTTTCCCAGCTGGGGGCTGGGCTTGATCATCAGGGCATATGAGTTGATGTGGCACCTGCTGCTGCCCTTGGTCTGGGTGTTGCTGTGGCGGCGAGGGGCCAAGGAACCCATGTACCGGCAGGGTTGGAACGAGCGATTTGGCGCAGTCCACTGCGCTTTGACGAACCCGGTCTGGGTCCATTCGGCGTCAATGGGTGAAATGCGGGGAGCCGCGCCCTGGGTGCACGCGCTGCTGGCACAAGGCCATTCGGTGTTCATCACCACGCTCACCCCTGCGGGTCGACTGACGGCACAACAGCTGTTTGGTGCAGCCATGCAGGAAGGGCGCCTGCAACTGGCTTACGCCCCGCTAGAGCTGAGTTGGGCGGTACGCCGGTTTTTGGCCCGCGTGCGGCCCTGCTGCGCGGTTATGACCGAAATTGATACTTGGCCGGTGTTGCTTGCAACGGTACGCCGCGCCGGCGTGCCGCTGGCCATGGCCAATGCCCAATACCCCCGGGCCAGCTTTGAGCGCGATCAGCGCTGGGGAGGCTTTCGGGCCCGGTTATTCAAAGCGTATGAGCTGGTGATGTGCAAGTCACACCTGCACGCGCAGCGCTTTGAAAAAGTGGGTTGCCCACGGGTCGCCATCGTGGGCGAGACGCGGTTTGATCTGCCCGTGTCAGCCAGCCAGCTGGAAGCGGCTGGCAACACGCTTCTGACCTATCGTCTCCACGACCGGCCGGTGGTGTGTTTTGCCAGCGCCATTGTGGGCGAGGACGGCATTTTTATTGGCGCCATGCAAGCCATGCAGCGCGCAATGGCACAAGCGGGGCGCCCCGCCCCGTTGTTTGTGTATGTGCCGCGAAGCCCGCAGCGTTTTGATGCAGTGGCCGAGCTGATGCTCGCGGCAGGGCTGCGGGTGGTGCGACGCAGCCAGGCGCTGGATGCGAAGCTGCAATGGCAGCACACACCCGACTGGGCACAAACCGAGGTGCTGCTGGGCGACTCCCTTGGCGAAATGTATTTTTACCTGGGGTTGAGCCAGGTGGTGGTGGTGGGTTCATCGTTTGGCGACAAAGCAGTCCACAACATCATTGAGCCGCTGGCGATCAACAAGCCGGTGTGGACCGGGCCCAGCGTGCGGGGCATTGAATACCCGGCACTGGAGGCCATGGAGGCCGGTGTGCTGCACCATGCGCAAGATGGTGACGATCTGGCTCGGCAGCTCACAGCGGTGCTGGCTGAACCCAGCGCGTATGCGGCGCTGGTGCAAAAGACGCAACACTTCAATGCCACCCATGCCGGATCGGCTGCCAAGCACATGGCGGTGTTCTCAACCTGGCTGCGAGCGCGCTCCACACCATGAGCTTGTTTCGACCCCGCGCTTTGCGCTTCTATGGCGCCATGTTTGAGGCACTTTCGCCCCTCTGGCGCTGGTGGCTGAAACGCCGCCTTCACCAGGGCAAGGAAACACCGATGAGCCTGGACCAGCGCTGGATGCGCCACGCACCTGCGCGCCCACAGGGCACACTGGTGTGGGGCCATGCGGTCGGCGTGGGTGAGGCCCTGGCCTTGGCGGGCTTGCTCAAAAGACTGCATGAGCAACGCCCAGATCTGCACTTTCTGATCACCACCACCGCCCGCACCTCCGGCGAGGCGCTGGCGCGGCAGCGGTTGGGACCCCACTTTACTCACTGGTTTGCGCCAGTGGACACGCCCAGCAATGTGGCCGAGTTTTTGACTCACTGGCAACCTGACTTGGCTTTGTGGTGCGAAATGGACCTGTGGCCGGCCCTGATAGATGCCACAGCCCAAAGGGGTATGCCGCATGTGCTGGTCAATGCACGGTTGAACGACGCTTCAGCCGCCAAACGGCGCTGGGGACGCAATCTGTATGCACCGCTGCTCGCTGGTTTTAACGCCATCTGGGCACAAAACGCCGAAACGGCTGGCCATCTGCAAGCACTTGGAGCACGGGCAGATCGGGTCGAGATCACAGGCACCATCAAGGCCATGGTCCCCCCACCTGCGGCCGACACCGACGAGCTGCAACGCTGGCACACCGCGCTGGAAAGCCGTGTGGTGTGGGTGCTGGCCTCAAGCCACCCGGGAGAAGAAGAGCTGGCACTGGCTGTGCACGCCCTTTTGCGCCGCAAATACCCGGATGCTCTGCTGGTATTGGTCCCACGCGACGCAGGTCGCGGCCCGATGGTGGCGGACCTGTGTGGCCCAGCCACCCCGTTGCGCAGCCAAGGCGCCATGCTGCCCACAGAAGCCGCATGCTACGTAGCAGACACCATGGGCGAGCTGGGGCTGTGGTACCGCCTGAGCCGCGTGGCCATGGTGGGCGGATCGTGGGTGTCCGTGGGTGGACACAACCCGTATGAAGCCACCACCCTGGGCAACACCGTGTTGCATGGGCCTCTGGTTCACAACTTCAGCGAAAGCTATGCCGACCTGGATGCTCAGGGTTTGAGCGTGCTGGCCTCTAGCCCCGAGTCGCTCGCGGCAGCCGTACGCGAGGTGTGGGCTGCCACCCAGGTGACCGGGCCACAGCTGTGCGCCGACGGACCCGACAACAGGGAGCGAAGCGCTGTGCACATTGCAGACCTTCTGGCCCTGCTGCCTTCAGCGAACGCGCCTTAAACCAACGTGCCTCAGTGCGCGCTGGCGCCCACCACCGCGTCGGGCTTGGCCTGCTTCAGTAAAGCGAACATGGCAGTTTCTATGCGGTGTAGCGCCTCAGGCGTGTGCCCTTCAAACCGCAGCACGAGCACCGGTGTGGTGTTGGACGCGCGGATCAGACCAAAACCGTCGGGCCAGTCCACGCGCACGCCGTCGATGGTGGAAATCTTGGCGGGCGCGTCGAACCGGGCCAGTGCAACCAGTTGCTCCACCACCGCATGCGGCTCGCCTTCGGCGCAGGCCACGTTGAGCTCAGGTGTACTGAAGCTGGTGGGCAGCGCGTTCAGCACCGCATTGGCATCGGGGCTGCGGCTCACAATTTCCAGCAGACGCGCACCAGCGTAGCTGCCATCGTCAAAGCCGTACCAGCGCTCCTTGAAGAAAATGTGGCCGCTCATTTCGCCACCGAGCGGGCTGTCCAGCTCTTTCATGCGCGCCTTGATGAGCGAGTGACCGGTCTTGTAAATGTGGGCCACGCCGCCTGCTGCCTCAATGGCTGGCGCCAGACGCTGCGAGCATTTCACGTCAAAAATGATATTGCCGCCGGGTACGCGCGAGAGCACGTCTTGGGCAAACAAAATCATCTGGCGGTCGGGGTAAATGTTGTGGCCTTCTTTGGTCACGATGCCCAGGCGGTCGCCGTCACCGTCAAAGGCCAGGCCCAGCTCAGCATCGGTTTCGCGCAGCACACGCATCACGTCTTGCAGGTTTTCAGGCTTGCTGGGATCGGGGTGGTGGTTGGGAAAGTTGCCGTCCACTTCGCTGAACAGCTCCACCACCTCACACCCCAGCGCCCGGAACAGCGCGGGCGCCGAAGCGCCGGCCACGCCGTTGCCACAGTCCACCACCACCTTCATCGGGCGGGCCAGTTTCACGTCGCCCACAATGCGGTCGGTGTAGGGCTTGAGCACATTCACCAGGCGCACGCGCCCACCCTCGGCGAGTTGGTGGTTTTCTGCCTCAATGATGCGGCGCAAAGCCTGAATGTCGTCGCCGTAAATAGCACGCCCACCCAGCACCATCTTGAAGCCGTTGTAGTCTTTGGGGTTGTGGCTGCCCGTGACCTGAATGCCGCTGCTGCACAGCGTGTTGGCCGCAAAATACAGCATGGGCGTGGTGGCCAGGCCCACATCGATCACGTCCACACCCGCCGCCACCAGGCCGCGAATGAGTGCCGCAGCCATGCTCGGGCCGCTCAGGCGGCCATCACGCCCCACCGCCACGGTGCGCTCACCCTGGCGCATGGCCACCGTGCCAAAGGCCAGGCCCAGGGCTTCGGCCACGCCTTCGTTGAGCGTGCTCGGCACAATGCCGCGAATGTCATAGGCCTTGAAGATGGATGCGGCGACTTGCATGGTGTTTTTCCCTGAACGCTTGGAGTGCCGGCATTGTAGGGGGCACGGCTTGCGGAAACACTTTGCTGGAGCACCTGAGAAGCTTGTCCGGAAATGGCCAGTCAGGGCGGCCGTACCGGCTTACCATGTGCCCCATGAACCGCCCTGTGAACCTCGATGACGAAGCCCGCTACCGCGCGCTGTGCTCGCACGACGCGCGGTTCGATGGCCGTTTTTTCATCGGGGTCACCTCCACCGGCATCTACTGCCGCCCAGTCTGCCGCGTGCGCACGCCGCGGCGCGAAAACTGCCGCTTTTTTGACCACGCGGCGCAGGCCGAGCAGGCAGGGTTTCGACCCTGCCTGCGCTGCCGCCCCGAACTGGCGCCGCTGGACCGCCACTGGTCTGCTGAGGACGCCGGCGCCATCCTGGCCCGCCAGGCCATGTGCTTGCTGGACGACCCACAAAGCTGGACTTCCGCCGCCGCAGAAGGCACGGCCGTTAGCCGGCTTTCAGCGCGGCTGGGTGTGAGCGATCGGCACTTGCGCCGCATTTTTGAGGCACACATCGGGGTCTCACCCCAGCGGTATTTGCAAACCCGCAAACTGCTCATTGCCAAACAATTGCTCGCCGACACGCGCTTGCCGGTGTCGCAAGTGGCGCAGGCCAGCGGCTTTGCCAGCCTGCGGCGCTTCAACAGTGCCCTGCAGGCCCACTACGGGCTCAGTCCCACGCAAATGCGACGCAGCCAGCCCACACCCCACGCCCACGAAGCGGCACACGCAGGCACCACCGTACACCTGTCGTGGCGCCCGCCGTACGACGCCACAGCCATGCTGGCGTTTCTGGCCGCGCGGCAACTGCCCGGTGTGGAATGGGTGCAACCCGAAGCGCTTAGCCTGCACCGCACCGTGCGGCTGGTGGTGGGCGGTCAAGTGCACACCGGCTGGCTGATCGCGCAGTTGCAGCCTGCGGCCCACCGGCTGGAGTTGCGCGCCAGCGTCAGCCTGCACGCCGTGCTACCCAGCCTGCTCTGGCGAGTGCGGGCGCTGTTTGACCTGGACGCCGACCCGCAAGCCATCAACGCGGTGCTGCACCCGCACTTCCCCACCGGCGACGGCTTGCGCGTGCCGGGAGGTCTGGACGGCTTCGAGCTCGCCGTGCGCGCGGTGCTGGGTCAACAGATCACGGTAGCTGCAGCGCGCACCCTGGCTCTGCGCCTGGTGGAGCGCTTTGGCGTACCCATCGACACACCGTTTTCGGGCCTGAACCGCCTGTTTCCGTCGGCACACACCCTGGCCAACGCGGAGCCCCAGGCGTTGGGCGAGCTGGGCATCGTGCGCCAGCGCCAAGCCGCCATCCAGGGGCTGGCCCGAGCCGTGACAGACGGTTCGCTGGACCTGAACGGCCAAGCCGATCTGTTGTCGACGCTACAGGGCTTGCAGGCGCTGCCTGGCATCGGCCCCTGGACGGCACACTACATCGCCCTGCGGGCCCTGCGCTGGCCAGACGCCTGGCCCACGGGCGACGTGGCGCTGCACCAGGCCCTGGGTCTGAACCACCGCCTGGGCGCCGCCACCCGGCGCCAGGCCGATAGCTTGGCCAGCGCCTGGCGACCCTGGCGCAGCTACGCGGTATTGCGCACCTGGGCTGGCACCTACCTGGGACCGGCCACTGCCCCACCGGAACCCACCCCATGAAAAAAACCCCGAATTTGGTCAAAACCACGGTGACATCACCGCTTGGCAACCTTTTGCTGGCAGCCAGCGCACAGGGTTTGGCTGGTGTCTGGTTCACCAACCAGCGCCACCTGCCAGCTGACAGCCTCATCGACAGCTGGCCCACCGATGCCGGCCACCCGGTGCTGCAAGCCGCAACGCAGCAGCTCACCCGCTATTGGGCGGGCGCGTTGAACGCCTTCGACCTGCCGCTGGACTTGTCAAGCGGCACGCACTTTCAGCAATCGGTCTGGAACGCCTTGCTCACCATACCCGCCGGCCACACACAGCGCTACGGCGAGCTGGCCAGCCAGATCGGCCGCCCCGCGGCAATGCGCGCTGTGGGTACCGCCATTGGGCGCAATCCCTTGAGTATCGTGGTGCCCTGCCACCGGGTGGTCGGAGCGGACGGCTCACTCACCGGCTATGCTGGCGGGCTTGACCGCAAGGCCGCCCTGCTCCGCCTGGAGCACGGCGATGGTCTCTTTTCGCCACCCTCCCCATGTCACCCACCCTGATTGCCGAATTTTTCCTGCTCGCCGCGCTCTGGGGCTCTTCGTTTCTGTTCATGCGCTTGGGCGCTGCCGAGTTTGGTGCCCTGCCCACCGCTGGCTTGCGTGTGACAATGGCAGCACTGTTTTTGTTGCCCGTCTTTCTGGTCAAAGGCGTCTGGGCCGACTTCAAACAACGCGCCAAACCCATCCTTTTTGTGGGCCTGCTCAACTCCGGCATTCCCTTTGCCTTGTTCGCCTTTGCGGTGATGCACATCACCACCGGCCTCACGTCCATTCTCAACGCCACGGTGCCGCTATCGGGCGCGCTGGTGGCCTGGCTCTGGCTCAAAGACCGGCCGAGCGGCTCTCGCATGCTCGGTTTGCTGATTGGTTTTGTGGGCGTTGCCTTGCTGGTGGTCGGCAAGTCAGGCTTCAGCGCAGCCGGGGTAGCCGGCTCAGGTGCCTCCGGCACCACCTTGCTGGCCATGGGAGCCTGCCTGCTGGCCACCCTGTGCTACGGCCTGGCGGCGAGCTTCACCAAGCGCTACCTCACCGGCGCCCACCCGCTGGCCACCGCCACGGGCAGCCAGATGGGCGCGGCACTGGGCCTCGCCCTGCCCACGCTCTGGCTGTGGCCCGCCCAGCCCGTGAGCCTGAGCGCATGGGGTGCCTTGGCCGCGGTCGCGCTGTTTTGCACGTCCATCGCCTACATCCTGTTCTTTCGCATCATCGCCAAAGCGGGCCCCAGCCGGGCCCTCACCGTGACCTTTCTGGTGCCGGTGTTTGCGCTGATGTACGGCGCACTGTTTCTGGGCGAAAGCATCACCGCCTGGATGGTGCTCTGCGGTGTCGTCATTGTGTGCGGCACAGCGCTGTCAACCGGACTGGTTCGGCTGCGCTGGCTGGAACGCGCCACATGATTCTTTGCAGGCTTTGACACGAGGAACAGCCATGAACTCAGCGCGCCACAAAAAACTGCGGCTCAAAACACCCAAGCCCCGCAACCCGCTGGTGGTGCCGGCGGCCAAACGCAAAGCTGGAGCCCACGGCAAGAGCACGGCAGCGCAACGGCGTGCCGAAAAAATGGCGCTACAGAAAAGGGATTGGAACGCCCAAAAAGACGGTGACTAACGCGCAACGACACGCAAGACACAGCCAACAGGCAAGAAAAAACCGCCCAAATCTTACGACTTGGACGGTTTATCATTTTACTGGCGGAGTGGACGGGACTCGAACCCGCGACCCCCGGCGTGACAGGCCGGTATTCTAACCAACTGAACTACCACTCCGCAGTGGTGCAGCTTTTGCCTGATGCTTTAAAGCTTCAGGCCAAGTGCCACAAACTTGGCGACCCTACGGGGATTCGAACCCCGGTACTCACCGTGAAAGGGTGATGTCCTAGGCCTCTAGACGATAGGGTCAAAACCTTGGAACTAACCGAGCTTTGTATTATATCACCGATAAAAACCGGCTTTAAGACACAAAACTAAATTTTGGTGGAGGTAAGCGGGATCGAACCGCTGACCTCTTGCATGCCATGCAAGCGCTCTCCCAGCTGAGCTATACCCCCACAGGGTTTGTCGTTTTGCGCTTCTAAGTTATTCACTGATCAGTGCATCCCGCCAAGCCTCAAATTATAGGACAAATTTCAAGCGTTTTGCAATCTGTCCAAAATTGTTTGTTGTTTTTGCAATTCAAGCACCGCGTCCAGCGACGGCGTCTGGGCGGTGCCCATGACGAGCACACGCACCGGCATGGCCAGTTGCGGCATTTTCAACCCGTGCGCAGCCAACACCTCTTTGATGGCTGCTGAAATGGCTGCACGTTCCCAGGCACAGGTGGCCAACTTGGCGGCCAGCGCCAGCACCGCAGGGCGCACGGCATCGGTCACATGCTGGGCGTGCTCCTCAGGGTTCGGGGTGATGTCGGCGTAAAACGCTGCCGCCCAATTGGCCAGAGCCACGGTGGTGTCGCAACGGTCTTTGAACAAGGCGCAAATGCGGGGTAGGCGCTCGTCAACCAAGATGCCGCGCTTCTCCAGTTGCACGCCCACCAGCGAGGACAGCGCGTTGTCGTCCATGGCCTTGAGGTGCTGCGCATTGACCCAGCGCAGTTTGGCTTCGTCGAACTGGGCGGCGCTGCGGCCCAGGTGATCCAGGTTGAACCATTCCAAAAACTGAGCACGGCTGAAAATTTCGTCGTCACCGTGGCTCCAGCCCAAGCGGGCCAGGTAGTTCACCATGGCGTCGGGCAGGTAGCCTTCGTCGCGGTACTGCGTGACGGGTTTGGCGCCATTGCGCTTGCTCATTTTTTCACCCAGCTCGTTGAGCACGGTGGGCAGGTGGGCGTACACCGGCGGCTCTTTGCCGAGCGCCTTGAAGATATTGATTTGGCGCGGCGTGTTGTTCACATGGTCGTCGCCGCGGATCACGTGGGTGATGGCCATGTCAATGTCGTCCACCACGACGCAAAAGTTGTAGGTGGGCGTGCCGTCCGGCCGGGCGATCACCAGGTCGTCGAGTTCGTCGTTACGGATTTCGATCAGGCCTTTGACCTTGTCGTCCCACGCCACCACACCGCCCTGCGGGTTTTTGAAACGCAGCACCGGGCGCACGCCCTCGGGCACTGGCGGCAGCACCTTGCCGGGTTCTGGGCGCCAGGTGCCGTCGTAACGCGGCTTTTCCTTGTTGGCCATCTGGCGCTCGCGCAAGGCGTCCAGCGCTTCCATGCTCATGTAGCACGGGTACACATGGCCGGCGGCCACCATGTCGGCCAGCACCGCCTTGTAGCGGTCCATGCGCTGCATTTGGTAGAACGGGCCTTCGTCGTGATCCAGGCCCAGCCACTTCATGCCTTCAATGATCACGTCCACGGCGGCCTGCGACGAGCGCTCCAGGTCGGTGTCTTCGATGCGCAAGATAAACGTGCCGCCGTTGGCACGGGCAAAAGCCCAGGGGTACAGGGCCGAGCGGATGTTGCCCAGGTGAATGAAGCCGGTGGGCGACGGGGCGAAACGGGTGCGGATGGGCGTGGTCATGTGTTGGATCGGTGGCAGCGGCTTGGCGGGCAAGGGCGCTGTGTCAAATACTGGAAAGGCCGCGGTCCAGGTCGGTCTGGATATCGGTGATGTGCTCCAAACCCACCGCCACGCGGATGAGACCCTGGCTCACGCCGGCCAGTTGGCGCTGCGCTTCGGTCAGGCGGCCGTGCGAGGTGCTGGCGGGGTGGGCCACCAGTGTTTTGGTGTCGCCCAGGTTGGTTGAAAGCGACAGCATCTGCATCGAATCGAGCACATGGAAGGCGCGCTGGCGTCCCTGGTCGGCGTCAGCCGCCTTCACCTCGAACGACAACACAGCACCGCCGCAGCCGGACTGCTGCGCCATGGCGAGTTCGTGCTGCGGGTGGCTGGTGAGGCCTGGGTAATGTACCCGTGCAACCGCCGGATGCACTTGCAGCCACTGCGCCAGCGCCAGTGCGCGGGCCGACTGCGCCTGCATGCGAATGTCCAGCGTCTCCAGCCCTTTGAGCACCACCCAGGCGTTGAAAGGCGCCAGCGTCATGCCGGCGCTCTTCATGATGGGCAGAAAACTCTTGGTCACCAACGCCTGGCTGGCACACAGCGCGCCGGCCATCACGCGGCCCTGGCCGTCCAGGTATTTGGTCCCGGAGTGCATGATGATGTCGGCACCCAGCGCCATGGGGCGCTGCAGCGCTGGCGTGGCAAAACAGTTGTCCACGCAGAGCAAGGCGCCGGCGTTGTGGGCAACGTCGGCCAGAGCGCGGATGTCGCACACATCGGTGAGCGGGTTGGTGGGCGTTTCGGCAAACAGCAGTTTGGTACTGGGCCTGATGGCGGTTTTCCAGGCGTTCACGTCGGTCTGCGACACGAAACTGGACTCGACACCGAACTTGGCCAGGTCGGTGCCAATGAGCTTGATGGTGGAGCCAAACATGGAGTGCGAGCAGATCACATGGTCGCCCGCCTTGAGCAGGCCCATGCACATCAGCAAGATGGCCGACATGCCCGAGGCGGTGGACATGCAGGCCTCGGCGCCCTCGAGCGCGGCCAGACGCTGCTCCAGGCTGGCCACGGTGGGGTTGCCGTAGCGGCCGTAAGTGAAGCCTTCTTCGTCGCCGGCAAAGCGCCGGGCCGCCGCTTCGGCGCTGGGCTGCACGTAGCCGCTGGTCAGGTACAGCGCTTCGGAGTTTTCACCGTACTGGCTGCGCTCCACCGCCGCGCGCACGGCGAGCGTGTCGCGGTGCAAGCCTGCCAACGCATCGCCGTGGGCCGGGTTCTCTGTGTTCATGTTCAAGCTGTCTTCAGAAAAGGCCTGCACGCATCAAGCGGTCTGGGCGTTGGGCAAGGCCAGGCGCGAGGTGTCTTCCTCGCCCTCTTCGCTGTGGTCGCGACCCGCGTTCATGCGCGCGATGTCTTCCAGCGTGATGTCGCCGGTGACGTACACACCGTCAAAGCACGAGGCGTCAAAGCCGGCGAGCTTGGGGTTGAGCGAACCAATGGCCTGCTTCATGGCGTCCACATCCTGGTAAATCAGCGCGTCGCAACCGATGCTGATGCGGATTTCATCAACCGTGCGGTTGTGGGCCACCAGCTCGTCGGGCGTGGGCATGTCGATGCCGTAGACGTTGGGGTAGCGCACCGGCGGCGCGGCACTGGCCAGGTACACCTTGCGCGCACCGGCGTCGCGCGCCATCTGCACAATCTCGCGGCTGGTGGTGCCGCGCACAATGGAGTCGTCCACCAGCAGCACGTTGCGGCCCTTGAACTCGCTGGCGATCACGTTGAGCTTCTGGCGCACCGACTTTTTGCGCACGCCCTGCCCCGGCATGATGAAGGTGCGGCCCACGTAGCGGTTTTTCACAAAACCTTCGCGGTACGGCAAGCCCAGCAGCTGGGCGAGTTCCATGGCGCTGGGGCGCGAGGACTCTGGAATGGGGATGACCACGTCGATTTCGTTCGGCGGCACGGTAGACACCACGCGCTTGGCCAGCGTTTCGCCCATGTTCAGGCGGGCCTGGTAGACGGAGATGCCGTCCAGCACCGAATCGGGCCGGGCCAGGTACACATACTCAAACACGCAGGGGTTGTGGCTGGTTTTTTCGGCGCACTGCTCAAACTGCATGTTGCCGTCCAGGTCCACAAACAGGGCCTCGCCGGGCATCACATCGCGGTCGAGTTCGAAACCGTTGCCCTCCAGGGTGACCGATTCGCTGGCCACCATCACACCGGCCGGGCTGCGGCCCACACACAGGGGGCGGATACCAAAGGGATCGCGAAACGCCACCAGGCCGTGCCCTGCAATCAGGGCCACGACCGCGTAAGAACCGCGCACCCGCTGGTGCACCCCCCGCACGGCAGCGAACACGTCGGCCGGTTTCAGGGTGATGCCACGGGTGACCTTTTCCAGCTCGTGCGCCAGCACGTTGAGCAACACCTCGGAATCGCTGTCGGTGTTGATGTGCCGGTGGTCGGTCTGAAACAGCTCCTTCTTCAACGCCTGGGCGTTGGTCAGGTTGCCGTTGTGCACCAGCACCAGGCCAAACGGTGCGTTCACGTAAAAAGGCTGCGCTTCTTCTTCGCTGTAAGCATTGCCCGCAGTGGGGTAGCGCACCTGGCCCAGGCCGCAGTTGCCGGGCAGCGCCCGCATGTTGCGGGTGCGAAACACATCGCGCACCATGCCTTTGGCCTTGTGCATGAAAAATTTGCGGCCCTGCTGGGTCACGATACCGGCAGCATCTTGGCCGCGGTGCTGTAACAGCAGCAACGCGTCGTAAATCAGTTGATTAACCGGCGCCTGGCTGACCACGCCCACGATTCCACACATGTTTGATCCTTGACGAGAAACGAAAAATTCAGACTAAAACCACAGCGTTCTGACACGCTGCTCAGGGCAGGTAGCGGGCCACGGCCTCGGGCAACAAAGGCTTCACCTCGTGCAGCGTGGCAGAGAGCACACCCGCCCCGCGAGACGCCTGCCATGCGCCTTGCTGCAAGGGCGTCATGCTCACCACCACCGCCACGCCGAGCAAGATCACGACACCGCGCACCAGCCCAAACGCACCACCCAGCACCCGGTCTACCGGGCGCAGGCCCACCGACTCCACCAATTTTTTAACCACCCAGGCCACCAGACCGCCCGCAAAGGCCGCCACCATGAACACCACCGCAAAACCGGCTGCCAGCTGCAGCGGGGCTGAAAAACCGTCCATGGGCAGCCAGGCAGCCACATCACTGGCGTAAGCCTGGGCCAGCACAAACGCCGCCACCCAGCCCGCCACGGAAATCACCTCGTACACCAGCCCGCGCCACAAACCCAGCACAGCCGACAGCAACAGCACGGACAGCAAGGCCCAGTCGATCCACACCATGGGCATCAGGCCCGGGCCGCTGCGAAAGGCATCACAGCGTGAGAATGGCCGCAGGCAAGCCCAGCGCCTTCACGCGCGCGGCCGCTTTGTCGGCCTCGGCTCTGGACGCAAACGGACCCACTCGCACCCGGATGCGCTTGCCTTCTGATGTTTCGGCCACATGGGTATAGGTCTTGAGGCCAGCGCGTTCCAGCTTCAGGCGCACTTCGCGGGCCCGGGCAGCGTCGGCAAACGCACCCACCTGCACCACAATGCGCTCGGCCGATTCGGCGGGCTTGCCTTCCAGCAGCGCTTTGGCGCGCGCGGCTTCGGTGGCGCTGGCTTTGGCAGCCGCTGGCGGCGTCGCTGCGGGTTTGGCGGATTCGGGCTGCACTTCGGGCGCCGGGGCCTGTTTGGCCGGCGAAGCTGCAGGGCGCACGCTTTCAACCACCTCTTCGCGAGCGCTCAGGCTGTCGCTGGTGGTCACGCCGCTGTCTGCACCCGCAGCGGGCTGCTGGGTTTGGGCTGGCGCGGGCGGACTGGTGGACGGTGATGTTTTGGCGGCCTTGAGGGGCGCGACCGGATTCTTGGCTGGAATCTCGATGGGAATGTCCACCGAAATCGGGCGCGGCTGGGTGTCAAACAACAGGGGGAAACCCAATACGCCCAACAACACCAGCACCGCGGCCCCAATGAGGCGGTGGCGGGCGCGCCGGCGCACGGCCTCAATGCTTTGGGGCGGGTGTGTCGCCGGGTTGCCCTGAGAGCCTGAACGGGATTTGAACATTCGCGGTAGAGACCCTGACACCATCAACGCCTGGCGATAACGGCCTCAGGAAACAAGGTGTTTGGCGGACATTCGAGGTACGCCGTCCTGCAAAACGCCGCCCACGGTGAAGAACGAACCGAAGACCACGATTCTATCAGCGGGGTCTGCCTGCGCCACGGCTGCGCGCAGCGCCTCCATCGGGCTGGCATGGCAGCCGGCCACCCGAGTTTTGCCCCCGGGCGCTGTGGCCGGGGTGTTGTTGAGCACCTGCGCCAGCGCATCGGCCTTGATGGCGCGCCCCAGCGGCAGGTCGGTCAGATGCCAGTGGTCAATCAGCGGCGCAATGCGCTCAAGCATGGCGGGCAGGTCTTTGTCGGCCATGGCGCCAAACACAGCGTGGGTGGTGGGGTAGTAGCCCATGGCATCCAGGTTTTCGGTGAGCGCGGCCACGGAATGCGGGTTGTGCGCCACGTCCAGCACCAGCGTGGGTGTGCCGGGCACGATCTGAAAACGACCCGGCAGCTCCACCAGCGCCAGCCCGTTGCGCACCGCCTGCGCCGTCACCGGCAGGCGCGCACGCATCGCCTCCACGGCCCCCAGCACGCCAGAGGCGTTCACCAACTGGTTGGCACCGCGCAGCGCGGGGTAAGCCAGGCCTGCGTAGCGCCGCCCGCCGTGCGAAGGGTGCATGGCCCAGCCCCACTGCTGCTGGTCGCCAGCGAAATGGAAGTCCTTGCCCAGCCGCCACAGGTCAGCGCCCACTTCCAGCGCGCGGTCCAATATGCTTTGTGGCGGCACCGGGTCGCTCACCACCACCGGGCGGCCGGTGCGCATGATGCCGGCCTTCTCGTAGCCAATCGCTTCGCGGTTGTTGCCCAGCAGGGCCATGTGGTCCAGCGCAATGCAGGTGATGACCGCGCAGTCGGTGTCGATGATGTTGACCGCGTCCAGCCGGCCGCCCAGGCCCACTTCCAAAATGACCACATCCAACCCGCTGCGCGACAAGGTGCGCAAAATGGCCAGGGTGGTGAATTCAAAGTAACTCAGGCTGACCTCTTCCTGATCAGCGCCCTGCCCTTTGCGGGCCTCTTCCACCTCGGCAAAGGCGGGCAGCAGGTCTTGCGTGGCCACCGGCTCGCCGGCAATGCGGCAACGCTCTTCAAAATGCACCAAGTGCGGCGACGTGTACAGCCCGGTGCGGTAACCCGACTCGGTGTAAATCGCTTCCAGCATGGCGCAGGTGGACCCCTTGCCGTTGGTGCCGGCCACGGTGATCACAGGGCAACCCATGGCCAGGCCCATGCGCTGCGCCACGCGCTGCACGCGTTCCAGCCCCATGTCGATGGTGACGGGGTGCAGGCGCTCGCAGTGGGCCAGCCACTCGGGCAGAGTTTGGGGGTGGGAGGGCAGATCAATATTCAGCATGCGCCGATTGTCCCATTGCGCTCGGTGCGGCCAAGGCATCGGGGACAATCAGCGGCATGACCACCCTTTACGGCATTCCCAACTGCGACACCGTCAAAAAAGCCCGCACCTGGCTGACGGACCATGGCGTGGAACACCAGTTCCACAATTTCAAAAAACAAGGTGTGCCCGAGGCGGCGCTGGACCAATGGCTGGCCGCGCTGGGCTGGGAGCCCCTGGTGAACCGCAAAGGCACCACCTGGCGCAAGCTGGACGAAACCACACGCGCCGCCGTGGTGGACGCCGCCAGCGCACGAGCACTCATGTTGGCGCAGCCCAGCGTGATCAAGCGCCCGGTGGTGCAGTGGGCCGACGGCGTGACCGTGGGCTTTGACGCCGAGGCTTGGGAAAGCCGTCGCTGAACGCGAAACGCCCGGCCTAAAATCAACGTTTTCGCCTTTACATCTCCTTCGCCCATGACCACCACCCACATCGACGGCGTGACCGTCACCACCCAGGCCAGCGTGTACTTTGACGGCAAGTGCGTCAGCCACGGCATCACCTACCCCGACGGCACTAAGAAATCGGTTGGCGTGGTGCTGCCCGCCGCGCTCACCTTCAACACCGGCGCGCCCGAAATAATGGAATGCGTGGCCGGCAGCTGCGAATACAAGTTGGCCGGCACAGATGCCTGGCTCAAGTCCGGCCCCGGCGACACGTTCGCCATTCCCGGTAACAGCAGCTTCGACATTCGGGTGACCGAGCCTTACCACTACATCTGCCATTTCGGCTGATCGGACACAGAACATGGCCACCATTCTTCAGAACCTGCCCACGCAGCAAAAAGTCGGCATCGCCTTCTCCGGCGGGCTCGACACCTCCGCCGCCCTGCTCTGGATGAAGCAAAAAGGCGCGATCCCTTACGCCTACACCGCCAATCTGGGCCAGCCCGACGAGCCGGACTACGACGAGATTCCGCGCAAGGCCATGCAGTACGGCGCTGAAAAAGCCCGCCTGATCGACTGCCGCACCCAGCTGGCCCATGAGGGCATTGCCGCTCTGCAGTGCGGTGCGTTTCACATCAGCACCGCCGGCGTGACTTACTTCAACACCACACCGCTGGGCCGCGCCGTCACGGGCACCATGCTGGTGGCCGCGATGAAGGAAGACGACGTCCACATCTGGGGCGACGGCAGCACCTACAAGGGCAACGACATTGAGCGCTTTTACCGCTACGGCCTGCTCACCAACCCCAGCCTGAAGATCTACAAGCCCTGGCTCGACCAGCTGTTCATCGACGAGCTGGGCGGCCGCGCCGAGATGAGCGCCTTCATGACGGCCAACGGCTTTGGCTACAAGATGAGCGCCGAAAAAGCCTACAGCACCGACAGCAACATGTTGGGTGCCACGCACGAAGCGAAAGACCTGGAGCACCTCAACAGCGGCATTTCCATCGTCAACCCCATCATGGGCGTGGCGTTCTGGAAAGACGAGGTTGAAGTCAAGCGCGAAACCGTGACGGTGCGCTTTGAAGAAGGCCAGCCGGTCGCCCTGAACGGCCAGACGTTTGACAGCCTGGTGGACCTGATCCTGGAAGCCAACCGCATCGGTGGGCGCCACGGCCTGGGCATGAGCGACCAGATCGAAAACCGCATCATCGAAGCCAAGAGCCGCGGCATTTACGAAGCCCCCGGCCTGGCGCTGCTGCACATCGCCTACGAGCGCCTGGTCACCGGCATCCACAACGAAGACACGATCGAGCAGTACCGCATCAACGGCCTCAAGCTCGGCCGCCTGCTCTACCAAGGCCGCTGGTTCGACCCGCAGTCCATCATGCTGCGCGAAACCGCCCAGCGGTGGGTGGCGCGCGCCATCACCGGCGAGGTCACCATCGAACTGCGCCGCGGCAACGACTACTCGATCATGAACACCGAGAGCCCGAACCTGACCTACGCGCCCGAGCGCCTGAGCATGGAAAAGGTGGAAGACGCACCGTTCACGCCGCTCGATCGCATCGGCCAGCTGACCATGCGCAACCTCGACATCGTGGACACGCGAGCCAAGCTGGGTATTTACGCCAAGAGTGGACTGCTGTCGCTGGGTGAAGGGGCGCAAATGCTCCGACTGGAAGGCGATAAGTAATCCGTCGCACTGCTCAACGAAAAACGGCCCTCAAAGGGCCGTTTTTTATATTGATTACACACAAACTCGGCGGATTCAAAAGTGAAGTGCAACACCCTGGATTTCACTGAACAATGGCGGAATGTTGCGGGCTGAACGTCTCTGAGGCCTGAACCGGGCTCGCTTGATGTGCGGAGCGGAAGCAGTTACAACGAGATCTCGATTTTGGTGGCGAGGTCCAATCAGGGTTGACGCCACTGCCTGCAGGCAAAAGGCAGGACATGAAACCGCTGCGGCCGAGCAGGATGGGGCCGAGCGGATCGTCGCTGAGCGCCGTGGCCATCGCGCGCTCGCCGCCGGGGCCCCTTTGACGCGGTAACCGGCCCTCAGGGCTTCGACAAGCGAGGCGATGTTGGCCGGCGTGTCATTGAAGACAAGGATCGTTTTCTTGGGCAGCCCGCTCACTTGGGCGAGCTGAATCGAAACAAGGGGGTGGCAGATGAACATCGAACTCGGTTTCTACGACGGGCTTTCGGCCGTCTCGTACGGCTTGCTGACGCTGTCGTACATGATGCGCGACATCGCGTGGCTGCGGGTCATCACGGTGTTCGCCTGCCTGATCGACTTCATCGTCTACTACTTCATTCGCCCCGGGCAGCCCATGTGGGTGCAGATCGGCTTCAACGTCGGCATCGTGTTGATCAACGGCTACCAGCTCTGGCTGTTGTACCGCGAGCGGTCGATTACGGACCTGACGGAAGACGCCGCAGCGCTGTACCGCAAGACCTTCTCCGTGCTGACGCCGGTCGAGTTCCGGCACCTGCTGCAAATCGGCCGCCAGAGGGCTCTCGCCGACGGTGAGGCGCTGGTGGAGGCGGGCCGCCCGGTGGACGGGGTTGCAGTGGTTACCCGCGGCCGGCTCGCGGTCAGCCTGAACGGCCACCCCATCTCCCAGGTGGAGGACGGCGGCTTCGTCGGCGAGGTCAGCTACCTGACCGACCGGCCAGCGTCGGCCGATGTGCACGCGGCCGGGCCGGTGCAGGTGTTCGAGCTGCCGCGCGAGGCGCTGACCCAACTGCTCGACAAGCGCCCTGAATTGAAGAGCAAGCTCGAAGGCCTGTGGGGGCGCTTGCTGGCGGACCGCTTGCGTATGCTGACCAACAAAGTGGGCGCGGCGCCGCCGCCGACGGCCTTTGAGTGGGCGCCGACTTCGTAGGCGGGGTATGGGACACACCTCGAACACCCGAAGGCCGCGAGCACCATGCAAAGGGGTCTTGCCTTTTGCCCTCCTGCGCGGATTCCTCGGCGAAGTCCACAAAAACGCGCGACAGTCTGACCCTGCATGGAGGGAGGCGCCCGATCCCCTGCTCTCACTTTCCAATGCCCCAAACAGAAAGGCGCCCCGTGGAGTGCCTTTCTTCGATGTGTCAATGACCGGTGTCTGTCAGATCACCACCGGCTCCGGCTCCAGCAGGATGCCGAAGCGCTCGTACACGCTGGTCTGGATGGCTTTGGCCAGCGTCATCACCTCGCCGCCGGTGGCGCCACCCCGGTTCACCAGCACCAGCGCCTGGCGTTCAAACACCCCGGCGTTACCCACGCTTTTGCCTTTCCAGCCACAGGCGTCTATCAGCCAGCCTGCGGCCAGTTTGATGCTGCCGTCGGGCATGGGGTAGTGCACCACTTTGGGGTCGCGCGCAATGATGTCGGCGCACTGCTCTTCGTTCACGGTGGGGTTTTTGAAGAAGCTGCCGGCGTTGCCAATGACGGCCGGGTCGGGCAGCTTGGCGCGGCGAATGGCCACCACCCAGTCAAATATCTGGCGTGCGTCGGGCGCTGAAATGCCGGTCTCGGCCATCTTGCGTTCCAGATCCAGGTAGCCCAGCACCGGCTTCCAGGGCTTGGGCAGCCAGAACCGCACCCGCGTGATGAGCGCCCGCCCGGCCAGCCCCAGGCCCTTTTCACCCGCTGGCGCGTGCTTGAACACCGAGTCGCGGTAGCCAAAACCGCACTGCGCGGCGTCGAGCGTGAAGGCTTTGCCGGTGTGCAGGTCGATCGCGTCCAGCGAATGAAAGCGGTCTTGCAGCTCCACGCCGTAGGCCCCAATGTTTTGCACCGGCGAAGCGCCCACCGAGCCGGGAATAAGCGCCAGGTTTTCCAGCCCCGGCCAGCCTTGGTCCAGCGTCCAGGCCACAAAGGTGTGCCAGTTTTCACCGGCTCCGCCTTCCACCAGCCAGCCTTTGGGGGTTTCTTCCACCAGGCGGCGCCCGGCGATTTCGACCTTGAGCACCAGCGGCTTCACGTCGCCCGTGATCACGAGGTTGCTGCCGCCCCCCAGCACAAACGGCGGTGCGGCGGCGGTGTCGGCAGCCCAGTCGGCGCTGCCCATGAGTTGAAGCACATCGGCCTCGGAGCGCACGCGGGCCAGCCGCTGCGCACGGGCCACGATGCCAAAGGTGTTGTAGGGCTGGAGCGCCACGTTGTTCTCGACTAACATCGTTGGATTGTCTCACCCACGCTCTCTGGAATCCTCACCATGCCCTCTTTTGACACCGTTCTCGAAGCCGATTTTGTAGAAGTGAAAAATGCCGTTGAACAGGTGGCGCGCGAAATTGGCACGCGCTTTGACTTCAAGGGCACCAGCGCCGCCGTTGAACTTAAAGAGAAAGACATCACCCTGTTTGGTGACGCCGACTTTCAGCTCCAGCAGGTGGAAGAGGTGCTGCGCAACAAACTGGCCAAACGCAACGTGGACGTGCGCTTTCTGGACAAAGGCAAGGTCGAAAAAATCGGCGGCGACAAGGTCAAGCAGGTGGTCAAGGTGCGCAACGGCATTGCCACCGAAGATGGCAAAAAGATCCAGCAGGCGCTCAAAGCCAGCAAGCTCAAGGTGCAGGGCGCCATCCAGGGTGACGCGGTGCGCGTGACCGGCGCCAAGCGCGACGACCTGCAGGCGGCCATGAATGTGATCAAGGCTGAGCTGAAAGACCTGCCGCTGTCGTTCAACAACTTCCGGGATTGAACGTGCCCACACGCTCCGCCGCTTCGCGGGTCGCGGCCCCCCAAGGGGGCGCGCTCGCCTTGGGGCGGCACAGCCGGGCCTTCGGCGCCCGCTGATCCAGACACCCCATGCCCACGCCTTTGCTGCCTGCACTGGTCCTCGCGCTCGCCGCGGGTTCGTCGTTGGCGCAGTCGGTGGCGCTCTCGGGCGTGGCGGGCGCCAAGGCGCTGCTGACCGTGGACGGCGCGGCGCCCAAGTTCGTCAGCGCCGGCCAGACGCACCAAGGCGCGAAACTGCTGAGCGTGCAAGGCGAAACCGCTGTGGTGGAGGTGAACGGCCAGCGCCAGACCCTGCGGGTGGGCGACGCACCCGTGAGCGTGGGCAAGCGCACAGGCGACGCGGGCGCGCAGCGCATCGTGCTCACGGCCGACAGCCAGGGCCACTTCATGCCGCCGGGCCAGATCAACGGCCGTGCGGTGCAGTTCATGGTGGACACCGGCGCCACCCTGGTCATCTTGAGCGAAGCGGACGCCAAACGCATCAACCTGCCCTTCGAGCAGGGCCAGAAGGTGCGGGTCAGCACCGCCAACGGCGGCGCGGTGGGCTACCAGGTGCGGCTGGACTCGGTGAAAGTGGGCGACGCCCAGGTGTTTGCGGTGCCCGCCATCGTGCTGCCCCAGGCCATGCCTTATGTGCTGCTGGGCAACAGCTTTCTGACCCGCTTTCAGATGCAGCGCAACAACGACCAGCTCACGTTGGAGCGGCGTTTCTAGGCCTCCCATCGCCGGTTTCACTCTGGGGTGGGTGGAGCATCTTCGCTGGCTGGCGACGTATCAGAGCGGCTCGTTCTGCGCAGCGGTCACCACGATCTCGATCTTCCAGGCCCGGTCGGCCAGCGCCGCTTGCACCGTGGCGCGCGGCGGGGCGGTGCCGGGCACCACCCAGGCGTCCCACACCGCGTTCATGGCGGCAATGTCGTTGATGTCGCTCAGGTAAATCTGCGCCCGCAAAATGCGCGACTTGTCGCTGCCGGCTTCTTGCAGGCGCGCCTGCACCTGGTCCAGCACATCTTGCGTCTGGCCTGTAACGTCGGTGTCGCCGCGCTCGGGCACCATGCCGGCCAGGTACACCACGCCCTGAAACACCGCCGCCTCGCTGTACCGCGCGGCCACACCGTGGCGCACCAACTCGTTGCTCATTTTTTTGCTCCCAGTTTGCTTTCTTTGCCCGCCAGCAAACGGTTGATGTTGTCCGCGTGGCGCCACACCAGCAGCACACCCATCACAGCCAGGCTCAGCACCATCACACCGGGTGCGCTCCAGGCGACGCGGTCGCCAAACAGGTAAAACGCTGGCGCAAACACCGCCGTGACGATGGAGGCCAGCGACGAATAGCGAAAAAAGTAGGCCACGATCACCCAGGTGAGCAGCGCAGCCAGGCCCAGCCAGGGCTGAAAACCGATGATGACGCCCGCCGCTGTAGCCACGCCCTTGCCGCCCTGAAAGCGAAAGAACACCGGAAACAGGTGACCCAGAAACGCGGCCAAGCCCACCAGTGCCACCGTACCGTCACCCAGGCCGTAGGGCTCGCCCCACCAGGCCACGGCCACCACGGGCAACCAGCCTTTCAGAGCGTCCAGCAGCAGCGTGACCACCGCCGCAGCCTTGTTGCCCGAGCGCAGCACGTTGGTGGCACCCGGGTTTTTGCTGCCGTAGGTGCGCGGGTCGTTCAGCCCCATGACGCGGCTGACCAGCACCGCAAAGGAGAGCGAGCCGACAAAATAAGCGGCCACCGTGGCCAACAGGGGGTATGCGAATTCCAAACAAAGCTCCTCGTGGTGTGACGGCTGGTGGTTGCCAGCGCTGCGGCTATTCTGCCAGCGCGCACTGCACCGGCTGAGCGCCCAGCGGGCCCGACAGCACCGCCGGGTGGATACCCACCAGAAACCCGCGGCGCCCACCATTGATCCAGATCGCGGGCAGCGCCAGCACCGAGGCTTCTACCCACACCGGCATGCTGCGTTTCAGACCAAAAGGCGAAGTGCCGCCCACAAAGTAGCCGCTGTGCCGGTTGGCCACTTCGGGCTTGCAGGGCTCCACCGACTTGGCCCCGATCTGGCGCGCCAGGTTTTTGGTCGACACGGTGCGGTTGCCGTGCATCAGCACCGCCAGCGGCTGCGCCCGCTCGTCTTGCATGATCAGGGTCTTGACCACCGCAAACGGGTCCAGACCCAGCACCCGCGCGCTGTGCTGGGCACCGCCGTGCTCCAGGTAGTCGTAAGGGTGTTCGGTGAACGCAACCCCATGCGCCTTGAGCCAGGCAGTGGCGGGCGTTTCCGAGACATGGGTCTCCCCCCTGCGCCGTTTCACGGCTTCCCCCCTCTCTGGCGCGCTTTCAGCGCTGGGAGGGGGGACGGCACCTGCGGCCTGACGAAGCCAGTTCCGCGGTGCCTCTGGACAACGCCCCCTCGTGCACGGCCTTGTGGCTTTATTGAGCTGGGTCGCGGCATTCCCACCGAATTTTGTCGATTTCAGCCAGCAGTTCGGGCGAGAGCTCGGTGCCCCACGCGTCCAGGCATTCGTCCAGCTGGGTCAACGAAGTCACGCCAATGATGGTGCTGGCCACGCGCCAGTTGCGGTAGCAAAAGGCCAATGCCAACTGCGATGGCGTGAGGCCGTGGTCGCGCGCCAGCGTGTTGTAGCGGCGCGCTGCGCCCAGTGCTTCCGGGCGGCCCCAGCGCTGCTTGCGCATGGAGTCGTACAACGCCATACGGCCAGCATCACCCACCAGGCCCGTAGCGTCGTATTTGCCCGTGAGCAAACCGAACCCCAGTGGCGAATACGCCAGCAGCGATACGCCGAGGCGGTGGCAGGTCTCGTCCATGCCGTTCTCGTAGCTGCGGTTGATCAGGCAGTAAGGGTTTTGCACCGTGTCCACCCGAGGCAAGCCGTGCTGTTCGGCCAGGCGCACAAACTCGTGCACACCGTAAGGCGTTTCATTGGACAGACCGACTGCCTTGACCTTCCCAGCCTTGACGAGTTCGGCCATGGCTTCCAGTTGTTCATGGATGGAGGCACAAGGCTTGTCTTTGCTGGGGTCAAAGTACAGCGCGCCAAACGCGGGCGTGTTGCGTGCCGGCCAATGGATCTGGTAGAGGTCGATCACGTCGGTTTGCAAGCGGCGCAGGCTGCCCTCGCAGGCGTTGATGATCTCGGCCTTGGTGACCCCGGAGTTTTCGCCACGGATCCAGGGCATGCCGCGCGACGGACCAGCGACCTTGGTGGCCAGCACCAGCTTGTCACGCGCGCCCGGTGTTTTGGCAAACCAGTTGCCCAAAATGGTTTCGGTGGCGCCGCAGGTTTCGGCCCGGGCCGGCACGGAATACATCTCGGCGGCATCCAGAAAATTGACGCCTCGCTCCAGCGAGCGGTCCAGGATGCTGTGTGCGTCGGCCGCGGTCACCTGCTCGCCAAAGGTCATGGTGCCAAGACATATGGGCGTTACCTGTAGCGCGCTGGCGCCAAGTGAGACAGTTTTCATGAAATATTTGTAAGCAAAGATGGAAGTCGTTGGCGAATCAAGAATACAGGGTGTAAGTTTAGACTTCAACCGCGCAGAGGGCTGGTCACTAGCGCAACAAGCGACGCGCTATGCTCACAACCTGGCGAATGCCAGTTGCAGCTTCAGCCGCAGCGATTTTTCGTAACAACCGAACAGGAGCATTGAACATGCATCACAACAAAACGCAATTGCCCCGCGCCTTCACCGCTGCCGTCCTGGCGGCCGCGATTACCCTCACAGGCTGCGCCAACATGACCGAAACCCAGCAAGGCACGGCCAAAGGTGCTGCCATTGGCGCTGCCGCTGGTGCCCTGCTCGGCGTGGCCACCGGAGGCTCCAAACGCGCAGGTACGGGCGCGGTGCTGGGTGCTGGCGCCGGCGCGCTGGGTGGCTACATCTGGTCGCAAAAAATGCAAGAGCAAAAAGCCGCCATGGAAAAGGCCACCGCAGGCACCGGCGTGGGCGTGACCCAAACCGCCGACAACCGCCTGAAGCTGGACATTCCGGCCGACATTTCCTTTGACGTGGGCCGCTCGGCCATCAAGTCCAATATGGCGGGCGTGCTCAACCAGTTTGCCAACACGCTGAACGCCAACCCGGTGACCAGCGTGACCATCGTCGGGCACACCGACAGCACCGGCAGCGACGCGGTGAACAACCCCCTGTCGCTGGACCGCGCGAACAGCGCCCGCGACTACCTGATTGCCCGTGGCGTGGCGGTGAACCGTTTCAGCACCGAAGGCCGTGGCTCGCGCGAACCCGTGGCCGACAACGGCACGGCTGAGGGCCGCGCCAAAAACCGCCGCATTGAGATCTACGTGGCCGAACCAGCCGCCAAGTAAGCCGCCGCCTCGGGGCGCTCGCCCCGAGACCCAGCACAGGGACGCGCCGTCAGGCCCGTCCCTGCTGTTCTTTGTAGCGCCGCTCTTCTTGCAGGCGCAGCACACGCCGCTGCACCTTGCCGGTGGTGGTCATGGGCAAAGCGTCCACAAATTCAATTTCTTTCGGGTATTCGTAGGGTGCCAGCTTGCCCTTCACATGGGCCTGCAGTTCGGCGGTGAGGCGCTGCACAAAAGCGGCATCACCCACCACCCGGCCTGGCTGGGCGGCCAGGTATTCCTGCGCCAGCACCACATAGGCCTTGACCACCGCGCCGCGTTCGGCATCGGGTTTGGGCACCGCCGCCGCGTTGGCCACGGCCGGGTGCTTCACCAGGCAGTTTTCGATTTCGCTGGGGCCAATACGGTAACCCGCCGCCTTGAACACATCGTCTGCACGGCCTTGGTACCAGAGGTAGCCGTCAGCGTCGCGCACCGCCATGTCGCCGGTGCGGCACCAGCTGTTGGCCGGGTCGCCGGTGTACTTGGCCCGGGTTGAGGCTTCGTTTTTCCAGTAGCCCAAAAAGAAGATGGGGTCGGGCTGGCCATGCACATCCAGCCGGTGCACCGCCACGTCGCCCGGCACGCCCACCGGGCATTCGCGGCCTTCGTCGTCGATCACCGCCACCCGGTGCCCGGGGTAACCCTTGCCCATGCTGCCGGCACGGGCGGGCCACAAGCGGGCGCAGTTGCCCACGATGTAGTTGATCTCGGTCTGGCCAAACATTTCGTTCACCGTCACACCCAGTTGCTGCTGGCAGTAGGCAAACACCGCGTCGCCCACCGCTTCGCCCGCGCTCATCAGGCCCTGCAGTTGCAGCCGGTAGCGGTTGCGCGGTGCGGGAAAGGCTTTCATCATGGCCTTGAGCGCCGTGGGAAACAGAAAGCTGTGCGTCACTTGGTGGCGCTCCAGCAATTCAAACGCCGTTTGCGGGATGAAGCGGCCGTTGTAACCCACGATGGGCCGGCCGAAATACAGCGTGGGCAACAACGCGTCCATCAGGCCGCCGGTCCAGGCCCAGTCTGCCGGCGACCAGAACACCGCTTGCGAAGGCTGCGCGGCATCAAACGGGTCGAAGCCAAACCAGTTCTGGCTGCACACAAAACCGGTCAGGTTGCCGATCAGTGCTCGGTGCGGAATGAGCGCACCCTTGGGGTTGCCCGTGGTGCCGCTGGTGTAAATCAGCACCGCTGCTTCATCGGCCAGTGTGGGAACCAGATGGAATTCAGTATGTGCCTGGGCCAGCACCGCCGTCCAGTCCAGCGCATTGCCAAGTTGCGCCTGCGCATCCACCGCCAGCACGTTGTGCAGCAACGGGCAATGGGCGCTCACCGCCTGCACGGCGGCCAGCGTGCTCGCATCGCAAATGGCGGCCACTGCCTCGCTGTCTTGCAAACGAAATTCAAGCGCCTCGGGACCAAACAGCTGCGACAGCGGCATGCCAACCGCGCCCATTTGCAGCACCGCCATGTAAGCCACGGCGGTCTCAAACCGCTGCGGCAACACAATGGCCACGCGGTCGCCACGCTGCACGCCCAGCGCCGTGAGCGCGTTGGACAGGCGGTTGGCCTGGTCCTGCAGTTCGGCGTAGCTGTGGTGGCAGTCGGGCTGGTCGGTGGCGCAGGCGATGACGGCGGTCTGCGCGGCGTGGGCAGGGTCGGCGGCCCAGCGCCGGGCGCACACCTCGGCTATGTTGAAGCGCTCGGGCACCAGCCAGCGGAACTGGCTGTGCAAGGCGGCATACACGTTGGCGGAGGCAGCATCTGCGGTCTGGCGACTGCGCGGACTCTGTGCGGTTTTATGTGCTGCGTTCTTGTCTCGGCGTTGACTCGGGCGCATGGCCTGTCTCCATCTCGGTCTTTATGATCCGATGAATGTACCAAGCCCTGAAAGCCTCGCGCAGCGAGTTTGTCCCGATTCGCAACCTCAGCTACCACGTGCGCGTCTGGGGCGAGCCCGACTTGGCCCGCGCTCCGTTGGTGCTGGCGCATGGGTGGATGGACGTGGCCGCTTCCTGGCAGTTCATGGTGGACGCGCTGGCCGGTGATCGCTGGATCATTGCGCCCGACTGGCGGGGTTTTGGCCTGACCCGCGCTGAAGGCCCGGCACCCGACACTTACTGGTTTCCCGACTACCTGGCCGACCTCGACGCCCTGCTGGACCACTATGCCCCGGAACAGCCGG
Organism: Hydrogenophaga sp. L99; assembly: GCF_058731905.1. NCBI lineage: Bacteria > Pseudomonadati > Pseudomonadota > Betaproteobacteria > Burkholderiales > Comamonadaceae > Hydrogenophaga > Hydrogenophaga sp. L99. The sequence continues at coordinate 614,852 of NZ_CM178972.1, read as the reverse complement.
TGGACCTGGTGGGCCACAGCATGGGCGGCAACGTGGTGATGGTGTACGCCGGCGCGAGGCCGCAGCGCATTCACCGACTGGTGAACCTGGAAGGCTTTGGCATGCCGGCCACCCAGCCCGCCCAGGCGCCTGGGCGCTACGCCCAATGGATGGACGAAGTGAAAGCGCTGCACCGGGGCGAACAGACGCTGAAAGCCTACGACTCGCCCGACGCGGTGGCCCGCCGGCTCATGAAAACCAACCCGCGCCTGGCGCAAGACAAAGCCGACTGGCTGGCCCGGCAATGGGCCGCCCCCAACGCCCAGGGGCAGTGGGAAATTTTGGGTGATGCCGCCCACAAAGTGGTGAGCGCCTACCTGTACCGGGTGGACGAGGCGCTGGAAATGTACCGGCGCATCAGCGCGCCGGTGCTGGCGGTGACCGCCAGCGACGACAGCATGAGCCAGTGGTGGAAAGGCCGGTTCACCCTGGCCGAATACCACGAGCGCCAACGCGCGGTGCCACGGCTGGACAACGCGGTGGTGAACGACGCGGGCCACATGCTGCACCACGACCAGCCCCAGGTGCTGGCCCACACCATCGAGCATTTTTTGGCCCGGGCTGACCTGACCTGAACCGCCCAGGCGCATGGGCTCCGGCAGGCTGGACCGACCCCCCTTCAACACGCCCGGCAAGGCTCGGCGCAACCGCAGGCCAGACGTGAGAAAATCGCGGTTTCGGCCCGGCGTAGCACGCGCCACCCGCACCGGGTGGCTCAGCGCCGGACGCCCCTTTTTTCAGCACACCACAACACCGAAGGATCCCCCATGGAAGCCGAACGCAGCAACGCCATCCGCAGCCAACTCGAAGACTTGACCACCCGCGTGGTCGAGTTACGGAGGTATCTTTGACTACGATGCCAAAGCATCCAAACTGAAAGAAGTCGAATCGGCGCTTGAAGACCCGACGGTCTGGAACGACCCCAAGCGCGCCCAGGACCTGGGCCGCGAGAAGAAGTCGCTCGAAGACGTGGTGCTGGTGCTGGACCGCCTGACCAGCGAACTGGCCGACAACTCCGAGCTGTTCGACATGTCGAACGAAGAGGGCGACGAAGCTGGCCTGATCACCATTGAAGGTGAAGCCGCCAAGGTGGCCGCCGAGGTGGAAAAGCTCGAATTCCGCCGTATGTTCAGCAACCCGGCCGATCCGCTGAACTGCTTCCTGGACATCCAGGCCGGCGCGGGTGGCACCGAAGCCTGCGACTGGGCGAGCATGCTGCTGCGCCAATACCTGCGCTACGCCGAGCGCAAGGGCTTCAAAACCACGATTGAAGACGAAACCGCCGGCGACACCGCGGGCATCAAGGGCGCCACCATCAAGATCGAAGGCGAGTACGCCTTTGGCCTGCTGCGCACCGAAACCGGTGTGCACCGCCTGGTGCGCAAAAGCCCGTTCGACTCGTCGGGTGGGCGCCACACGTCGTTTGCTTCGGTGTTTGTTTACCCGGAAATTGATGATTCGATTGAGATCAACATCAACCCGGCCGACGTGCGCACCGACACCTACCGCGCCTCGGGCGCGGGCGGTCAGCACATCAACAAGACCGACTCGGCCGTGCGCCTGACGCACATTCCCACCGGTATCGTGGTGCAGTGCCAGGACGGACGAAGCCAGCACGGCAACCGCGACGTGGCCTGGAAGCGCCTGCGCTCCAAGCTGTACGACTTTGAACTGCGCAAGCAGCAAGAAGAGCAGCAAAAGCTGGAAGACACCAAGACCGATGTGGGTTGGGGCCATCAGATTCGCAGCTACGTGCTGGACAACAGCCGCATCAAAGACCTGCGCACCAACGTCGAAATTTCGGCCACCCAAAAAGTGCTGGATGGCGACCTGGACGCCTTCATTGAAGCCTCGCTGAAGCAAGGCGTTTGAATGGTTCAAGCCCTGATCTTCGACATGGACGGCACCATGATCGACTCCATGCCCTCGCACCAGCGCAGCTGGGTTGAGTTCACGCGCCGCCAGGGGCTGGACATCGACGTGGCAGAACTCATGCGCCGCACCACCGGGCGCACGGGTGTGGAATGCATGCGCCAGCTGTTTGGGCAAGACCTGCCCGAAGATCAGGCCACCGCCTTTGTGGCCGACAAAGAAGCGGTCTACCGCGAGCTGTTTGCGCCCGTGTTCAGCGAAGTCGCCGGCTTCAAAGCCTTTCTGGCGCAGGCCCAGGCGCGCGGGCTGTCTGCCGGCGTGGGCACCGCAGGCGACCGCCACAACCAGGCCTTTGCCTACCAGCACCTGGCGCTGGAGCAAACACTGCCCACGGTGGGTGGCGACGAAGGCTTGCCCGGCAAACCCGATCCCGCCATTTTCCTGGAAGTGGCGCGGCGCCTGGGTGTGGCGCCCGAGCGCTGCATCGTGTTTGAAGACGCCCCGCTGGGCATTGAAGCGGCGCGGCGCGCTGGCATGCGCGCCGTGGCCATTTGCAGTTCACACCCAGCCGACGAACTCGACGGACCCCACGTGCTGGCCCGCGTTCCCGACTACCACGCCCTGATCACATCCCGTTTCCTGGAGACCCACCATGTCCCTTCTGCGTGAGGCCAATGGCCCAACCACGGTGGTCCGCCGCGAAGACTACGCCGCCCCCGCCTACTGGATCGACACCGTCGAGCTGAGTTTTGACCTGGACCCGGCCAAAACCCGGGTGCTGAACAAAATGCGCCTGCGCCGCAACCCCGCCGTGGCGGCGCAAGCGCTGCGCCTGGACGGCGAGGAACTGAACCTGGCACGCGTGCTGGTCAACGGTGCCGGCTGCTCGTTCAAGATGGACGGCAACCAGCTGGTGCTGGAGAACCTGCCCGAAGGCGATGCGCCCTTTGACCTGGAAATTTTCACCACCTGCGCGCCCGACAAGAACACGCAGTTGATGGGCTTGTACGTGAGCCAGGGCACGTTTTTCACCCAGTGCGAGGCCGAGGGCTTTCGCCGCATCACGTATTTCCTGGACCGCCCGGACGTGATGGCCAGCTACACCGTGACATTGCGCGCCGACAAAAAGCGCTACCCGGTGCTGCTGTCCAACGGCAACCTGGTGGAAGAAGGCACGCTGCCCGATGGCCGCCACTTTGCCAAATGGGTCGACCCGCACAAAAAACCCTGCTACCTGTTTGCCTTGGTGGCCGGCCAGCTGGTGGCGCGCGAGCAGCGCATCACCTCGCGCAGCGGCACCAACCACCTGTTGCAGGTGTACGTGCGCCCGGGCGACATGGACAAGACCGAGCACGCCATGAACTCGCTGATCGCCAGCGTGGTGTGGGACGAAGCGCGCTTTGGCCTGCCACTCGACCTGGAACGCTTCATGATCGTCGCCACGGCCGACTTCAACATGGGCGCCATGGAAAACAAGGGCCTGAACATCTTCAACACCAAGTACGTGCTGGCCAACAGCGCCACCGCGACCGACACCGACTTCGCCAACATCGAGTCGGTGGTGGGCCACGAATACTTCCACAACTGGACCGGTAACCGCATCACCTGCCGCGACTGGTTCCAGCTCTCGCTCAAGGAAGGCCTCACGGTCTTCCGCGACCAGGAATTCAGCATGGACCTGTGCGCCGAACCGTCGGCGCGCGCGGTCAAACGCATTGAAGACGTGCGCGTGCTGCGCACCGCCCAGTTCCCCGAAGACGCAGGCCCCATGGCCCACCCGGTGCGGCCCGACAGCTACGTCGAGATCAACAACTTCTACACCGTCACCATTTACGAAAAAGGTGCCGAGGTTGTGCGCATGATGCAGACCCTGGTGGGGCGCGCCGGTTTCGCCGCCGGCATGACGCTCTACTTTGCCCGCCACGACGGCCAGGCCGTGACCTGCGATGACTTCGCCCAGGCCATGGCCGATGCCAACCCGCAGTCGGACCTGGCGCGGCTGCTGCCCCAGTTCAAGCGCTGGTACAGCCAGGCCGGTACGCCGCATCTGCGCGCTGAAGGTGTTTTTGACGCCGCTGCGCGCAGTTACACGCTCACGCTCACGCAGCGCTGCGACCCCTCGCCCGGTCAGCCGGCCAAACAGCCGTTTGTCATTCCCGTGGCCTTGGGCCTGCTGGACGCCAACGGCACCGAACTGCCCCTGCAACTGGCCCACTGGAACCAGCCCGAGGCCGGTACCCGCACCTTTGTGCTGACCGAGGCCAGCGAGAGCTTCACCTTTGTGAACGTCGACAACGAGCCGGTTCCCTCCATCCTGCGCGGCTTCTCGGCCCCGGTGGTGCTGGACGTGGATTACACCGACGCGCAATTGCTCGGCCTGCTGGCCTCTGATACGGACGCGTTCAACCGCTGGGAAGCCGGCCAGCGCCTGGCTCTGCGCCTTGCCCTGCACGCCATTCGCGCGCAAGGCCCGTTACCGCACGACCCCCTGGACTCAGCCTACTTAGCCGCCATGCGCGCCGTGCTGCGCCACCCGGCGCTGGACGCCGCGTTCAAAGAACTCGTGCTCACACTGCCCAGCGAAACCTACATCGCCGAACAACTGGACGTGGTCGACCCGCAACGCATACACGCCGTGCGCGAAGCCATGCGCGAACAGCTGGCGCATGCCCTGCACGACGACTGGGTCTGGGCGTTTGAAACCCACAAAGACAACGGAGCCTACCGCCCCGACCCGCTGGGCACCGGCCGCCGCGCGCTGGCAGGCCTGGCGCTCACCATGCTCTGCCTGGCTGCACGCAGCAACGGCAACCCCGTGTGGCCGGGCAAGGCCTACCAGCGTTTCAAAGACGCCGGCAACATGACCGACCGCTTCAACGCCCTGTCGGCCCTGGTCGTCAGCGGCCAGCCGCTGGCCCCCGACGCGCTGAGCCGCTTCCACAGCATGTTCCGCAGCGAAGCGCTGGTGATCGACAAGTGGTTTGCCCTGCAAGCCGGCGCGCCCGACCGGGGTGGCAACGTGTTGCCCGCCGTGCGTCAACTGCTCGCCCACCCCGACTTCAACCTGCGCAACCCCAACCGCGCCCGTAGCGTCATCTTCAGCTACTGCAGCGCCAACCCGGGCGGCTTTCACCGTGCCGATGCGGCGGGTTATGTGTTCTGGAGCGAGCGCGTCATCGAGCTTGACGGCTTCAACCCGCAAGTCGCCGCGCGCCTGGCGCGTGCGCTCGACCGCTGGAAAAAGCTCGCCGAGCCCTACCGCAGTGCCGCGCGCGAAGCCATTGCCCGCGTTGCCGCCAAGCCCGACCTGAGCAACGACGTGCGCGAAGTCGTCACGCGCTCGCTGGCCGACTAAGCCTTTTTGACAGATCGCCAACCGCTGCAAACCGCTTTCAACGACCCCTGAAAACCATGTCCAAACGCATTTCACTCACCCGCTACCTGGTCGAACAACAACGCGTCGACGGCCACATCCCCGGCGACCTGCGCCTGCTGCTTGAAGTGGTGGCAAGGGCCTGCAAACACATCAGCCAGGCCGTCAACAAAGGCGATCTGGGCGACGTCCTGGGTGCGGCCACCACCGAAAACGTGCAAGGCGAGATGCAAAAGCAGCTCGACATCATTGCCAACGAAGTGCTGATCGAAGCCAACGAATGGGGTGGCCACCTCGCCGCCATGGCCAGCGAAGAAATGGAAGGCATTTACGTCGTGCCCAACCGCTTCCCGCAGGGCGAATACCTGCTCATGTTCGACCCGCTCGACGGCTCGTCCAACATCGACGTCAACGTGTCCATTGGCACCATCTTCTCGGTGCTCAAAAAAGGCAACGAAGACCCCACCACCATCGAGCCCGTCAACGAGCAAGACTTCTTGCAGCCCGGCAGCCAGCAAGTAGCCGCCGGCTACTGCGTCTATGGCCCGCAAACCACCCTGGTGCTCACCGTGGGTGACGGCGTGGCCATGTTCACCCTCGACCGCGAACAAGGCTCGTTCGTGCTCACCAAAGAACACATCCAGATCCCGCCTGACACCAAAGAATTCGCCATCAACATGAGCAACATGCGCCACTGGGACGAACCCGTGAAACGCTATGTGGACGAATGCCTGGCCGGCAAAGAAGGCCCTCGCGGCAAAGACTTCAACATGCGCTGGGTGGCCAGCATGGTGGCCGACGTGCACCGCATCCTCACCCGCGGCGGCGTCTTCATGTACCCCTGGGACAAGCGCGAACCCGAAAAAGCCGGCAAGCTGCGCCTGATGTACGAAGCCAACCCCATGAGCTGGCTGGTGGAACAAGCCGGCGGCGCAGCCACCAACGGCCGCCAACGCATTCTCGACATTCAGCCAACCAAACTGCACGAGCGCGTCAGTGTGGTTTTGGGATCAAAGAACGAAGTCGACCGGATCACCACTTACCACAGCACGCTATAATCCGAGGCGTTGCCGGTGTAGCTCAGTCGGTAGAGCAGCTCATTCGTAATGAGAAGGTCGGGTGTTCGATTCATCTCTCCGGCACCATTTTTGGTAATAAAAACAACGCACTAACCCTTGCAGGTTAGTGCGTTGTTTTGCTTTTATCGGCACGTTTTTGCACACTGCGTGTGCCAGATTTGTGCCAGAGCCAGCATGCCCCCGCAGTGCCGCCAACGCACGACAATGCAGTCTTCTGCTGCTAAACTGTCACCGTTCGAGCAACTCGGACACCTGACGTTGTGAATGCAACACAAAAGGCCGGGCTTCGACGTCGCCCTGGTCACTTACCGATTGGCTGACTAGCACCCAGCCACTTCGATGCTTCTCCCGCAGCCATCCCGGCTTGCGGCGTGCTCCGATATCGTGACTTCCAAAAAACAAGGCCGGGCTTCGGTATCGCCCTGGTCAATGACCGAGTAGCCACGTGGCAAAGCTGCTCGATGACCCTAGCCACGTCATCAGGGTTATCGACATGAAGCACCGACCAGTAGCCGTAGCTACGACCATACGCAGAGCAAACAGGGCTTGCAGCCGGGACGCGCGTCCAGAAGGAGGCGTGCGCTCATGAGCATTCTTCTCACCGTTGAGCAGCTTTCTGCCTACCTCCACAAGTCTGTTGCCAGCATTCGCAGCGATGCGTGTTAGCGGCGGTCTAAACCCGCGTAAATTTGGCGGCGGTAAGTGGTGGCGGAATTTGGTGACGTAATCCGGCGTTCATTTTTGGTGGCCGATTCTGGGTGCGGTTTTCGGTGCTGAGCGTGCCAACAACAAGGGCCCCGTCAGGGGCCCTTGTTGTTGGCGCGGGAGACTCGTTGGCGCTCAGAACGGCAAGTCCGTGTCAAAGTCTTCCAGTGAATCAGTGGTCACGCGCTGCGCACGCAGCAGATCCTGGATGACCCCTCCGTAATGGGTCCAGACGCGATCGCGCAGATCATCGAGCAACTCCATCACCGCCATGGCTTGTTCCGGTGTCCAGGTGTCGTCCACCGCGAATGGCAGCCCTTGGCGCAGTCCTGAAGGCGGATGCCACGGTTTCATACGGTCTCCTTTGAAGGCTTGCGCTTTACCGTGCGCGCCCGGGCATGTTCTTGCGCCTCCTTGTGCCGGTACGAGTTGCCCTTGATGCCAACAATTTCGGCGTGGTGAACTAGGCGGTCCACGAGGGCGACCACGCAGGCCGCGTTGGGGAACACTTCGCCCCACTCGGCAAAGGACTTGTTCGTGGTGATCAGCGTGCTCTTGTGCTCGTGGCGCCGGCTGATCAACTCGAACAGCAGATCGGCATACCGGCTGGAATACGACAGATACCCGACCTCATCAATGACCAGCAGCGCGGGTCTGGCGTAGTGGCGCAGTCTTGTACGCAGTGCCGAATCGCTGTCCAGGCTGGCCAACTCGCCCAGCAGCTTGCCGGCGGTGGTGAACATGACGGTGTGCCCTTGCAGCACCGCCTGATGTGCAATGTTCTGGGCAATGGTTGTCTTGCCCACGCCAGAAGGGCCCACCAGGATGGCATTGCTGGCACTGTGCAGAAACTGCAGCGTCATCAGCTCGCTCACGCTGGCCTGGTCAATCTGCTCGGGCCAGCTCCAGTCGTAATCCACCAGGGGTTTGAAGCGCCCGATGCGCGCACTGTGCAGCCGGCGCTCCATGGAGCGGCGACTTCTCTCGTGCTCCTCCCATTCCAGCAACGTGCCCACCCAGGGCTCTGTGCAGCAGGTATCCCAGTGGGACAGCACCCCGTGTAGTTGCAGCGCCTGGGCTCGGAGTTTGAGTGTGGCCGAATCAGTTGTTGGCATCGTCACCCTCCTGCGTGAGGCGGTCATAGCCGTCCAGGCTGTGGGGGCGCACGGCGATGTCGCGCGCGCGCACCTGCGCAGACAGGGCCACGCCCAGCGGGGGCGGGGTTTGCTGCTGGCTCTTGCTCTGACGCTGGCGCTCAAGCGCCAGACGAACCGCATGGGGGTGCGGCACACCGCGGCTCATGGCGTCCGTGACGGCGGCCATCATCTGCGTGCGTCCATGCACGTCCAGGAGCTCCTGCAACTCACGGGCGATCCGCCCCAACGGCTCACCCCGCTTGGCCGCCTCTGTCAGCAAATCCTGCACCTGAGGAAGCGCGTGTACCAGGCGGTCCGTGTCGCGGTGCGCTCGCGCGCCTCGCTTGTGCTGCACCAGGTCCTGCACATGGGCCTCGATCTCGATCTGCTGAGCCTTGTCCCAGCAACGCGGGTGCGAGGCCAGCGCCTGCTGGCCGTCCAGAATACGCACCTCACGCAAGCTGGCGTGCACGGTGAGGCTGCGCTGAACGTGGGTGTGGGGGATGGAATAGTCGTTCAGATCGAACCGAACGTAGGGTGTCTTGGCCGCTGTAACGCCGCGGATCTCATCGCAACAAAACGGTGTGGCCGGGATGTCCATCAGGTGCGAGCGCTCTTGGTCAAAGGCCTGCTGCACCGACAGCTGGGAGTCCTCGGGGCAGCGCCGAGCGCTGGCAGGACCAGCCACCCAGGCATCGGCCTGGGCATTGAGATCGTCGATATCGGTGAAGCTGCGTCCCTCAAAGAAGGCGGTGCGGATATAGCGGATGGCCCGCTCCACGCGCCCCTTCTCATTGCCCCGGGCCGGGGCCACGGGCCTGGCCTCGAAACGGTAGTGCGCCGAGAGTGCCAGCAGCGTGGGATTGAAGCGGATGGCCTGCCCCTTGCGTTCGAGCACCGCGCTCTTGAGGTTGTCGTACAAGACGACCCTGGGAACGCTGTGCCAGGATTCAAAGGCCTGGACGTGCCCGCGCAGGAAGCTCTCCATGTGCGCGCCCAGGAAGAAGCGCAGGAAGATGCGTCTGGACCAGGAAAGGACCATCACGAAGGCCATCAAGGGTCGGCGGGCTTGCCCGATCTGGATGTGGCCGAAGTGGCCCCAGTCGCATTGCCCCTGTTCACCGGGCAAGGTGCGCAGGCGCAAGTAGGCCTGTGCTGGGGGGCGCGGACGGTGGCGGGCGACGATGTGGCGAAAGTGGTCGGGGCGCCCCTCGTAACCGCGCTCGGCGGCCATGGTGTGCAGCCGGCTGGCCGTGAGGTTGGGGAACTGCTTCAAGGTCTCCTGGATAAAGGGCAGGTAGGGGGTCACGCCCGAAGTGCGTTGTGCGGGCACGATTGGGGCCGCGCCGGCCTGGGTGAGCACGCGCATGACGGTCTCGCGGTGCACGCCCAGCTGGGACGAGATGGTTCCCACCGGCCAGCGCTCGGCGTGGTGGTAGCGCAGGATCTGCGCCTTGAGTTCAGGTGAAATGGCCATGTGAGTCGGTACTCCATACGGAAGGTTGGGATGGATGGCGAAAGCGGCATCGCAGAAAGTCCTGACGCACAAAAGCCGAGACCGAACGGCCGCAAAACTGGCACTTGCAGCGCTGGCTTGCGTCTGGATTCAGAGCGGTTGCGTCGCTGGATGGGAGTACATCAGCGCAGGGCGGTGGTGGGCCACCCTGATGCGTCACTATTTGTTGGCGCGCGCGCCATTGCCCCTGGCGTGTGGCGTGAGCGTGGCGGCCCTTGCGGCTGTCCTGGTAGCGTTTGGCAGCGGCGCGCTGGGCGCAACTTCTGGCCTGGAGTGAGCAGACTGCGCTGCAGTAGCGCTGGCCGCGGTCGCAGTGGCTGCAGATGAGCACAGGGCTGCGACACAGGGCGCACAGAAAACGTCTGGGCGGTGGTGACGGCGGCTGTGGTGGTGCGTGTTGGGCAGTGGGCATGGGCGGTCCATTCCCATGCGTGGGCCCACGCTGCTGGACAGCCACGCCCGCTTCGTGAATACTGACAGCGGCAACGGCGCCCTCCAAAGCGGTGGGTCTCGGGGCGCGACAGTGGGTTTACCGGAAAGTGACTGTCACTGTCGCGCCTGCTTCTTACACAGGTAGGCGATATGTAACGCAAAACACCAGCGCTGCGCCATACCCCTGCGCTGGCTCAAGCCCGCTCGCCATGGCCAAAGCAGGCACGCTCAGGACACGTCTGTGCCCTGTGCAACGGGCACCCTTCGATTCAAAGGAAATTCAAAGCAGTCAGCTGACTGCCGCGGATGACCGCCACCGACTGCTTGCCGACACCAGATTTACGCGGGTTTAGAGCGCCGCTAACAATGCGACACGCAACCCCAAATCTCTCCCTCCAATGTGCCGGCTACCTGGCACAAAACGCCTTCTCTGGCGTACGGAGGACGTTGAGCGGTGGCTTGCTCAACATGTCACGCTTTCGCCGTGGAACCCAACGCCTGCAGTCCTGGATTGCCCGCCGCAACGACGCGGGCGGCCGACGAAGGCCGAGCAGGTGGCGAAACAGCGGCGCGTCCAGTCCTCTGTAACAGGGCAAGCCTCTGCTCCTGCGAGGAGCTGAGCGATGGGTTTTCCTATTGGTACCGACGCTGTTCGGTCGGTGCGGGAACGTACGCCAACAACTGTTGATCACTTCGACGCGACGGCATACCGCGACAAGCTGATCGCAGGCGGCATCGACCCGATATCAGCGGCTCAGGTGGCAGCAAAGACCGCAGCAGCGCGCGCAACCACGGTCACGCGTTCAGTAAAGTTAGGGGCGCAAGGCAGCAATCTATTCGACCAGGCGGCACAGGTCGAAGCACCGACACAACAGGCCGCAGACAAGAAGATCGGCACCGTGCCGCCGATCTACTCGCCGGTACGCGACCTGGTACCGTGCAAGGCGGCACGCCCGAAACGCGACGGCAAGGTAATCGACGTCGCCGCGAAAATTGCCGACGAACGACCAAGCGGCGAAGACATGGCATTCATGCATGCCATCATGTGCCAAGTTGGATTGCCTCGCTCGAAAGTCGGTCACAAGACAGCAGATGGCAAGTGGGTCGATGCCCTTGAGTTCGAGCGTCAATGCGGCGGTGCTGGACTGAACGTCGCCGCTGGCAAGCTGTGGGACGGCAAGCAATTTGTGCAGCAGCCCGTCCCCTATGGGGCTTTACCCCGCCTCATGCTCGCTTGGATGAACACGTTCGCCGTGCGTCACAAGACGCCCGAAATTCCAGTCGGACACAGCACCGCTGAGTTCTTGAGAATTTTGGGCAAGGACACGAGCGGCGGCAAAAAAGGTGGCTATACGGTGTTTCGCACACAGATGCAGGCGCTTTCCGCCTGCCGCATGACGCTCGGTTTCAATGTCGGCGGCAAGGCATATACCTATGAAGGTAAGCCCATCAAGCAATTCGAGGCATGGCTGAACACTCACGATAGCCAAACCACTTTGTGGCCAGGCGTCGTGACGTTCTCGGAAGACTACTTTCGGACCTTGATCAGCCATGCCGTCCCGCTTGACGTGAGGGCCTTGTCAGCACTCCGGGGATCGGCTTTGGCAATGGATACCTACACGATGCTCGCTGATCGACTGCATCGCATCACCGGGCGTCCGGTACTGCTCTACTGGACCAATCTGCGCGACCAGTTTGGCCAGGAGTACCAGGGCAAAGATCCTGGCAAGGACTTCAAGAAGACGTTTCTGCTGGCGTTGCGTGACGCGTTGGCCGTCTACCCGCAGGCTAGGGTAAAACAGGTCGCTGGGGGCCTTTTGCTGATGCCCTCGCCCCCTCCTATTCCGTACAAGCCAATCTGACCTGGACTCAGGCTGGCCTACTTCGGGCAATCATCGCGATTGTTGCCGCGCCAAGAAGGGACCTGATGCGCTCGAATGACTGCACGCGGAATCACCCCCCCTCAACGCGTTTCAGCCCGCTGTTATCCACTGCGGATAGCCCACCGATGTAACGAACGTAACATCGGTGGGCAAGTCAGTGGATCGGAAGGGTTATCCACGCGGAATTACCCCCCCTTCGTGCGCGGGATCACACCCCCACTTGCCGTTGATGTCGCGCGGAATCGCACCCCAAAAACTCGCGGAATCGCACCCCCCCTAAACCTGTAAGGTTTTTGCCTTTAGCTTTCCCTATATCTATTGCTTGTAATAAGACGGCTTCGTGCTGTGGATATCTTTACGGGCGACCCCGGCGCAACAGCTTCACGGCCAGAAGCCTGCAGGCTTTACTCCAAGGGGATATGCCCCTGAATTTCCCAATCCATAAGACGCGCAAACACACCTCGCCGCAATAACGGTAAGAATAATAATATTATTGCTATTATTATTCTTACCGCCATGAATTCAACAACCTCACGCCGATGAGCAAGCGCCTAGCAGGCTGCTGAAATACTCCCGTGCGTCCGAACCTGCTCAGCGGCGGCAAGCGCATTTTTCGCAGCAGCTTTCCGTATGCTGGAAGTCAGCCCGAAAACCTGCGTGTTTTCAGCCGTACAGCACGGTTTTTTGCCCCTTTTGCCTTCACATCTGCCCCAGCAGACGGATTTGCCCCAGGCTGCGCAACCGCGTGAGGTTGTAGCCTGCCATCGTCAGCACAAACATCTGGTCCACCTTCTTGATCCCGCGCACCAGCACCTGGCGCATGTGCCCCACCGTCTTGGCCCAGCCAAAGCCCTGCTCGATCAGCTTTCTCTTTTGCTGTGAGATGGCGTAGCCTTCGCTGTCTGCAATCGCGTCAGGAACTGCCGACTGGCGCCCTGACTTGTTCTGCGCCACATGGGGCATCACGTTCATCTCTTGCAGCGCGTCGATGAACTCCTTGGCGTCGTAACCCTTGTCTGCGCCCAGCGTGATCGTGATGGGGTCATCACCGGGCAGTGCCTGTCGCGCATCGTTGATCATGGCCTTGGCCGCTTCACGTTCAGCATATCCGTCTGCCTGGGTGACCACGGCGCTGACCACCAGCCCATGGCGGTTGTCGGTGAGTGTGTGGCCCATGAAGCGCAACTCGCTGGCCGTCTTGCCCTTGCGGTACAGCCTTGCGTCTGCGTCCGTGGTGGACTCGTGGGTGTCGTTGCTGCGCTTTTGGTCTTTGAAGTTACCCGCATCCGGGTCATCGCTCTCTGGGCGGTCTTTGCGCACAAAACTCTTGTGGCCCGCCCAGGCCTGGATCAGGGTGCCATCTACGCTGAAGTGCTCGCCCGAGAGCAGTTCCTGCTCCTGGGCTTGTTGCACGATCTGATTGAAGAACTCGATGACCGCATCGTGCTCGATCAGGCGTTCGCGGTTCTTGCTGAAGACAGTGGGCACCCAGACTGCGTCGTCCATGGCCAGGCCGATGAACCAGCGAAACAGAAGGTTGTATTGGGTCTGCTCCATCAGCTGGCGCTCCGAGCGCACGCTGTAGAGCACCTGGATGAGCATGGCGCGCAGCAGCTTCTCGGGAGCAATGCTGGGGCGCCCGCCTTTGATGTCGGCCGCATACATCTGGGCAAACAGCCCATCCATGTTTGCCAGGGCCTTGTTGACCATGATGTGGATCACCCGCAGGGGATGGTCGGCGGGCACGAAGTCATCGAGATGGCGCATCGTGAACAGGCTCTCGGTGAAGGTGTCGGCTCCGCGCATGGATGGCTCGTCTGTCTGGTCGGTAGGGTGCCTTGATTGTCCTGGCAAGACGTCAACTGGGAAGTGACGGCGGGGAGTATTTCAGCAGCCTGTTAGAGCAATTCGGCATACAGACGGGCCCAAATGCGCCTCATACGGGTTGCTCACTTGTGTCAATCAAGCGCTGACTTACTGCGTCCGCCATACCCAGGAAAGTTGATATCAATGGAGCATGGCGCCGCTCCTGTCGACAGATGAAGTGCACCCGTGTTGCCATGCTGGTGTCCGAGATATTCAACCTGGTCAACCGGGGATCCGGTACGTAGGCCGTCTCAGCCACAACCCCTAAGCCAAGTCCCTGTGCCACGGCCTCTCGAACAGCCTCGCGGCTACCCATCTCAAGCGCAACCTGAACCTCAATGCCTCGTTCCTTGAGTTCATTTTCAAACACGCGTCTGGTCGTCGATCCTTCCTCTCGGATGACGAACCTCTGACCCTGCAGATCACGCAGTTTGAGAGTGGCCCGTTGCGCGAGTGAGTGTTGGGTGTTGCCGAATATCACCAATCGCTGGGTACGGTAAGCCGCGCCAAATAGATCTGGGTGAGCGACGTGATTGAGCACCATGCCCACGTCTCCCTGGTAGTCAAGAATCTTTTCGGTGATGGTTCGCGAGTCGCCTACGCCAACAGCCACGTTGACCTGGGGGAACTGTTTCATGAACAGCTTCAACACGGGCAGCACGTTGTGCGGCCCGATGGCATGGATGACCAGTCGCCCTACGTATTGATTTTTCGCAGCAGCGAGCAGTGCGTGCGCATCTTCCTCGCCACTGAAGGTACGCCGGGTGTAGTCCAACAGAGTGCGTCCAAAGGACGTGAGTTCAAGCCGCCGCCCGCGCCGATGAAAAAGCTCCACGCCGAAGTCGACCTCCAGGCGCTGTATGTGTGAAGAAACAGTCGGTTGTTGAATAGCGAGCACTCTCGCGGCAGCGGTCATGCTGCCGGCTCGGGCCGTTGCGTCAAAGGCCTTCAAGGCTGCGAGGAGGCTGAGTCCAGACATTGATGTGATCTATGGGTGCCCTCATTTTTAGGGATGAAAGTTTCATATTCATGACACCTTGGTCACCCAGACTTGAGCTGTGCTTCCACTGAAGCTGTTTCTTCCAGAACCTCCTCTTTCCCGAGAGATACCTCTGACCACTTGAGTCCTGGTGTGCGTCTAGCGCACCACAACAAATGAAACCGAGCTATGAAAACTGCAATTCGCGAGAGCCATCTGAGCTTGCGGGGTATCACGGTGACCTATGCCGATGGTCACACGGCGCTTGCGCCCACCTCGCTGGAGGTACAGCATGGCGGGTTCCTTGTGCTGCTGGGCGCGTCGGGCGCGGGAAAGTCAACGCTGCTGCGCAGCATCAATGGCTTGGTTAGCCCCACAGACGGAGAGGTGTCGGTGGCCGATCTGCCGGGCGGCACCGTCTCAAAACGCAACCTTCTTGAGCATCGGCGCCACTGCGGCATGGTGTTCCAGCAGCACCACCTGATCGGGCGGCAAAGCGTGCTGGCCAATGTGTTGATGGGCAAGCTCGCCACCCGCGGATCTCTGGCGTCGTTGTGGCCTTGGAGCAAGGCTGACAAGCTGGAGGCGCTGGCGGCCATTGACCGCGTAGGCCTGCTTGAGAAAGCCCTAGCACGGGCAGACACCTTGTCTGGTGGGCAACAACAACGCATTGGCATTGCGCGTGCCTTGGTGCAAAAGCCCCGCCTGCTGCTGGCCGATGAGCCGGTGGCCAGCCTCGACCCGGCGACCGCGCAGAGTGTGTTGACCCTGCTTCACGACATCTGCAAGAAAGACCGACTCACGGCCATCGTGAGTCTGCATCAAGTCAACCTCGCGCGCATGTTCGCCGACCGCATTGTGGGCCTTCGCCAGGGCCAGGTGGTGTTCGACGGGACAGCAGCGCAGTTGACGGAAGAAGCCCAGTCTGCCCTGTACGCGAAGTCGTCACCTGCCAACATGGGCAGTCAATTTGATTCCCCCTCTCAATCCAAGGAGTTTTTACCGTGCTGAATCGTCGCCGTTTCCAATTTATCGCTGCCGTCACTTTGGCCGCCCTGTTGCCACTTGGCGCCCATGCCGAGGGCAAAAATCCTTCCAAGCTTCGCGTTGCACTGTTGCCGGACGAAAACGCCGCCACCATCATTCAGAACGCACAGCCTCTGAAGCGGTACCTGGAACAGACCCTGAAGAAGGAAATCGAGATCACGGTGACCACGGACTACTCATCGATGATTGAAGCCATGCGCTTCGGGCGCATCGAGGTTGCCTACTTTGGGCCGTTCTCTTACGTGCTGGCCAAGTCCAAGGCGCCCAACATTGAGCCTTTTGCCGTTGGCGTGGAGCGCGGCTCGCCGACCTACCAGTCGGTTCTCATCGCCACGGCAGGCGGCCCGGTCAAGACCCTGGCTGACGTTCGTGGAAAGCCTTTTGGCTTTGGCGATCAGGCTTCGACGTCCGGTCACCTTGTACCGCGCGCGCACTTGCTTAAAAACCACCAACTGAACGGCGAGACTGACTACCGCCCCGTTCACCTGGGCACGCACGATGCCGTGGCCCGAGCTGTTCAGGCAGGGCAGGTTCCCGCCGGCGCTCTGTCAAAAACCATTCTGAACAACCTCATCGCAAAGGGCATGGTGGATGCCAACAAGATAGTGCAACTTGAACTGTCAGCACCCATTCCGAACTATCCCATTGCGATGCAAGGCAATCTCACCCCGGAGCTCAAGGAAGCCATCCGAGCCGCCTTTCTCCAGATGAAGGACGCCGAGATTCTCAAGTCATTCCGTATCGAGGCCTTTGCCGCTACCGACGACAAGGCCTACGACGTTCTGCGTGACACAGCACAGATTCTCAAGCTTGATCTGGGGCGCATGAAATGACATCGGTTGCCTTGGAATCCATTATTGCCATCGACGGACAGCGGCGACTCAAACGGCTGGGCGCAGCCTGCGTCGTGCTCTTGGTCTGTGCGCTGGCTTTGTTTGTCACCGGTTTTTTTGACGCGCAGCGTTTCATCGAAGGGGGCCCCGCCATTCAGCAGTTGGCTTCGGAAATGATGCCGCCCAACTTCGCCCGCTGGGAGCATTGGGTCATTCCACTGCGCGACACCTTGGCCATGTCGATCGCGGGAACGGCCTTGACCGTTGTGGCGTCCTTGCCACTCGCCTTGGTTGCGGCGCCCAACACCGCGCCGAATGCGGTGGTTGGGCGAATCGTCAGAACCATCTTGGCTGCATTTCGGTCTGTGCCTGAAATCATCCTGGGCATTCTGTTCGTCGCGGCCGTGGGCTTTGGGGCATTGCCTGGTGTGCTGGCGTTGGCCCTGCATTCCACGGGCATGGTGGCCAAGTTCTACGCCGAAGCCATAGAGCACGTGGACCCGAAACCTCTGGAGGCCGCTAAGGCCGCGGGCGCAAGCCGGTTTCAGGTCATCACCCATGCTGTGTTACCGCAGGTTTTGCCCCAGTTGGCGGACATCACCATCTACCGATGGGAATATCACTTTCGCGCATCGGCAGTGATGGGCATCGTGGGTGCGGGCGGCATTGGCTTCGAACTCATGGCAGCTCTGCGCCTGATCAAGTACGACGAGGTCTCCGCCATTTTGCTGTCCATCCTCATATGCGTGCTCGTGGTCGACGGCATTGGGTCGGCGCTTCGCAAACATCTGAAATAGAAAGAGAGAGGAAGGTAATGATGCCGAAAATTGTGGTGACGCAGCCCATCCATGAAGCAGTTCTGGCGCGTCTTCGATCCGCCGGTGATGTAGTGATGAATCAAGGGCCTGAGCCCTGGAGCGAGGAAGAGCTTTACCTCCACCTGAAGGACGCCGACGCCATGATGGCGTTCATGCCTGACCGGGTAGATCAGCGAACCCTGTTGCACGCTCCCAGGCTCAAGACCATCGCTTGCGCATTGAAAGGGTATGACAATTTTGACCTGATGGCCTGTGCACAAGCGGGGGTCAGCGTGAGCTTTGTGCCAGACCTTCTGACAGAGCCCACGGCAGAGCTGGCCATCGGTCTGGCCATTGCCGCTGCGCGTCACGTGCTCGCTGGTGACACCCGTATTCGCAGGGGCTACGCCGGCTGGCGTCCTCAGCTGTATGGAATAGGTCTGCACGGCTCGGTCGTGTCGGTCGTTGGCCTGGGCGCCGTGGGACGGGCCATCGTTGACCGCCTCTGCGGATTTGGGTGCGCTCAACTGCTGGGCGTGGACCCGCATGGTGATGACGAACGCCTGACCATGGTGAGCCTGGGTGAGGCCCTGTCGCAATCCGACTATGTCATTCTGGCCGTTCCGCTGCTGGACGTAACGCGTCACCTCGTCAATGACACCATGCTTGAAGGTGTTCGGCGGGGGCAGATCCTGGTCAACATTGGGCGAGGCTCGGTTGTGGACGAGGCTGCCGTGGCACGGGCGCTCAAGGACGAGCGCCTGGGTGCCTACGCCGCCGATGTGTACGAGATGGAAGACTGGCTGCTGGCAGACCGTCCACGCCAGATTCATCCGGAACTCTTGCAACACCCCTCCACCGTCTTCACTCCCCACATCGGATCGGCTGTGAAGAAGGTCCGTCTCGCTATCGAGTTGCGCGCTGCTGAAAATTTGCTACTCGCGCTGAGTGGGAGCGAGCCGCTGGATCTCTGTGAGGCATTCCATCGAGCGGATCCTATGCCGGCGTTGCCCTGCTCTGGATGACCTGCAGGACGTGCATGCCACCGATGTGGGGGAGCTCAACGTTTTTCGTTAGCGTGACCGATCGCGTAGAACCCCTGCTGAGAAGTAAGGGTGCCAGATTCGACGACGCGCTTGGCTGAAGCGATCAACCGATCGCAATATCTGGTTTCCTAGCGAGGTACTCACCGTGCAACGGGAAATGGCATGCGACCAAGTCACCGTGTGTCATCGGTCGCAGCTCTGGCTGCTCCCTCGCGCACAGTTCAGTTGCAATCGGGCAGCGTGGATGAAATCTACACCCGGATGGAGGATTGATGGGACTGGGAACCTCGCCACGCAGAATCTGTCGGTTTTTGGTCGCAGCTTTGGAGGGGTCCGGCGCGGGAAACGAGTCCAGCAATGCTCTAGTGTAGGGATGTGACGGAGCAGAAAATATCTTCCTTGGTGAGCCAACCTCAACCAAGCGGCCAAGGTACATCACAGCCACTCGGTCAGCGATGTGGCGAATGATGTTAGCGGCGCTCTAAACCCGCGTAAATCTGGTGTCGGCAAGCAGTCGGTGGCGGTCATCCGCGGCAGTCAGCTGACTGCTTTGAATTTCCTTTGAATCGAAGGGTGCCCGTTGCACAGGGCACAGACGTGTCCTGAGCGTGCCTGCTTTGGCCATGGCGAGCGGGCTTGAGCCAGCGCAGGGGTATGGCGCAGCGCTGGTGTTTTGCGTTACATATCGCCTACCTGTGTAAGAAGCAGGCGCGACAGTGACAGTCACTTTCCGGTAAACCCACTGTCGCGCCCCGAGACCCACCGCTTTGGAGGGCGCCGTTGCCGCTGTCAGTATTCACGAAGCGGGCGTGGCTGTCCAGCAGCGTGGGCCCACGCATGGGAATGGACCGCCCATGCCCACTGCCCAACACGCACCACCACAGCCGCCGTCACCACCGCCCAGACGTTTTCTGTGCGCCCTGTGTCGCAGCCCTGTGCTCATCTGCAGCCACTGCGACCGCGGCCAGCGCTACTGCAGCGCAGTCTGCTCACTCCAGGCCAGAAGTTGCGCCCAGCGCGCCGCTGCCAAACGCTACCAGGACAGCCGCAAGGGCCGCCACGCTCACGCCACACGCCAGGGGCAATGGCGCGCGCGCCAACAAATAGTGACGCATCAGGGTGGCCCACCACCGCCCTGCGCTGATGTACTCCCATCCAGCGACGCAACCGCTCTGAATCCAGACGCAAGCCAGCGCTGCAAGTGCCAGTTTTGCGGCCGTTCGGTCTCGGCTTTTGTGCGTCAGGACTTTCTGCGATGCCGCTTTCGCCATCCATCCCAACCTTCCGTATGGAGTACCGACTCACATGGCCATTTCACCTGAACTCAAGGCGCAGATCCTGCGCTACCACCACGCCGAGCGCTGGCCGGTGGGAACCATCTCGTCCCAGCTGGGCGTGCACCGCGAGACCGTCATGCGCGTGCTCACCCAGGCCGGCGCGGCCCCAATCGTGCCCGCACAACGCACTTCGGGCGTGACCCCCTACCTGCCCTTTATCCAGGAGACCTTGAAGCAGTTCCCCAACCTCACGGCCAGCCGGCTGCACACCATGGCCGCCGAGCGCGGTTACGAGGGGCGCCCCGACCACTTTCGCCACATCGTCGCCCGCCACCGTCCGCGCCCCCCAGCACAGGCCTACTTGCGCCTGCGCACCTTGCCCGGTGAACAGGGGCAATGCGACTGGGGCCACTTCGGCCACATCCAGATCGGGCAAGCCCGCCGACCCTTGATGGCCTTCGTGATGGTCCTTTCCTGGTCCAGACGCATCTTCCTGCGCTTCTTCCTGGGCGCGCACATGGAGAGCTTCCTGCGCGGGCACGTCCAGGCCTTTGAATCCTGGCACAGCGTTCCCAGGGTCGTCTTGTACGACAACCTCAAGAGCGCGGTGCTCGAACGCAAGGGGCAGGCCATCCGCTTCAATCCCACGCTGCTGGCACTCTCGGCGCACTACCGTTTCGAGGCCAGGCCCGTGGCCCCGGCCCGGGGCAATGAGAAGGGGCGCGTGGAGCGGGCCATCCGCTATATCCGCACCGCCTTCTTTGAGGGACGCAGCTTCACCGATATCGACGATCTCAATGCCCAGGCCGATGCCTGGGTGGCTGGTCCTGCCAGCGCTCGGCGCTGCCCCGAGGACTCCCAGCTGTCGGTGCAGCAGGCCTTTGACCAAGAGCGCTCGCACCTGATGGACATCCCGGCCACACCGTTTTGTTGCGATGAGATCCGCGGCGTTACAGCGGCCAAGACACCCTACGTTCGGTTCGATCTGAACGACTATTCCATCCCCCACACCCACGTTCAGCGCAGCCTCACCGTGCACGCCAGCTTGCGTGAGGTGCGTATTCTGGACGGCCAGCAGGCGCTGGCCTCGCACCCGCGTTGCTGGGACAAGGCTCAGCAGATCGAGATCGAGGCCCATGTGCAGGACCTGGTGCAGCACAAGCGAGGCGCGCGAGCGCACCGCGACACGGACCGCCTGGTACACGCGCTTCCTCAGGTGCAGGATTTGCTGACAGAGGCGGCCAAGCGGGGTGAGCCGTTGGGGCGGATCGCCCGTGAGTTGCAGGAGCTCCTGGACGTGCATGGACGCACGCAGATGATGGCCGCCGTCACGGACGCCATGAGCCGCGGTGTGCCGCACCCCCATGCGGTTCGTCTGGCGCTTGAGCGCCAGCGTCAGAGCAAGAGCCAGCAGCAAACCCCGCCCCCGCTGGGCGTGGCCCTGTCTGCGCAGGTGCGCGCGCGCGACATCGCCGTGCGCCCCCACAGCCTGGACGGCTATGACCGCCTCACGCAGGAGGGTGACGATGCCAACAACTGATTCGGCCACACTCAAACTCCGAGCCCAGGCGCTGCAACTACACGGGGTGCTGTCCCACTGGGATACCTGCTGCACAGAGCCCTGGGTGGGCACGTTGCTGGAATGGGAGGAGCACGAGAGAAGTCGCCGCTCCATGGAGCGCCGGCTGCACAGTGCGCGCATCGGGCGCTTCAAACCCTTGGTGGATTACGACTGGAGCTGGCCCGAGCAGATTGACCAGGCCAGCGTGAGCGAGCTGATGACGCTGCAGTTTCTGCACAGTGCCAGCAATGCCATCCTGGTGGGCCCTTCTGGCGTGGGCAAGACAACCATTGCCCAGAACATTGCACATCAGGCGGTGCTGCAAGGGCACACCGTCATGTTCACCACCGCCGGCAAGCTGCTGGGCGAGTTGGCCAGCCTGGACAGCGATTCGGCACTGCGTACAAGACTGCGCCACTACGCCAGACCCGCGCTGCTGGTCATTGATGAGGTCGGGTATCTGTCGTATTCCAGCCGGTATGCCGATCTGCTGTTCGAGTTGATCAGCCGGCGCCACGAGCACAAGAGCACGCTGATCACCACGAACAAGTCCTTTGCCGAGTGGGGCGAAGTGTTCCCCAACGCGGCCTGCGTGGTCGCCCTCGTGGACCGCCTAGTTCACCACGCCGAAATTGTTGGCATCAAGGGCAACTCGTACCGGCACAAGGAGGCGCAAGAACATGCCCGGGCGCGCACGGTAAAGCGCAAGCCTTCAAAGGAGACCGTATGAAACCGTGGCATCCGCCTTCAGGACTGCGCCAAGGGCTGCCATTCGCG
The DNA here is from genome assembly GCF_058731905.1 of Hydrogenophaga sp. L99. Lineage (NCBI taxonomy): Bacteria > Pseudomonadati > Pseudomonadota > Betaproteobacteria > Burkholderiales > Comamonadaceae > Hydrogenophaga > Hydrogenophaga sp. L99. The sequence goes on along the minus strand of NZ_CM178972.1, from coordinate 592,634 downwards.
GTGGACGACACCTGGACACCGGAACAAGCCATGGCGGTGATGGAGTTGCTCGATGATCTGCGCGATCGCGTCTGGACCCATTACGGAGGGGTCATCCAGGATCTGCTGCGTGCGCAGCGCGTGGGCTCAATGCCGATTTGCATGGAACTTGACCTTCAACACCTATGCGTGCTGAGTGCGTGAGGTTGCTGGATACTCTGGCCTGATTGCCGCCACCCTGACACCTTCGTAACCGACCATGAGCCTGAGCACCGAAGCCCTGTTCACCGCAGCCCTTGGGCTGCAAGCCCCCTGGCGTGTCGAGCGCGCCGAGTTGAGCACCGCCAAGAAACGCATTGACTTTGAAGTGGTCTGCACCGAGCGGCGTCTGACCTGCCCGCACTGCGGCGCACCCGATCAAGGCATCCACGAGAGCATTGAGCGATCTTGGCGCCATCTGGATTTTTTCCAGTTCGAAGCCTGGCTGCACGCGGCCATACCCCGCGTAGCTTGTACCGCCTGCGGCAAGACCAGCCAGGTGCCGGTGCCCTGGGCGCGCGAGGGCAGCGGCTTCACGCTGCTGTTTGAAGCGCTGGCGCTGAGCCTGTGCAAAGAACTGCCCGTGGCCCACGCGGCCCGTCACCTGCGTGCCGACGCCAAAGCCTTGTGGCGGCGCATTGAGCACTACGTCAAGCTTGCGCGTCAGAAGGACGACATGAGCGGCGTGCGCCACATCGGCATTGACGAGACCAGTCTGCGCAAGGGCCACGAATACGTCACGGCCGTGCACGATCTGCAGCAAAAGCGCCTGCTCTTTGTCACCGAGGGACGCGATCACCAGACGGTCAATGCCTTCACCCAAGACCTGTCCGAACATGGCGGGAGCGCCCAGGCGATCAGCCATGTGAGCATGGACATGAGTGCGGCCTACCTGAAAGGGGCACAGCAGCAACTGCCGCAGGCGGCCATCTGTTATGACCGCTTTCATGTGGCGGCCCTGGCGGGCAAGGCCATGGATGAGGTGCGCGCGGCCGAATTCAAAAGCCGGCCCACCGCCGTGGCGCAAGCGCTGGGCGAGCTGGACCGCGCCAGCAGGCGCAGCCTGAGCTGGGCGATGCGCACGCACCATGCGAGCTGGAATCAGCGGCACATACAGGCGATGTACACCCTGCAGCGCACGAACTTGCAAAGCGCACGGGCCTGGCGCATGAAGGGGGCGCTGCGCGAGGTGTATGAGGCAGCGGCGCAGGGTCACGGTGAAGAGGTCGCCCGCACGGGTCTGACCAAGTGGATCGGTTGGGCCATGCGCTCGCGCCTGGAGCCCTTCAAGCGGCTGGCGCGTACGCTCAAGACGCACTTCGAAGGTGTCATCACGGGCATGCAGCAAGGACGCAGCAACGCGTTTGTGGAGGCCATGAATGGGCTGATGCAAAACGCCAAGCGGGCCGCACGCGGATTCAGAACGAGCAGGAACTTCATCGCCATTGCGCACCTGCGCCTGTCCAAGCTCAAGCACCTTCCAGCCAACCCGTTCGAGTACGCAGCGCCGCGCTTCGCAGGCCTCAGCACGCATAGGTGTTGAAGGTCAAGTTCCATGCAGATCGGCATTGAGCCAGCGCGTGACCACTGATTCACTGGAAGACTTTGACACGGACTTGCCGTTCTGAGCGCCAACGAGTCTCCCGCGCCAACAACAAGGGCCCCTGACGGGGCCCTTGTTGTTGGCACGCTCAGCACCGAAAACCGCACCCAGAATCGGCCACCAAAAATGAACGCCGGATTACGTCACCAAATTCCGCCACCACTTACCGCCGCCAAATTTACGCGGGTTTAGACCGCCGCTAACAAATGATCGAAAGATCGTGAGATATGAACAAATAGGATAGCGAAAACTCCTTGCGCAGATCCGCCAGCAGGTTCATCACTTGCGCTCGCACAGAAACATCAAGCGCAGAGACCGGTTCGTCGCAGATGATGAATTCTGGATTCAATGCAATGGCCCGCGCAATCCCAATGCGCTGACGTTGCCCCCCGGAGAACTCATGCGGAAGGCGGTCAGCCATTTCAGGACGCAGCCCCACCTTCTTCATCAGCCAGTTAAGGCTTGGCCAGCACCATGGATGTGTCAAGGATGTTCTTGGCAAACCTGCAAGGGGCTAGCTGTCCGTTCTTGAGTAAGCGTGGCCTCAGGGCCCTATTGAGCTGACCGCGAGAGCAGGTCAGCATGTGTCCACGATGCAAGACAGCGGACACACCTCAGACTGGCATGGCGAGCGCGTCGAGCGCGTCAAGGCCAACGGCAAGCGGGTCTTCTCCACCGCCTTCAAGGCCTGGCTGGTCGCCCAGGCCGCCCGCCCCGGCGTTTCCGCGGCGGCGCTGGCCATGCGCCATGAGATCAATGCGAACCAACTTCGACGCTGGATGCGACTTGAGCACCTGGCGCAGCCTGCACGGACGCCTGTGGTCTTGCCGGTGGTCCTGGGGCCGCAGTCCTGCGAGCTGGGCGTCGTCGCTGCAACGCGTCAAGCTGCATCGGTCGGTCCTCCGATCGAGATCGAAATCGCCGGTGCCGTCGTTCGTGTGCACCACGGCGCCGAACCGGCGCACCTGCGGATGGTGCTGCAAGCGCTGCGCACATGATCGGTTTGCCTGCGAACACCCGCGTGTGGCTGGTGGCGGGTCACACGGACATGAGGAAAGGCTTTGACGGACTGGCCGCCATCGTGCAAACGACGCTGGCCGCCAATCCGTTCGGCGGCCACGTGTTCGCCTTCCGCGGCCGTCGAGGCGACATCCTCAAAGTGCTCTGGTTCGACGGGCAAGGCTTGCTGCTGCTGGCCAAGCGCCTGGAGCGTGGCCGCTTCGTCTGGCCACAGGCCGACAGCGGCAGCGTGGCGCTGTCGCCGGCGCAGCTGTCGATGCTGCTCGAAGGCATCGACTGGCGGATGCCTGTGCGCACGGATGCCCCGCGGCTGGCGGCGTGACGTACTGGATGACGTCGCCTCCGGTGCAGCCCTGATAGGCAAGCCGTGACCGAGCTGGCACAGTAGCGATGTGCCTGGCCGCAGCGACACTCCCAACGAGATGCCCGACGACGTCGAGGCTCTCAAGCGGCGTCTGCAGGCCAGCGAGGCGCAACGCGATTTGCTCGAGCTGATGGTGGCCAAGCTGAAGCTGCAGCTGGCACGACGCAACCGAACCCTGTACGGCACATCCAGTGAACGCTTCGATGCGGCCCAGGGCAGCCTGATCGAGGCAGCACCACTGGATGAACTGGCCAGTCGCAAAGCGGCCGGCAAGCCGGCGGCGAACAACGCGCAAATCGACCGCAGCCTGCCGGCGCACCTGCCGCGCGAAACCCAAGAGCATCGGCCGGCAACGAGCGAGGCGCACCACGACGCTGCGGGCCAGCCGTGTGGCTGCAGCGCGTGCGGCGGCCGTCTGCGCCGCATCGGCGTGGACGTCTCCGAACAGCTGGAGTACGTGCCGGCCCGCTTCAAGGTCATTCGCACCGTGCGCCCCAAGCTGGCGTGCGTGAAGTGCCAGACGATCTTCCAGGCGGCGGCGCCGGCGCGGCCGGTCAGCCGCGGCGTTGCTGGCGCTGGCTTGCTCGCGCACGTGATGGTCAGCAAGTACTGCGACCATCTGCCGCTGTACCGGCAAAGCCGCATCTACGGCCGCGCGGGCGTGGAGATCGACCGCTCCACGATGGCCGGGTGGGTCGGGCAAGTGCACGATCTGCTCGACCCGTTGGTGGCGGCACTGGGGCGCTACGTGCTGGCCGCTCAGAAGGTGCACGCCGACGATACGCCGGTGAAAGTGCTGGCGCCCGGCCAGGGCAAGACGCGCACCGGGCGGCTGTGGGTGTATGTGCGTGATGACCGACCCGCTGGCAGCAGTGCGCCGGCGGCGGCCTGGTACCGCTACTCGCCCGATCGCAAAGGCGAGCATCCCCGCAGCCATCTCGCACGGTTCACCGGCACCCTGCAGGCCGACGCCTATGGCGGCTGGGGCGGCCTCTACGACAGCGGCCAAGTCACTGAAGCGGCGTGCTGGGCGCATGCGCGCCGACCCTGGTGGGATCTGTACGTCGAGCATGGCCGCGACGACAGCAGCCTCGCCGCGCAGGCGCTGCGGCGCATCCAGGCGCTGTACGCCATCGAGTCAGAGGTGCGCGGCCGGCCGCCGGACGTCCGGCGGCAACACCGCCAAGCGCGAGCCGGGCCGCTGCTCGTGGAGTTCAATGAGTGGTTGCACGCCATGCTGGCGCAGGTGTCGACCAAGTCGGAACTGGCCAAGGCTGCGCGCTACAGCCTGGCACGCTGGTCAGCGCTGACCCGCTACATCGACGACGGGCGTATCGAGATCGACAACTCCGCGGCCGAGCGGGCGCTGCGCGGGGTGGCCCTTGGTCGCAACAACTACCTGTTCATGGGCTCCGACGATGGCGGCGAGCGCGCCGCATCGCTGTACAGCCTGCTGGAGACGGCCAAGCTCAATGGGCTGGATCCGGAAGGTTACTTGCGCGACGTGCTCGGTCGCATTGGCGAGCATCCGATCAACCGAGTCGAGGAACTGCTGCCCTGGAACATTGCCGGCCAGCAGCTGCAGAAGGCTGCATGAGCCAAGGAGCCGATCCGAAGCTGCTGGACGCCCTGAGCCGGGCCAGCAGCCTGGAGCTGTTCCAGCTGCAAACCATCATCGAGCGCATGCTCGCCGATCCCAAGCGCATCATTGCCGTGCGCCTGAACATGCACCTGGGCCAGACGGTGCGATTCCTGGACTGGCGCGACGGCCAGATGCGCAGCGGCAAGGTCGTGGACCTGCGCGATACGCAGGTCGTGCTGCACGAGCCGGCGACCAGGCGTGAATGGAAGTTGCCGTATGCCGCGATCGAGCCGCCGGCGGCCGGGGCCGGGCCAGCGCCCGCCGAACCAGTCGCGCCGCCCGCAATGCCGTTACCGCAGCGCAGCGACTTCCGCTGTGGAGAGAAGGTGGCGTTTGAAGACCGCTACCTCACCACCCAAGTGGGCATCATCACCCGGATCAACCAGCGCACCGCCACCATCGACACGGGTGACGGCCAAAGCTGGCGGGTCGGATTCGGCTTGCTGCGTCACGTGGTGGACATCTGAACGGCCCTCGTCAAGAGGGTGTTGAGGCGACGCTTACGTTCTTGAGTCTACGTGCGACCGTGTTCCTTCATCCGTCAAGCTTGACCGACGTCGGGAGTTATGCCCTTTTTCTGAAGCGACAGTGAATGACGGGTTGTGGCCGAAAACTCCTGTTCCAGCGCGTCGCTCAAAGCAATCTCTGGCCGACTGCCGATCAAATCGAACGGCCGCGATCGGGGTTCATTTCGGCCTCACACTTCCGGCCAAGAGCAGCCGGTAAACTCTGTTGATTTCCATCCAAACCTGACCCACGTACCAACCCTAACCTGCTGCTTTTTTGAGCAGCAGGAGACCAGGAGTGATAGACGTGGCAACACTGAGTGTCATCAGGAGCTGGGCCCTGCGAGAGCAGCAGTCCATCAGGGAGATCGCCCGTAGCACTGGCTTCTCGCGCAACACCATCCGCAAGTACCTGTGCGAAGTCGATCCAAGCGCGCACCCTTGGCTGACGCGTCAGTGATCGTTTGAACGACCAAACTGATCGGGGGAAGTACAGCCCTATTCACTCTGATAAGACAGTTTGAAGCCGGCCCTCTGAGAGAGCCGTCCGAATCGACAGGTCATTGGCAGGGGCGAGTTGGCTGCCAGCGCTACACCGGATCAGCGCCCGGTTTTGAATTCAACCTCGCGAGCAATAAATACCCCTTGGGCATTTTGCGCACCTTTAATTTCAACGTACACGCCGTTAGCCAAATTGGCGGCAGTGCCGTGTTCAAAGCGTGCATTCAATGCATCAACCCGCACGCCATTGACTTTGAAGTTGGTCACTGACACAAAGTCCGTCACCTGGCCAAATTGCTCGTATTCGAAATCGCCAGGGGATGAATTGGAGCCAGACTTGAATTCGACTTTGGATGCAATGAATACACTGCCCTGGACAGAGCCCTTCACTTCCACTGGCACCCCTACGGCAAGTTGCGCCAAGCTACCGTTCTTGAAATACGCTTGGGTCACATCGACCGTCACTCCGTTGATCACAACCAGTGTTTTGCCGTTGCTGGTTGTGATACTGCTTACCGATCCATAAAGCTCATTGCGATCAATATAGCCATCGTTGTCCCGGTCGTTGCGTTCCAATTCAACTTTGCTGGCCTGCAACACGGTGCCATCCCAAGTGCCCTTGATTTCCAGTAAGGCACCAGCCGCGATGGTAGTACCACCCTCATAGGTTGCCTGGGCAACGTTCACTCGTGTGCCTGAGACAGTCAATAGCCCGTTGATGGGGACAGCCTCAGCCACACCTTTGATCTTCAGGAAGGTGCCCGATGCGACGCTCGAGCCGTAGGCAGCGCCATCGGTGACTTTGATCGAGTTGGCAATCAACACGTTGTTGACAGAACCTTGCGTTGCCGTGACCTTGATTTGTCGGCCTTCAGCGAGCGCGCCAATCACCGTGGCTGTGCCGTAATTGACAACCAAGGAGCCTATCTTGAACGTCTTCGCGTTAGTGTCCAGATTGCTCACGCGGCCTACCGCCCTGTTGGTGTAGGTGCCTGTCTCCTTTTCGATCAGGGTCGCCAGCACGGTGTTGTCTGATTGAAGTGTGCCGTAGACCTCAACTGCATCTCCAACCGCCAGTGCACTGAATGACGCTACGTTTTTATAGGCGGTGGCAGTATTGGTTTTGACGGTCAACCCCATCACCGTGATGGTTTGGCTGGAGCGGTCGATTGAGGTGATAGCGCCGGTGTTGCCATGTACCAGCGAAAGTGATTTGGCCCTGCCACGCCCGGTGTTGTCATCGACCATGCCATCGATGTTCACACTCATGCCAAGCGCCAAGTCTTGCAACCGAACCGGGCTGCCATCGTCGTCCGACAGGCTGGCCCCCACCGTTTCAAACCGCATGCCGTTCACGATCACAGATCCAAAGCCGCTAATCGGACCGGAGTAAACGGTGGACATTGGCGATGGTTGCACTGGAGGAGTGTTCACCTGGTCACCGCCTCCACCACCGCACGCGGCGAGTGCCAGCGTAGCACCAAAGACTATCAGGGTGTTGAGGGTGAAGGCTGCTTGACGTGTCATGTGAGGGCTACTTATTTCGGGCGATCAATTGGAATCTATGGAGCACAACGTGCTTTACAGAGGCTTTAGACTATGTGTCGAATATTAAGTTGGGCTTAACAGGCTGCTGAAATACTCCCGTGCGTCCGAACCTGCTCAGCGGCGGCAAGCGCATTTTTCGCAGCAGCTTTCCGTATGCTGGAAGTCAGCCCGAAAACCTGCGTGTTTTCAGCCGTACAGCACGGTTTTTTGCCCCTTTTGCCTTCACATCTGCCCCAGCAGACGGATTTGCCCCAGGCTGCGCAACCGCGTGAGGTTGTAGCCTGCCATCGTCAGCACAAACATCTGGTCCACCTTCTTGATCCCGCGCACCAGCACCTGGCGCATGTGCCCCACCGTCTTGGCCCAGCCAAAGCCCTGCTCGATCAGCTTTCTCTTTTGCTGTGAGATGGCGTAGCCTTCGCTGTCTGCAATCGCGTCAGGAACTGCCGACTGGCGCCCTGACTTGTTCTGCGCCACATGGGGCATCACGTTCATCTCTTGCAGCGCGTCGATGAACTCCTTGGCGTCGTAACCCTTGTCTGCGCCCAGCGTGATCGTGATGGGGTCATCACCGGGCAGTGCCTGTCGCGCATCGTTGATCATGGCCTTGGCCGCTTCACGTTCAGCATATCCGTCTGCCTGGGTGACCACGGCGCTGACCACCAGCCCATGGCGGTTGTCGGTGAGTGTGTGGCCCATGAAGCGCAACTCGCTGGCCGTCTTGCCCTTGCGGTACAGCCTTGCGTCTGCGTCCGTGGTGGACTCGTGGGTGTCGTTGCTGCGCTTTTGGTCTTTGAAGTTACCCGCATCCGGGTCATCGCTCTCTGGGCGGTCTTTGCGCACAAAACTCTTGTGGCCCGCCCAGGCCTGGATCAGGGTGCCATCTACGCTGAAGTGCTCGCCCGAGAGCAGTTCCTGCTCCTGGGCTTGTTGCACGATCTGATTGAAGAACTCGATGACCGCATCGTGCTCGATCAGGCGTTCGCGGTTCTTGCTGAAGACAGTGGGCACCCAGACTGCGTCGTCCATGGCCAGGCCGATGAACCAGCGAAACAGAAGGTTGTATTGGGTCTGCTCCATCAGCTGGCGCTCCGAGCGCACGCTGTAGAGCACCTGGATGAGCATGGCGCGCAGCAGCTTCTCGGGAGCAATGCTGGGGCGCCCGCCTTTGATGTCGGCCGCATACATCTGGGCAAACAGCCCATCCATGTTTGCCAGGGCCTTGTTGACCATGATGTGGATCACCCGCAGGGGATGGTCGGCGGGCACGAAGTCATCGAGATGGCGCATCGTGAACAGGCTCTCGGTGAAGGTGTCGGCTCCGCGCATGTCTGGCTTGTCTGTCTGGTTGGTGGGGTGCCTCGATTGTCGCGGCAGGACCTATGAATCTGGACGGGCGCAGGGGAGTATTTCAGCAGCCTGCTAGGAATCTGTGGGCGCCCCTCATGTGTCAACCAAACAGATATTTTTTAGCCGCTAAAATCAGACATGGTTCACCATCGCGTATCTGCAGCCGAACAATGGGAACGTCGCACCACGATCCGCAGCAATCTTGCGAGCCAACGCATGGAAGGACATGAGCCAGACGCTCAGGCTTTACAAGACTGCGAAAAATGGGTGCGCGGAGAAACTACGATTAAAGAGATCGTGGAGAGCTACAAGTCCCGGCTTCGAACTATGCTCGCCGCGGACGGCCCCAATCCTCACAATGGGTAGCCAAGCCGCAGGACAGTCAGATCTACTGTTTCATTGACACTTGGGGGGCGGTCAAACTTTAGCCGCTAAAATTTTTGAAGGTCGGCACGCGCGTCACCCCTTCTTGGCGTTCAACCGACCCAATCCAGCCTTGCTGCAACGACGTTCCACCGAGCGGCCACCGACGAACAGGTCAATTCGCAACTAGCCTCAGTTCTGAAGAATTTTGCCAACTCTTTATTGACAGTTTGTCTGACCCCCAGGCGTTCCATTTCCGTTTGCACGACTTCATTGCGCAAGCACTGCGCGACACCATCGCTTACGACGGAATCACCTAAACCGAGAATGTCACTCTGCAGTCGGTAAAGCGCGATTGCTTTCGCAAGATGTACAAGGGTCAGGGGTACACCATATTCGTGGGCTAGGAGTAATTCTCCCTCGAACTCAGCGACGGCTTGATCAAAACTTCGCCATTCGTCCAACTCGTCAGCAATGACGAGACGGAGCTGCTCGCAAGGTCCCCACATCGCTTTCCAGAGGTTCGCGGGGCCATTCTCGAAAAGATCGATTGCATCTGACCATGCCTCTACGGAAGAGAGCGTACGCAGCCTGGATGCGGACACCGGCCGCGTACCGTTAAACAACGCCTGCCATCCATTTTTTCCCTGATCCCGAGTGGGATTCATGGGCGATGCCAACGCATCGTATTTCTCTGCAAAGCCGTAAACCGAAGTGGTGCCTTCACGCTTGCTCAGCGTGCGGAGTAACGCCACGCTGCGTGCAATCTGCCGACGTCTTTCTGCGTTCGATTTCATGATCATTAGGGCAATTTGTCCGGGTAAGAAATTTAGCCTTCGAGTACCTGTAAATATAACGCCAAGCAGCAGAAACTTCATGGAAATTAACTTCGATTAACTTTCATAGGCGAGCATTCGGTGAGCACCACTCTTGATTTTCTTCTTCAGAAGTACGGACCAACAATGACCCTAGAAGAACTTGCAGTGGTTCTGAAACGCAAGCCTGGAGGAGTTCGTGTAGTCCTAGCCATGCGAACAGAAGAATGGGCTATCAGCTTGAATCGCCGAAAGATTCACATTGGACGAAGAGTTCACTTTCCAACAGATGCGGTTGCCGAACTACTCACCGGCGATCTAATCAAAAAAGGAACTGAGTGATGGGAAATTATCCAAACGATTTAGCCGAATGGTTAAGTGAGCGCAGAGGAAATAAATCAACACATGCTACAACCTTGGCATCTTTCCTTTCAGTTTCTGAAAATGTCCGTGAAGCAATAGATGCCGGCTTCGAGTTAAAAACCATATGGGAACATTTGCGAGAAAGAAAAAGAATTTCATTCCGTTATGAAACATTCCTCAAATACGTTCATCGCCACATCAAGAAAAGCACAAGCGCAAAAAAAGCAAAAAACCAAAGCCAAGCAAAAACAGCGAATGCATCCACTTCGTTCTCATTCAGTCCTAACCCAAAGAAGGACGAACTGCTGTGATGAATCGCTGTTTCCACCCAGTCAATGCGCTCTCAATGCGCTGCGTGAATGCTACTGGCATAACGCTGTCGATCAATCAGCGCTATTTTCGCGCTGTAGGTCCACTGCATTCGATCAGCAGCGTGATCGAGGCGATGAAGTTGATGCGACAACAGCGAACTTCGTGGCGCGAAAGTACGGGCAGGATAGGTGAAGTTAGCTAACCGGCAAGCCGGTTATCTATCTTCACTATCCCCTTATTCGCACTTCGTGCTCAACGGGAATCCTGCTCTGCGAGAGCTGATGGCTACCGTCATCTGTAGTGAGCGACTTTAGCCGCTAAATTTCCTGACGCCGTGACATGAATACAAAAGGCCGGGCTTTGGTATCGCCCTGGTCAAGTACCGATTAGCTACATATGGCATAGCTATTCGACGATCGTGAAAGCCACTTTCAAAAAGGATATCGACATGAATAATCATCGCTTTTTTGCGGCTAAAACTGCCCTCACCGTTTTGCTGGCTGGCAGCATTGTTATCACTCCGGTACGGGCTGGAATCCCGGTTATCGACGGCGCGAATCTGACGCAAACGGTTATGTCGGCGGTGGAGAACGTGGCGCAGACGCTCAAGCAGATCGAGCAGTACCGCACTCAGCTCCAGCAGTACGAAAACATGATCCAGAACACGGTCGCACCGGCCGCGTATATCTGGGATCAAGCGCAGTCAACGATCAGTGGGTTGATGAACGCCGTCAACACGCTTGACTACTACAAGAACCAGCTCGGCAGCTTGGACAGCTACATCGGCAAGTTCCAGGACGTGAGCTACTACAAATCCTCGCCGTGCTTCTCTGCCAGCGGATGCAGCGACGCTGAGCGCGCAGCGATGGAACAGAACCGGCGTCTGGCGAGCGAGAGCCAAAAGAAGGCCAATGACGCGCTGTTCAAGGGCTTGGAACAGCAACAGAGAAACCTCGCCTCGGACTCGCGCATGCTGGAACGGCTTCAGTCGGCGGCGCAGGGTGCGACAGGCCAGATGCAGGCCGTCGGGTTTGCAAACCAACTCGCCAGCAATCAGGCCAACCAGCTCCTGCAGATTCGCGGCCTGTTGATCGCGCAGCAGAACGCTGTCACGACCAGGATGCAAGCCGAAGCCGATCTTGAAGCCAGACAGCAGGCAACGCACGCCACTTCGACGGAGTCCCGCATCGGAAAAACGGCCAGTCCAAAAAACTGGCTCGAACTGACCCGCTGACCAAGGAGGCCCAACACCATGAAAAAAATGATGCTGCATGTCGGCCTCATGGCGGCGCTGCTGACCGGCTGCGAAAAAAGACCTGCCACCATGCCCATGCCAGAGGTTAGCGACGCCACTTGTCAGATCGAGACGATCAGGAAGATCGAGGACAAGGCGACACGCGAAACCTTCGCCGGGTTGTGCTCGCGCCGGTCCCCAACAGGCGGCGGCATTGCGCCGACCGACAAGCCCATGAATTGGCTTGAGTTGGCCGACCCGAAAAACCAGAAGGGAGCGAAGCCATGAGAACGCTCCACAAGCCAGCGCTGTTGATCGGTGCTTTCCTCACGCTCTACTGCGCAGCCGCATCGGCCCAGCTCACCAACCAGGGGATGCTTGACCAAGTGGTAACGGAGTTCGCCACGCGCGCCACGGCCTGGCAAACCGTGGTGATGAACGCCGCGATGTTCCTGTTCTGGACTCTGGGCACGATCTCGATGGTCGTCACGTTCGGCTTCATGGCGCTACGGAAGGCCGACATTGGCGAGTTCTTCGCCGAGTTCATCAAGTTCATTCTGTTCTTCGGCTTCTTCCTCTGGCTCCTGCGTAATGGTCCGAACTTCGCAAACTCGATCATCCAGTCACTGGCTAGGATCGGCGAGCAGGCTTCCGGCTTCTCTTCGATCACGCCGTCGAGCATCGTCGATGTCGGCTTCATGATCTGGAAGCAGGCGATTCGCAACCTGTCGGCCTGGTCGCCCATCGACAGCTTCATTGGCGCGGTCCTGAGCGCAGGCATCCTGCTGCTGCTCGCCGTGATCGCCGTGAACATGCTGCTGCTCCTCGTATCGGGCTGGCTGCTGTCGTACGCAGGGATCTTCTTCCTGGGGTTCGGTGGATCGCGGTGGACCTCGGACATGGCGATCAACTACTACAAGACCGTATTGGGCGTGGCCGTGCAGATCATGACGATGGTGCTGCTGGTTGGCATCGGAAACGACCTGCTGTCCAGTTTCTACGCCAGGATGAACACGGGCACCCTGAATTTTGAAGAGCTGGGTGTGATGCTGGTTTTCTGCCTGGCGTTGCTGATGCTGGTCAATCGCGTGCCGCCACTGGTCGCCGGCGTCATCACAGGTTCAAGTGTTGGCGGTGCGGGCGGCATTGGTAACTTCGGTGCCGGTGCCGCCATGGGTGCCGTGATGGGCGCGGCGACCATGGCCGCAGGCGCAGCAAGCGTGGCTGGTTCGGCTGTGATGGGTGGTGCGGCCTCGGCCGCTGGCGGTGCATCGGCGATCAAGGCCGCCTACAGCAAAGCCTCTGCGGCCTCCGGCGAGGGCGGCGGTGGTGGTGGCATGGGGGACACGATGGGCGGCGTTGCCATGGCCGCCGCAGGCCCTGGCGGCGGCAGCTCTAGCGGTGGCAGCGTCTTCGCTGGCATGGAGACCGGCAGCAGCTCGGGCGGTGGTTCCAGTGGCGCCAGCAGCTCGGGCGGCAAGAGCAGCGAGCCGGCCGGCGAGGACTCCGGCGGCGGCGCGGCACTTGGTGCCGAAGGGAAGGCCGACGCAGGCGGCAAGGCCGCAGGTTCTGACGCCAAGGGAGGGGGGCCGGGCCCCGGCCTGGCACCAGGCGAGCAACGCTCCACCGGCAGCATGTTGGGCCGTGCGGCGGCCATTGCTGCAGGCACTGCGGGCAACCTGGCGCAAGGCTCATGGGACGGGGCGAAAACAAAGGCCGCAAGCATGCGTGAGTCGGCCTTTGATCGCATCAGCGAAACCACGGGCGGAAAGATTGCTTACGCGATCCGAGCAAGCCGAGATCAAGAAGGTGCGTCACACGATGCCCCCATGTTCGACAGCAACAGTCTTGGCAAGGCTTCCGTCTCTGATGACGAGGTTGCGGCGTTCGTCGGCCGCCGCCCTCAGTAGTAGCAAATCGCACCGGCCGGGTGGAACCGGCCGGCACTTCCACTTAACACCTGATGGAGAGGTGAATCATGGCAACTCGGAATAGTACAGAAGCAACGAAGGCAGTTCAGCAAGCCGCTACGCAGCTCGCAGGAATCGACTTCGATTTATTGAACCAAGAAATGGCACTGCTTGTGTCGCCGCTGATCGAGGCGGTGGTCAACATGCTGATGATCGTCTACTACCAGGCCGAAACCGGGCATGCCACAAAACACGATTTCCTTAAGGCCAGGGCTGGCCTACGGCAATCGTTGAAGGTCCACTAAGACCCAAGTACCAAGTACCGAACTGCGGCCGTTGGCCGCATTTTTTACGCCATCTGTTGCCATGCGTCATTGCAAATAACCTGACCACACCCTCGCCGCCGATAATCGATCAACACCAAAAGGCCAAGACATGAACAAGCATGCGAACGCTGAGCCGTTTTTCATCACGGAGGAGGTCGAAGCCGACATGCGGGCTGCTGGGTATGTTTTCGAGCCGCCGAAGCACACATCAACAACTCGGCTGAGCAACGTCTTAGGCAGCCTCTCCGACGTCGACCTGGCGGTATGGCCGGGTGAAATCGCGGAACGAGAGCGAGCACGACGCAAAGGCAATCAAGCTTGAATTTTTAGCGGCTAAAGGCTCTCAGACTGCACCGTTGAAGCGGCGGTGACAGGCGTCGCATCCACAAAAATGTGCATTAATCGAATGACATGGCCTGAAGGCCCTTGTACAAGAGCGCCGGCATGCATGGACAAAGCATCAGCATGAGAATCCAACTCGACTAATTTTGCTACCTCACCATAGGTCGCACGAATACGCGCGTCGATACTCTCCACTACCGTAGCCGATGGCAGTTTCAATACGTAGCCAAGCATCATTCCCCATTGATGGCCAGTCGCGTATTGCCCCGTGACGAAGCGATCAACCCCTTTGGTGACATATCGCTGATTCAGCGTAGATTCCCCATGTCCCACACGCTTGCATTCGACGCCTAGATACGCGTCCTCGTCCCCGAACTGATGCAAGAAGCGAAGAATTATATCGATCCTGCCACTTACCTCGGGATCGTCATTGCTCAAGTCCAGCAATTCGAATTCGCCTGTAATCTCAAGATTGGACAGGCCAAGTTCCTTTTTAAGCCGCCGCATCGCCTTTTTCACGTGAATGGTGATGGGAACTTCGAGCACCCCGGGCTCAAGCAACGGTCGAGCAGTAGCAACGCCTTGACACAGGAGATCTACCACCGTGGCGAGTTGATCCTCTGACAAATCAAAAGAAGGACGCCCAACGGGCAAGTCAGGCGACAGATGCATGAAGCCCCTTGATCCAATGGTCTGCAAGGACCGCATCCCCATCGTTGAGACCCGCCGTCCGCGTCCAATAGCGCACTTCCGAGGGCTTCAGAATGAAGAGCGCGTTCTCGTCGTAAATCCTAAGCTGCCGCCGCTCATTGAGATACGGCGGAACGTCCGAGCTGACTTGTCCGCGAAAGAGTGCTGCGAGCCGCACGATTTCCGCCTCGCCCCCTTGATGCACACACGGCATGTCCGTGGGCGCGCCGGCCACCATGGCGAACCTGACTGCATCTACACCCGGTGTGCCATCGACAACGTTTCCAACTGCGATGTGCCGTGGATAAATGACGGCCTCCAGATGCCGCTTGCCGCGAGCACGCAGATAGGCGTTGACCGTTCGAACCACTTCGCTGGCATAGGCCATCAAGTCATCAGAAGAAGGCCGCTTAACCAGAGTCATGCGCTGCGCCCTGCCTTCAAACAGCAACGCGCGAGCACGCTGGACGCCGTCACTCGCGAGAATTTCCTCGTCGCGCTCCAAGTCGTAGAGGTCGCACACGGCGCGATCGAGGGCGGCGATCAACTCCGTGTCGTCGGGCGACTCCGCAACGGCAGCCTCAGCGGACAGCACCGCCTCCAACAAGACCGTATCGACCTTGCCCAGATCCGGCACACGCAACGACAACAAATCATTCGGTTCGACGGTGGGGCGCTCTAGCCCCCACGCGCCGCCGCCAAAAGCAAGCTGGAAAGAGGTAAGACTGGAATTCAGAATGGCGCAGAGCACCCGCGCCGCAGCCAGTTCCTTGCCGGCGAAAGAAACTCCGTAGAAGCTTTCACTGAAGAGGACGCTCGTATCACTAACCACGGCACTGTACCGACCGGACTCGAGCGCAGTCCCCTGGTTTCCCTTGGGACACAGAAGGAGCGGTCCCTCGAAGATCGCAGAGTTGCGCGGCCGATGCAGCCATTCATGGGTGAATCTTTCAAGCGCACGGACATTCAGGCGTAGCGGCGCATAGGTCTCTGGCGTGACCAAGCCAAGACGATAGTAGTGATCTGGTGGTTGATTGAGATCACCACCCTTGACCTGTATTCCTTGGCCTCTAACGCTCAATTCGCTTTCGCGTAATAGTTGATCGAGTGTTGGGAATGTGCGTTCCAGCTTCTCGATCAACCATCCATCGCGCACAGTACCAAACGCGGTTGCTTTGAGCATTGCCGGCGTGCGTAACACGCGAGACAACGGCACACTTTTCAACTCACCAGGTCCGACGTGAAACACACCATTGCGCCGAAAATCTGGGGTCCATGGGATTGATCCCACAAGCAATCGATCTTGTCGATCTACGAGCGCGCAGCGGCCAAAGAACAGCAGCGCCGGCCCCGTTGCATCTGGAAAGAGACCTTCCTTGCGCAACGCCGACAAATTCACGAGCGCGGCGGGGTGGAGCGAGCTCAAAAGCGCCTCGCGCGACTGAATCGCGTGCGCGTCCTTCGAAAAGAACGGTGAGGCTTTCATAATCATGCCGATTCGGCCTACCTCACCAGCCAAGCGCGAAGCCACCCACAGGAACTCCTGATCAGGACTGCGCCGCGGGCGACTGGACTGCATGTCTCCGACCTTGCGCTTCCGTGACGCCACGACCTTCTTCACGAATGTCCACGGAGGATTGCCAACAACAGCATCGAACGGTCGCTGTGCGATGAGATCCGGTAGTTCGTCGTTCACCGTGTCGGCTTCGAAGAGCGTGACGCCGATCAAGCGGTGAAACTTCAGGTCCTGAATGTCCTGAACCGGTTCCTCGTCGAGTTCGAGCGCAGCAAGGTACAGACTGAAAGCCGCAATCCCTAATGCGGACCTGTTGATGTCGATCCCGTAGAGTTGCTTGTAGAGCACGTCGCGCACCACAGAGCGCGTCGCGGCCTTGCCCTGGGTGCGCTTCCAGACTAGTCGCCTGAAAGCCTCAACAAGGAAAGCGCCAGACCCGCATGTCGGATCGATCACACGTGCGCTTGCAGGAAGTGCCTCGAACACTGGATCGAGCGTCAGATGGACAAGCTCGACAGGGGTGTAATGCAGCCCCTGCGTGTGCGCGTCGTCCGCCGCGCTTGATCGAGCGAATTGCTGGTAGATCGAGCTGACAAGGTCAACTGGAATCGCGTCAAAGCGGAAACGGAACAACCGACCTTGGCCGGAGAGAAGACTGCGCCCCTCAACGAAGTCGCACAGCAGTTCCAGATGCGCATCGCTCAAGCGCTGATGCTCAGCGCCCGGGTCATCCATCGGAAACAGGTCGCCGTTGAACGTGGCGCGCAGCCACTGAAACAACTTGAAAGCTGAATCGACGGTAGCAAACATGCCCGCCACATCCGCTGAAAAATCATCCGGCAAAAAAGGCTGTGCAATACCGCGATCCACGAGGTACGACGTGAAGATGCAACGGCCGATCAGACGCTGAGCAAAGTCACGCGAAGCCTGTGCCTCTTCCTTCTCATCCGACAGTGGCCGATCATTGGCGGGCCGGAGACGGGTCAACTTGTCTTCGAGGGCACTAATTTCACCGAGCAACTCACGGTCAACCCGGTGCCGGCGATCAATCCGCTTCCCGATGGTGCTAGACCAAAAGGCACCGGTTTCGGTGGCGTAGCGTCCGCACATGGCATCCAAGGAGCGCAGCCTGTCTTCCGCTTGCAAGGAAAAAACTTCCAGGGGCTCGGTCGCAATCTGCTGCGGACTTGCCTTTGCAGGCGATGCATAGCAGTCGTACAGGCGCACGTCCGTGGGTGTAATGATCCACAGCAACGGTGCCACGCCCACATTCCAAGCAGCTTCATGCCACTGAGCGAGCTGTTGTTCGGAAGGGGCCGCGTCACCAGCATCCTTGAAAATCGCCGTCGGCACACTCTGCGCAGAAAAGACCGCCTCGGCTTGCAATCCAACGCGACTGTCCAACAGAACGGCGCGCAGGCGCGCACCCGCATCTTCGCCAGATCGCGCCAATCCCGGTGCCGGCCGGCCATCGGGCAAGAGATACCCGGTTGCCGTTAGTGCCCTCGTGAAAGCCGCGCTATCCATGTCTACGGCGTCCGTTTGAACTGTTCGCCGCCGTATCTACGACGAGGGCCGGAAAAAGTTGAAACTGCCCTAGTGCCGCCGGCTTAGGAAGTGCGAAACAATCGGATAGCTGTTGCAAATGAGAGTCGAGCCGCAGCACGATACAGTCGTCGGTACTTGCATCCTCGTCGCGGGGATCGATAACGCCCCATTTGGCTCCCCCATAAAGAGCCAAGGACTTGCCCCAAAGCGATAGGAAGGATGTGCGAGCTAAGCCGGCTCCCAAATCTGAAAACAGGTCGCGATGGGCATGCAGTTCGAGCTTGAAGCGGTCCCTCAACACCACGGCGATCCGCAACAGCAATATCGTCTGCCAGGAGTAGCGCGCGGGCGATCCATGCCCCTTAGGCTTCACATCGGGAAGGATCAGCGCGCGGCGGCTCGTCCACTCGCGGAGCTGTTCCGTCGAGAGGCCCGTAAGCCGCGTGGCATCACGCGTCGTGATCAGTTGCATCCTGGGAAGTCCTAGCTCGGAAAGATCGGGTATCGCGCCCGATTCTCCCATAAAGATCGGGCGGCGCACCCGTTCCGAAGACGGAATGTGTATTAAAGGAGATAACAAACTGAGCTGACCACCAGGTCAAGATGACAGCATCAAGCCATCCGCTTCGCCAGGTCTTCAGCCCGAGGGTGGTAGTACCTCATCAACATTCGCGGGTCCTTGTGCCCTGTGATCTTGGTGAGTTCATGCAGCGGAAAAATCTCAGCCAGTCGCGAAGTGGCCTCGTGTCGTAGGTCGTGGAAGCGCAGATCAGTGAGGTAGCGTGCATCGGGCTTGTGGCGCTTTTCCTTGCACTCATGCAGGTAGCCCTTGCGGGCACGTGTCACAGCGCGTTCAAAGGCCCTTGTGACGGCATCGCTGCGGATGCTGAACACTGCCCCGTCATCGGCGTCTGACTCACCCGGCTCTTCCCCGTCCTCCTTGGCGTCAATCCCATGGTCTTTCAAAGCGGCGAGAACTTGGATAGCACGGGAAGACAACGGCACATCGCGCGAGCTGCCGTTTTTGGTTGCGGGCAGATGCGCCACCCGACGATCTAGGTCGATGTGCTCCCATCGCAACCCCACGATTTCACTGCGTCGCATGGCCGTTTCGACGGCCAGCTTGATGATCGCAGGCAGCATCACCGAGCCACTTGCCGCAACGACGCGCTCCAGCTCCCCTTCGCTGGCGTTGCGCGGAGCCGGCTCATCAGCCGGTTGCAGAGGATCAGCCTTTGGCACCTCCACGGCGATGCGGCGAGTCCGGGCATTGTCCGGCTGCGGCTTTCGCACCAGCTCGACCGGATTGGACAAGCTCTCCATGCCCCATTCCTTGCGCGCGATGGTGAAGACGTGGGACAACACAGCGAGGCGCCGGAGCACCGTGGCCGGCTGGTACTCTTTGAGCCACACATCGCGCAGCTTGGCCACGTCCGCACTGCGGATCGACGCCAGCGGCCGCTTGGCCATTGTGGTGGCCCGCCAGATGCGCAAGAACGACTTCTCGCCGGCTGCGCTCTTCTTTCCTGGCGTCACCTCTTCCTCGTAGCGCTCCAGAGCTTCGTGAAGGGTCGTGGCCTCCGCCTCCCCCCTGCTGACCCAGACGCCACGCGACATTTCCGACTCGTTCATCTTCGCCCAGGCCTCAGCTTCGGCCTTGGTCGTGAAGGTCTTGCTCAGAGGGGGAAAGCCATGCCTACGGATCTGCGCCCGCCACTGGTACGGGCCACGCTTGTTGATTGCTGCCATTGAAAACGCTACTCGCTGCTGACTGTGCCAGAAATGTGCCAATAAAGGCATCATAGCCAAAAATCACCAGTAAAATAAAGCTACACCTTTCCATTCGTAATGAGAAGGTCGGGTGTTCGATTCATCTCTCCGGCACCAACGTATATAAAAAGCCCGCTGTGAAATTCATAGCGGGCTTTTTCTTTGGCTGTTTCTGACAGCACAGCCCTTGAGCGCTCACACAGCGCGTTGCGCTGCGACGGCCTTGTCACTCAGCAATAGGTGCCGCCAACCTATGGGGGTGCGCAGTGTCAGCAAGATCGACCTTGCCAACCGCGCGAATAGGTGTGGAGTGCGGCGTTGGGCCAAGCAAACAGCAAGAACAAACCGGAAAATAGAAAACCCCGGAAACCTTTCGATTTCCGGGGTGTCTATTTGGTGCGGCTGGCAGGAATTGAACCCACGACCCCTTGGTTCGTAGCCAAGTACTCTATCCAACTGAGCTACAGCCGCGAAGCCTCGTATTCTAGCAGGGTTTTAAAGCAGTCTTTTTCACCGTGCCTAAAAAGTATCTTGGTAGGCCGTGACAGACTTGAACTGTCGACCAAAGGATTATGAGTCCATTTTGTGGGTCTAAATGGGACGTCCTGGGACGATCCGGGACACAACCCCGCTTGTAACGCCTTGTTTTTATTGGTTTTTTGTCTTCCAACGTTCCACGTCGTCCCGTAGCATTTCCTCCTGAACTGGTACGAAACTGGTACGGAGAACGAAGATGGCAACACCGAATACACCGTTCAGCAACTACACCCCTGGAAGGTTCTATACCTTGGAGAAGGTCCATCCAGCGGGAACGCTGCAGGCACGCAGATACGCAACCGGGGTCACAACCTTTTTCTGGCGCTGCACGATCAACAAGCGGGACTTCCGAGAGCCCATCGGCATATTCGATCCCAAGTGCCCGCCACTCGCACTGGCGCCGACATCACTCGGCTTTTCAAAGAGAGCCGCCGCAATCGAAGCCGGCAAACTGGCAGAGCTCCACAAAAAGCACATCGACATCGGTGGGCTGCCAGGACTTCGTAGCGTGCAGGCAAAAGAGAAAGACAAGGCCGAACTGGCAGCGGTCGAAGCAGCGCGTGTGATCGAACAAGGGAAGCAAGCTGCGATCAAGGCTGAGCAAGACCGTGCTGAACACAATCTGAAGGCGCTGCTACTCGCCTACGTAAGCCACCTGCATGCGCTTGGGCGTTCATCGCATTCGAATGCTCGGTCCATTTTCAGCAAGCATGTGATCGAGGCGTTTCCAGACATCGCGGCCAAGCCAGCTGCGGATGTGACCTCAGAGGAGATCGCCGAGATGATGCGTCGTCTCATCGAGGCAGGAAAAGGACGAACGGCGAACAAGCTCCGGAGCTATGTGAGGGCAGCCTATCAAGTCGCGAAGGCTTCGCGTTCTAAACCCAGCATACCGACTGCATTCCAGGCTTTCAACGTTGTGGTGAACCCTGCAGCAGAAACTAGCCCCGATGAGTCTGCCAATCGTGCCGACAAGCGCCCTCTGTCTTTGACGGAGCTTCAGCTCTACTGGTCGGTTCTGCAGAACATCGATGGGATCAAGGGTGTGGCCCTTCGCCTCCACCTTCTGCTGGGAGGGCAGCGAATTGCGCAGCTTTCCCGGTTACTGGACGAACTGGTGAACCCAGATTTCGTCACCATCTTTGATGGCAAGGGTCGCCCGGGGAAGCCACCACGCCCACACATCATTCCCGTCGTGAAGGCAGCGAGGAAAGACCTGGATGCTTGCGTCAACAACAGACCCTATCGACTGTCCACCAATGGAGGGCGCACGCCCATCGGCGTGGGCAACCTCGGCAAGTGGGCTGTGGATGCTGTTGGCAGCAAGATTCCCAGCTTTCAGCTGAAACGCGTCCGCAGTGGCGTCGAGACCGCGCTGGCCTCTGCAAAAGTCCCCAGGGAATACCGGGGTCGCCTCCAGTCACATGGCATCAGCGGCGTGCAAGCAGTCCACTACGACGGATACGACTATCTGGACGAGAAGCGCGAAAGTCTGGAGATCTTGTACGCCTTGCTCACGAAAAAGAGGGCCACAGGTAGGCCATTGAGCAGGCGCAAATAAGCGGTCGAAACAACCGTGACCAAGGCACTGCCGACTTGGCTCACCTGAGATTTTTTACGTCTACGCTGTAATTTTATTGACTTTTATTTTGTTTTTGATAAATTATTGAATCAGAGCTAAAGATTCATAATCATGATCGCCTACCCCCGCACGGCCTTGGCCGACGAACTGGTGCACCAGCTGCAAGGCAAAACGGCTTTCGGCGATGCCCAAAACGGCCTGTTCCTGGCTGCGCCCCGGCGCACCGGCAAAACCACCTTTCTTCGCGGCGACCTGTGCCCGGCGCTAGAGCGTGCCGGCGTGGTGGTGGTGTATGTGGACCTTTGGGCCGACGCCGCGCGCGACCCCGGCGTGCTGATCGCCGACGCGATTGGCCGCGCCCTACAGCCGCACCTGGGATTGGTGGCCCGCACGGCCAAAAAGGCCGGCGTGGACAAGCTGAGCCTGGCCGGATGGCTGAACGTGGACACCAGCCGCATCGGCAAGCTGGACGGGCTGACACTGGTGGACGCGCTGCGCGCCCTGCACGAAACGGCTGGCCAGCCGGTGGCGCTGGTGATTGACGAAGCTCAACACGCCTTGACCAGTGAAGCCGGCGAAGCCGCCATGACAGCCCTGAAGTCGGCACGCGACCAGCTGAACCGCCCGGGTGTGGTGAACCTGATGCTGGTGATGTCGGGATCGGACCGCGACAAGCTGCTGCGCCTGGTGAACACCAATGGCTCGCCTTTCTTCGGCTCGCAGATCAAGACCATGCCCGCGCTGGGCGCCGACTTCATGGCGCACATCGTGCAGCTGATCGAAGCGCAGCGCCCGGACCTGTCACCGGTGGACCAGGCCACGCTGCAAAAAGCGTTCGTGGGCTTTGGCAACCGGCCGCAGTTCTTCATGGAAGCGCTGGGTCTGGTGCTCAGCCCGCTGTCGGGGCTGACGGGTCGATTCGAGCCTGCCATGCAGCAGGCCGCCGAGCAGCGCCAGCGGGACGACGAGACCCAGATGGAATCGGACTTCCTGGGTCTGAAGCCGCTGGAGCAAGCCATGCTGTGGCGCTTGCTGGAGCAAGGTGTGCGGTTCCGGCCCTATGACGCTGAAGCTCTGCGCTTCTACCGCGAGAAGACCGGACGCGACAAGGCGGTGACGCCGCAACAGGCGCAGAACGCACTGGAGTCGCTGCGCCAGCGCTCGCCGGCACTGGTGTGGAAGTCGGCCCGGGGGGAGTACGCGGTGGAAGACGCCGCCATGCACCGCTGGTACGAAACGCGGGCAGCGACGGGAACCTGGCCGCCGCTGAGTCTGCAAGGTAATCTCTTGCCCGATAGCGAGTAGCGCCCAGGCCACCATAACGCTCAACGGCTTGCATGTGTTCCCGTACTGCAAGCCGTTGTGCTTTGTGTAGTTCCTGTGCAATCGGGCCACGAAAACCGCCAAAGAACAGACCCCGTGGTGGGCGCTGCGGCAGTTGGAAGGCGATGTTCGAGCGGCGGCAAAGCTGCCATTGATGACAAGCAAGATTTGACTCAGTGTCGCAGTTCACTCGATCGTGCCCAAGGTCAGGTGAAGGCTGGCAACAGCCGCTCAGCTTATTCAACTCAACGGCAGCTCACGGCGAAAGGAGTCATCGAATGCTCCGAAAGCCGATCAGCCGCTGCACTCTCATAAACCGGTCATTCAAGCGAACTTCAAGACCGGTGTCCCTCGGTCGCCTGCCAATCACTCGGCGCGCCCAATTGAGGAGTTGCGCCTGGCCCGTTGCTGCAATCTGGCGCCCTAGAGACGACCGCCGCTGGACAGCGAATTCGGGTATTGCCAAGTAAATTTACCCCAACACTCTAAATATCGTTAGAATGACGGCATGAAAAACCGTCAACTCAAAGACTTGCTGTACGAACAGGTCGCCCGCATTGGCAAAGCTCTGGCCAGTCCCAAACGCCTGGAGTTGCTGGAAATGCTGGCGCAGGGCGAAAAATCGGTGGACGTGCTCGCTGCAGAGCTCTCGATCGACATCAAGCTTGCCAGCGCCCACCTCAAGGCGTTGCGCGACGCCCGACTGGTGACCAGCCGTCGTGAGGGCAAGGTCGTCCATTACCGGCTCACCGGCCCCGATGTGGCCGGGCTGGGCGTGAAGCTGCGTGAGGTGGCTGAAGAGCACCTGCTGGAGTTGCGCATGGCGCTGGACCAGATGGCGGCGCATCCGAACCAGCTCGCGCCAGTGGACCGCGAGGCCTTGATGGCACAAGCCCGGCGCGGAGAAGTTGTGGTGATCGATGTGCGCCCTTCTGACGAATACGCCGTGGCCCACCTGCCGTTCGCGCGGTCCATGCCGCTGGCCGAAGTGGAACAACGCCTGGCCACTTTGCCGCGCGACAAGGAGATCGTGGCGTATTGCCGCGGTCCGTTCTGCCTGCTGTCCGACGAAGCCGTGGCCTTGCTGCAGGCGCGCGGGTTTCGCGCACGCAAGGTGGCTGACGGCGTGAGTGAGTGGCAGGCCGCTGGCCTGCCGCTGGAGCGAGTGGCTGATTGATCATTAACCAGGAGGTCCCCATGAGCTCGGTGTTATTCATCCTCAATAACGCTCCCTACGGTAACGAGCGGGCGTACAACGGCCTGCGACTCGCTGGCGCCATGACCGCCAAGGCAGGTGTGCAGGTGCGCGTGTTCCTGATGGCCGACGCTGTGGGCTGTGCCAAAGCCGGTCAGAAGGTCCCCGAGGGCTACTACAACGTGCAGCTCATGCTGGGCAAGGTGCTGCGCAAGGGCGAGGTGGCGCTGTGCGGCACGTGCATGGATGCGCGCGGCTTGATTGAGACCGACATGGTTGAAGGCGCCCGGCGCTCCACGCTGGCCCAGTTGGCAGACTGGACTTCCGAGGCCGACAAGGTCCTGGTTTTCTGAACACCTCGAAAGCCCACCATGTTTCCTGGTCGCCGCAACGTCCTCCTGCTGGCAGGGAGTCAGGCCCTGATGCTCTCGGCCATCGTGCTGTCGATGACCCTGGCCGCCATTCTGGGCAGCTTGCTGGCACCCGACAGAAGCCTTGCCACGCTGCCGGTTGCGGCAATGGTCATTGGTACAGCCTTGGCCTCACTGCCGGCAGCCATGCTCATGCGGCGCCTGGGTCGCCGGGTCGGGTTCTTGATGGGCGCCAGCCTGGGGGTGGTTGGGAGCGCCGTGGCCGGGTATGGTCTATGGCAGGATTCTTTCGCACTGTTTGTGCTGGGCCACCTGCTGCTGGGCAGCTACCAGGGTTTTGCCAACTACTACCGCTTTGCTGCCGCTGAAGCAGTGGACGCGGCACACACGACACGTGCCATTTCCTGGGTAGTCGCAGGTGGGATTGTGGCTGCCTTTCTTGGGCCGCAGCTGGGTGAATGGGGTCGAGACTGGATCATTTCTGGGCCCTTCGTGGGCTCATACCTGGCCCAAGCTGTGCTCAGTGTGATGGCCTTGGGGCTGTTGTCTCAGGTTCGACTCAAACCAGTGGCGGCAGTGACCGCAGGCGCTGCCCGTTCCGTTCGGGAACTGCTGTCGCAGCCCTTGCTGCTCACATCCATCTTTGGTGCGGCAGTGGGCTACTCCGTGATGATCATGGTGATGACGGCCACCCCGTTGGCCATGTTGGGCTGTGGTTTGCCTGGAGCGAGTGTCACGCCGGTGATTCAGTGGCATGTGGTGGGCATGTTCGCACCATCATTTTTCACAGGCCACCTTGTCAAGCGCCATGGCGCCCCGCGCATCATGCAGGTGGGTTTCGCGCTGCTGCTGGGGCATGTGGCCGTCGCGCTTTCGGGGCTTGAGTTCCTGCACTTTGCCTCTGCATTGGTTCTGCTCGGTGTGGGTTGGAACTTCGCTTTCGTGGGCGGCACCGCTCTGCTGACGCAGACCTACCGCCCGGCTGAACAGCTGAAGGTGCAGGCAATCAACGAGTTTCTGGTGTTCGGACTGGTGGCTGCTTCCACTTTGTCCGCAGGCTGGTTGTACGACCGCTACGGCTGGGCCACCCTGAACCTGGCCGTGGTGCCGTTTCTGCTGCTGGCCCTGCTGGCGTCTGTGGGCACCGAACTGAAGACCGCCAGTCTGCGGAGGGCCATATGACTTTTGAGCAGTTTGTGCTTGCCCACGAACCCCTGATTCGCATGGGCTTTTTCTTCGGCGTGTTCGCCCTGGTCGCCCTGTGGGAGTTGGCGTCGCCGCGCCGCGTGCTGAAACTCAGCCGCAAGCAACGCTGGACCGCCAACCTCGGCATCGTGCTGCTCAACACGGTGGTTGTGCGCCTACTCTTTCCCATGGCGGCGGTCGGCATGGCCGCAATGGGCGTGGAAAAAGGCTGGGGCTTGCTGAACAACTTTGCTGTTCCGTTCTGGCTCGCAGTGCCGCTGGCTGTGGTGGCGATGGATTTCGTGATCTGGCTGCAGCACGTGATGGTGCACGCGGTGCCCGCACTCTGGCGGTTGCACCGTGTGCACCACGCCGACCTCGACTACGACCTGACCACCGGCGCACGCTTCCACCCCATTGAGATCGTGCTGTCCATGGGCATCAAGTTCGCCACCATCACGCTATTGGGCGCGCCGGTGCTGGCGGTGGTGATCTTTGAGGTGTTGCTCAGCGCCTGCGCCATGTTCAACCACGGCAACATCCGCCTGCCTGCCGCGCTTGACCGTGTATTGCGGTGGTTCCTCGTCACGCCCGACATGCACCGCGTGCACCACTCGGTAGAAGACGACGAGAGCAATTCCAACTTCGGCTTCAACCTTACCTGGTGGGACCGACTGTTCGGAACATACCGAGAGCAACCGCGCGCTGGCCAGCTCGGCATGACCATCGGTATTCACGGGCACACCGACCCGCACGAGGTGGCGCGGCTGCCCGGCATGTTGGTTCTGCCATTCAAGGGCCAGATCACCGACTACGCGATCAACAGGCGCAACTGGACGGCACCCTCCACAGACGCCCAGGTGTGAATGTGAATACCTCAACGTCCTCGCCCAACATGAACCTCGGCAGCACAACACCGCCCATCCGCCTGCCGTTGACCGGTCTGTTGCTCGGGCTGGTGTCACTCGGCGCCGTGCTGGTGGCAGGCATCGGCTACCGCCAGGGCTGGTGGCATTTTCAAAAAGGTCTGCAGATCGCGGAATGGGCGGTCTACGCCGCTGCGCTGGGCCTGGTGATATCGCTGGTGGGGTTGGCTCGCCTACGTCGTCAGCGGCGGGCCGTTGTGACCGGTCTCCTTGGCGTGCTGCTGGCGCTGCCGGTGCTGGGCATGGCGCTGCATTGGGAGTACGCTACGCGCGCCTACCCGCCCATCAACGACATCAGCACCGACACAGTTGACCCGCCCGAGTTCTGGGACATGCCCAACCCCATGGCCTACCCCGGCGAAGCGGTGGCGCAGCAGCAGCGCGTTGGATACCCGGATCTGGCCCCACTGACCCTGCCACAGGCGCCCGCTGAGGTCTTTGAAAAGGCCTTGCAACTGGTGCAGGCACGTGGCTGGAGCGTGGTCGCCAGCGACGCCGAGGAGGGGCGCATTGAAGCGGTGGCCACCAGCCGCCTGTTCGGGTTTGCCGACGAGGTGAGTATCCGCATCGTTCCGGAACGCAGCGGTTCGCGCGTCGACATGCGATCGCGCTCCCGTCTGGGAAAGATCGATCGCGGCACCAATGCGAGGCGCATTCGCGCCTGGCTGGCCGATCTGGCGAACGCGTTCGGACCCCGTTGAACGGGCTAGCACAGTGGAAACCCTTGAGCGATTGTTGCCTTGCCCCGGCCACAATATCCGTTATTGCTGATATCCGAATTAACACCGTAGGAAACACCTTGAAAATCCGCACCCTGGCCTTGGCCGCCCTGACCGCCAGCACCTTGCTGCTCACCCCATCAGTCCACGCAGAC
The DNA here is from genome assembly GCF_058731905.1 of Hydrogenophaga sp. L99. Lineage (NCBI taxonomy): Bacteria > Pseudomonadati > Pseudomonadota > Betaproteobacteria > Burkholderiales > Comamonadaceae > Hydrogenophaga > Hydrogenophaga sp. L99. The sequence continues at coordinate 564,900 of NZ_CM178972.1, read as the reverse complement.
AACAAGGCCATCGCCGTCGACGAAATGGGGGCTTACCTCGAGTTTGTCGAATATGGCGGCGGCGTGATCTTTGCCGAGCAAATCCCTGCCGACGAGTGGAAAAAGATGATCGTCATCGACGCGCGCGACGCTGGCCAGTTCGCAAAGGGGCACATCCCCGGCGCCATCAACATGGACTGGCGTCAGGTGCTGTCCAAGCGCAATGAGATTCCGAAGGACAAGCCTGTGCTCATCTATTGCAACACCGGTTCGCTCTCTGCCCAAGCCGGTTTTGCGATGCGTGTGGCCGGTTGGGAGAACCTGCGCATCCTGCAAGGCGGCATGGAAGAGTGGAAAGCCAAGGGCGGTTTTGATGCGGCGGCGAAAGCCACCGCACCTGCCAAGCATTGAGCAGTTCACCGAGGATGTCGTGACTGTCGAACATTAAAGGGATTGATGTCCTGAAGTGGAGGTCATCAGGCGTCAGCTTCAATCCCTAAAGACGACTCTCGCCATCAGTTTGGATACGTGGTGCGATAAACAACTGCATCGAAAACTGGAAGATCAGCCATAGACGGCAACATAGCGCGCAGTTGAGCTCACCATCCGGGGCAGGCTTTTCAGCATGGGTTCAGAGGACGCATGTCGGCCATGAGCCTTCGGTGGTCAAAGGAGAAAACAGCCGCTCAACGTCATAAACGACACGAGGCGGCATTGCGCCTCAAGGGGCAATTTCACCAACACGCTTCGCAGCTCAATGCCGCTGGGTGTCCGAGTGGAATGATGTTAGGCGCCCTTGAACCTGATCTCGGGGACGACTCATTAGGACGCTCAGTTAAGGGCGAACGTAAGACCAGCCTTCGCCTTGGCGCTTCATCATTTGCACGACTCCAGAAGGTGCATAGTTGATAGAAGGGTTCATGTCGGCCTTGGTTAGTTTTACGGCCTTCATTGTGTTTTCGCATGCCACGACTGTCACGCCCGCTTTGGTGGCTTCGGTCACGCGGTCTGCGGTGGTGGAGTCGGCTTTCAACATGCCGATGCCAGGACCATAGGCGACGATTTCTACTTCCGCTTTGTCAGCACCGAGCTCCTGCCGGACGTTTCTGGCGTTGTTCAACGCGAGATTCCATTTGCCTGGGTCGTTGTCGCTGACTTGGATGACAACCTTCGTGGTCGCGACCGCTGACTGTGCGGAAGCTCCCAGGCTGAAGGGAAGGGCTAAGGCCAGGATCGCGGCCTGCAAAAACGTATTGCGTTTCATGTTGTGTCTCCGGTGGGTTTTTAGGATTTGCTCACGAGACCAATTTGAAAAGGTTTGCCGAGCGCGCGCCGAATAGAGAATCGCCGCATCAGCATATTGCGATGTCTATGGCGAGTGACGCAGAGGGTATTCCCTATGGCCTGCCTAGAGGGCTCAACAGGTTTGTATTACCGGCCCACCAATCTGCTGCGACAGTTCAAGCGCCCATCTACAAGCTGGTCTCGGCCCCCTCCCTCGCCGCGCGTTTGCATCCCTCCTACTGCAGGCAGTTCCGGAAGGTGAGGTGCATGCCGATGGGCCCTTCATTCGCACGAGCATGGCTGCGAGCGCACTTCGAGGACGAGAGGAACTATGCAAAGCGGTGATCGCGTCGTCGCGTTGACGTTCGCTCGCGGATCGAGTCGACGGGTTCGGGATCTACGCATAGTTGAGTCCTATGCATAGGGGTCGCTATGCAAAGCTTTCCATAGCGACCTATTGCGGTCGCCCAACAAATCGAAAGGCGGTTTTTCATTGAGTGAGGACTTCAAGGCAACTTTGCCGCCGCACCCGAACCCCAAGCAAAGGCGAGGTGCCGAGATCCCTTGCACTGAGTTGAACTGGAGAAGTCACAGAACAAGTCAATTCCCCTGCGCCAGCTTCAACGACCCAAGTTGGGCCAGTGCGGGTGGTGGTCGTCGATCACAAAGGGGTGCGAATGGCGCGTACCTTGCCCAATGGCTCCCACGACATGGGCATGTCCGTCAGGCAGATCAGCATGTTCGTGCTCAATCGAATCAGGGTCCTGAAGCGGCCAGACCAGTGTGGCCACCCAGACGGCCAATGCCGCAGCACTGCCCAAAACAGCAAAGGTCACGGGCATGCCAAAACGGGCACCCAACCATCCGGCCAAGGGATAGAGCAACAACCAGCACGCATGCGACAGCGCAAACTGAGCGGCAAACAGCGCAGGACGATCTTCTGGATTTGAAGACCGCCGCAACAAGCGCCCGGAGGGCGTCTGCGCGGTCGAGTAACCCAAACCAAGGGCAAACCACAAGGCCATGAGCGAGGCATGCCCGACCACCAAGGTGCCCGCGAACATGCCCACGACCATGAACGCTATACCTGTCAGCATCACGCGCCGATCGGACAGTTTCTCCAGAAGACTGGGCAAGGCCAGCGCCGCCACCATGGACCCGGCTCCAAAGCCGGCCAACGCCAGGGCCACTGCGCTCTGGGTCAAACCGAATTTGCCTTGCACGATGACCACCGTGTTGACAAAAACCATGGAGCCTGCTGCTGCAACCGCCGCATTCACCGCCAACAGCCCGCGCAGCCGAGGTGTGGCCAGGTAAATTCGCAGGCCTCGCGTGGTTCGGTCGTAAATGCTGCGGCGCTTTGGAGTTGGATGCGCGGGCAAAACCACCGACACCACCAACGCGGCAGAAGCCAAGAACCCCACCACCGTGCCCGCAAACAGGTCGTGAAAGCCGATCACCGTCAGCAATGCGGCAGCCAGCATCGGACTGACAAGGCTCTCCATGTCGTACGCAAGGCGTGAGAGCGACAAGGCCTTTGTGTAATAAACCTCTTCTGGAAGGACATCGGGGATGGTGGCCTGGAAGGTGGGTGTGAAAGCGGCCGACGCGGCTTGCAACACAAAAATCAACACGTAGATTTCCCAGATCTGGGAAACAAATGGCAGCAGCAGGGCAACAGCCGCCCGGACCAGGTCCAGCGTCACCAGCATGGTGCGTCTGGGCAGGTGTTCGGCAAAGGCCGCAGCGACCGGTGCCACGCCCACGTAGGCGATCATCTTGATGGCCAATGCCGTTCCGAGGACCATCCCTGCGTTCTCGCCCGCCAAATCAAAGGCCAATAGCCCCAGTGCCACGGTCGCCAGACCGGTCCCGATCAACGCAATCACCTGAGCGGCGAACAAGTGCCGGTAGGTGCGGTTGGAAAGAATGGCCAGCATGTTTTTTGTCAGCGAATCGGCGGCCGGTATGCAAGAGCCGACAACTCAGAGGTACCGAGTGATTTCCTTGAACTCTTCCATGGAGTGCTGGTGCACTCCAGCAAGTGGTCCCACGAGATGCTCAAGGCAGTGGTCCAGATGGTCCTGGATCAGCGCCTTCTTGGCTTGCTGCACAGCCTTCTCCACCGCCTGCAACTGCTGAGCGATATCCAGACAGGGGCGGCCCTCTACCAACATCGCTATCGTGCTGTTCAGATGCCCATTCGCCCTCTTTAGGCGCTTGATGACGGCGGGGTGTGAAGCGTGAGTGTGTGGAAGTGTCATGGACATCATTATCCCCCCCAAGGGGATACTATAATTGCCTGCCTCACCCAAGAAACCCCATGACTCTTCGCTCCCACCCCCCAACACGGCCTACTTTGGCAGCATTGGGTATGCGGTGGCTGGTGCTCATGGTGATCATGTTCGGGACGGTCGTCTCATCGATTGGACTCACCAGCTCCCACGGTCTGGCCGCTATTGTTGAATCGCACCAATCTGCGCTGACCGCTCCTGAAGATCCTCACGGCCATGAACATGCAGATCAAGGGGTTGAGGTTTCGGAGACAGATGAGCGTGCAAGTGCAGAGCACCCTCACCACGCGATGGATCATTCGCACGACATAGCCCACCATCTGCCCCTTGCCTGGGGCAATGCATCGCCGCAACTTCCCCGCTGGGAAATCATGGTGCGGCCCTGGATTGAACTGGGGCAAGCCTACCGGCTGGATCGCCCACCGATGGGCTAAGGCGCTTCTCCTCACCGCCTTTGCGCTGCGCCTCGCAGCGCGACCATTTCTTTCAGACCATCGGAGTCTTTTTTATGAACAGCCTTGTTCACGACAGGCTGCCCCATTCGCCATGGGCGATCGGGCACCCCCGTCTTTTTTTGCTTTTTGCTTTCTTCATCTGCTTGCTGCTTAGCAGTGCAGAAGCCTTTGCCCACGCCGTGACAGCGGGCGACAAGGGCTATATCCAGGAAATCTCGGGTGTCAACCTGCTGCCCTTTATGTACCTGGGGGCTAAACACATGATGACGGGCTACGACCACATCCTGTTCCTGTTTGGCGTGATCTTTTTCCTGTACAGGCTGCAACACATTGCGATCTATGTGAGCCTATTTGCGATCGGTCACTCCACCACCATGATCCTGGGCGTGTATTTCAACGTCGGGATCAACAGCTACCTGATCGACGCGATCATCGGGCTTTCCGTCGTCTACAAGGCGCTGGACAACCTTGGCGCTTTCCAACGGTGGCTGGGTTTTCAACCCAACACCAAAGTGGCGACCTTGGTCTTTGGCCTGTTTCACGGCTTCGGATTGGCGACCAAGATCCTGGAGTACGAGATCTCCGCCGACGGCCTCGTGCCCAACCTGCTCGCGTTCAACGTGGGCGTGGAAATCGGGCAGCTGCTCGCATTGGCGGTCATCTTGATCGGCATGAGCTACTGGCGCCGCACACCCAGCTTCATCAAACACGCCTACACAGCCAACGTCGCCATGATGAGCGCGGGTTTCATTTTGGTGGGCATGCAGCTCACCGGCTATTTTGTGTCTTGAACACCCAAGGAATTTTCAACATGTACAACAGCGATACCCCTTCACAAGCCGAGCTGCCATCTTCCAAACAGCTTCTGCGATCCACCCTCCTTGCTGCCGTGTCCGCCGTGGTTCTTCTGGTCGCCGTCGTGCTGCCAGCCGAGTACGGCGTCGATCCCACCGGCATCGGCCGCGTCCTGCGCATGACAGAGATGGGCGAGGTCAAGCAACAACTGGCGGCAGAAGCCGCAGCGGATGCAGCAGGCGCACCAGCTGCAGACTCAACTGCAACCGAGGCATCAGTAATCGCCAACGCCAATGCGGCGCAACCAGCAACGAAGCCTGCACCAGCAAACACCGCGAGTGCTCCTGTCCAACCAGCGGCACCCAAGGAGGTGTGGCGGGACGAAATCCCCTTTACCTTGACGCCTGGTGAAGGAACGGAAATCAAGATGAAGATGGTTGCAGGCGCCAAAGCTCAATACGCTTGGGTAGTCAAAGGTGGCGAAGTCAACTTCGACACACATGGCGATGCGCCAGGCAAGTCCATCAGCTATGAAAAGGGCAGAGGCGTAGCTTCTGATGAAGGCGTTCTGGAGGCGGCATTCACAGGCAACCATGGCTGGTTCTGGCGCAACCGGGGTCAGTCGGATGTGCAACTGGTTCTTCGCACCCGTGGCGACTACAGCGAAATCAAAAAATGACGCAAAAAGTGGCGCAGATCGCTGCGCCACTTCGCTGTCCATAGTCCGAAAGACCGGTTTTTTCCAAAGATCATGAGTGGCTCCTCGTAGCCGAAAACGCTGGTACTGACCGACTTCACGCGGCTCCCATTGAAATCGGTCGCCCCGGCATCGCAGCAGAGGCGACCGCTGATGTCCCCTTCAGATTTCCGTTTGCTCGGAGATTTCGAGGGCGTCATCAACCTCGATGCCCAGGTATTTCACGGTCGACTCAAGCTTGGAGTGACCGAGCAGCAACTGCACAGCACGCAGGTTCTTGGTGCGCCGATAGATCAGTGTCGCCTTGGTCCTTCGCATGGAATGCGTCCCATATTCGGCAGGGTCCAGTCCCAGATCCTCTACCCAGTGGCCAAGAATACGGGCGTACTGCCGGGTCCCCAGGTGGGGTGAATCGTGGAGCCGGCTGGGGAAGATGAAGTCATCCGACTTCAGCGCAGCCTGCTTGATCCATGCCTGCAAAGCGTCTCGGGTAGCGGCCGTGATCTCGAACTGAACTGGGCGCTTGGTCTTGTGCTGCATGACGATGGCGCGTGTGGCCAGCTGCTCGCCATGACAGACGTCGCGGACTTTGAGCGCGACGAGGTCGCACCCTCGCAGTTTGCTGTCGATACCGAGGTTGAAAAGTGCGAGCTCGCGGACCCGCCCTTCCATCTGCAGGCGCACGCGCAACGCCCAGATGTCTTTCAGTTTGAAGGGTGCCTTTTGTCCAACGATCTTTCCCTTGTTCCAAGGCTCGTGATGGACGGTATTGCCGGTGGTTTCCATGATGGTCTCCCATCGAGTTGAGGGACACACAGCATGCGCCGGCGGGGCGAAAGGTCGTTGCTTTAAATCAAATGTCTGGACGATGCAGGTGGCTGGGCGGTTGGACCGTTTTTGAGCGGCTCAGGCGATTCGCGCTCTCGGCCAAACCCAGTCGGTGGGTCAACATCCCGATGGCGGTCAATCGTGATGGGTCATTTACCTTCTCTGTGAGGAATCCCGATAAAGCGAGGCACCTGCTTTGCGTAATCTTCATACTGCTGTCCGAAATGGCGTTCAAGCCATGGCTCCTCCAGAAATGGTGCCAGTAGGTAAAGGAGTGCCCAGATGGTGACCAATGGATAGACGGAAAGCGAGTGCGTGACCAGTGCAAGTCCAACTAGGCCGCAGATGGTGACGACGTAAATGGGGTTCCTGCTCCAGCCATACCAACCCGTTGTCTTAAGTGTGCCTGCTTCACCATGAGCATCGCGCCAACCCAGTTTCCTGGTGATGTAAAAGGCAAGGCCGAATCCAGAAACCAGAAGCACCCATCCGATGGCGAAAACGGGCGTTGGCAACGCTCCTGCGCTGCGATAGTCGATGACGCTCAAGATGCAGGTACCCAATACAAGCGCCCGGAAGGGCCACCAGAAAGCGTGATACTTCCACGTCCCCAGCTCATCTGGCGGCCAGATGCGGAGGTTTGTCCATCGCAGCGAAGAGGCTGACAACACCAAAAGACCGCCGCCACAGAAGAATGAAAAGATGAAAACTGCTGTAGTCACTTGGTAGGCCTGGCTCAACGCCCAAAATAGCCGTAAATGCACGGCGAAACGAACCTGCTCCATCAATGGTTCATCGAATACCCTTGGATGTGCTGGCAGCCCAATGTGCACCACCTCTCTACCGTCCCAATCGTATATCGATGCGCTGGCCCGCCCACAAAAAACCTCTTGGTACGTCCATCCGGTACGGGCAGAACTGAAAAGCGAACGCCTGCCTTCCCGTTATGCGATGGACCGCAACGGGTCGCTCGATGTGAAACAAAGCGTGCTCTCTCACAATGAGCCATTCAAATTGACCTTGCGGCACCCTTCCACTTCCAATCAAAGCCAAAGTTGACAACTCGGCTCTGAAGGGAGAGTAGCCGCACAAACGTAGGGAGTGGCTGCATTCAGAGCTTCACATGGCAAAGGGGCAATACCGTTCGCGGCTCCAATGTACTCAGACCGGTCCGTCGAAAAACAGTTGCCAGCGTCTTTGTTCTTGAACCCAATATTGGCGACGATCGACACTTCGGGATTGCCTTGGTGAAGTTGCTGTGTAGTTGACGATCGCCACCTCAGCTTGACGTGACCAGCGGAAAACTGAAACATTGCGCCATTGGGCTTGTGGGTCGGGCTCAGGGATGGTGCGCCTAGCGTCGACTTTGGATGACACATTGTGAAACGAACTGCTTTCGCGCCCATTGAAGTCTGCCGTTTGCAGCGCTTGCAACACCTGGTTATCACCGCGGGCGTAGGCCGTCTGCCATTGGGTGCACAAGGCCTGGAAGCTGCGCTGCTCAGCAGCCAGTTCAGCGGGTCGAACCCAGTTCACTTCGTCAGCAATGATGACCGGAGTGCGCCGGGTTTGCAGCACATCCATGAGGTAGGTCATGTCGTCATTGGCCAGCGCGACACAACCTTCGGTCGCATAGGGGCTGCGGTTATAGGCGACACGCGGTACGCCATGCAGCCAGATGCCGCTCCCGGTGCGCCCCAGGCGGCGGTCGTGCTCGTTGGGGTAGTTCAGCGGCAGTGCGCCGACGCCGTAAAGCTCATCAACTTGCTGATCATCCAGTCGGCTGGTGATGTGGTACACGCCCAGAGGGGTGCGCAAATCGCCTTCTAGTTGTTTGCCAAACCCGGCACGGCCTATGGAGGCATAGCTGCTGCGGATCAATTGCAGTCCGCCAGCCTGTTGCTCGAACACAAAAACCCTTGAGTGGCTGGCGTCCACCACCACCACATGCCGCACATTGCCGGCCAGCTCCAGCACCTGTTCCGGTACGGTTCCGGGTGGCGGCATCTCCTTGAGCGCGGCGAGTCGGCGATTCGCCTCCGCTCGGAGATTCTGCAGTTGTTCTCGAACCGCCGGAGGTCCATCTTTCACCGGAGCAAGGCCGGGCAAGGCGCCACTTTGTGCGATCAGCAGATCCCCGTAGACGAGTTGCCCCAACTGAAAGTCCGGCACATCCCGCACCAGCGCTTCGGCCAATGGCAGCGCATTTTTGTTGCCCGCTGCGATCGTCCGGTAAATTTCAATCAGACGCCCTTCTGGCGAGGAGCGCAACGAACCGGTCACCAAGGCCGGGATGCCCCTTGTTCTCGAGGTTGATTGGCTGCTTGCCTGTCCCAACGGTAAAACAAAAGTCCCGGCTGCCAACGCTGCATGCGAGAGTAGCGCCCGCCGGGTGGTGGAAGTATCAGGTGCCATATTCATGAAATACGGGTTGGCCCAAGTCATTGCGCACTGGCGAGAGCGACCGAGGTCGCCAGTTCAAACTGTTCGCGCATGAATTTGGCCGTTTGTTGAAAGCCGGGCTGACTGAAGGCTGCGGGGGTCGAGTTCGAAGTCTTGCTGGTGATCTGCGACGGGTTGGTCCGAACGCCCTTGACGAGGTATTCAAAGTGCAGATTCGGACCAGTCGCTGTTCCGGTCGAGCCGACCGCTCCGATGGTCTGGCCCTGCTGCACGCGCTGCCCTGCCTTGACCGAAATGCGCTCCATGTGGGCATACGCGGTGGAATTCTTGTCGGGATGGCGAACCACCACATAGTTGCCATAGCCCTCTTGCCGGCCAGCAAAGCTCACAACGCCTTCGGCCACCGTGCGAATCGGGGTTCCGGCCGGGGCGCCGTAGTCCGTACCCTTGTGCGCTTTTTGCCCCCCATAGACCGGGTGGATGCGAGGTCCGTATGAACTGGTGACCCTCGAGAAGGCCAAGGGCGAAGCCAGGTAGGTGCGTTGCTGACTCGAACCATCGAGGCTGACGAATTCGCCAGCCGTTCCCGGTGCCTGGAACCACATGGCTTGGTGCGTCTGTTGCCCGTTTTGGATTTCGGCGCCCAGCAGTTGTCCCGTGAACAGGATTTCACCATCCAGCTCGAATGCTTCATAAATCAGGCTGAAACGCGCACCACGCTGAAGACTGCGCTGGAAGTCGAGGTCGCCAGAAAAGGCCTCGATCGTTTGCGCGGCCACAGCATCTGGCACACCAGCCTGGTCGGTGCCAGCGTAGAACGAGGAACGGATGGAGAGCGATGCCAGCTTGACCAGTCGCCTGGGGGTGGGCTGTTCGAGTCGGGAAGCGTATACGCCGTCCCCTGCCTCCACCACCAGCCGGTTGACCCGCTGGCTGCTGGCATCCACCGAACGAACCGACAGAGATTTAAGGCGCCCTTGCGGTGTTCTAGTTGTAGTTTCCCAAGAGGTTGTTCACCCGAGGTGAAGGAAGATGGAGGTTCTGACATCTCCCAACTTTCTTCAGGATTCCTCGAATGAACACCCACAAGAATGCCTCATTGACGCCCAAAGGTCGAGCCCATTTGATGAAAGAAATCCAGCGCCTGGGTCTCAAGCGCGCCGCTGCGGCAGCTGGCTTGAGCGCTGGCACAGCTCGCAAATGGCTTCGCCGCTTTGGCCAGCAAGGCGCTACCGGTTTGATCGATCGGAGCTCTCGCCCTCATTCTTCGCCCCAATGCGCCTGCGCGCACAAGATTGAACGCGCGCTGGGTTTGCGAAAAAACCAACGTTTGACCTTTGATCGCATCGCCGAGCGCCTGGGCCTCTCACGCAGCGTTGTGGCACGCGCCTGCAAGGCCGCTGGCATGGGCAAGCTACCTCCCGTTGAAGGCACGCCACCCGTGGTGCGCTATGAGAAGGCCAGACCTGGGCAACTGCTGCACCTGGACATGAAGAAGCTCCCTCGCTTTCAACAACCCGGACACCGGGTCACAGCAGACCGCACGAAGAAGACGCGGCACGCAGGCTACGAGGTATTGCATGTGGCCATTGATGACCACTCCCGTGTGGGCATGTGCCAGATGTTGCCCAATGAGAAGGCTCACAGCGCATGCGCGCATTTGCTGGCAGCGCTGCGCTATTACAGGGCGCTGGGCGTTCGCATAGAAGCCGTGATGACGGACAACGGATCGGCCTACCGATCCAAACGATTTGCCAAGCTGCTGCGTCGTTTGAAGATCAAGCACCAGCGCACCCGGCCGTACACCCCTCGTACCAACGGCAAGGCCGAGCGGTTCATTCAAACGCTGCTGCGTGAATGGGCCTACGCCTATGTCTATCCCGACTCTGATGTGCGCGCCAGCGAACTCGCGCCCTGGATGCTCCACTACAACTTCAGCCGCCCACATGCGGCAACTGAACATCGCCCTCCCGCTTCTCGCCTTGGCTTCGCGGGGAACAACGTCGTGAGAAACTACATCTAGTGACAGACACCAGGTTGCCGGACGCGCCCGTGAGCAATGAACGTGATGTGGCGTCGCGGGCAAGAAAGGATTGCGCATCGCGATCTTCGACCCCCAGGCGCTTGAGCAAGGTCTGGAGGGTCTCATCGCGGCGAGTGAGCTGAGATTGGTGGATCGAGAAATCAGGGTTCTCCTCCATCAGATCCGGGAGGGCAAGTGACGAACCAAGGGGTTCCACCACCTGCCGAATCGGCCCCTGGGTCACATCGGGCAACGCCGGTGAGACACCAAAGGCCACGACGCCGGTGCCCAGCATCAGCGCACCCAAAACCGCCAGTGCGGGCCGCCGTGGGATGTGGATACGAGCTGTCAGAGAGAGCAATTTAACTGGATGCATGTAGGGGAAGGCCGGTGGCTGGAGCGTGGTTTGAATCGCCTCAGACGGCGGACAGAAGAATCTGGATGTCCGACGCGATCGTGGCGGCATCGGTTCCGTAGGGTGAGAACAATCGGACCCGTCCGGTGGTGTCGAAGATGTACTTACCCGCCGAATGGTCCACGGTGTAGGTGGACGGCGCCGATCCGGGAACCTTCTTAAAGTAGATCTTGAAATCCGCAGCGACGCGCTCGAGTTCTGCGGGCTCGGGCCGCAAGGCGATGAAAGCCGGGTCGAAGCTCGCCAGGTATTCCTTGAGCAGCGGTTGAGTGTCACGCTCGGGGTCCACGGTGATGAAGATCACCTGCAAACGGTCACCCTGCTCACCCAACAGGCGTTTGACCTCTGCCAGGGTTGTCATGGAGGTGGGGCAGACGTCCGGGCACTGGGTGAACCCGAAAAAGACCACCACGACTTTGCCTTTGAAGTCCGCCAAGGTCCGCAGGTTTCCGTATTGATCCTGGAGCCTGAAATCCCTTGCAAAGGCGGCACCTGTGACGTCGGTGCTTTTGAAAGACGGGACCTCGGGGGAGCAAGCCACCAGCACAGGGACACCGACCGCACCGGCCAACACCGCTTGCACAAACCGCCGACGATCAGTCAGAAGTTGACTTGGGTTGGTTGAAAACCGCAGGCCCATGTCACTTCCTCGCTTTGGCCACTTCTTCGGCCACGAGCGCCAGTAGCTGTTGATCGCCAAACGACGGCAGTCCACGACCGTTGACGAAAAATGTCGGTGTCTTGGTCACTTCCAACGCCGTCAGGTCTTCGATGTCTTGCTTCAGCACCGCATCGATGGCGGGGGTCTGCGCGTCGGCCTGAGCCTTGGCAATGTCCAGACCGGCCTCTTGCGCTGCACGGTACGCCAAATCGAGATTGGGTTTACCGTGATCGGCCCATTGAGGCTGGGCGGCCAATACCATTTCCAACACGGGCAGGTACTTGTCCTGCAGCTTGGCCGCCTCCAGCAGCTTGACCACCTGATCAGAACCCCCGTGGAAAGGGGCGTACCGGATCACCAGGCGCACATCGTTCGGGTACTGTTTCAAGATGTCCTTGACGATCGGATAGAACGCCCGGCAGGTCTCGCATGCAGGGTCGAAGAATTCGACGATGGTGACCGGTGCGTTGCGCGGACCAAAGACCGGAGAATGGAAGCGCACCAACCGGTTGTTCGCCTGAGCGCCCGGCTGGTCGCCTGACTGGCTGCGGGTCTCGTTGACGACCTCGCTGACTTTCTGCGCTTGCGAATTCTGGACCCGCTTCTGGTAGATATTCATGCCCAGAACAAAGAACAGCAGAACAATGGCGACCAGAGCGACAACAGTGATTTTTTTGGAGTTCATCGGGGTGACTTTCTGAGGTAGACGATGAGGAGGATTGCCAGCGCCATGAACGCGGCCAGAGACAGCCAGGGGATTTGCACGCCGTTGAGGATGTCGAGCTTTTGGTCCGCACAGGACACCCCGGCGCTGCAAGGCACCCAGGCCTTGGGGATCAGGTCCGCGACCAGCAAGGTGTGGTACGCGGCCACCGCCAGCCCACCCAGAGCCAGGGCGAGGGCGTAGATGGCGCCCCGCCGGTCATCGGTGAAGCAGGCGATCGCCAGAACGATGGAGATGGGAAACATGAAGATGCGCTGGTACCAGCACAGCACGCAGGGTGTCATGCCCATGACTTCACCGAGAAACAGCGCGCCCAGGGTGGCGGCGGTGGCGACCAGCCAGGCCAGCACCAGCAACGTCCACGACCGGGTCATGTTGGACTCTCCGTCCTGGAGGCAACAGGGCGAAAGGACAGCCAGATCCAGACCGCTGCGGCTATCACGATGAACACATCGGCCAGGTTGAAGGCGGGCCAGTGAAAACTGCGCCAGTGCAAGTCGAGAAAGTCCGTCACTGCCCCGTTGGCGATGCGGTCGATGAGGTTGCCACCGCCTCCAGCCACTATCAGGGCGCCAGCCACCCGCTCGATCGGCGCCACCCGGCGCGCGAGGCAGAAGAAGGTGATTGGAACGACCACCACGAAGCCGATGACGATGAAGAACACCCGCTGCCAGCCGCCAGCATCGGCCAGCAACGAGAAGGCCGCACCAGTGTTGAGCACGTGGACCAGGTTGAACCAAGACGTGACTTCAACCGCTGTGCCCAACGCAATGGTGCTGGCAAACCAGGCTTTGCTCAGCTGGTCGAGTGCCAGAAGAATGGCCACGGCGGTGAGCCAGGCCAGGCGGGGACGGCCCCGCCAAGGAGTTGCAGACATGAAAAGACCCTGAAAGAACGGACATCGCCAGCCGCACGGGCTGGCACGCTTCACAGGGATCGGGGAAAAGGTGCGGCAAAAAACGCTGCCGCCAAAGAAGCCGAACCCTGGTCAGGCCAGGGTGGGCCACTGCGGCCGTTCGGGCCGCTCAACGAAAAGACCGTCGGACCATGAGCGCGCCCGGGCTTGCGCTCGGGAACCTGTGTCGCTCAAGGAAAAAGGCAGGTCGCTCAGGAGGGCAAGGGCACCCGCATGACAGGTCACGCAGTGCGGGTGCTGCGCATGGGAATCACCGGCCTGATCCGTGGGGTCGGTCTGCAGCGACGCGCCTGCCACGCCAGCATGCAACGCCGCACAGGGCTCTTGGAGGCAGGGCGCGTCCGTAGTCGCACCGGCCCACTGCAAGGGCAAGCAGAACAGGAACAACAAGGCAAACAGACAGGCACGCATGGTGGGTTGATTGTAGAGGTACGCTTGCCAGGGCACTATCGACCGGAGCCGCCGCCCGCGCCTCGCGGCATCTCAAGCCCTTGGAACGCCCTGATCGTGGCCAGCAGCTCAGGCGCTACCGGCATAGGCCGAAACGCCCCGACGTTCGATCGGCCGGTGTTGCCCAGCGGCAGGCGGCCCAGCAAGTGTCCCAAAGGCACCAGCAACAGCCGCATTAGCTGACCATTCACTTCGGCCAGGTTGTGCGTCCGCCAGGCCAGCGCGAGCATCAGTCCATGCGTTTGCGCATGGGGGACCAACCTCGTCTGCCCGAGCACGTGCAGCGCTTCGAGCAAATGCCAAGCCTGCGTTAGATCCCTGCGATCAACCCGAAGATACGCCCCGCGCAAACGTTCGAAGGTGGGTGCGTCAAAAGCCACCGACGTTGTGGGTTCAGTGTGCATGGTCATGGTTTCTCAATTCATGATCGTGGGCCTTGATTTTTTGCTCCCCCAGTTCACCCCGCGCTTGCCTCAGCACTTGCCAGCCCCCATGCAGTGCCAGACCCGCCATCAACGCCGCCACCAGCAGGTCGGGCCAGGCGGTGCCGGTGCCAAAGACACCCAATGCCGCCAGAAATACCGCCACGTTGCCAATGGCGTCGTTGCGCGAGCACAACCAGACGCTGCGCATGTTGGCGTCGCCTTCGCGAAAAGCGTAAAGCAGCCAGGCCACCGACACGTTGGCCAGCAGCGCCAGCAGTGCCACCACACCCATGGTCGGCGCATCGGGCACACCGCCGTTCCAAACGGCCCACAGCGCGCTGGCCAAAACATAAACACCAAAGCCCATCATGCTGAGCGCTTTGAGCACGGCCGCCCGAGCCCGCCAGGCCAGCGCCGAAGCCAGCACAGCCAGCGAGACGCCGTAGTTCAACGCGTCACCGGCGAAATCAATGGCGTCGGCGAGCAGGGACAAGGAACCTGACCTGAAGCCTGCGCCCAGTTCGACCAGGAACATGGCGGCATTGACGATGAGTGCCACCCACAGAACGCGACGGTAGCGCGCCAGGTTGACGATTTGACCGGGGGCGGGGCATTCGTGTTCACAACAGTTGGAAGACATGGAAACTCCTTCAGAATGCTGCATTGGAAACCCTGGAGCCACTTCAGGGTCAAGCCCTTGGCCCATTCGAACGGAGAAAAGCACCATGCGCATCAAAGAACTCGCCCTGGCCACTGGCGTGGAAGCGGACACCATCCGCTACGATGAGAAACAAGGCCTCTTGCCCGAGCCGGCGCACCATGACAACGGCTACCGCGACTACGAGAGCACTCACCTGGAACGCCTAGCTTTCATTCGCCATTGTCGAGCGCTGGAGATGCCGCTTGCTGACATTCGTCGACTGTTGACGCGCTGGACGCGCCGGGCGAGCCGCACCCGGATGTGGACGGTCTGGTCCAGGGACAGATCGATAAAGGCAGGGCACGTCTCCAGAGTATGCGAGCGCTGGAGAAACAACTGGTGCTACTCAAGGCCAGTTGTGGCCGTTGTGACAACGATGGAACAGACTGCGGAATCCTCAAAGAATTGGTGGCGGCCGCCCATGGCGAGGCCTGCGCGTGCCATCCCCATCTTGCGCGCTGACCGACCATGACCACTTTTTTGCTTTACGTCGCCTCCGCGTTGGCCGAGATCGTTGGTTGTTATCTGCCCTGGTTGTGGCTGCGCCAAGGAGGCTCAGTTTGGTTGCTGCTGCCGGCAGTGGTCAGTCTGGCGCTGTTCGCCTGGCTGCTCACCTTGCATGGTGCGGCCACGGGGCGGGTGTACGCGGCCTATGGTGGCGTGTACATCGGCGCAGCCATCGCGTGGCTGTGGATAGTGGATGGTGTCCGACCTTCAGCCTGGGATGTGACCGGTGCGGCCGTGGCCTTGTTGGGCATGGGGATCATCGCGTTCCAGCCGCGCTGACCAGTTCAGCATCCGATCCGATCGACAGGGGCGGCAGATTCGCCGACAAATTGCAGTCAAAACTGTCATCGAAAGGCAAGCCTGCGGTCACCTTCTCACCACTACATTGGCCCTGTACACCGTACCACGTTGCATCACCCGATCAACGTGAAACTCTCAGGAGCAACCATGATTCGCAAGTTCAACATCCTCGTGCTTTCCTTCGCTGCAACCCTACCGGCTTTCGCCATGGATGCGGCTCAATCTGAGGCCAAGCAGACAGTCCCGCTGGTGAATGGAGAAACCCTGTACGTCTTCAAGGACGGAAAGATGGCAAAGGCCAATCGGTTTGGACGCACTGTATTCCTCAAACAGGGTGAGGTTGTCCAATCGGCCGGCGGGCAAAAAATCAGCACTGTAGGTAACGAAGTGGCACGCCTTGACGTCTTGGGACGCAAGGGACACGAGAACTGATCGCGACTTCCCCGCAGAAACAGCCACTCTGTCTAGGGGTGGCTTCTTTATTTGCGACGGATTATCACTGTGACAACAGCCAACATGGCCAGATAGTTGACCACCATGAACCATGGCGTGTTCCAGGCAATGCCGTCGAACCCCCAATAGGTCACCGGGTAGAGCACAGGGGACGGGTAAAAATCAGCCGAGTGTGTGAACACATCGATCAGGATGTGGGACCACCAGCCCAGCAATGGTATCCAGAGGCGTCTCAACCATACCCAGCAGGCAGTGGTGACCACACCGGCAACCAAGGCGCTGTGCATCACACAATGCAAATGGTGGGTCAGTAGCGTCAGTGCAGGCGGCATCGAGGGCTCATAGCCCGGCAGAGCATTGGCATAAGCCTGCAAGACGGACCAGCCATCGGACGTGACCAGTGCCAGGTACCCCAGAGGCAGCAACTGGACCAGGTCAGGCGCCACCGCCATACCGACCGCCAGGGCGGTAGTCCGATAGTCCAGGCGACGGTTCTGATGTACCCACGCGGCTCCGAGACCGACCCAGACCCCATGGGCAACAATGTCCATGATCAATGGCCCGGATGTGGAGCGCCGCTCTGAGTTGAGCTCGCTCGCAGGCGCAACGCATTGCTGATCACAGACGCGGAACTCAGGCTCATCGCCAGCGCCGCGATCATCGGCGACAGCAGCCAGCCGGTGAGCGGGAACAGCACGCCCGCCGCCAGCGGCACCCCCAGCGCGTTGTAAACGAAGGCGAAGCCGAGGTTCTGCTTCATGTTGGCCACGGTCGCCACCGACAGCGCGCGCGCCGTCGCGATGCCGCGCAGGTCGCCCTTGACGAGGGTGAGCTGGGCGCTGTTCATCGCCACGTCGGTGCCGGTGCCCATCGCGATGCCGACATCGGCCTTGGCCAGCGCGGGCGCATCGTTGATGCCGTCGCCGGCCATCGCGACGACCCGGCCTTCCCTCTGCAGCTTCTCGACCAGCGCCAGCTTGTCGGCCGGCTTGACCTCGCCATGCACTTCGTCGATGCCCAGCCGCCGGCCGACGGCGCGGGCCGTGGTCAGCCCGTCGCCGGTGGCCATGACCACGCGCAGGCCGGCCGCGTGCAGCGACTTCAAGGCTTCGGGCGTCGTGTCCTTGACCGGGTCGGACACCGCCAGCAGGCCCGCGAGCCGGCCATCGACCGCCAGGTGCATGACGCTGGCGCCTTCGGCGCGCAGCGCCTCGGCCTGCTCGGCCAGTGGCTCGACCTCGACACCAAGCTGGTCCATCAGCGCGGTGTTGCCCAGTGCCAGCGACCGACCCTCGACCTGGCCGCGCACGCCGATGCCGGACTCGGAATCGAAGTCCTTGGGTTTGGCCAGCGCCAGCCCCTGCTTGCGCGCCGCCGCGACGATGGCCGCGGCCAGCGGGTGTTCGCTGCCCTGGTCGAGGCTGGCGGCCAGGCGCAGCACTTCCGCGTCCTCGAACCCGTCGGCCGCGATGGCTTTCTCGAAGGCCGGACGGCCCTCGGTCAGCGTGCCGGTCTTGTCGACGATCAGCGTGTCGATCTTGCGCAGGTTCTCGATCGCCGCGGCGTCGCGGAACAGCACGCCACTGGTCGCGCCCTTGCCGGTGGCGACCATGATCGACATCGGCGTGGCCAGGCCCAGCGCACAGGGACAGGCGATGATCAGCACTGCCACCGCATTGATCAGGCCGAAGACCCAGCCCTGTTCGGGGCCGAACAGGCCCCAGGCGAAGAAGGTCAGCACGGCGATGGCGACCACCGCGACGACGAAGACGCCGGCCACCCGGTCGGCCATGCGCTGCATCGGCGCGCGCGAGCGCTGGGCCTGGGCGACCATCTGCACGATCTGCGACAGCACCGTGGCCGAGCCGACATGGTCCGCGCGCATGACCAGCGCGCCGCTGGTGTTCATCGTGGCGCCGATGACCTTGTCGCCGGCTCGCTTGCTCACCGGCAGCGGCTCGCCGGTCAGCATCGACTCGTCGAGCGCGCTGCTGCCTTCCTCGACCACCCCGTCCACCGGCACCTTCTCGCCGGGACGCACGCGCAGCCGGTCGCCGACATGGATGTGCGACAGCGGCACGTCTTCCTCGCTGCCGTCGTCCTTGATCCGGCGCGCCGTCTTCGGCGCCAGGCCGAGCAGCGACTTGATCGCGGCCGAGGTCTGCGAGCGCGCCTTCAGCTCCAGGATCTGGCCAAACAGCGTCAGCGAGATGATCACCGCCGCCGCCTCGAAATAGACCGCGACGACGCCGTTGCTGACGAAGGCGGCCGGGAAGATCTGCGGCGCCACCGTGGCCACGACGCTGTAGACGAAGGCCACGCTGGTGCCCAGGCCGATCAGCGTCCACATATTGGGGCTGCGGTGGATCACCGACTTCAGGCCGCGCACGTAGAAGGGCCAGCCGGCCCACAGCGCGACCGGCAGCGTCAATACCAGCTCGATCCAGGTCTGCACGCCGGGCGCGAACCAGCCGAAGCGGTGGCCGCCCATGGCCAGGACCGTCACCGCCACGGTGAACGGCAGCGTCCACCAGAAGCGGCGCGAGAAGTCGGCCAGTTCCGGGTTCTTCTCGTCGTCGAGCGTGGGCATCTCGGGCTCGAGCGACATGCCGCACTTCGGGCAGTCGCCGGGATGGTCCTGGCGGATCTCCGGGTGCATCGGGCAGGTGTAGATCGTGCCGGCGGGTGGCGGCGGCTCGGCGGCAATTGGCTTCGCCTTGGCCGACGTGTAGCGGGCCGGGTCGGCGACGAACTTGCCGCGGCACCTGGCGCTGCAGAAGTAGTACGGTAGGCCGTCGTGCTCGACGTGGTGTTCGGAGTCCTTCGTAACCGACATGCCGCACACCGGGTCCTTCGGACCCCGGGAGCCCTCTTGATCGTGCGTGGCGGGCGAGTGGTGGTGGCCGTGGCCGGCGTGATCGTGCGAGGTGCGCGTGTCCATGGCTCACGCGTCCTTGTCGCCGCGCGGGCCGGGTGCCGATCGGTGATCGCTATGACCACCATGCCCACCATGGCCGTGGAACAGATGCATCAGCGGGCAGGCCAGCAGCAGCAGGTAGATCCAATTGCCGGCGACATGGCTCCAGTGCTGGCGCAGCAGGTAGAAGCCGCCGATCAGAGCGACCATCAGCAGCGCGAGCTTGAGCAGGCGGCCGACGCCGGGCGCGCGCCGTGCAACGGTCCGTTGTCCGTGATGGGTTGTCGTCATTTGTGTTCTCCTGTCGAATCCATCGGTGTGGCAGACACCGATGGATCCAAGATAAACCTTGACATCATGTAAAGGTCAAGGCCCGTCAGCTGGACACTCAGCCGCAGATTCAGCCCTTGTCCACCGCATCCCGGTCGAGCAAGGCCTTGCGCTCTTCGTACTGTTCGGGCGAGATCTCGCCGCTGGCCAGCCGCCGTTGCAGAACCTCAAGAGGTGTTTCGCGCGGCCGTCGGCGTTGCTCGCTCGGGCGACCCCAACCGTAGAAGACGAGCACGCCGATCAAGGTAATCCAGAAGATCCACCAGAACCCGTGCATGCCGCCCATGAAGAAACCGTTGTCGTAGAACATGTGCATCTCCTTCACTCCTGGGCACTGCCGGTTGCCTGGACCAGTGCCGCTCTCACCCGCTCCAGACGTCCGCGTACCTCGTGGGCGACGCGTGCGATTTCGGGGTTGCTGGTCATCTGCAGCACGGCCACTGGGTCCATGAACGCGACGCCGATCTGGCCATCAGGCTTTTCACGAACGACCACGTTGCAGGGCAGCAGAAGGCCGATGTCGGGCTCCGCCTCCAGGGCGCGGTGCGCGAGCGGCGGATTGCAGGCACCGAGAATCCGGTACGGTCGCCCATCGATCCCGAGCTTGGCTTTCATGGTGTCCTGCACGTCGATCTCGGTGAGAACGCCGAAGCCCTCGGTCTTCAGCGCATCGACGACGCGCGCGACGGCCTTGGCGAAGTCGGTATCGGTGATCTCGCAGTGAAAACCATAGGCGGTGGCCGTCCGCGGCGCCTGTGTGCTGGGTATGGTGGCCATGGTCGGTCTCCTCACTTTGTCGCCGGGACCGACTGCATGCGGTCCATCATCATCTCCATCATGCTCTGCATCATGTCCATGCGCATTTCCATCATTTGATGGCGCTGTGTCAGGTCCGGCGTGGCCGCGCCCGGGGCGCCTATCCCCTGCATGCCCGCCATGCCACCCATGGGCTTCATGCCTTTCATCATGTCCATGCCTTCTTGCATGGCCTTCATGTGTTCGACCATCAGCGCCTCGCGTTCGGCCGGTGTCTTGGCGGCTGCCATCTTGGTGTGCATTGCTTGCATCGTGGCCATGTGCTGCTGCATGTGCTGTTGCATCTGCGGCATCGACCACATGCCCATGGGCACACCGGCCTGGGGTGTGACTTGCTGGGTCGTGGTGCTGGCTGCCGAAGTGGAGGGGTGGTGCTGGGTGTGCTCTTCCGCTTGTTGTGCCGAGACGGCAAATGCCGTGCCGGCGACAGCTACGGCCAGAAGGGTTCGGATCAAGGTGGACATATCGATTCCTTATTTGAGGGAACGCATGGCGAGATGCCATGGGGTCACTGTAGGGCTCGACCCAGGTCACCAAGATGACCCGAAGATGACAACAACGTCAGGCTCAGCGTGGCGACTGCTGCAGGGCCTGGCGATTGATGTCGTCGTGGTGGCGTCGGGTCTCAGGTGACCACTGCGACTTGATCCAGGACAGAACCGCCACGATGTCGGCATCGCTGAGCGAATCGCCAAAGGCGGGCATGTTGGTGGCATAGTCGGGCATGCCAACGGCCTTCGCTACCCCTTGTTTGGTGATGCGGATCAACACATCATCCGGGTGGTGCCATGTGTGGCCGCTCCCGTCGTGAGGCGGCGCCGGCAAGCGGCCATCGGCACCCCGCTCCCGCCAATTCGTTTGCCCTTCCAGCTTCACACCATGGCAAATTGCGCACCGGGCCTGATAGATCTGCGCGCCTTGCTTGAGCATCGCAACGTCATCCGGGCGAAGCAGCCCAGCAGGAGCTGACTGGTCGAGGCCAGCTGATCGCGACCAAAAAAGGGCTGCGGCTACCCCAGCCAATGCCAGGAGAGCCGCAGCCAACCGGAGACGCTGAAAACTCAGGTTCACTTCGCCGGCTGGATGTCCGTCACCGTCATCTGACCGTTCTCATTCGTGACGATGAACTGAATCTTGGCCCCAACGCTGGTTTTGTCCAGCAAGGCCTTGTCCTTGGCCGTGAAGACCATGGTCATGCCGGGCATGTCCATGTGCTTGATGTCACCATGCTTGATGGTGATTTTGCCGGCGTCCTTGTCAATCTTGCGCACCTCGCCGTCGGTCATGCCAGGCGCTGCCGCCATACCCGTTTTTCCTTGATCCATGTTCGTTTGAGCAAACACGGGGTTGATGGAAATGGCCGTAAGAGTTAGCGCGGTTGCGCTCAAAATCATTCGCAGTTTCACTTTGAATCCTCGTCGTTGAATTGTTTTGACACCAATTGGAGGCGGCTTACTTGGCCGCCACTTTGACCTGACCCTTCATGCCGGCTTCGTAGTGGCCCACATGGAGGCAGGCAAAGTCCACCACACCGGGCTTGGTGAAACGCCAGATCACCTCGCCCTGTTTTCCTGGTTTGAGGGAAATTTTGTTGGCCTCTTCGTGCTCCATGCCCGGATGTTTCTTCATAACTTCGTAGTGCTCTTTGAGCTCCTTTTCTGTGCCGAGGCTGAACTCATGTGGCACCTTGCCGGAGTTCTTGATGACAAAGCGGATGGTTTCGCCCTTCTTCACCGACACGTTCGACGGCGTGAAGCGCATGCTGTCTGCTGCGTCCACCTCGATCGTGCGCGTGACGTTTGCGGCGACGCCTGCCTCACCGATAGGCGATTCATCGTGCCCACCGCCGTGGGTGCCACCAGCGAAGGCAGCAGATGCAGCCAAAGCTGTAGCAGCGAAAGCAAAACCAGCACGCGAGACGATGTTGAACTTGTGGAGTTTCATAGGACTTCTTTCAGGGTTGAGTTGGGAAACGGTAGAGGAAAGCGGTTTTTAGGTGATGCGTGAGTCAGTCAGTGAGACATGCCCTTGGCCATGGGTTTAATGGCCTTGGCTGTTGCCGGCGTCGTGTCGCTGCTGGCCGCTGGGCGTGGTGCTGGCGGGAGCGCACCGCTCCATTCGTACGCCACGGTGCCTTCGGGGAACTTGTAGTGACCCGGATTCTTGTAGTCGCCCGGTTTCTGGTCCTTGCGGACCTTGAAAACCGTGAACATGCCGCCCATTTCCAGCGGTCCGAACTGGCCGGTGCCGGTCATCATGGGCGCCGTGTTGTCGGGAATGGGCATCTGCATCTCGCCCATGTCGGCCATGCCGCGTTCGCCCATCAACATGTAGTCGGGCGCGACCTTCTGAATCTTCTTGACCAGACCGCGGTGGTCCGCACCAATCATGGTGGGCACATCGTGCCCCATGGCGTTCATGGTGTGGTGGCTCTTGTGGCAGTGCATGGCCCAGTCACCTTCTTCGTCTGCAATCAGCTCGATCTGGCGCATCTGACCCACGGCCACATCGGTGGTGACCTCGTACCAGCGCGTGCTGGGCGGGGTCGGGCCACCGTCGGTGCCCGTGACCAGAAACTCGTGCCCGTGCAGGTGGATCGGGTGGTTGGTCATGGTGAGGTTACCAACCCGGATGCGCACCCGGTCATTCAAGCGCACATTGAGCGTGTCGATGGCCGGGAACACCCGACTGTTCATGCACCAGATGTTGAAGTCCGTCATGGTGTTGATCTTGGGCGTCTTGCTACCAGGCTCCACGTCAAAGGCGTTGAGCAGGAAGCAGAAGTCCCGATCCACCTCACTGATGTGCGGGTGCTTGGCCTTGGGGTGGGTCACCCACATGCCCATCATGCCCATGGCCATCTGTACCATTTCATCCGCATGTGGGTGGTACATGAAGGTGCCGGGGCGTCGTGCCTCGAACTCGTACACATAGGTCTTGCCTACGGGGATGGCGCGCTGATTCAGACCGCCGACGCCGTCCATTCCGTTGGGCAGGCGCTGACCATGCCAGTGAATTGTGGTGTGCTCAGGCAGCTTGTTGGTCACAAAGATGCGCACGCGGTCACCCTCAACCACTTCAATGGTCGGCCCAGGACTCTGCCCGTTGTAGCCCCACATGTTGACCTTGAAGCCAGGCGAGACTTCGCGAACCACGGGTTCGGCCACCAGATGGAATTCCTTGACGTTGTTGTTCATGCGCCAAGGCAAGGTCCAGCTGTTGAGGGTCACCACGGGGTTGTACGGGCGACCGGTTGTCGGGATCAAAGGCGGCGCCGTTTCCACCGACGTCTGCATGACCGGCTCTGGCAAACCCGCCAAGGCGGATCGCGCCACGGCCAGGCCGGCCACGGAGGCTGCGGCACCTGCAAAAAACTGGCGCCTGGAGTTGGTATTGGAATTGGTTTTGGTCATGTGTTGTGTCCTTTCAATGCGCTGCTGCTGCCGGGGCATCGCCACCGGCGCCCCCCAGGCTCACAAAACTGTCGGGCTCTCCGCCTTGCAAGACCCACTGAAGATCGGCTTCGGCGAGCCAGAAGTCGCGTTGTGCGCTGATGGCATCAACCGTGGCCTGGGACTGGTTCTGTACTTCGTCCAGCAGGTCCCATACGCTCTTGAGCATGCCGTTGTAGTGCAGCACCGTCTCTTCGGTGATGAACTCACGGGTTTTCAGAATCTCTCCCTGGCTGTCTTGTGCCAAGGCGTGGGCAGCCCAATAGACGTTCATGGCCGACTTCGACAGAGCACGATTGCGCAGGCCTTCGGCACCTGGCAAGTGGTTGCGAACCGCTTCGGCGCGCTTCTGCAGTTCGTCGAGTGTCGTGGGTTGCACCGGGATGGCCGGCAGCTGGTCCGGCAACTCAAAGCCATCTTGCAGGCCTGTTTGCCCCATCGTCTTGACCAAAGCGGCCTGCGCCTGAGCGGCGGCTTGCTGGGCTCGCCGCAAATTCATGCGTGCGTTGGATGCCGCCAGTTGAACGGGGGACAGTTGCAGTTTGCTCCAGTTGCCCACCGTCACCATGCGCTGTCCCAGCTCAAAGGCCGCCTGCGCGGCTTCGAGCATGTCACGCTGGTGCTTCAACACCTGTTGGGCTGCCACTGCCTCGATCCAGGCTTTACGCCCCACCGCTGCCACCTCCAGCACCTCACCGGCGTCCTCGACACGACGTTGAAGGCTGGGGTCGAGTTCAGTCCAGCGGCCTTCAGCGATCAGCTGTTCGTTTTTTGGACCCAGCCGAGCCAACGGACGGGCCAGATCGCGGTGCACCATCCAGGCCATCCGGACCGCTGTGTCCGCGGTGGGGATGGCTACACCCGGGGTGCTTTCTGGAGTCGGGGTGGCGGTACTGGCATTGGCCTGCTCCCATTTGAGCACGTCAACATGGCCGCGCTTGAGCGCCCCCACCGCGTCGTTGGCGCGACGCCAGTCGGCCTCCTGTGTCGAGCTGGCGGTCTGCGCAGCCAGCGCAAATGGAAGGGCCAACAGGCCCGCCACCAGCACCTGGCTTGTGGCTCGGTAACTGAACAAAGATTTCACTGCTATCGCTCCTTTTGATATGAATCAAGTGGGGCGAAGTATGGTGACCCGAGTCCGTCACAACCCTGTCGGCTGGATTACAAAAATGTCAGTTTTCGTCACGCATGCACCATTTCGAGCAAACTTCCGGTCAGGAGAATGTGATCGTGAAAATTCTGATCGTTGAAGACGAACCCAAAGCGGGTAACTACCTCAGCCAAGGCCTGCGCGAGGCCGGCTTTGCCGTGGACCTCGTCACCAATGGCATTGACGGTCTGCACCATGGCCTGGAGGGGGACCACGATCTGGTGATCCTGGATGTCATGCTGCCTGGGTTGGACGGGTGGCAGGTGCTCAAGAGCCTGCGCAGTCAGGGGCGACAGATGCCCGTGCTCTTCCTCACGGCACGCGATCAAGTCGAAGACCGCGTCAAAGGCCTGGAACTGGGTGCTGACGACTACCTGGTCAAGCCGTTTTCGTTTGCCGAGTTGCTGGCCAGGGTCCGGACGGTCCTGCGACGCGGCCGTTCAGGTCTCGAACCCACTTCGATGAAAGTAGCCGACCTGGAGCTCGACCTGCTGCGCCGGCGGGTGACCCGGTCTGGCAAGCGCATCGACCTGACGGCCAAGGAGTTTGGTCTGCTGGAGCTGCTGATGCGCCGCCATGGCGAGGTGCTGCCGCGCTCCCTGATCGCCTCGCAGGTGTGGGACGTGAATTTTGACAGCGATACCAATGTGATCGAAGTGGCCATGCGGCGCTTGCGGGCCAAGGTGGACGATGCATTTGAACCGCGCCTGATCCAGACTGTCCGCGGGATGGGCTACGTCCTCGAAGCACCCGAGCACACACACTGATGTTCGGCCAGTTGTCGCTGACGGCGCGCCTGACCGCGCTGTATACCTTGGTATCGGCCTGCGTTCTGGTCGGGCTGGGCTTCTTGGTCTCGTACGCGGTGATTCGACACTTTGTCGAACTCGATACGGATTACCTCAAGGACAAGATCGACCTTGTGCGAACCATCGTCGGTGACTCACGCTCACCGACGATTGCGATGACTCGCCTTGATGAGTTGTTGACGAGTCACCGCGGATTGCTTGTCGAGCTGCGCAATAACGCGGAGAAAGTGTATGGCGAAAAAGGATCGGTGTTATCCACTTTGCCGTCATCCATCGGTGCAGATGGGCGCACATTCGACTGGAGGGTTGGTGACCAATCCCTGCGCGGTCTGAGAGCAGCGTTGCGACCTCCTGCAAGTTGGCCGGGCCAGGCCGCTGACCGCGCACCACTAGAACTGCTGATCGCACTGGACACAGCGCACCATACCCATTTCATGCAGTCGCTCAGACGCACTCTGGCGCTCTACCTGATAGGCGCGATCTTGATCAGCGGTCTACTGGGGTGGTGGGCCG
Source organism: Hydrogenophaga sp. L99 (assembly GCF_058731905.1). Taxonomy (NCBI): domain Bacteria; kingdom Pseudomonadati; phylum Pseudomonadota; class Betaproteobacteria; order Burkholderiales; family Comamonadaceae; genus Hydrogenophaga; species Hydrogenophaga sp. L99. The sequence continues at coordinate 538,604 of NZ_CM178972.1, read as the reverse complement.
CCCGCCGTGGCCTGGAGCCGTTGCGAGTCATAAGGGAGCGCACGATGACAGTCACCGCCCAAAAGCTTGATCAGCGCATGCCTGTCGAAGCGGTTCCGGTGGAATTTTCCGATCTGGCGCAAGGGTTGAACGACATGCTCGGCCGGCTTCAGGCGGACTTTTCACGCTTGCAGGAATTCTCTGGCGACCTGGCGCACGAATTGCGAACCCCCATCAACAACCTGCTGACCCAGACCCAGGTGTCGCTGGCGCAGAAGCGGGACGTGAGCGTGTACCAAGACATCCTGGCGTCCAATGCCGAAGAGCTGCAGCGACTGGCCCGGATGGTCTCTGACATGTTGTTCCTGGCCAAAACGGAACATGGGATCGAGTTGCCGAACCGCGAGACCGTGTCGCTCATCGACGAGGTACGGGACCTGTTCGAATTCTACGAAGCGCTGGCGGAGGAGAAGCAAATTGTCATGGAAGCGGATGGAAATGCGCATATCGTTTGCGACCGGCTGATGATCCGCCGCGCGATCAGTAACCTGCTGTCCAACGCGATACGGTACTCGCCGCCGAACGGACCTGTGCGGGTGTCGGTGACCCAGGGTGACGGTCAGATCCAGCTTTGCGTGCACAACGCCGGTCCCGCAATCCCTGCCGCCGACCTCCCACGGCTGTTCGACCGTTTCTACCGGGCAGAGAAGTCGCGCAGTAACCCTGACTCAGAAGGAACGGGTCTGGGTCTGTCCATCATCAGAGCCATCATGGAGGCCCACGGCGGAACGGCATCGGTAGCATCCAATGATCAGATGACCACGTTTTGCCTGTGCTTTTCCACTTGGGCTTTAACGTCCATGGCTTGACCCATGCGCCCGTTACTGTCTTACCTGTTGTGCTCTCCCGTTGCGAAGGTGCTGTCTCTGCCGAGTTGGGTTGGAGGTTTGCGCCTGCCAACACCATGCTCGATTTTCGATCGCACTTCGCTAATCCACGCCCAACCTTTGTAGCGATGCGATCAATGGACAACACACCCGTCCGCGAGCACTGTGGCAATGTTCCACCAGTTCAGACAAGGCAATTTCGATGCGCTGTAAATCCGCAAGTCGGGCGCGTACGTCAGTCAGTTTCCTCTCTCCTTGCGCGCGGGCCTCATCGCAGTGTGATCCGTCTTCCAGTTTGAGCAGCTCGGCCACCTCGTCCAGGCTGAAACCCAGGCGCTGCGCTGCCTTGATGAAATGCACACGCGCCAGATCGACGTCGCCATAGCGGCGGATGCTGCCCTGTGGCCGGGCGGGCTCGGGCATCAGTCCCCGCCGCTGGTAGAAGCGGATCGTTTCCAGATTCACCCCGGCGGCTTGTGCCAGGGCTCCGATGGTGAAAATGTTGGACATGGTGCTTGACTCCGTACTCAGGTACGGCCCTAAGCTTACGCCATGAATACCCATACACCCCGTGATTCCACTCAGAAAACTGGCTTGTTGGCCCTCTTGGCAGGCGGATTGGCGGCCCTGCTTGCGTCTGCCTGCTGCATCGGTCCTTTGCTGTTGCTCTCTGTGGGCATTTCTGGCGCATGGATCGGCCACTTGACTGAATTGGGTCCCTTGCAACCCGTGTTCCTCGGGGTGGCAGTGCTTGCATTGGTGCTGGCCTGGCGCCGCATCTGGCGGCCGACCCAGGTTTGCGAACCGGGCCAGGTCTGTGCGCTGCCACGGGTCAAGCGCGCTTATCAGTGGTTGTTTGGATTGGCAGTGGCCCTGATCGCCGTGGCGCTGGTGTTCCCATTCGTCGCCCACTGGTTTTACTGAAAGGCCCACCATGAAAAAAGTTTCGCTGTCTCTGGCGCTCCTTCTGCTGGCAGGTACGGCATCGACTGCCCCTCAAACCGTCAGGCTGTCGGTGCCAACCATGGACTGCCCTGTTTGTCCCATCACCATCAAGAAGGCCCTGCTTCAGGTGGACGGGGTCAGCCAGGCTCATGTGAACTTCGAGCGCAAAGAAGCCCTGGTCACGTTTGACAACGAACGGACCCAGGTCGATGCCTTGACGCGCGCCACTGCTGGAGCGGGTTATCCATCCACCCTGGCGGAGCGCAAGCCATGAGCGCGGTGAACCTGATCTCCACGCTCACCTGCCCCCATTGTGGGCACAGCAAAACCGAAACCATGCCCACCGACGCGTGCCAGTGGTTCTACAAATGTGAGCGGTGTCACGAGTTGCTCAAGCCCCTGGCGGGTGACTGTTGTGTGTTTTGCTCCTACGGCACTGTTCCGTGCCCGCCCATCCAGGCCGGCAACTGCAACCAATGCGGTGACCTTTGATCAAGATCAACCGGCACCGCCGACTTGAGTCGGCCATGTGCGCCTAGAATCCGCTGATGCGTTTTTTCATCGCTCTCCTGCTGTGCTTGTCCATCCCGCTTCAGGGCTGGGCTGCAGGTGCTGTTGTGCAAACGCCTTGCCCCGTAGGTGAGGCGATGGCGATGGCGATGCAAGGCGCAGATGCTGGTGAGGTGATGGCTGACCTCAGTGACTGCTGCAACGACGCAGCAACAGCAGCGGCGACCGGAAAACTCTGCAAGACCGGCCAGGAATGCCAGGCGCCCGCCGGCTGGGTGTTGCCCTTTTCGCAGCCCGTAGTTCAGTCCCAGTCGTCGAGCGTCCTGCTCGTGACCGTCTCGTTCGCGCCCCCTGGCGGTGCTCCCGCCAGCGTCTGGCGTCCCCCCACGCTCTGACTCCGTTGATTCGGTCTGTGCGCTGCCGCTGAGGTAAGTGCGCAGTCCGTGACGTGGCTGCATGCCTTTGTCGCGCGCAGCCCGGTTCATCTTCATGGAGCAGAGAAATGCAAGCCTATTCAACAGGCATGAACCGGCATGCAAGGCCGGTGGTTCGCGCGATCGCGCCCAAATACATCGTCAACACCGCCACCCTGCTGATCGCCCTGTGGCTGGGCATCGCACCACCCGCCCGCGCATCGGACCACGGGCCGCTGGAGCTTTCAACCGCCGTTCAAGCCGCGCTGGCACGCTCTCAGGCATTGAGTGCGCAGGACGCCGCGGCCCGCTCGGCGCGGGAAGCCGCCGTGGCCGCCGGTCAACGGCCCGACCCGGTGCTGCGGTTCTCGCTCAACAGCCTGCCTATTGAAGGCGACAATCGCCTCAGCACATCGGCCGAGCCCATGACCAGCAAGGCCGTCTCTTTGATGCAGGCGTTCCCCGCTGAGGGAAAACGTCAGGCCCGCTCACAACGCTACGAGCGCGAAGCCGAGGTGGCCCTGGCCATGCGGGCACAGCGCGCGGCCAACTTGCGGCGGGATACCGCCATCGCGTGGTGGGAGCGGCACGCGCAAGAGAAGCGGGTCTCACTGTTGCGATCGCAGCTGAGCGAGAACCGCCTGCAGCTCCAGGCGGCCGAAGCGGCCACGCGTGGCGCGCTGCCCGCTGGTGCCAGCAGCCCTTCGCTGGACTGGTTGAGTGCGCGCGACGCGGTTGCCCAGACGCAGCAAGCCCTGCTGGGTGCCGAGGCCACCCTGGTCAATGCGCGCCAGACCTTGGCCCGCTGGACCGGCATGCCGCTTGATCAGCCCTTGGGCGATGCACCAGCATTGGCTTCATTGGCGCTTTCGGCAACGGGATTCGCGCCCCGGTTGCAGCAGCACCCGGACCTGGTGTTGGCTAGCGCGCGCCTGGCCTCCGCCGAGGCCGACGCCGAATTGGCGCGGCAGGATCGCCAGCCCGACTGGAGCGGCGAGCTGATGTTCAGCCATCGGCGCCCGCGCTACGACAACATGGTTTCGCTGGCGGTGTCGGTGCCCCTGCAATGGAACCGTGCGCAGCGGCAGGACCGCTTGCTGGCTGTGCGGCTGGCCCGAGTGGACGAGCTGCAGGCCGAGCGCGAAGAGCGCTCGCGCGAGGCCCTCGTCGAGGCCGAGCGCTGGCTGGCGGCCTGGCGTGGCGGTCTGGAACAACTGGCGCTGATCGACAAGGAGCGCCTGCCCCTGGCACGCCAGCGCACCGACCTGGCGCAGGCGGCCTACAGCGGCGGCAACGCCCGGCTGGGTGATGTGCTCGCCGCCCGGCGCATGGCCGTGGTGCTGGAGATGGAACGCATCGAGGTGCAGCTCTCGACGTCGCGCCTGTGGGCCCGGCTCGAATACCTCTTGCCCGACTCCGCCGACATGAGTCCCACCGCCGCTGCAACTGCGACTGACGCGGCTGCTTCCCCAATGCAGAAGAACTGACACCATGAAAACCTCTACATCCATTGGCCTGACTGCCGTAGCACTGGCCATCCTGAGCGCCGTGGGTTATGGCGCCTGGACCGCCGGCATGAACGCCGGCATGAACATGGGCACGGCCACTCTCCAGGGCGCGCCCACCGAGGCCAGCACCTCGACACAAGACCCCAGCACCTGGAGCATGAACCAGGGATTCGAGGCCACCGAGCGCCACATGCGTGACGGCCTGAAGGCTGGCGACTTGGACCCGGTGACCGGCTCGAAAATCCTCAATTACCACGACCCCATGGTGCCAGGCAAGAACTTCAATGCCCCCGGCAAGTCGCCTTTCATGGACATGCTGCTGGTGCCGCGCTACGCCGGTAGTGGCGGCGCGACCGACACCGGCGGTGTGACGGTGAGTTCGCGCGTGCAGCAAAACCTGGGGTTGCGCACGGTGGAAGTGACCGAAGGCCGGCTGGACAGCCCGGTGTCGGTGGTCGGCAACGTGGCCTGGAACGAGCGGGACCAGGTGCTGGTCAGCGCCCGGTCGATGGGTTTCGTCGAGCGTCTGCACGTGCGCGCAACGCAGGACCGCGTCGCCAAGGGCGCGCCGCTGGCCGACATCTATGTGCCCAGCTGGGTTGCAGCGCAGGAGGAATACCTGGCTGTGGCCCGCATGGCCGAGCAGGACGCGCAGCTGGTGCCCTTGCGCGAGGCGGCACAGCAGCGCATGCGCCAAGCGGGCATGAGCCCGGCGCAGATCGATCACGTCGTGCGCAGCGGCAATCTGCAACCCCGCTTCACGCTGAGCGCCCCGCTCGGCGGTGTGGTGACGGAGTTGATGGTGAGCGAAGGGGCGACCGTGATGCCGGGCATGACCTTGATGCGGCTGCAAGGCACGGGCAGCGTCTGGGCCGAAGGCCAGGTGCCCGAGAGCCAGGTCGCCCAGCTCAAGCCCGGCGCCGAGGTCAGCGCCACCAGCCCGGCCGCCCCAGGTCAGACCTTCACCGGTCGGCTGCAGGCGCTGCTGCCCTCGGTGGACCCGGCCACCCGCACGATCAAGGCGCGGCTGGAACTGGCCAACCCGCAGGGCCGGCTGGTGCCGGGCATGTTTGTGCAGATGCGCTTGGCCAACCCCGATGCCGGGAAGGTGCTGTTGCTGCCGAGTGATGCTGTGATCCACACCGGCCAGCGCAGCGTGGTGATGTTGGCCGAAGGCGATGGCCGCTTCTCGCCGGTGGAGGTGCGCACCGGCCGCGAAGCGGGTGACCAGACCGAGATTCTGCAAGGTCTGCAAGCCGGCCAGAAAGTGGTGCGCTCGGGCCAGTTCCTGGTCGATTCCGAGGCCAGTCTCAACGGTTTGCTGGCTCGGCTGAGCCCGGCGCCGGAAGCGGGAATGGACAAGCCGATGGCGATGCCGGAGCCGAACAACACCATGCCAGCGGCAACGCATCAGACGCCCGCCAAGGTCAAAGAGGTGGATGGCGACACGGTCACCCTCGACCACCCGGCCATACCGGCGCTCAAATGGCCGGCCATGACGATGGACTTCGGGCTGCCACCAGTCGACCAGAGACCGAAGGATCTGTCGGCAGGCCAATCGGTGGTTATCGAGTTTGAAATGCGCGATGGCGACATCCCCCAGATCACGCGCATCCAGCCCGCCGCCTCGGGAGCGAAGCCATGATCGCGCGCCTGATCCACTGGAGCATTGCCAACCGCTTTCTGGTCTTGATGGCCACGGTGATGATCACCGCCTGGGGTGTGGTCTCGATGCTGCGCACGCCGCTGGACGCGCTGCCCGACCTGTCGGACACGCAGGTCATCATCCGCACCACCTGGCCCGGCCAGGCACCGCAGCTGGTGGAAAACCAGGTCACCTACCCCCTGACCACCACCATGCTCTCGGTGCCCGGCGCCAAGGCCGTGCGCGGGTTCTCCATGTTTGGCGACAGCTTCGTTTACGTGCTGTTCGACGATGGTGTGGACCTGTACTGGGCGCGCTCGCGGGTGCTCGAATACCTGAACCAGGTGCAGTCCCGCCTGCCGGCCACGGCGAAGTCGTCGCTGGGCCCCGACGCCACCGGCGTGGGCTGGATCTACCAGTATGCGCTCATCGACCGCACCGGGCGGCAGGACCTGGCTCAACTGCGTTCGCTGCAAGACTGGTTCTTGCGCTTCGAGCTCAAGACCGTGCCCGACGTGGCCGAGGTCGCCAGCATCGGCGGCATGGTGCGCCAGCACCAGATCGTGCTGGACCCGGACAAACTGGCGGCCTACGGCATCACGCAGCAGATGGTGAGTGAGTCTGTGGCGCGCGGCAACCAGGAGTCCGGTGGCTCGGTGCTGGAACTGGGTGAAGCCGAATACGCGGTGCGCGCCAACGGCTACCTGAAGACCCTGGACGACTTCCGGGCGCTGCCACTGAAGACCACCGACGCCGGTGTTTCGGTGCGACTGGGCGATGTGGCGCGCGTGCAAATTGGGCCGGAAATGCGGCGCGGCATCGGCGAGCTCAACGGTGAGGGTGAGGCGGTTGGCGGGGTGGTGGTCATGCGTTCAGGCAAGAACGCCTTGCAGACCATCGAGGCGGTCAAGACGCGGTTGGCGCAGCTGCAACGCGGATTGCCCGAAGGGGTGGAAATCGTGCCGGTGTACGACCGCTCGGGCTTGATTGAGCGCGCGGCCAGCAACCTGGGCATCAAGCTGCTGGAGGAGTTTGGCGTGGTGGCACTGGTGTGCGCGCTGTTCCTTTTCCACCTGCGCAGCGCCCTGGTGGCCATCGTCTCGCTGCCGCTAGGCATTCTGGCGGCCTTTATCGTGATGCATCAACAAGGCGTGAACGCCAACATCATGTCGCTCGGCGGCATTGCCATCGCCATTGGTGCCATGGTGGACGCGGCAGTGGTGATGATCGAAAACGCCCACAAGCATCTGGAACGCTGGGCGCACGAACACCCGGGCAAGGAGCTCGAAGGCGAGACCCGCTGGCAGGTGATCGGTCACGCTGCTGCAGAGGTCGGCCCGGCCCTGTTTTTCTCGCTGCTGATCATCACCCTGAGCTTCATCCCGGTGTTCACGTTACAGGCCCAGGAGGGGCGACTGTTCGCTCCGCTGGCCTACACCAAGACCTACGCCATGGCGGCGGCCGCCGGACTGGCGGTAACCCTGATCCCGGTGCTGATGGGCTACCTGGTGCGCGGGCGCATCCCTGAGGAGACCGCCAACCCACTGAACCGGGGCCTGATCGCGCTGTACCGGCCGGTGCTCAATGCGGTGCTCAAGGCGCCGAAGTCGACCCTGCTGGTGGCGGCCTTGCTGCTGGGTGTGAGCCTCTGGCCACTCAAGCACATTGGTGCCGAGTTCATGCCACCGATGGACGAAGGCGATCTGCTGTACATGCCAACCGCCTTGCCAGGCCTCTCGGCCGCCAAGGCCGCCGAATTGCTGCAGCAGACCGACCGACTGATCAAGACCGTGCCCGAGGTAGCCAGCGTGTACGGCAAGGCTGGCCGGGCCGACAGCGCCACCGACCCGGCGCCGCTGGAGATGTTCGAGACCACCATCCAGTTCAAGCCGCGCGAACAATGGCGAGCGGGAATGACGCCCGACAAGCTGGTGGACGAACTGGACCGCACGGTTCGCGTGCCCGGCCTCGCCAACATCTGGGTGCCTCCGATCCGCAACCGCATCGACATGCTCGCCACGGGTGTTAAAAGCCCGGTAGGCGTGAAGGTGGCAGGCGCCGACCTGGCCACCATCGACCGCCTTACGAAGCAGATCGAAGCGGTGGTCAAAGGCGTGCCCGGCGTCACAAGCGCGCTGGCCGAGCGCCTGAGCGGTGGCCGCTACATTGACGTGGACATCCGCCGCGACGATGCGGCGCGCTACGGCTTGAACATCGCCGACGTGCAGGCCGTCGTCTCGGGTGCGGTGGGCGGCATGAACATCGGTGAGAGCGTTGAAGGGCTACAACGCTACCCGATCAACCTGCGCTACCCGCGCGACGCCCGCGACTCGCTCGCCGACCTGCGCAATCTGCCCATCGTGACGCCACGCGGCCAGCGCCTGGTGCTTGGCGATGTGGCGCGCCTGCGCATCACCGACGGCCCGCCCATGCTTCGCAGCGAAAACGCGCGACTGGCCGGATTCGTCTATGTGGACATCCGCGACCGCGACCTGCGCGGCGCCGTGCTGGACATGCAAAAGGCCGTGACTGATCAGGTGGAGCTGCCAGCGGGGTACTCGGTGTCGTGGTCGGGCCAGTTCGAGTTCCTGGAGCGCGCCAGCGCCCAGCTCAAACTGGTGGTGCCGTTCACACTGCTGGTGATCTTTCTCTTGCTGTACCTGACCTTCCGCCGCCTCGACGAGGCCCTGCTGATCATGGCCACGCTGCCCTTTGCGCTCATCGGCGGCATCTGGCTGCTCTGGGCGCTGGGGCACAACCTGTCGGTGGCCAGCGTGGTCGGCTTCATCGCGCTGGCTGGCGTGGCGGCCGAGTTCGGCGTGATCATGCTGCTGTACCTGAAGCAAGCCTGGGCCGCGCGGCTGGAGACCGGGTTGAACACCGATGTCGACCTGCTCGACGCGATCCGCGAAGGCGCCGTCCTGCGTGTGCGCCCCAAGGCGATGACTGTCGCGGTGATCGTGGCCGGCTTGTTGCCCCTGTTCTGGGGCGCGGGCGCGGGCAGCGAAGTGATGCAGCGCATCGCCGCGCCGATGGTGGGCGGGATGCTCAGCGCCCCGCTGCTGTCCATGCTGGTGGTGCCGGTCATCTATCGGTTGATGAGGCGGCCAAACGTTGAGCCTATCCGGTCTTGATGCCGCAAAACAAGGGTGGCGGTTGTGAATATGCTCGACCGCCGCTCTTGGCCTTGCCAGGATGATGCGGTCGACGGCACAGCGCCAGCCGACCGGGGATCCCCGATGACTGCGGTGCTGCGCACTTCCGCCATTCGGACCGGCGTTTGTCGTCAAGGCCAACGGCCGGTTTGAGCCGATCAGTGTGAATTCGACTGACTGCTCCAATCGTCTGCAAACGCTGCACACCGGCCCTTGGATTCCCAGACTACGGGCGACTCGTGCTCGTGCTCGATGCGCGTTGCCACCGGTCTGAGTTGTCAAGCAGCTTGACAGGCCAGAGGGGTCGGACAGTCCGACCCCATCAGTTGGAACAGAAGGGAGATGGATAGGAGTGATGGCGGGATAGCCATGGCGAACTCCTTTCGCTACTTGGTGGGGGACGTGGTTGACCCTGCGCTCCGGCTGCGCGGTTGCAGGTCAGCCAGGGCGCGAGCGGCCAGCTCCAGGTGGCGGCGCACGTCGCCAGCCAGCGTGTCCAGCATGTCGCGGTAGGGCCAGGCGGGCTCCACATTGGCCTGACGCAACAGCACATTGAGGCAGTGGATGTTTCGGCTCAGGGTCGCCAGTTCGTCGCTGGAAACCCTGAGCGCGGCAATGTGTTTGGTCCGGCCGCCACCGGCTAACAGCACGGGCACGTTGGCCACCAGTCCGGCCAGGTACGCACCGCGCGACAGGCATGCGGCTCGGGCACCGGCAGCCAGTTGCGAAGCCTCCTGGGCCGTCATGCGGATCGACAGCTTGACGTTGGTGGTTCGCCCAGTCCTCTGGGACATCTCCCCGACACGGGGCTCACCCTCCACCGAAAGGCCCAGGTCGCGTGCCACAGCGCTGCGCACCAGCTCCGACACGCTGACCCGTTGCGCCTGCGCACGGGCCACCAGCGAGGCTTTCAAGCCGCGCATTTCAACCGTGACGAAGTCATGGGAGGAGGTGTTCATGGACCGACGAATGGAGGAGCGCGGAGCGCTTGTGAAAGTGGCGGCAGGCCGCCTATCTCTGCACTCACCCATGAACCCAGTATTGGCCTGAATCGAGGCTCTGACGCTGCTGGATTTGGGCCCAAATCCAGCAGGCGAACAGGCACCAGGCGGGTTGAAGATGAGCACGTACCGAGCAGCACCGCTCAGGAAGTGACCAGACAGCATGTGCAGTGAACAGCAGGCAAACAGCCACTGCACAAACTGATCAGCGAGTGACGAACGGACAAGCAACACCTGACCTGAAACCGAACGATGAAACTGGTTCCAACCGATCCGCCGGGCAGAAGCTCCCGTAAGGCCAGGCGCTTTGCGCAGGACATGCGGGAGCTGCGCGCCCAGGGCTACACCTTCGAAGCGATCCGCACGGCCTTGGCTGCAGTTGGCGTGCACGTGAGCAATGCAACCGTGCAGCGCGAAGTGGCCAAGGCCACCAAAGCAGCTTCCAGCGCACAGGGCGCGGGATCCGGTGTTCGTCCAGATGAATTTCCACTTGTTCTCACTCAGTCGCAGGTGTCCGCATCTCCAACATCAACCACCGAGCCCCAGTCACCTCAGGTCGTTTCCGTGGAAACGGACTTGCGCAGCGGCAAAGAGATCGCCGAAGCGTTCGCCAGCAGCCGAATCACCAACCCCCTGGCCCGCGCCAGGCTCAGCGCAAAGGACCCGTCATGAAAATCGCCGTCATCAACTTCTCGGGGAACGTGGGCAAAACCACCATCGCCAGGCACCTGCTGCTGCCGCGCATAGACGGCGCGGAGCTGTTTTCTGTGGAGAGCCTGAACGCGGCCGATGGCGAAGGCCATGCGATGCGTGGTCGGCAGTTTGGCGAGCTGCAGGAACTCCTGCAGACCATGGACAACGCGGTGGTGGACATTGGGGCCAGCAACGTGGAGGAATTGCTCGACCTGATGCAGAAGTACCAAGGCAGTCATGAGGACTTCGATGCGTTCGTGGTTCCCACGGTGCCGGCCCTCAAGCAGCAGCAGGACACCATCGCCACCCTGGTCGAGCTGGCGCGGCTGGGCGTCTCCCTTTCAAGGGTGCGGCTGGTGTTCAACATGGTCAGCAGCGCCGCAGATGTCCCGGCGCACTTCGACCTGTTGCGGGCCTTCCTCAAAGCGCAGCCCATCGCCACAGAGAACGTGGCCTGCCATCTGGGGCCCAACGAGGTGTACGGGCGCATCCGGGGCAGCAATGCCGACCTTGCCACCCTGGCCCGTGACGACACCGACTACAAGGCCTTGATCGTCAAGGCCAGCAGCACCGCAGAAAAGCTCGTACTGGCCCAGAAGCTGGCCACACGGCGGCTTGCGGTTGGTGTGTTGCCGCAGCTGGATGCCTGCTTTGCGGCGCTCGGTCTGGCCGAGAGCGCCGCCAGCAACGTGATGCCGATGGCACGGCAGGCACAGTGAGCGACCTGGTCACGGCCCGGGAAGAGCTGATGGCGGTGGCCATCGGCGATCTGGGGACCTTGCTGGATCGGGTCGAGAAATTGGCACCCCAACTGGACGCAAGCCGCATGGAGTTGCTGAGTACCAGCACCGATCTGGCGGAGAAGGTCGAAGCGTATTCAAAACGCATGGATGAAATCACCGAGAACGCGAAGGTGCAGACGGTGAAGCACATTGCCCGCCGCGCCGACGAAATGGCCCAGAGGACTGTGGACACACAGACCCGGGCCATGGAGGAAGCGGCCCGTGTGGTGTTCCGCAATGAGGTCGGCCCGACCCTGCAGCGGGTAACGTTGCCGCTGCAGGACGTGGCAGAACTGGCCCGCAAGGATGCACGGCCCTGGGAAGGGTGGCTGCTGCACGCCGCGACAGCGGTGCTTGCTTCGGCCATCAGCTGGGCGATGGCCGCCTGGCTGTGGCTTCGGTGAGAAGCCGCGGCCGGGATCGCGCGAGCCGGCGACAGCCGGCGAGCGTTTCGGAAACTCAGATGGACCACACCGCCCGGCGAGGGTGGTGTGGTGCCGGGCCTGATCAGGCCTTGAGCTTGCGCATCTCTTCGGCCAGCACCCAGAGCGCCCGGTTCAGGCTCACGCTGCGGTCAATGCTGGCCACCGGGCGGGTGTGAAAGCGCCGCCCCTTTGCACCGCGACCGGGCTGGCCACCACGCAAGGCGTTCTCTTGCACCCGCTGAAACGTGGTCCACAGGCTGTTGCCGAAGTCTTCCGGGCGGCGGGCTTCGATCAACTGTTCTGCGGTCACCGGGGCCGGTGGTTCGCCCTCCCCTCGTTCACCGTATCGCAGCGCCAGGGCAGCTGTGGCAAAAGCCTGCTGTTCCTCGCGCTGCAGCGGCAGGGCCTTCATGCTGTTGGTGGACGCGTCCACCAACTCGAAGTCCTCCAGCACCCGGAACGCGCCTTCGATCACCTCGTCCTGGATGTTGCCCTTGTGCGGGATGCGGAAGTCGTTGGTGACGTCGCCCACCACCAGACCGTTACAGCATACAAACCTGAAAACGCCCGCGAGCATCTGGTAGCTGCTGGCGCCGTCGTGGCTGTTGATCAGGATGATCTCGTTGGCCTCGGGCCGGGTGTTCACCTGCCCAGCATGGCGCATGCGGATCATGTGCTTGGTGAACTCGGTCTTGCCTTCGATGCGGCTCTTGCTCTGGGCCACCATGAAAGGCTCGAAGCCTTCACGCCGCAGACCTCGCAGCACGTCGATGGTGGGGATGTAGGTGTAGCGCTCGGAACGGCTGCCGTGTTTGCCTTCGGCAAAGATGGACGGCGCGGCCCGGCGCATCTGGTTTTCGGCCAGCGGGGTCTCGCTGCGGATGACGAAGGTGTTCTGACCAAAGCGGGCGGCCAGACGGGGGGAATGGGCGGTAGAGATCATGGTGATGCTCCTGGTTCGGGGAATGAAGAAAAAGGTATGAGGAGATCGGGCGGCCGGACCGCCCGGTGTGGTGCTTCAGGCGGTGGCTGGCTGGCGTGCCAGGGAGTCATGGGTGTGGCGGCTGCGGCGGGCTTCGCTCTCGGCCTTGCTGTCGAGGTAGTCGATGTCTTCGACGGTGAACTCGATAGCGTAGACCTCGCCGCCTTCGGCGTCCTGGTAGTTGTTGTTGTGCAGCCGGCCCACCAGGTTGACGTGGGAGCCTTTGCCCAGGTACTCGGCGGCGTGTTCGGCCTGCTTGCCCCAGAGGGTCCAGCGGATCGACACCGCGCGTTCCTCGCGGTCCTCGCCACTGCCGCGGTGCTGGTTGCTGATGGCGGTCAGCGTCGCCTTGGCGAGCTTGCCTTCGCGCCCGTTGACGAATTCGAGCTTGACGGCACCAGCCAGGTGCGCGTGGCGCTGGATGACTTGAACGTTGGCCATGGTGAAACTCCTTGCAAGAGCGAATCAGCCGGACCCCGATCCGGGCTCCTCAAAGCTGATCCTCTCGCTCGGACTCCCTCGCTCCCGCCCACGGGCGGGCGGGGGGTGGGCAAGGCCCCTTCCCTCGGGAAGGGGTGGGGGATGGGGAAACCTTGCAGCACGAAACAGTGAGCCAGTCACCTGGCCCACCGCTGAAAGATCCCCCCACAAGTCCCCCTCACCTGTGGATGGGGGCGCCGTGGGGGGATGACGGTGGGCCCATTGGCGCACGCGCTGCCCGAGCCTCTTCGGGCGACCAGCGAAGCGCAGGCGGCCGGGTGAACCGAGCAGCGGCGTCTCTGCGGACGGCGTGACACCAAGCGCAGCGACTGGCGCGGCGTTCGAGCCGCTGCGATCACTTCAGGGGTTCAGGACTCCGGGGTTTCCAGCGGCCCGGCTTCGGGCATGGCGGGTGACCGGGGGGACGATCTGGCGGGCGGGACGGGACCACAGCGCAGCGGCGGGAGTGGACCGAACGCCAGTTCGTCCAGCGGGCTCGTTCCCGAGCAGCGGGAAGGAAACCAGACCGCGATCCCCGGGCACGGGAAAGGGCCGCTGTCCCTTTTGTAGCCGGTGAACACCGGCCATACTTCGCCCTCCCCCTGTGCACGCGCACAGTGCGCTGATCAAGAACAAAAAAATTGGGGCAGAAGGCCCCAGGGGTTACTGTTAGCGGCGGTCTAAACCCGCGTAAATTTGGCGGCGGTAAGTGGTGGCGGAATTTGGTGACGTAATCCGGCGTTCATTTTTGGTGGCCGATTCTGGGTGCGGTTTTCGGTGCTGAGCGTGCCAACAACAAGGGCCCCGTCAGGGGCCCTTGTTGTTGGCGCGGGAGACTCGTTGGCGCTCAGAACGGCAAGTCCGTGTCAAAGTCTTCCAGTGAATCAGTGGTCACGCGCTGCGCACGCAGCAGATCCTGGATGACCCCTCCGTAATGGGTCCAGACGCGATCGCGCAGATCATCGAGCAACTCCATCACCGCCATGGCTTGTTCCGGTGTCCAGGTGTCGTCCACCGCGAATGGCAGCCCTTGGCGCAGTCCTGAAGGCGGATGCCACGGTTTCATACGGTCTCCTTTGAAGGCTTGCGCTTTACCGTGCGCGCCCGGGCATGTTCTTGCGCCTCCTTGTGCCGGTACGAGTTGCCCTTGATGCCAACAATTTCGGCGTGGTGAACTAGGCGGTCCACGAGGGCGACCACGCAGGCCGCGTTGGGGAACACTTCGCCCCACTCGGCAAAGGACTTGTTCGTGGTGATCAGCGTGCTCTTGTGCTCGTGGCGCCGGCTGATCAACTCGAACAGCAGATCGGCATACCGGCTGGAATACGACAGATACCCGACCTCATCAATGACCAGCAGCGCGGGTCTGGCGTAGTGGCGCAGTCTTGTACGCAGTGCCGAATCGCTGTCCAGGCTGGCCAACTCGCCCAGCAGCTTGCCGGCGGTGGTGAACATGACGGTGTGCCCTTGCAGCACCGCCTGATGTGCAATGTTCTGGGCAATGGTTGTCTTGCCCACGCCAGAAGGGCCCACCAGGATGGCATTGCTGGCACTGTGCAGAAACTGCAGCGTCATCAGCTCGCTCACGCTGGCCTGGTCAATCTGCTCGGGCCAGCTCCAGTCGTAATCCACCAGGGGTTTGAAGCGCCCGATGCGCGCACTGTGCAGCCGGCGCTCCATGGAGCGGCGACTTCTCTCGTGCTCCTCCCATTCCAGCAACGTGCCCACCCAGGGCTCTGTGCAGCAGGTATCCCAGTGGGACAGCACCCCGTGTAGTTGCAGCGCCTGGGCTCGGAGTTTGAGTGTGGCCGAATCAGTTGTTGGCATCGTCACCCTCCTGCGTGAGGCGGTCATAGCCGTCCAGGCTGTGGGGGCGCACGGCGATGTCGCGCGCGCGCACCTGCGCAGACAGGGCCACGCCCAGCGGGGGCGGGGTTTGCTGCTGGCTCTTGCTCTGACGCTGGCGCTCAAGCGCCAGACGAACCGCATGGGGGTGCGGCACACCGCGGCTCATGGCGTCCGTGACGGCGGCCATCATCTGCGTGCGTCCATGCACGTCCAGGAGCTCCTGCAACTCACGGGCGATCCGCCCCAACGGCTCACCCCGCTTGGCCGCCTCTGTCAGCAAATCCTGCACCTGAGGAAGCGCGTGTACCAGGCGGTCCGTGTCGCGGTGCGCTCGCGCGCCTCGCTTGTGCTGCACCAGGTCCTGCACATGGGCCTCGATCTCGATCTGCTGAGCCTTGTCCCAGCAACGCGGGTGCGAGGCCAGCGCCTGCTGGCCGTCCAGAATACGCACCTCACGCAAGCTGGCGTGCACGGTGAGGCTGCGCTGAACGTGGGTGTGGGGGATGGAATAGTCGTTCAGATCGAACCGAACGTAGGGTGTCTTGGCCGCTGTAACGCCGCGGATCTCATCGCAACAAAACGGTGTGGCCGGGATGTCCATCAGGTGCGAGCGCTCTTGGTCAAAGGCCTGCTGCACCGACAGCTGGGAGTCCTCGGGGCAGCGCCGAGCGCTGGCAGGACCAGCCACCCAGGCATCGGCCTGGGCATTGAGATCGTCGATATCGGTGAAGCTGCGTCCCTCAAAGAAGGCGGTGCGGATATAGCGGATGGCCCGCTCCACGCGCCCCTTCTCATTGCCCCGGGCCGGGGCCACGGGCCTGGCCTCGAAACGGTAGTGCGCCGAGAGTGCCAGCAGCGTGGGATTGAAGCGGATGGCCTGCCCCTTGCGTTCGAGCACCGCGCTCTTGAGGTTGTCGTACAAGACGACCCTGGGAACGCTGTGCCAGGATTCAAAGGCCTGGACGTGCCCGCGCAGGAAGCTCTCCATGTGCGCGCCCAGGAAGAAGCGCAGGAAGATGCGTCTGGACCAGGAAAGGACCATCACGAAGGCCATCAAGGGTCGGCGGGCTTGCCCGATCTGGATGTGGCCGAAGTGGCCCCAGTCGCATTGCCCCTGTTCACCGGGCAAGGTGCGCAGGCGCAAGTAGGCCTGTGCTGGGGGGCGCGGACGGTGGCGGGCGACGATGTGGCGAAAGTGGTCGGGGCGCCCCTCGTAACCGCGCTCGGCGGCCATGGTGTGCAGCCGGCTGGCCGTGAGGTTGGGGAACTGCTTCAAGGTCTCCTGGATAAAGGGCAGGTAGGGGGTCACGCCCGAAGTGCGTTGTGCGGGCACGATTGGGGCCGCGCCGGCCTGGGTGAGCACGCGCATGACGGTCTCGCGGTGCACGCCCAGCTGGGACGAGATGGTTCCCACCGGCCAGCGCTCGGCGTGGTGGTAGCGCAGGATCTGCGCCTTGAGTTCAGGTGAAATGGCCATGTGAGTCGGTACTCCATACGGAAGGTTGGGATGGATGGCGAAAGCGGCATCGCAGAAAGTCCTGACGCACAAAAGCCGAGACCGAACGGCCGCAAAACTGGCACTTGCAGCGCTGGCTTGCGTCTGGATTCAGAGCGGTTGCGTCGCTGGATGGGAGTACATCAGCGCAGGGCGGTGGTGGGCCACCCTGATGCGTCACTATTTGTTGGCGCGCGCGCCATTGCCCCTGGCGTGTGGCGTGAGCGTGGCGGCCCTTGCGGCTGTCCTGGTAGCGTTTGGCAGCGGCGCGCTGGGCGCAACTTCTGGCCTGGAGTGAGCAGACTGCGCTGCAGTAGCGCTGGCCGCGGTCGCAGTGGCTGCAGATGAGCACAGGGCTGCGACACAGGGCGCACAGAAAACGTCTGGGCGGTGGTGACGGCGGCTGTGGTGGTGCGTGTTGGGCAGTGGGCATGGGCGGTCCATTCCCATGCGTGGGCCCACGCTGCTGGACAGCCACGCCCGCTTCGTGAATACTGACAGCGGCAACGGCGCCCTCCAAAGCGGTGGGTCTCGGGGCGCGACAGTGGGTTTACCGGAAAGTGACTGTCACTGTCGCGCCTGCTTCTTACACAGGTAGGCGATATGTAACGCAAAACACCAGCGCTGCGCCATACCCCTGCGCTGGCTCAAGCCCGCTCGCCATGGCCAAAGCAGGCACGCTCAGGACACGTCTGTGCCCTGTGCAACGGGCACCCTTCGATTCAAAGGAAATTCAAAGCAGTCAGCTGACTGCCGCGGATGACCGCCACCGACTGCTTGCCGACACCAGATTTACGCGGGTTTAGAGCGCCGCTAACACGTGTGCAATCGGAGCACCAAAAGGCCCCGCCTGGGCTCTCCCCACATCGACATGGATCCACTGGAAATCTCCTGTAGCCTGCGCAAACAGGTTGACCTGCTCCTGGGAAATCAGTAGCCAGTCGCTGACGGCGACCTCACAGCCCACCAGTGTGGCAAGTTCGGACAGAGTCTGAAAGGTCTTCATGGCTTGGTGCGGAATGGACAGATATGGAAACCGCCGGAAAGGACCTTCTGGAAAAGACGCTTTCGCTAACGAACATGGTCTCTAGTTGGGTTTTTTGTGAACTGACTTAAACAGCTGGTCAAGCCAGTGGACCTGTCTACCTTAGTGACGAGATCAAGTATCGGGAGCGGATGCATCCGGAGCGATCACAGATGCGATTTCCAACGACCCCAATGGGCTGGCCGCCCCACCTTTGACGGGACGATCGTGTCAGGGCCCCACACCCAAATGAATCGAAAAGGGTTCAGTGTCCACACCTCGACGTACGGTATCGGATCTAGATGACCCCGGCCCTACAGCGCAAGCAGGCCATTCACACAGGTAATGCACGAACCGCCCACGCGGACCTCGCCGTCCGCGCCGACTTGCACCTTCACACGCCCTTCCCGCCCGACGCGGCGCCCCTGAGCGGCCACGTAGGCCGTGCCACCTGCCGGCAGCAGGCCGCGCGCCCACTGGTAGGCCGCCACGCTGGCATTGCCGCTGCCGCAGACGGGATCTTCCTCGACGCCGCAGGAAGGCGCAAAGGTGCGCACCTCGATGGCGACCTCGTCCACGCCTGCTTGCGGGTAGCGGCCGAACACCGTGAGGCCGGTGATGCCCAGGCGGCGCTCGAAGGCTGCCAGCCTTGCGAAATCGGGCCGCAGATCAAGCACGGCGGTCGCGTCGGGCAGCGGTTGGATCACCCAGATTGGCCCTACGTTCACGATGGCCGGCCCAGCCTCGTGGCCCAGGCTGCAGCCCAGGATGAGCGCCAGCTCGGCCACATCGGCCGCCGGCAGCGGCTGAATGTGTGCGTGCGGCAGCGCGAAGGCGAGCTGGCGTCCCCCGGGCCCGTCTTCGATCGCCACATCGACGAGACCGATGTGGCATTGCTGCACCAGCCGGCCGCATTCGCGCGGCTGGACACGCCCCGCTTCCAGGATGGCATGCGCGCTGCCCAGCGTCGGGTGCCCGGCAAAAGGCAGCTCGCTGCGCGGCGTGAAGATGCGCAGGCGGTAGTCCGCCGCCGGCGTGGTGGGAGCCAGCACGAAGGTCGTTTCGGAGAGGTTGGTCCAGTTCGCGACGGCCTTCATGGTTTCGGTGTCCAGCCCGTCGGCATCGAACACGACGGCCACCGGGTTGCCGGCCAGCGGCCGAGCGGTGAAGACGTCCACCACCTTGTAGACATGGGTGTGTTTCATCACGGCCTCCAGGCATCTTGAGCGCCCGTGGCGGGCAGCACGGCGTCGATTTCGGTGCGGGTGATGCCGAACTTCGCCATACGAGCTCTGTGGTGCGCAGTACCGAGGTAGCGACGCAACTGCTCGTTCACGGCCTGTAGCAGGCGGTGATTGCCCTTGGCGAACGAAAAGGCCCCGACAGGCACCTTGGCGGCCTGACCCACCTCAAGCGCGAGCGCCTCCACCGCCGGGTTGCCATCGGCCGCCGCGCGGCAGCCGATGGCGGTGGCCGCGAACGCGTCGATCTCGCCAGCCACCAGAGCGGCAATCGCCTCGGGCTGGTTCTTTAACACGACGAGTTGGCCGTCGGCCACGCCTGCCGACCCGGCGGAAACGATCTGCACCTGCCCGGCAATGACCCCCAGCCGCGCATCGCTGCGCGCCGCCAGGGCCGGATAGCTGGTGAGCGCCTTTGGATTGCCGGGCTGCACAAGGAATCCATCACCGAGCGCCCAGATCGGCGTGCTGAACGCGACGTGTTGCGCGCGCTCCGGCGTCACGAAGAATGGGACGATCATGTCCCAGCGACCCTGCTGCACGCCGGGCAGAAACTCGTCGAACGACACCGGCACGTGTTCAATCGCAGCCACGCCGATGGCGCGCAGCACGGTGTCGGCCAGTTCGATGTCGGCGCCCGTGACGGCTCCGTCCTCGGCGGTCCAGTAGAACGGAGGCTCTTCGACGTAGGCAAGGCGCAGTTTCATGGTGGCATCCGGCGGATTCAAGGTGAAGGCGTAGCAGCGGCGTCCAGCACTGCGGAAAGCGCGGCCAGTGCCGGCCCCAACCGCCCAGGCGGGAGGTACCCGAAGCCCAGCCGGAAGACGCGCTCGCTCTCGCCAAACCACGCGCCCGAAGCCAGTTGCAGCTCGTGCCCGGGCAGCAATTCCCAGAACCGAGAGACGGCGGCGGCGTCGAACCTGTCGGCGCGAAGACGGAGGCAGCACAAGGCGCCACCGTCTGGGCGGATCCATTCGACGCGCTGTCGCTCGGCCTCGCACCAGGACGCCAGTTCCGCAAGCCCTTCGGCGAGCAGCCGGCGGCGCGGCGCCAGCACGGTCTCGCGGTTGTGCAGCAATGCAGTGGCCAGCGCCTCGTCGAGCACCGAGCCGGAGATCACGGTGTTCATCTTGGCAACGACGAGACGCGACCGGAGGTCCGCATCCGCAACGGTGAGCCAGCCCGTGCGCAAGCCGGGCGCACCCAGCGCCTTGGAGACAGAGGCGCCCGTGACGATGCGCGGATGCAGCCCGGCAAAACTGTCGGGTGCGGCTTCATTGCCGTAGGTGGCCTCGCGATAGGTCTCGTCAAAAAAGAGGCTGGCCTGTGGCGCCCGGGCATCCAGCAACGCGAGGAGCTTGTCGATGGTGGCGCGCGGCGTGCGAACCCCACTGGGGTTCTGCGGCGACGCAAGGCTGACCAGCTTGGTCTTCGGCGAGAGGCGGGTCGCAAGTTCGTCCAGATCCAGCTGGTAGTTGTTCTCGAACGTCACTCTGATGTCGCGAACGGCCACACCTGCGCCAAGAAGACAGTCGCGGCTCGGTGGAAAGCACGGTGTCACGAGGACCGCCTCGTCGCCTGGCCGGCAGGTTTCGAAGGCCAGCAGGAAGAGCCCGAGGGCCGTCCCCTGCGTGGTGACGATGTGCTCGGCAGGCACCATGCAGACCTTGGCAATCTCCTCACGCAGCTCAGCCGACCCGGCCGACCGGCCATAGCCCAGCTTCAGGCCGCGCAGGGTCTCAAGCCCGGCCATGTCAAGCACGTCCCCGACCGTCAGGTCCTGCGAGGTGCTCTCTGCCAGGTTGAAGGGCCGATTCACGTCCAGCAGGGAAATGATCTCGTTGTAGGGGAAGCGGCCTCGCCACGGCGTCGACCCAGTGGGGCCGGGCTGCGCCACTGCAGTAACGGCCTTCTCGTCAAGCAAGTTCATTCGTTCCACCTTGAGCATCTGGGTTGCAGGAATGAACGCATCCTAGTGATCGACAAACAATCACAACAGCCACAATTTCTGAGTGATTTGACCAGCACAGTTTGCAACCATTCTGTGGGCAATTCGCAGACAATTCTGCTCATGGAAACAGGCTCTACCCACCAGTACGAACAGCTGGCAGATATCTTCTTCAGGAAAATCGACAAAGGCGTGCTCGCGCCGGGCGCGCGCATGCCGTCCGTGCGGACCGTCAGTGAACAGCACGGCACCAGTGCGTCAACGGCGCTGCAGGCCTACCGGCTGCTGCAGGATCGCGGCCTTCTCGTCGCGCGGCGACAGGCCGGCTTCTACGTCGTCGCGCCGGATGCGCGCTCGCCCGGAGCAACGCCGGCGCTCGCGCCCCATCGCTATGAGCAGCTTGCCGACCTCATCGTTGGCATGATCGACAGCGGCACGCTCGCATCCGGTATGCGCCTGCCCTCCGTGCGTGCCATCAGCGAGGAGCACGGCATCAGCATTTCCACGGTGCTGCAGGCTTACCGCTGGCTGGAAGACCGCGGCGTGCTGGTTGCGCGGCCGCAGTCGGGCTTTTACGTCGCGGCCACGCAGGGTGGAACGCTCGCGCTGCCGTCCACGTCGCGCCTGCGCTCCAAGGCGTCGACCGTCTCCATCAGCGGCGCCGTCGCAACTCTACTGGAGCACGCGTCCAACTCGGCGCTCGTCCCGCTCGGCTGCGCCGTGCCGGACGCGGCGTTGCTGCTGTCCAATCGACTCGACCTGGCACTGGCGCGAGCAGCACGTCAGCACGGCGCACGCCACAACGTCTACGGCACGCCGCGCGGGGACCTGCAGCTGCGTCGAGAAATTTCCAGGCGGGCAATGCGCCTCGGGCATGCGCTGTCGCCGGACGACGTGGTCATCACGAACGGCTGCACCGAAGCCTTGACCCTCGCACTGACCGCCGTCGCCAAGCCTGGCGACACCGTCGCAGTTGAATCGCCCACCTACTTCGGGCTTCTGCACACGCTGGAGGTGCTCGGCCTGAAGGCGCTGGAACTTCCCACCGATCCAACCCGCGGCGTCAATGTCGATGCACTCGCCCGCTTGCTCGACGCGGAACCCGTGGCGGCCTGCATGCTGTCGTCAAGCTTCAGCAACCCGTTGGGTTCGTTGATGCCAGAAGCACAAAAGCGCGAACTTCTCGCGCTGCTCACGCGGCATGCCATCCCGCTGATTGAGGACGACGTCTACGGCGAAATCCACTTCACTCGCGAACGGCCCAGGCCGTTCATCACACTCGACGGCGGCGCCAACACGATCTACTGCAGCTCCTTCTCGAAGAGCCTCGCACCCGGATACCGCCTTGGCTGGATCGTGCCGGGCGCCTTTGCGCAGCAAGTGATGGATCGCAAGCTTGCATTCAGCCTTTGCAGCCCCGTTCTTCCCCAGGTTGCGCTCGCAGACTATCTGGCCAGCGGCGCCTACGATGCGCACATGCGCCGGTTGCGGCGCCTGCTCGAAGAGAACCTGCTGCGCCTGACCCGCACCGTCGAGGCGAGTTTCCCGGCCGAAACACGCGTCAGCCGGCCCGCAGGGGGATTTGCGCTGTGGGTGGAGCTGCCCAGAGGGTTCGACTCCCGGGCTCTGTTCGATGAAGCGCTTGAACATGGCATCTGCTTCGCGCCAGGTGACGTCTTCTCCGCAAGCCGTCGATTCCGGAACTGCCTGCGTTTGAGCGCTGGGAGCATTTGGAGCGAGCGAATCGAGAAGGGGGTTCGGCGTCTCGGCGAACTCGCCAGCAGGCAGCTCTCAACCTAGGAGCCTGCGCGGCAGAACGTTTCGCGGGCTGATTTGAGGATAACTGCGCGGTGCCTCGGGTGATTTGATCGTTCCCGTTGTTTGGCGTGGTCTGTGCGGCGGCCTTGTGCGGGTCTGAAGGCTCCGTTTCGAGGCCCTCGATGCCCCGTTTTCCCTCAAGTTGCTCGCAAACTGCACATCCTCCTCAGGTTGAGCGCCAGACACACGAGCTTGAACTCGGCCTTGACCTTCTCCAATCCCCGCAGGCTGAACTGCCTGAACCCCAGCACGCTCTTGATCCAACCGTTGGGCGCCTCCACGATCCACTTCCTCTTGCGGTAGGCAGCCTTGCCTTCGGGTGTCTTCAACTTGGCATCCATCGCTGCGCTGTGCGGGTACTTCTGGGCGTCGATCTCAAGGTCCTGCTTGCCCTCGCGGCCCAGCGCCACGATCAACTCGCTCGGACTGTCCTTGAGTCGCTCGAACACCGACTCCGATCGGAACCCCGCATCGGCCAGAACCTGCTTGGCGTCATCGCCCAGGGTGGCCTTCACTGCCGCCAGCAATACGGGCAGGCGATCGTTGTCGGCGGCGTTGTTGGTGAGCTCGGCCGCCACCACGATCTGCGCGGTCTCGTCCACCGCCGTGTGCGCGTTGTAGCTGTAGTCGTAGCCCCCACCGGCGCGTTTCATGATCCGGCTGTCTGTGTCGGTGAAGCTCTCCTGGGCGCTGTCCTTGGGAACGCCGAAGTCGCGCTTGTAGCGCCCGCCCTTGGGTTTGCCGTCCTTGTCCCGGGGTTTGCGCTGGTCGTTCTCGCTGCGTCCGCGCGCGGCATCGGCTTCTTGCTGGCGCTGCTCCAGCCGCAGCTTGGCCGCCGTGATGGCGCTCAACCGATCGGCCCGGCGCTTGATCTCGCCGGGGATGTCGATGTCGGGCTCGTTCTTCTCCAGATCGTCGGCCGCCTTCGCTCGGTTGAGCAGGCCGTCGATCTGGGCTTTGAGTTCGGCCTCGGCCTTGAGCATGCGCTCGTAGCTCATGGCCTTGTGGCGACTGGCGTTGGCCTTGAGCTTGGTGCCGTCCACTGCCACCGTGCCCAGCTTGACCAAGCCACACTCGCGCGCCAGGTGAACCACCTGCACGAACAGGGCTGCCAACTCCTGCAGGTGCAGCGCACGGAAGTCCGACAGCGTGCGGTGCGCCGGATAGTTCTCCGCAGCCAGCACCCGCAGCGCCACGTCTTCGTGCAGTTTGGCCGCCAGCTTGCGTGAGCTGAAGGTGCCCGTGGCGTAGCCGTAGATGAGGACCTTGACCATCATGGCCGGGTGAAACGGCTGGTTGCGCGGTCCGCCCTTGGCGTACCGGGCGTGGAAGGCGCTCAGATCCAGACTGTCGACGCTGTCACTGATGAAGTACGCCAGGTGCCCTTCGGGCAGCCAGTCTTGCAGTGCGTCGGGCAGCAGTCGCTGCTGTTGGGGTTCGTAGGGGAGGTAACTTGCGGCCATGCCCACAATTTACCAAGCCTTCGCGACCTCAGTGCGCTTCTGCCGCGCAGACTCCTAGATTCGAATATAGATTCAGTTCAAGGTGATGTTGGCCGACCGGATGTAGCTGCCCCAGCGATCAAACTCTCGGTTGTAGAACTGCTGGTAGGACGACGTGTTCATGGGCGTCATCACCATGGACATCTTGCGCATGGTTTCTGCCACCTGTGCATCGGCCAGAGCGCCTTCGATGGCGTCGTGCAGGCGCGTGACGATCTCGGCCGGTGTGTTTGCGGGTGCCACGAAGCCGAGCCAGGGACCGATGTCGATGTCGACGCCGAATTCCTTGAGGGTCGGCACACTGGGGTGTCCGGCCAGGCGCTCAGGGGCGGTCACCGCCAGCATCCGGATCGCACCGGCCGCCACATGCTGTTCCGCCACCAGGGTGGGAATGATGGCGCAGTCAATCTGCTTGGCGAGCTGGGCCTGCATCAATGGCGCGGTGCTGTTGTACGGCACGTGCAGCAGCGGGGTACCGGTGCTCTTCTTCAGGACTTCCATGACGATCTGGCCCGAGCTGCCCTGGCCCCAGGAGCCGTAGGTCGGTGCGTCCTTCGCTTGCCGGGCCATCTGCAGAAACTCGGCCAGCGTCTTCGCTGGATGGGAAGCATGCACCATCACGGTCAGCGGGGTGAAGCCGATCGGAGCCACCGCGAGGAAGTCCTTCTTTGAATCGTAGGGCGTTGGCTTGATGATGTGCGGCGCGATGGAATGCGAGTCGGCCGCTCCATAGATCAAGGTGTAGCCGTCGGCAGGGCTTCTGGCGCCCAGCAAGCTGCCGATCGTGCCAATCGCCCCGGGACGGTTGTCGACGACCACGGGTTGCCCCAGGCGCTGGGAAAGCACCGGCGCCATCGCCCGCACCAGGGCATCACCACCGCCGCCCGCGGCCCAGGGCACGATGATTTTGATCGGGCGCGACGGGTACGCGTTGCCTTGCGCCAGGGCGGTGAGTGCCGTGCCGCCGATGACGGGCAGCGAAAGCAGGCGCAGCGCATTGCGCCGGTTCAGGTTGGGGTTCATGAGATCTCCTTCGTTGGATGGGGGGTCAAAGGCTTTTCTGATCGAGCCAGTGGCCGATGTGGGCCGCCAGTTGCTCGTGGTTGTCTTCCAGCATCAGCATGTGGCCGTTGCCGGTGATGCCGATGTCGGGGAGCCAGGTGAAATCGGCACCCAGGAACTTCGCCAGGGCGCCATCCACTTCCTTCGGATGGCGGGGGTCGGCGTCACCGGTCATGACCAGGATCGGCAGGGTGCCCAGCTGTTCCGGGTGCTCCAGGCGCAGACCGCCGCCACCGATGTTGAAGCGCTCGTTCAGTATCCGTGGGCTCTCGTGCCCGATGGAACGGGCGTAGGCTTCGAATGCGCCGTGAGGAAAGCGCGGGCTGTTGGCCCAGTAGGTCTGGATGAACGCTCTGTCCACGAAGGCTGGGCGATCGGTGGGCGCATAGATGGCGTGGCTGTCGACATCGCTGTTCCCCGCGCTCGCTGGCTCGGACGGAAGTTCCTGCACCAGGTTGGCGGGCGCTCCCGGCGCAATGCCGACGATCGCTTTGACATGCGAGCGGTGGTTTTCCGCGACCCACCAAACGATGGGTCCGCCCGCCGAGTGTGCGAACACGATGGAGGGGCCGATGTCGTGCAGCAAGGCGGCCAGCGAGCGACCCACATCGGCCATCGACAGCTCCAGGAAACGGGCGGAGGTTGGCGAGCGGCCGTGCCCGGGCCAGTCCATCACATGGACGTCGTGTCCCCGCCGGCAGAAGAAAGCAGCCCAGCCTTCACGACCATCGGGTGTGGCCAGGTAAGCGGTTCCGTTGTGGAACCCGCCGTGAAGCATGACGATGGGCAGCTTCCCGGTCTTCTCCTCAGCGGCCAGCACGTCCACATAGACGGGGTGCTCTGCCGTTCCGGAGTAAAAAAATCGCTGCTTCATGGTCTCCTGGGTCCTTTGCTCACAGGTCTGAGTAGGTCAGAACACTGCACGCCCAAATAGTCCCATATGGAACCATTTAAACGCAGAGGGTTTTCCCTTGGAGAGAACAGAGGCACGCCGCCCTCGACGACTGGAAGGCCAGTGACATTCCTATACTTGGCCGCATGCCCAGCTCCACCGCACCATGAAACGTCCGCTCAACGACATCCTCGACGGCGTCTCCATCCCCTTCGCCTACAAGCTGGGGTACATGATCAACTCGTACCGGGAGCCTTCGTTTCGCGCCATCGAGGCGACGCACGGACTGACGCGCCCCGAGATTCTTTCGCTCATCTTTCTGTATTTCAGGGACGGCATTTCTGCGGCAGACATCTGCGATTTTTCCGGCCACCTCAAGAACAACATCAGCCGGGCCGTCACGGCGCTGGAAGGCAAAGGGCTGGTGCGGCGCGAGCCCGATCCGCAGGACCAGCGCCGGCTCATCCTCTACATCACGGCGGCGGGTCGTCGCCTGCACGACAAGTTCATGCCGGCGCTCCAGCAGCGCGAACAGGACATGATGGCCTGCCTGTCAGAGACCGAGCGGAGAACGTTCGAAGTTTTGCTGCGCAAGCTCTGCGCCCATGGGCCAGACTGGAATGGCAAGGAGCACTGGTGTGTCACGACGACCAGGCACTTGCCAGCGTCCGAGCAAAAACCTCTGCGAATGAAGAAAGCATGACTCGCGCATGAAAGGCTTCAGAGCCGCGAAGAGACTTGAAAGTGTCGTCATACTTTCCGAAAAGAATGGAAGTCAGCCGCCTCTTAGCACCCGAACGGTGGCGAAGGTGGCCCTCTTGAATTGGCTCTCCGCTTAGGCTCTGTGAACGGCTTTGCCCGGCGACAAATAAACTGGCCCAAAAAAATGCATACGCTTTCGCTGCTCTGTGCAGAAAACCAACGTTGTCAAAGCACCTTCTTCCAAACTGGTACTGAACTGGTATCGACAGCAAAATGAAAAAAGCCTGCTACTTAATCAGTAGCAGGCTTCTCAACAATCACAAGGGATTCTTGGTAGGCCGTGTTGGACTTGAACCAACGACCAAAGGATTATGAGTCCTCTGCTCTAACCAACTGAGCTAACGGCCCCAAGAGCGCTCAATTGTAGAGGCTTGCGAGCACGGTCACTTGCTGTGGCTGAGCGCGTTGCTCACCAGCTTGGATGTGACATCCACAATCTGGATCATGCGCTCGTAGGGCATGCGTTGTGGTCCGATCACGCCGAGTGTGCCGACCACCTGGCCGTCGACCTCGTAGGGGGCCGTGACCACCGACAAGTCTTCAAACGGTACCACCTGGCTTTCGCCGCCAATGTAAATGCGAACACCGTCTGCCTGGGCCGACACATCGAGCAGGCGGATGAGTTGGGTTTTTTGCTCGAACAGATCGAACATGCGTCGCAGGTTGCCCATGTCGCTTGAAAACTCGCTCACAGACAACAGGTTGCGCTCGCCAGACACCACCACTTCTTCTTGTGCGGCATCGGCCTCTGCGCCGATTTCAACGGCGGCTTTCATCAGGTCGGCGATTTCACCGCGCAGGGCGTCCACTTCGGTCTTCAGCCGTTCACGCACCGCTTCCATGGCAAGGCCCGAGTAGTGGGCGTTGAGGAAGTTGGCTGCCTCCAGCAATTGCGACTGGGTGAAGTTGACCTGGGTGTGGATGATGCGGTTTTGCACATCGCCTTCAGGCGAGACGATGATGACCAGCACCCGGCGCTCGGAGAGGCTGAGAAATTCGATGTGGCGAAACACGGACGCGCGCCGCGGCGCCATGACCACGCCCACAAATTGCGACAAGCTGGACAACATTTGCGCCGCATGGCTGATGACGCGTTGCGGCTGCCCGGTGTCAAAACCTTGGCCCGTCATGTCGCTCATGGGGGCGAACCCATCGCGCCTGACCGTGAGCATGGTGTCGACAAACAGGCGGTAGCCCCGGGCCGTGGGAATGCGCCCGGCCGAGGTGTGGGGGCTGGTGATCAGGCCCAACTCTTCCAGGTCGCTCATCACGTTGCGAATGGTGGCGGGAGAAAGCTCCAACCCCGCGGCTTTGGCGAGCGTGCGAGAACCCACGGGCTGTCCGTCGGCGATGTATCGCTCAACGAGGGCTTTGAGCAGCAGCTTGGCGCGGTCATCTAACATGGTTTCATTTTAGGAGGGTCTGCTCCCGCGTGGCGGCCGCATAGCAAGGGTTTCCGGGCAAACCACTACAAAGAAGCTATGTTGTAATTTGCCGATGAGTCTGCCATCCGACACCAGGTCTGCACCACCCCGAGAGCGCCGGCCGCTGCGCTTTGCGCATGTGGTCATCATCGGCAAATACCACGCGCCGGGCTCGCGCAACGCGGTGGACGAAATTGCCCACTTTTTGCATGCCGAGGGTTGCGACGTGTCGCTTGAGCAGGAAACGGCGCTGAACACCGGCTTGCTGCAGTACCCGGCACTGGATGTGCCGGCCATGGGCAACACCTGTGACTTGGCGCTGGTGGTGGGCGGCGACGGCACCATGCTGGGCATTGGTCGCCAGCTGGCGCGCTACGGGGTACCGCTGGTGGGCATCAACCAGGGCCGGCTGGGCTTCATCACCGACATTCCCTTTGAAAGCTACCGCGAAAAACTGCGGCCCATGCTGCGCGGTGAATACGAGGACGACCCGCGCGCCCTGATGGCAGCCAGCGTGTGGCGTGATGGCCGCTGTGTGTTTGAAGCCACCGCGCTGAACGACGTGGTGGTGAACCGGGGTGGTGTGGCCAGCATGATTGAGCTGCGGGTGGAGGTGGACGGCCATTTTGTGGCCAACCAGCGGGCCGACGGTCTGATCATCTCCACACCCACGGGCTCCACGGCCTATGCCCTGTCGGCCGGAGGGCCGCTGCTGCACCCGGCCATTGGTGGCTGGGTGATGGTACCGATCGCGCCGCACACCCTGTCCAACCGGCCGATCGTCTTGCCCTCCAGCAGCGAGATTGCGGTGGAAATCGTGTCCGGCAAAGACGCGAGCGCGAACTTTGACATGCAGTCGCTCACCAGCCTGATGCACGGCGACCGCATTGTGGTGCGCCGCTCCGAACACGCCCTGCGTTTGCTGCACCCGGTGGGCTGGAGCTATTTCGACACCCTGCGCAAAAAACTGCACTGGAACGAAGGGGCCTGAAAGGCCGGTCACAATACGGGCGACACCCCAAAACCCGACCCTGGATTCCGACGTTCATGAGCCTCAGACGCATCGTTTTGCGCGACTTCGTCATCGTGCAGTCCCTGGACCTGGACTTGGGCAGCGGCTTCTCGGTATTGACTGGAGAAACCGGCGCCGGCAAGTCCATCCTGATCGACGCCCTGCAATTGGCCTTGGGTGCCCGAGCCGACAGCGGCGTGGTGCGCGAGGGTGCCGCCCGCTGCGAAATTGCCGCCGAGTTTGACGTTTCGCCCGCGCTCACACCCTGGCTTGAAGAGCAAGGCTTCCCGGTGGAAGACGCCCTGCTGCTTCGCCGCACGGTGGATACCGAAGGCCGCAGCCGCGCCTGGATCAACGGCAGCGCCGCCACCATGACCCAGCTGAAGGCGCTGGCCAACGACCTGGTGGACATTCATGGCCAGCACGCCTGGCAAAGTTTGACCCGGTCGGAAGCCGTGCGCGGGTTGCTGGATGCCTACGCGGGCGTGGACACAACCGCAGCCCAGCAGGGCTGGACCGAATGGCGCAGCAAACGCAAGGCGCTGGAAACCGCCACCGAGCGTCAGAACACGCTGCGACAAGAGAGCGAGCGCTTGGCCTGGCAAATCGCCGAACTCGACAAGCTCACCCCGCTGCCCGATGAATGGGCCGAACTCAATGCCCAGCACAGCCGCTTGGCCCACGCTCAAGCCTTGCTGGACGCGGTGCAGGTGGCGGTGTCGGCGCTGGACGACGACGAACCCAGCGCGGGCAGCCTGCTGCACCGCGCGCTCAGCGCGCTGCAGGCACAGGCGCACATCGAACCGCAGTTTGCCGATGCCATTGAGGCGCTGGAAGCCGCGCTGGCGGGCGTGCAAGACACCGTGCACAGCCTGCACCAGTACGCCCGGCGCACCGAACAAGACCCTGCCAGCCTGGAAGCGCTGGACGAACGGCTGTCGCAATGGGTGTCTCTGGCGCGGCGCTACCGCCGTCCGCCCGAAGAATTGGCCGACCTGCACGCGCAGTGGAAGACGGAGCTGGCCCGTGTTGACCAAGCGCTGGATCTGGCCGCCTTGCAGCGGGACGAGCGCCAGGCCTGGCAAGCCTTCTCATCCGCCTTGCAAGTGCTGACGAAAAAACGCCAGCAAGCCGCACCCAAACTGTCCAAGGCGGTTTCGGACACCATGCAGACCCTGGGCATGCAGGGTGGCCGCTTTGAAGTGAGCCTGCAGCGGCTGGAAGAACCGCAAGCCGAGGGCTGGGAACAGGTGGAATTTTTGGTGGCGGGCCACAGCGGCGTGACCCCTCGCCCGGTGGGCAAAGTGGCGTCTGGCGGCGAACTCTCGCGCATTGCCTTGGCCATTTCTGTCGTGACCAGCCGTTTGGGGCAGGCACCCACCTTGATTTTTGACGAAGTGGACTCGGGCATTGGCGGCGCAGTGGCCCAC
This sequence comes from Hydrogenophaga sp. L99, assembly GCF_058731905.1. Taxonomy (NCBI): domain Bacteria; kingdom Pseudomonadati; phylum Pseudomonadota; class Betaproteobacteria; order Burkholderiales; family Comamonadaceae; genus Hydrogenophaga; species Hydrogenophaga sp. L99. Next base: position 507,741 of record NZ_CM178972.1, on the reverse strand, counting down.
ACCGTGGGCCAGTTGCTGCGCCAGCTGGGTGCCGACCGACAGGTGCTTGCCGTGACCCACCTGCCCCAAGTGGCCGCCTGCGCTGACCACCACCTGCTGGTGAGCAAACAGCAGGCTGGCCCGCAGACGGTGAGCACCGTCAAGGCCATCACACCGCAGGGCCGTGTGAGCGAACTGGCCCGCATGCTGGGTGGCAGCGAAGCGTCTGAAGTGTCGCTCGCCCATGCCCGCGAACTGCTCGCCAACTGAATGACCGCCAACATGCCCGCACCCCCATCCCACGCGATCGAACTGGTGCTGATCACCGGCATGTCCGGCTCCGGCAAGTCCGTCGCGCTGACCGCACTGGAAGACGTGGGCTTCTATTGCGTGGACAACCTGCCGCCTGAGCTGCTGGAGCCGTTCATTGCCCTGGAGCAGAGCCACCGGGCCGAAAAGGTGGCGATTGCCATGGACGTGCGCAGCGCAGCGTCGCTGCCGGGTCTGCCCCAGCGGCTGGCTGCGCTGCAAAAGCACCCCGGCCGCCAGGTGAACCTGACCATTCTTTTTCTGGATGCCAACACCGACACGCTGGTGCGGCGATTCTCGGAAACCCGGCGCCTGCACCCGCTGTCGCTCAAAACCAGCCACGACCAGCGCCGCGCGCTGACCGACGCGATTGAGCACGAGCGCGAACTGCTAGCCGAGCTGCACGAGCTGGCCTTGGTGATGGACACCAGCCTGATTCGGCCGGCCCAGTTGCGCAGCCAGATCAAGGACATGCTGGGCGCCACGCAGTCGCCGCTGACGCTGGTGTTTGAGTCCTTTGCTTTTAAGCGCGGTGTGCCGATGGATGCAGACTTCATGTTTGACGTGCGCATGCTGCCTAACCCGCATTACGAACCCGAGCTCAAGGCCCTCACGGGACGCGACGCGCCAGTGGCCGATTACCTGGCCAACCAGCCCGAAGTGGCGCAAATGCGTGAGCAAATCATGGCGTTTCTGCAGCATTGGCTGCCCCACATGCTGCGCGACCACCGCAGCTATGTGACCGTGGCCATTGGCTGCACAGGCGGGCAACACCGCTCGGTCTACCTGGTGGAGCAACTGGCGCAAGCCTTTGGTACCGAATGGAGCACGCGCGTGCGGCACCGCGAAGTCAATGGCTGGCCACAACCGCCTGCCTCGACTGACAACACCAGCGCCTGAGCGCATCACGGCTCGGGTGCTCAGGCTGGCGTACCGTCCAGCCAAGGCGCCAGCAACAACCGCACCGGAGCGGGCAGGCCATGCCCATCCAGGGCTGCAGCGTCCACCCAGGCGCCCGGCATGTTGCTGGGCACAGGCAGCGGCTCATCCACAACCAGCAAGCGCGGGTGCAGACGCAGTTCGCGGTGTGTCAGGCTGTGTGCCACTGACTCCAGCTCGCGCACCGCTGACCGCAAGGGCTGCGGCAGCCTGTCCAACAGGGCGGCCTCGCTGTCAAACACAGGGGGGCAATACAGGCCCGCCCAAATGCCCGGCGCTGGTCGGCGCGCCAGCCAGATACGCTCACGGCCCGGCGCCCCCGACTCGCGCAACAACAGCAGCCACCAGCTTTCGTGCCGGCGCTTCACCGCGCGGGTCTTGACCGGGTAATTCGACACCGTGCTGGATTCGCGCGCACGGCAGATGGTTTGCACCGGGCAGCGCTCGCACTGGGGCCGGCTGCGCGTGCACAGCGTGGCACCCAGATCCATCAGACCCTGGGTGTAAGCAGTCATATCGTCGGGCGACGGGGCATGGGGCAGCAGGCCCTGGGCCAGAACCCACAGCTCGCGCTGGCGCGCGGTCTGCGCCAGGTCGCCGTCAAAAGCCAGCAGGCGCGACAGCACCCGGCGCACGTTGCCGTCCACGATGGACACCCGTTCGCCGTGGCAAAACGCCGCGATCGCCGCAGCGGTGGAAGCGCCAATGCCTGGCAGCGTCTGCAGCGCGGAAGCATTGCCGGGAAACACACCACCGTGCTCAGCCACCACCGCCTGGGCACAGCGGTGCAGGTTGCGTGCACGGCTGTAATACCCCAGCCCTGCCCAGAGGGCCATCACCTCGTCGGCACTGGCTTCGGCCAGCGCTTGAACAGTCGGAAATTTGTCCAGGAAGCGGGGAAAGTACGACAGCACCGTGCTCACCTGGGTCTGCTGCAGCATGACTTCAGACAGCCACACCCGGTACGGATCGCGGGTGTGCTGCCATGGCAAGCCACTGCGGCCGTGCAAGCGCTGCCAGTCGATCAGCAGCCGGGCAAATGCCAACGGCAGGCCGCTGCCTGCGTTCACCTGCGCGGCGCTCATGCTGCAGGGAGGCTCTCGGGCTCTTCTTCGGGTGCTGCCAGCAGGTGGTCGGTCAGCTCAGACAGTTTGGCGTCCACCAAATTGAGCTCGGCCTGCTGCGACTGCAGCTCGCGAATGCGCTCGTCGAGGCCACCCGCAGCCTGCTGGATTCGCGCAACGGCCTCAATGCGGCGCGAAAAATTGCGGCGGCGCTCACGCAGCTGGGCGTCGAGCTGGGCCGCTGCAGACTTGTTCCACAGCTCCACCTCATTGACGGCTGTGTCGTAAACCACCCGCAGACGGCTCATGAGCGCTCGGGCGAGACGCTCGGCGAATTCCGGCTGTGCCAGACGCAAGGCATTGCCCAGGCTGAGGTACTGCAAATGGCTTTTTTCGATCAGGTCGAGCTCACGCGCGTAGTGCGCCAGCTGGGGTGGCGTGGGTGCCTGCAGCGAAAACCCGTACTCGGCATTGAGGCCCTTGAAACTGCCCTCCAGCATGGACTGGATATCACCCGCCAGCTTGTGCGCCCGGGCCAGATCGGCCCGCAAGCGCTCAAAGGTGTGCCCATAAGCCCGCTTGACACCCAGCTTGATGCCAGGCTGCTTGAGTGCACGGGCCAGTTCGGCCACCTCGGTTTTGAGATGTGTGGCGCTGAGCAAGGCAAAAAGGTCTTTCAGCAGACGCAGATGCACCGAACGCACCGCCTGGATCTTGGCCCCGCTGGCGTCGAAATCGGCCTGCTCCTGCTCAATGCGCAGCCGCATTTGCTTGATCACGCCCACGTTTTTGCCGCGAAGCCCCTCCAGCTCCTGCACCTGCTCCACCAAGTCCCGGGCGCGGATGTGCACCAGGCGGCCGGTTTCCTGGCGCAACAGCTGAATGCCCGAATCCACCACCGAGCTCAATATTTTGCGGCGCTGGCCGAGCAAGCCCACGCCCAATGCGGTTTCCAGCTCCATCAAATTGCTGGCTTCCAACAGCTTGTCGTCGCCATTGACCTTGGCCAGCAAACCTTTTTGCGCGGAAACCGCCAGCACCTGCCGGGGCGAAAGGCCCAGGATGTCGGCAGAGTCGGTGCGTTGCGAGGCAATTTGCAACTGCACCTGCTCTGGCGAGCTCAGCGCATCCCACATGGTGTCAATCTTGTTCAGCACCACCAGACGCGATGCTTTGCGCTCTCCCAACACCGCCAGGTGCTGGCGCCAGATGGTGAGGTCGGACTTGGTCACGCCGGTGTCCGCCGCCAAAATGAACACCACCGCATGCGCCTGCGGCAACAGACTGACCGTCAACTCGGGCTCGGCGCCAATGGCATTGAGTCCCGGTGTATCCAGAATCACCAAGCCCTGTTTGAGCAATGGGTGCGCCATGTTGATCAAGGCGTGGCGCCACTTCGGTACTTCGATCAATCCGTCCGACCCCACCAGCGGGTTGTCGTCGGGCACCTCGTCGTCCCAGAAACCCAGGGCGGCCGCTTCCGACTTGCTCACCCGGCGCACCTCAGCCACCTTTTGAATCGCCTTGGCCAGTTGTTTCGGGTCATTGACATCCAGATCAATGCGTTCCCACTTGTCGGGCGCATTGCGCCAGTCCAGCAGCGACTGGGGCTGCAGCCGGGTTTCAATGGGCAGCAGCCGCAGGCAAGGCGGCACCTCAGCGTCATAGCCCAGCTCGGTGGGACACATGGTGGTGCGCCCGGCACTGGCCGGCATGATGCGGCGCCCATAGCCAGCAAAAAACACCGCGTTGATCAGCTCGGACTTGCCGCGCGAAAACTCGGCCACAAAGGCCACCGTGATCTTGTCGTTCTTGACCTGCGCGTGCAGCTGCTCCAGCCGGTCGCGTACACCCGCTTCCATCAGATCGTGGTCGGTCAGCCATTCCGAAAGCAGCCTAAGCCGCAAGGCAAACTGCTTGCGCCAAGCGCCGTGCTGATCAAAGTCCTGATTGAAGCTCATGGGCCATGTTCTGTAGTGATTCTTCAATATAGCACCGGGCCCGCGGCGCATAGGGCCCGGCAGCCAGAACCCCCAGCTCTCGGGACGAGCGGCTTACGGCTTCTGGCAGTGGGTGCAAAAAAACGTCGACCGCTGCCCTTGGCGGATGCTTTTGATGGGCGTGTCGCACACCCGGCAAGGCAAACCATCGCGCCCGTACACCATGGCGTCCAGCTGGAAGTAGCCGCTCTGCCCTTCAGCGCTTGAAAAGTCGCGCAGGGTGCTGCCACCCAGCGCCACGGCGCGCTGCAACACCGCCACAATGGCCGCGTGCAGCCGCGCTGCCCTCGGCTTGCTCAGGCGGTCGGCCCGCACGGTGGGGCGTATGCCCGCCATGAACAGCGCTTCCGACGCATAAATATTGCCGACCCCCACCACGATATCGCCCGCCAGCAGCACTTGCTTGATGCTGGCACGACGCAGTTGCAACGCACGGTGAAACGACAGCGGATCAAATCCCGCCTCCAGCGGCTCCACGCCCAAGCGCCCCAACAGCTTCACAGCGCGCGGATCGTCCAGCGAAGCGGCGAACACCACGGCACCAAACCGGCGCGGGTCGTGCAGGCGCAAAAAGCCTCGGCTGGTAACCAGCTCAAAATGGTCATGCACCCCGCGCGGTGGCAGGACGGGCGCAAACTGCAGGCTGCCCGACATGCCCAGATGCAGCAGCAACACACCCGCGTCCAACTGCACCAGCAGGTATTTGCCACGCCGCGTCACGCGCAACACGCTACGCCCCACCAAGCTTGCCGCTTCGCAACCCAGCGCCCACCGCAGGGGCTTGCCCATCTGCACATTCACAATGTGTGCACCGGCAATGCGGTCAGCAAAGCTGCGGCGCGTCACCTCTACTTCCGGGAGTTCGGGCATGACAAAGGCTTTTCAGAAAGTGATCAGGAACGCCTGCACGGTCTTTGGATCAGACCCGCAGCTCCCCGAAAGCCTTCTATTATCATGAGTCAATGAACACCTTGCACCGCAGCGTCCATCCGGCTTTCAGTCGTGCAAAAGGGGCGCGGCGCCGCCCCAATCAAGCCGGCAAGCGGCTCGCGTTGCTGGCTGCTGTGCTGCTGGGTGGCACGCTGAGCGCGACAGCCCAGACGGCGCCAGCTGCCCCGCCAGCCACGGCGGCGGCGACCACGACCCCGGTGATCAACTCGGCGCTGAATGCCCCGCTTTTTTACCAGCTGCTGCTGGGAGAGCTGAATGTTCAGGCCGGCGAGCCGGGTACCGGCTACTCGCTGATCCTGGACGCTGCGCGCAAGCAGCGCGACGAGCGGCTTTACCGGCGTGCCGTGGATGTGGCGCTGCAAGCACGGTCGGGCGAAGCTGCTCTGACCGCAGCACGCGCCTGGTCGCAAGACCTGCCGCAGAGCCCCGAGGCCCATCGGTTTGTGCTGCAAATCCTGCTGGCGCTCAACCGCGTGGGCGAAGTCGGTCCGGTGTTGCGCGCGATTTTGGACCGCAGCACACCCGCCGAGCGCAACGACACCCTGAACGCCATTCCCCAAACGTTCGCCCGCGCGACCGACAAGGCCCAAGCCCTGGCGGTGGTGCGCGAAGCACTGAGCGGCTCGCTCAAGCAACCCGACAATGCAGCTGCCGCCTGGACCACGTTGGGCCGCATGGAATTGGCGGCAGGCCAGTTGCCCCAGTCCCTCGTCTCGGCACGCCAGGGCCACCAGGCCGACCCCGCATCGCCCTTCCCCGCTCTGCTGGCGCTGGAGCTGCTTGAGCGCGGCCAGCCCGATGCCGAGGCACTGGTGCGCAGGCACCTGCAAGTCAGCCCGCAAACGCCGTCGGGTACGCCACCCGTGGCGCTCACCTACGCGCGGATCTTGCTCGACCTGCAGCGCTACGCCGATGCGCGCAGCCAGCTCGACGCCATCACCGCCAGCCAGCCCACCCTGGCCGAGCCATGGTTGCTGCTGGCGACGCTGCAGGTGCAAGACAACGCACTGCCCGCAGCCACCGCGTCGCTGCAAAACTACATGGCGCTGGCTCGCCAAGCAGGCGACGAGCGCTCGGCCCGCGGCCTCACACAGGCTTACCTGCAAATGGCGCAGATTGCTGAAAAGCAAAATGACTTTGCAGCGGCCAACGCCTGGCTAGACCGGATTGAAAACGCCGACGACATCATGGCGGCGCAAATGCGCCGCGCCTCGCTGCTGGCCCGTCAAGGGCAGCTGGCACAGGCCCGCGCCTTGCTGCGCAACCACCCAGAGCGCCGCCCGGAAGACGCCCGCCTGAAGCTGGTGGCAGAAGCCCAGCTGCTGCGAGACCTCAAGGCCTGGCAGCAAGCCTATGAAGTGTATGCAGAGGCCAGCCGGCGCTTTCCCGAAGACACCGAACTGCTGTATGACCAGGCCATGATGGCCGAAAAGGCGGGCCAGCCGGAGGCCATGGAGCGGCTTTTGCGCCAACTCATCGCAGCGAAACCCGATTACCAGCACGCCTACAACGCACTGGGCTATTCGCTGGCCGACCGCAACGAGCGCCTGCCCGAAGCCAAGCAACTGATTGAAAAAGCGGTGGAACTGGCACCCACCGATGCCTATATCCAAGACAGCCTGGGCTGGGTTGAATTCCGCTTGGGCAACTTCCCGCGTGCGCTGGCAATTTTGCAGGCCGCTTACGGCAAGCGCCCCGATGCCGAAATTGCAGCCCACCTGGGTGAAGTGCTCTGGACCATGGGCCGACGCGAAGAAGCCTTGAAGATCTGGCGCGAGGGCCTGCTGCTCTCCAGCGACAACGAAACACTGCAGGCCACCCTGAAACGGCTTCGGGTTTCTCCATGAGTCTTGCGGGAAAGTCGAAAAACTCGGGTCAGCTTGGCCGCTGGCTGGCCCACGTCCGGTGTCAACTGCTGGCGCTGATGTGCGTGCTGCTGCTCTCTGCCTGTGCCACACCACCACGCGCAGCGCTGCCGGGCGAGACCGCCTGGAACGGCCGCCTTTCGGTGCGGGTCGACAGCGATCCACCGCAGTCGTTTTCCGCTGGCTTTGACTTGCGCGGCTCGCCGCACACCGGTGAGCTGCAACTGACATCGCCATTGGGCAACACCCTCGCCACCGTCTTGTGGTCCCCGCAGGGCGCCGAGTTGCGGCAGGGGCAACAAGTCACCACCCGAAGCAGCCTTGAGCTGTTGACCACGGAGCTGAGCGGCACCAGCCTGCCGGTGGCCGCTCTGTTTGGCTGGCTGCAAGGCAAGCCCAGCGAAGACGCCCAAGGCTGGCAGGCCGACCTCGCCCGCCAGCCTGAAGGCCGCATCACCGCGCGGCGCACAACTCCGCTGCCCGCGGCCGAACTGCGCATCGTTTTCCAGCCATGACCCATTTCACGTCGCGCGCGCCGCTGAAGCGGCTTTTTGATGTCCCCGCGCCCGCCAAACTCAACCTGTTTTTGCACATCACCGGTCGGCGTGCAGACGGGTACCACCTGCTGCAATCGGTCTTCATGCTGATCGACTGGTGCGACACGCTGCACTTTGAGCTGCGCCACGACGGGGCGATCAGCCGAGAAGACCTCACCGCCGCACACCTGCCTGCCGAAGACCTGGTGGTGCGCGCTGCACGCTTGCTGCAACAAGCCACCGGCTGCACGCTGGGCGTTCACGTGGGGCTCGAAAAACGCCTGCCCGCCGAAGCCGGTCTGGGCGGTGGGTCCTCTGATGCCGCCACTTGCCTGTTGGCGCTCAACCGGCTGTGGGGACTGGGCCTCAACCGTGCACAGCTCGCGGCGGTGGGTCTGCAACTGGGCGCCGACGTCCCCTTCTTCATTGGTGGGCGCAACGCCTGGGTAGAAGGCGTGGGCGAGCAACTGACACCGCTGTCGCTCGAAGATGCCCGGTTCGTGGTGGTCAAACCACCAGGAGGCGCTTCCACACAATCCATTTTCAGCTCCCCTCTTTTGAAGCGCGACACAAAGCCTGCTATAATTCAAGGCTTTGCTGCAAACGATGCAAGTGAGCCGATAAAGCACAGCATCCAGAGCATTCTGGATATTGGGCAAAACGACCTACAGCCCGTCGCACAAGCGTTGTGTCCTGATGTAGGGCGCTGCATCAACTGGCTTCAGAGCCATGGGTTGCAAGGACGTATGAGCGGGTCGGGTACAGCAGTGTTTGCGCAAATACGACAGTCTCTCGATCTGTCAGATGCCCCTGGCAACTGGTTGGTGAAAGATTGCAAAAATATGGATGCACATCCATTGCTTGAGTGGTGTTCCGGGTAGAATCCTGGCTTACGCAAAACCCAGGCAGTTGATGCGTAACCTGCGACAGTTTTGGGTTGCTTGAGTGGCACTTGTGCCAAGCAAACAACCAGCGTAGGGGAGTCGCCAAGTTGGTAAAGGCACTGGATTTTGATTCCAGCATGCGAGGGTTCGAGTCCTTCCTCCCCTGCCATTTCATTTGATCCACACCACGTAACAAAACGGCCATCCTGCGGTGGCCATTTTTTATCGGCGATCCTGTGGGGCCGTCGTAGAAACAGCTGGGAACACCATGCAAGTTCAGCCCCCGGATTTCATGATCTTCACCGGCAATGCCAACCCGGTATTGGCCGCTGAAATTGCCCAACACCTGGGCACACAGCTTGGAGCCGCCAACGTGGGCCGCTTCTCTGATGGTGAAGTCACGGTTGAAATCACCCAAAACGTACGGGCTCGTGACATCTTTGTCATCCAGTCCACCTGCGCGCCGACCAATGAGAACCTGATGGAACTCATCATCATGGTCGATGCCCTCAAGCGCGCTTCCGCATCACGCATTTCGGCTGTGATTCCCTACTTTGGCTACGCCCGCCAAGACCGCCGCCCGCGTTCAAGCCGCGTGCCGATCACTGCCAAAGTAGTGGCCAACATGTTGCAAGCCGTGGGTGTGGACCGCGTGCTGACCATGGACCTGCACGCCGACCAGATCCAGGGTTTCTTTGATATCCCGGTGGACAACATCTACGCCTCGCCGGTGTTGCTGGGTGACTTGCGCGCCAAAAACTATTCCGACTTGCTGGTGGTCTCACCCGACGTCGGCGGTGTGGTGCGCGCACGCGCGCTGGCCAAGCAGCTCAATTGCGACATGGCGATCATCGACAAGCGCCGCCCCAAGGCCAACGTGTCGGAAGTGATGCACGTCATTGGCGACATTGATGGCCGCAACTGCGTGATCATGGACGACATGATCGACACCGCTGGCACGCTGGTGAAAGCCGCAGAAGTGTTGAAAGAGCGCGGCGCCAAGAGCGTTTACGCCTACTGCACACACCCTATTTTCTCGGGTCCGGCCATTGAGCGCATTGCCAAAGGCAATGCACTCGACGAAGTCGTTGTGACCAACACCATACCTTTGTCGCAGGCTGCACAGGCCTGCGCCAAGATCCGCCAACTCTCCGTGGCACCGCTGATGGCTGAGACCATTGCGCGCATTGCATCGGGCGAGTCGGTCATGAGTTTGTTTGCCGATCAGGACAACCTGTTCTAAAACCCTGTCAGCAGCAAGAAGCGGGCAGTTCCCATGGTGGGGATCGCCCTTTTGAAACAGAGGCGTTCTGGTCGCGGAACCCCTCAAATGGAGAATGTTATGCAATTTGTCGCTTTTGAGCGCGCCAAGCAGGGTACGGGTGCGAGCCGCCGTCTCCGCAACACCGGCCGTGCGCCCGGTATCGTTTTTGGTGGCGAAGCCGCCACGTCGCTGATCGAACTCGATCACAACGCCCTCTGGCACGCCCTGAAGAAGGAAACGTTCCACGCTTCCATCCTGGACATGGAAATTGCGGGTTCGGTGCAAAAAGTGCTGTTGCGCGACGTGCAATACCACCCCTACAAGCCACAAGTCCTGCACGTGGACTTCCAGCGCGTGGACGACAAGACCCGTCTGCACAAGAAAGTGCCGTTGCATTTCATCAATGGCGAAAACTCGCCTGCCGTGAAAGAAGACAAGTGCGTGATCAACCACGTGATGACCGAAATCGAAATCGAGTGCCTGGCTACCCAGCTGCCCGAGCACATCACGGTTGACCTGGGCGCTGTCGTCAAGGGCTCCACCGTGCACACCGGCGACATCAAGCTGGACAAGAACGTCAAGCTCGTCATGCACGGCCGCAAGAACCTGACCGTGGCCACCGTGGTTGAGCCTGTGACCGAAGTGATCGCAGCCCCTGTGGTTGTGGTGGACGACAAGAAAGGCAAGAAGAAGAAATAAGTCCTTCCGGACCTTTTCTCTCTGCCCGAAACGGCCCGCTCTGCGGGCCGTTTCTCTTTGTAGCGTCACCGATAATTTGCGCATGATCCGACTGATTGCCGGACTGGGAAACCCCGGTCCCGAATACGAACACACCCGCCACAACGCCGGCTTTTGGTGGGTGGACGAAGCCGCACGCCTGCTCAAGGTACCGCTGCAGATGGAGCGTGGCCACTTTGGGCTGGTGGCACGGGCCAATGTGAGCGGCCACAGCGTGTGGCTGGTGGAGCCGCAGACGTTTATGAACCTGTCGGGCAAGTCGGTCGCTTCAGTGGCGCGGTTTTTCAAGATTGCACCCGCGGAGGTGCTGGTGGTGCACGACGAGCTGGATTTGCCGCCCGGCGAAGTGAAGCTGAAAAAAGGTGGCGGACACGCGGGACACAATGGACTGCGCGACATTCATGCCCAGCTCGGCAGCGCCGACTACTGGCGGCTGCGCGTGGGCATTGGTCACCCGGGCAACAAGAATGAGGTGGCCAACTGGGTGCTGAAAAAACCCTCCCCCGATGACCGCATTACCATTGCACAAGCGCTGGACCGCAGCCTCAAGGCCTTGCCCAACCTGATAGCTGGCGAAATGGACAAGGCGACGGCGCTGATTCACACCAGCAAACCACCACGCCCCAAGCCACCCCGGCCACCCAAGGCCGACGCGCCCGTGGTTCAGACGCCTGATGCCGGTGCTGTGCCGCTGGTGGACACGTCGGTGGAGGCTGACAAGGGCTGACCGGCCTTTTGCAGCCGCTGGTATTTTTGCCACAGCGTTTCCCGGGTTTCGATGTGGTCCGGGTGAAGGGGAATACAGGCGACCGGGCACACCTGAACACACTGCGGCTCGTCAAAGTGGCCCACACACTCGGTGCATTTGGCCGGGTCAATCTCGTAAATTTCCTCGCCCATGTAGATTGCCTCGTTCGGGCATTCTGGCTCGCACACATCGCAGTTGATGCATTCGTCGGTGATCATCAGCGCCATGTCAAGCCTCCAGCTTTTTGGGCAACAGCCGCTGTGCCACCGCAGCGTTCACCATCTGCGACACGTCGCCGCTCAGGTAGGAAATCTCGCGGACCAGGGTGCTGGAAATGCATTGCAGCTCGGCCTGCGGCAACAAAAACACCGTTTCTACGGTCGGGTTGAGCTTGCGGTTCATTGCCGCCATCTGGGCTTCGTAGTCAAAGTCTGTGAGGTTGCGTATGCCGCGCACCACCGCCGTGGCGTTTTGCTGCCGGCAAAAGTCCATGATCAGACCGTCAAACGGCAGCACCCGCACCCGCCCGGGCATCCGCGATGCGGCCTCGGCGGTCATGTCCAGCCGCTCGGCCAGGGTGAAGCGCGTTTTTTTGTGGTGCGCCATGGCCACCGCAATGATCACCTCGTCAAACAGCAGGGAAGCACGTCGGGCCACGTCTTCATGGCCGAGCGTCAACGGGTCAAAAGTACCGCTGTAGATGGCGATGCGGGGGCTACCGGATGACTGGGACAGATCGAAACTCATGCCCTGAATTATGCGGGACGGGTGCTGTGGCCCGACTTATTGGGCGGGCAATAGCCGCAGCAGGTGAAAGGCGACTTGGCCGGCTTTGCCCTGGCGATGGACCTGCAGCCCGGTCTGGGCCAGCTCATCAGCGCTCCAGACGCGGGGCGCTTCCAGGTAGATCAAACCCGTTTCGCCCACAGCGGCACGGGCAGCAGCCAGCGCCGAAAGTACCAGGGCGTCGTTTTGCCCATCGGCAAACGGCGGGTCCAGAAACACCACGTCCAGCCGCAGGCCGCCGCGCTGGCGCAGAGCCGCCAAGCCGTCACCACGCTCCACGCGCACCGTGTCGGCGCTGAGCTTGGCCTTGGTGCGGCTCAAGGCGCTCAACAAGGCGCCATCCTGCTCGACCAGCACCACTTCGGCGGCCCCACGCGAGGCGGCTTCAAAGCCGAGGGCACCCGTGCCGGCAAAGGCGTCAAGGCAGCGCAGGCCCTTCAGATCCTGCCCGAGCCAGTTGAACAAGGTTTCGCGCACGCGCGCAGGCGTGGGCCGAAGACCGGGATGGTTGGGCACCGGGAGAATGGAGCGCTTCCATTGGCCACCGATGATTCGCACCTCATTGGGTGCGCTGGCTGGGCGCTTGTGCGCTGCAGGTGCTGGTTTTTTCATGCCCGTAGCTTAACGCTCAAGGCTTTGCGCCCACCACCACGGTCACCATGCGATCGGGCTGTAGCACGCGGCTGAACGCACGGCGAATGTCGGCCACGCTCACCTGCTGAACCTGCCCGGTCCAGGTGTCGAGGTAGTCCAGCGGCAGGCCGTTCCAGGCGATGTTGGCCACGTTGTCCAGCAGTTTGCGGTTGCTGTCGATGCGCAGCGCAAAGCCGTTGATGAGGAAGTCTTTGGCGGCTTGCAGCTCGGTGTCGGTCGGACCTTGTTCAACGAACTGGCGCACCACGTCGCGCGCCACGGTCACAGCCTGGGCGGCCTGGTCGGGCCGGGTGGTCAGACCCACCTGAAACGCACCGGCGTGCAGGCCAGGCGAGAAGTAGCTGTAAACGCTGTAGCTCAGGCCGCGTTTTTCGCGCACCTCGGTGGTGAGGCGCGACACAAAGCCGCCACCGCCCAAAATGTAATTGCCCACAAACAGGGAAAAAAAGTCGGGGTCGTTGCGGGCCACGCCGGGTTGGCCCATCAGCACCTGTGCCTGGGCCGCTTCGAATGGCCGCTGCTCGTTCACCGCTTGCGCCAGCGGCTGCACCTGGGGCACGGCGGGTAAGGCCTCACAGCCGTGGGGCACCACGGCGCCCACCAACTGGCCCACGATGCGGTCGGCCTGGGCGCGGTCGATGGCGCCCACCAGCGTGACCTGGGCGCGGCAGGCGGCCACGTGGCGGCGGTAAAAGGCGCGCATGTCGGCCACGGAAATGGCGTTGAGTGTGGCTGCCACGGGCTCAAACCCGTAGGGATGGTTGCCGAACACGGCGCGGGCAAAGGCCCGGCCGGCCTGGGTGGCGGGTCGGGTGTCGGCTTCTTTCAGCGCGGCCAGCGTGCGCTCACGGTCGCGCTGCCACACCCGCTCGGGCCAGGCGGGGGCGGCGAGCTGGCGGGCGGCCAGGGCCACAGCGCGTTCCAGCAAATCGGGCTCGGTGAGGGTGCGCAGCGACAGGCTGAAACGGTCGCTGCCAGCCTGGGCGCCAAACTGGGCACCCAGATCGACCCAGGCTTCGCTGAGCTGGTTTTCGTCCAGTGCGGGCTGCGCGCCCTGCGCCGCCACACCCGCAGACAGCAAACCGGCGGTGGCGCTGGCCAGGCCGGCCTGTGCGGCAGGATCGCGCCGACTGCCGCCGTCAAAGTCGAGCTGCACGTCCAGCATGGGAATGGACGGGCTGGCCACGAGGTACACACGGGCGCCAGTGGGATGGGTCCAGTGTTCGATGGGAATGGCAGCCTGTGCGGGCAGCACGGCGCCCAGAGCCAGCAGGCCGGTCAAGACAGCAACCGGGCGGACGAAGTGAAGCATGGATGTGAACATGGTGGGTTTCGCAAACAGCAACATGCCGTTCAATGCCGGCCCAACACGGGCCGGGGCGCTGACGGGGTGCTGCCAGCGGCGGTGCGCCGGCTGGGGTCGGGCACCAGCACGGCGGTGGTGAGCTGTTCGTCGGAAAAATAGCGTTGCGCCACCGACTGCACCTGCGCCGCCGTGACCTGGCGCAACGCCGCCATGAGGCGGTCGCCGGTGTTCACGTCCATGCCGTTGATCCAGTAGTTACCCAGCTCACGGGCCTGGTTGAAAACCGAGTCCAGTTTGTAGATTTCACCGGCGGTCCATTGGGTTTTGACGCGCTGCAACTCGGCCGCGCTAACGCCTTCACGGGCGATGCGCGCCACTTCGGTTTTGAGCGCAGCCGAAGCGGCGTCGGCCGACACGCCGCGGGCCGGCACAGCGCTGAGCAAAAACAGCTGCGGGCCACGGCCATACAGGCCGTAAGAGGCGCCGGCGCTGTCGGCCACGCGCTTGCCACCCATGCCCTGGCCTTGCACCAGCGCCCGCTCCAGCCGGGCGCCGCTGTAACCGTCGAGCACGGCCGAGAGCACGGTCAGCGCCAGCGCGTCCTGGCTGGCGGGGTCTTCGCCGTCGGTCCACTGCGGCACTTTGAAGGCCAGCGCCACCATGGCCTGCTCGGCCGCCGCGCGGTGTTCCAGGCGGCGCGGGCCGGTTTGGTCGGGCTCGACGCGCGGTTTGCGTGGGGGCACCGCGCGGGCGGCCAAGGCACCGTAATGCTTTTCGGCCAGCGCGCGCACCTGGGCCACGTCCACATCGCCCGCGATCACCACGGCGGCGTTGGCCGGGGTGTACCAGCGCTGGTAAAAAGCGCGCACGTCGTCGGGCGTCATCGCGTCGAGGTCGCTCATCCAGCCAATGATGGGCCGCCGGTAAGGGCTGGCCTGGAACACCGCCGCGTTGAGCGCTTCAAACATGCGGGCACGCGGTGAGTCTTCGGTGCGCTGGCGGCGCTCTTCCTTGATGACTTCGAGCTCGCGTTTGAACTCGTCGTCGGCCCACTGGTTGTTGGCAAAACGATCGGCTTCCAGCCGCATCACCTCTTCCAGCTTGGCTGCCGGCACCTGCTGGTGGTAGGCGGTGGCGTCGCGGCTGGTGAAGGCGTTTTCGCGCGCGCCGAGTGCGGCCATGCGGCGGGAAAATTCACCCGGCTTGAGCGTGGGCGTGCCTTTGAACAGCATGTGCTCCAGCGCATGGGCCACGCCGGACGTGCCGTCGACCTCGTCGATGGAACCCACGCGCACCCACAGCATGTGGGCCACGGTGGGCGCGCGGCGGTCGGGCCGCACGATCAACGTCATGCCGTTGGCCAGCATAAAGGTGTGGGCCAGTGGCTCGGCTGTGGGTTGCGACGCTGTGGCCGCAGGGGTTGGAAGGTTCGCTGGCGCCTGCGCCCAAGCGCCGGATGCGCTGAGCGCCAGGGTCAAAAACAGCGCGTTGAAGCGCGTGTCAAGCAGGTGCATGGTGCGTTTCATAGAATGCAATGGATTCTAGAGATTGAAAAATGTTCTCGTTCTTCCGAAAAAAAACCCCTACCCCCCCTCCAGCGCCCGCCCCAGCACAGCCACCCGTTGCTGAGCCCGCTGCCCCACCTGCGGCGGCACCGGCCGTGGCGCCGGTGGCTGCAGCCCTGCCTGTGGCCCCGCCTGCGCCCATGGCCGCGCCAACCCCTGTGGCGGCTGTGCCGCCCGTGGTGGCTGCCGCCGCACCCGAACCGCGCAAGGGCTGGCTCGACAAGCTCAAGGCCGGTTTGCGCAAGACCGGCGCCAGCATTGCCACGGTGTTCACCGGCACGCAGATTGACGACGCGCTGTACGAAGACCTGGAAACCGCACTGCTGATGGCGGACACCGGTGTGAAAGCCACTGAGCACCTGCTGGCCGATCTGAAAAAACGCGTCAAAGAACAAAAGACGACCGACCCGGCGGCCGTGAAAGGACTGCTGGCCGACGCGATCACCGACCTGCTCAAGCCACTGCAAAAGCCGCTGGTGATTGGCGAGTTCAAGCCCACGGTGATCATGGTGGCAGGCGTGAATGGCGCGGGCAAAACCACTTCCATTGGCAAGCTCACGCGCCACCTGGCCAACGAGGGCGCCACCGTGCTGCTGGCTGCGGCCGACACCTTTCGCGCCGCTGCCCGCGAGCAATTGGCCGTGTGGGCCGACCGCAACACGGTCGACATCATCACGCAGGAAGGCGGCGACCCCGCAGCGGTGAGCTTTGACGCCGTGACCGCCGGCCGCGCCCGCGGACGCGACGTGGTGCTGGTGGACACCGCCGGGCGCCTGCCCACCCAGCTGCACTTGATGGAAGAGCTGCGCAAGATCAAGCGGGTGGTGCAAAAGGCCGACGCCACTGCGCCCCACGAGGTGTTGCTGGTGATCGACGGCAACACCGGGCAAAACGCGCTGATGCAGGTGAAGGCGTTTGACGATGCGCTGCAACTCACCGGCCTGGTGATCACCAAGCTCGACGGCACGGCCAAGGGCGGCGTGTTGTGTGCGATTGCGCGCGAAAAACCGGTGCCGGTCTACTTCATCGGCGTGGGTGAAAAGTTGGAAGACCTGGAGACCTTTGACGCCCGCGAATTTGCCCAGGCGCTGCTGAGCTGAGCGAACAGACGCACCGGGCGTCAGCGCTCGTCGTCTGTGTAGTGGCGCCAGTTTTTCATGGCGTTGCGCATGCTGAGCACCTGACGCTCAAGGGTGGGGCAGGCCTTGCACATGGCCATGTGCATACGCAAAGCCAATTGTTCGGCCACAGGCAACGCCCGGTCTTCGCGGGCAATGACCAGCGCCGTCACTTCCTTGCAGGAGCGCATCAGGGGGAGTTTTCTGAGCCAGGCGTTCATCGTGCGGCAAACCAGTTGAGTTCCAGACATTCACGCAAGCGCAGACGGGCGCGGTGCAACTGAACGTACAAGTTGGTCGGCGTCAAACCGAGTTCCTTACAGATTTCTTCGCTGGACAGCTCCAGCCACTCGCGCATGAGAAACAGCCGGCCTTGCACCGCCGGCAACTTGTCGGTGCACGCTTCCAGAATGACAAAAAACTGGCGGCTGTTCAGGTCTTGCTCCGGGTTGCCCCAGTCGGCGGGTTTTTCGGCAAAGTGGCCGTCGCGCTTGAATGCCATGTGCTCCAGCGGGTCGGTGCAGTCATCGTCTGAGCCACTGTCCAGCACCACCTCGCGCTGCCGCTGGCGCATGGAGTCGATGATTTTGTGTTTGAGGATGCCCACCAGCCAGGTCTTGAGCTGCGAGCGCGCCTCGAACGCCAAGGGCTTGGCCAGGGCAGCCAGCAAGGTCTCGGAAACGGCGTCTTCCGCCCAGGCCTCGTTGCGCAGTTGCAGGCGCGCAAAGCGCATGAGGTAGCTGCGCAGGGCGACCAGTTGATGCTCGAATTCGGCGGGTTGATCTTTGTGCATGTGGACGATTTGGAATCGGATGCGAGTGTAAGCAATCGAAGATCTCTGCGACAAAAAGTATTAGTCCTTGAAGGAGATACCCGATGACGCACCCGCATACCGCTCTTGGAGGCCTCCAGCGCCGACAGTTCATGTCTATCGCTTTGCTGTGCGCTGCCGGGCCCTCGGCGGCACAGTTCACGGCACCGGCTGGCACCGCCCTGCCAGCCCTGCAAGGCACCACGGCCGAGGGGCAACCGCTGCAGTTGGCGGCATTTCAAGGCCGCGTGGTGATGGTGTTTTACTGGGCCACGGGTTGCCCGGTGTGCCGCGACAAAATGAAAGAACTGCGCGCGAACCTGTTGGGCTGGCGCAGCCAACCGTTCACCTTGATGGGGGTGAACATGGACGCCCAGCGACAGGACTGGCTGGACTACGAGCGCCTGGTGGCCCAGACCACCCCGGCGCCTCAGCGGTTTGCCTCTGTGTGGGCCGGCGGCAGCGACTTCAGTGACACCATGGGTCGGCCACTCCAGCTGCCCAGCGCCCGCCTGATCGACAAACGAGGCCAGTTGGTCGAGGCGTACCAAGGGCGCATACCCGTTGAGGCCTGGGACCGCATTGCCGACGTTCTTTGAAAGACCGACCATTTTTTTGCATGCCGCTCTGTAAGAACCGCCCGCCCCGACAGACTCACTCCCAACCACCAGGCGCTGCGCCGCAGGCCAGTGGTTTCAACCCCTCCATGGAGTCACTGAAATGAACCAACGCACCCTGATCACCTCTGCCGCCGCTTCGCTGATGTCGCTGGCCCTGCTGTCTTCGCCAGCATTGGCACAAACAACCGCCAAAGAGAAGTGCTACGGCGTCGCCAAGGCCGGGCAAAACGACTGCGGCAACCTCGCCGGCACGCATTCCTGCGCCGGCCAGTCCAAAGTGGACAACGACAAGGGCGAGTGGAAGTACGTGGCGGCTGGCACCTGCAAGACGCTGGGCGGTCTGTCGGCAGACGAAGCCAAGAAGGCCATGAAGTCCTGAACCGCCTTCGCTCTTCGAATCAAAAAAAGCCCGCCACCATGACCGCACCCGCTCATCGGACTTCAGCCGCAGCGCCTCAGGTGGGCATCGGTTGGCGGCACCCCCATTACGCGGCCTTGCTGGAACAGCAGCCCGCCCTGGACTTCATTGAAGTCCATTCCGAAAACTTCTTCGCGCCCGGCGGTGCTGCGCTCGCGGTGTTGCGCGAAGGCCGCGAGCACTACCCCGTCAGTCTGCACGGCGTGGGCCTGTCGCTGGGCTCTGCTGCGGGCATCGACCCCTGGCACCTCGACCAGCTGGCGCGTCTGGCGAAAGCCATTGATCCGGTGCGCGTGAGCGACCACGCCAGCTTCGCGCGCGGCCCTGGCCAGCACGCGGCCGACCTGCTGCCCGTGCCCATGAGCCACGCGGCGCTCAACGCCCTGTGTGCCAACGTGAACCAGGTGCAAGACCGCTTGCGGCGCACCATCGCGGTGGAAAACCTGTCGGCCTATGTGCGATGGCGAGAAGCCGACATGG
Source organism: Hydrogenophaga sp. L99 (assembly GCF_058731905.1). NCBI lineage: Bacteria > Pseudomonadati > Pseudomonadota > Betaproteobacteria > Burkholderiales > Comamonadaceae > Hydrogenophaga > Hydrogenophaga sp. L99. The sequence goes on along the minus strand of NZ_CM178972.1, from coordinate 488,706 downwards.
ATGAACCCGACTTTCTGAATGCGCTCGCGCAGCGCACGGGCTGCCAGCTGCTGGTGGATGTGAACAACGTGTATGTGAACGCGCTCAACGCGCAACTGCGCGGCGAGACCACAGACCCCTTGGGCGACTGCAGGCGCTGGCTCGACGCGGTGCAGCCGCGCCATGTGGCCGAAATGCACCTGGCGGGCCATGTGCACTGCGGCGATATTGTCATTGACGACCACGGCAGCCGCGTCCATGAGGCCGTGTGGTCGGTCTACCAGCACGCCGTTCGCCGCTTGGGTGCCGTGCCCACGCTGATCGAGTGGGACACCGACCTGCCCGCGCTTCAGGTGCTGCTGGACGAAGCCGAGCGCGCCCGCTCCACGGCCCAGCGCTGCCTGGACGCTGCTGCTTTGCAGGCGGCCACCGCATGAGCGCGCAGGCGCTGCACGCATTGGGCGCTCAGCAGCAGGCGCTGCTGCAAGCGCTGCTGGCCAGGCCCGGCAGTGCCCAGGCCCGCGAAGCGGCCGCGCACCTACCCGACTTTCTGGACACGCGCCACATCCAGGCTGCCCGCGGTCTGGCCGCTTACAGGGGCAATGGCCATGCCATGGCCGAGCGGGCTTTGCTCAGCGCCTACCCCGTGGTGGCGGCACTGATCGGCGCTGACAACTTCGCGCTGCTGGCGCGCGATCTGTGGCACCAGCATCCGCCGCAGCGGGGCGATCTGGCCCAGTGGGGCGACGCCCTGCCCGGCTTTTTGCAGCACAACGCGCAACTGGCCGATGTGCCGTACCTGAGCGATGTGGCGCGCACCGAATGGGCGCTGCACGCAGCCGCTGGCGCCGCCGATATTGCACCCGACCCCGCCAGCTTCTCGCGCCTCGCACACGAAGCGCCCGAAGGCCTGGCGCTCACCCTGGCGCCCGGCACCGCTGTGGTGTACAGCGCCTTCCCGGTGGCCAGCCTGATCGGGGCGCATCTGCACGCAACGCCCCGGCTGGACGAGGCCGCCCAGCGCCTGCGCGACGGCCAGGGCGAACACGCACTCGTGTGGCGCCAGGGCCACCGTCCGCGCATGCAAGGCATTCACCCCAGCGCATCGGCCCTGTTGCAGACGCTGCTGGCGGGTGCCGACCTGACCCAGGCGCTGGACGCCGCCTTCGCTGTGGCCGATTCAACCACCGCCTTTGACTTTTCTGCCTGGCTGAGTGCCGCCGTCGCGGACGCGCTGGTCACAGGCGTGCACAGCCTACCGCCCACAGTCCAGCCCAAAAACCCAGCCCATGAGCCCCATCGGCCCATGAATTAAGCTCAGCCAACCCTTTTTCGGAGACCTCACTTTGACAACCTTCAGCCTGTCCCGCCGCGAAATGCTCACGATCGCTGGCAGCGCCACGGGTGCGGCCTTGACACCCGCCTGGGCGCAATCCCCCACCCCCGCCTGGTCCACCCTGGAAAAAGCCGCACGGGGGCAAACCGTGTACTTCAATGCCTGGGCCGGCAGCGAAACCACCAACGCCTACCTGCAATGGGTGGCGGCTGAGGTGAAAGCCGCTTACGGGATCCAGCTGGAGCACGTGAAGATCACCGACACCGCCGACGTGGTCAAGCGCGTGCGGGCCGAAAAAGCCGCTGGCCGCCAGGCCGGTGGCGGCACCGTGGACCTGGTGTGGATCAACGGTGAGAACTTTGCCGCCATGAAGCGCGACAGCCTGCTGCTCGCCCCCTGGGCCGAAGCGTTGCCCAACTTCAAATACGTGGACACGGTGGGCAAGCCCACCACCCTGAACGACTTTTCGGTGCCCACCGACGGGCAAGAGTCGCCCTGGGGCATGGCGCAGTTCACCCTGTTTGCCGACAGCAAGCGCCTGCCCCAGCCGCCGCAAAGCATGGCCGAGCTGCTGGCCCTGGCGCGGCGCCAGCCCGGGCGCATCAGCTACCCGCGCCTGCCCGACTTCACCGGCACCACGTTTGTGAAGCAGGCGCTGCTGGAACATGTGGCCGACGTCCGCGTGTTGGCCAAACCGCCTCTGGCGGCCGACTTCGCCCAGGTCACCGCGCCGCTGTGGCAGTTTCTGGACGCACTGCACCCGCACCTGTGGCGCGGCGGCAAGCAGTTTCCGCAAAACCCGGCTGCCGTGCGCCAGATGATGGCCGACGGTGAACTGCTGCTGGCGCTCACCTTCAACCCCAACGAACCGGCCAACGAGATCGCGGCCAAGCGCCTGCCGGCCTCGGTGGTCAGCTGGCAGTTCGCCAAAGGCACCATTGGCAACACCCACTTTGTGGCCATTCCGTACAACGCCAAAGCCGCCGCCGGTGCCCAGGTGGTGGCCAACTTCCTGCTTTCGGCCAAGGCTCAGGCGCGCAAGGCCGACATCAGCCACTGGGGCGACCCCACCGTACTTGACCTGGCCAAACTGCCCCCCGCCGAACGGGCCTTGTTCCCCAGCCAGCCGCTGCCGGGCCAGGTGGCCAAGCCCGCCCCCACGCTGCCCGAGCCGCACGCGGCCTGGGTGGAGCCGGTGGAGAAGGAGTGGGCCAAAAGGTACCTGTGACGCCACCTCGCTTGTTTTGGGCAACCGCCCTGCTGCTGATCGCAGGCGGGCCGTTGCTGGCCGTGGCTGCGCTGGCGCTGGCCAGTTTGTTTGACGCCGCTGCCTGGCAAGCGCTGTGGCAAGACCCCCACTGGCTGCACGCGCTGGCGCTGACGCTCTGGACCGGCCTGGCCTCCACCGCGCTGGCATGGTGGCTGGCGGCCGCGTTGCTGGCGCAGGGCTTTGTGCGCCAGTCGCTGGGGCGGCTGCTGCGCGGTTTGCCGGTGATGCTGGCCACGCCCCACGCCGCGTTGGCCATTGGTCTGGTGTTTTTGCTGGCGCCCAGCGGCTGGGTGCTGCGGGCGCTGTCGCCCTGGCTCACGGGTTTTGAATTTCCCCCGCCCTGGCCGACCACGCAAGACCCGTGGGGGCTGGGTCTGATCGCGGCGCTCACCGCCAAAGAAGTTCCGTTTTTGCTCTGGACCGCCGCCACCCAGCTGCAGCGCGACGACGTGCGCCAGCGCTGGCGCAACGAACACGCGCTGGCCCAGACGCTGGGCTACAGCCCGCAGCGCGCGTTTTGGCGCGTGGTGTGGCCGCAGCTGAGCGCGCGCCTGTGGTGGCCACTGCTGGCAGTGCTGGCCTATGGCCTCACGGTGGTGGACATGGCGCTGGTGATCGGCCCGGCCTCGCCGCCCACTCTGGCCGTGCTGGCCTGGCAGTGGCTGCAAGACGCCGACCTGGCCGTGAACGCGCAAGGTGCCGCCGCGGGCGGCGCCCTGGCGCTGGCCCTGTTGGCGGCGGCGCTGGTGTGGCGGGGCCTGCAGAGCTTGCACCTGCGCAGCGGCCAGCGGCTGAACGGGCGGCGCGGTACTGGCTCACAAGCCACCCACAAAGACCCATCAGGCGGTTTGCCCGCCAGCTACCTGCTGCTGGCTGGGCTTTACGGCGCCGTGCTGCTGGCCCTGGCCGTGGGCAGCGTTGCAGGCGTGTGGCCGTTCCCGCAGGTGTGGCCCGAAGCCGTCACCTGGCAGGCCTGGGCACGCGTGTGGGACAGCCGCGACACCGTGAGCACCACGCTCGGGCTGGCGCTGGCGTCTACCGCGCTGGCGCTGGCCTGGAGCGTGGCCTGGCTGGAACTGGCCCCGCGCCGCTGGGACACCGCCCTGCGCCCTGTGCTCTACCTGCCGCTGGTGCTGCCCGCCGTGCTGTGGGTGGTGGGCCTGTACAGCCTGGCACTGCAGTGGCGGCTGGAAGGCCAGTGGCTCGGACTGTTGCTGGCGCACACCGCCATGGTGCTGCCGTACGTGTTGCTGGCGCTCAGCCCGGCCTACCTGGGTTTTGATGTGCGCTACGCCCAGCTCAACGCCAGCCTGGGCCACGGCCCCTGGCATTTTTTGTGGCGCATCAAGTGGCCGCTGCTGCGCCGCGCACTGGCGGCCAGCGCCGCCGTGGGCTTTGCCGTGAGCGTGGCCCAGTACCTGCCCACGCTCTACATCGGGGCCGGGCGCTTCAGCAGCGTCACCACCGAAGCTGTCACCCTGGCGGCCGGCGCGCAGCGCTCGCTCACCAGCGCTTACGCGGGGCTGCAATTTGTATTGCCCGTTCTGGCGTTTGGCCTGGCCGCCTGGCTGGGCGCGCCCCGCCGTTTTAAAGTCACCCGTTCATGACGCTACAGGTCCATATCACCCAGCTGGGCAGCGCGCAGCGCGTGCTGTTGAAAGACCTGCGCTTTACCGTGCAGCCCGGCCATGTCCTCACGCTCATGGGCCCCAGCGGCAGCGGCAAAAGCTCGGTGCTGGCCGCCATTGCCGGCACGCTGGGCAGCGTGGCCGAAGGCACGCAGGCGCTGCGCGCGCAAGCCAGTGTGCGGCTCAACGGCGAAGACATCAGCCAGCGCCCCACCGCACAACGCGGCGTGGGCCTGCTGTTTCAGGACCCGCTGCTGTTTGCCCACCTCACGGTGGCAGAAAACCTGCTGTTTGCCGTGCCGCCCGGCCCGCGCGCGCAGCGCCTGGCCCAGGTGCAGCAGGCGCTGGCTGAGGCAGGCCTACAGGGCTATGGCGAACGCGACCCGGCCACCTTGTCGGGCGGGCAGCGTGCCCGCGTGGCGCTCATGCGCGCCTTGCTGGCCCAGCCGCGGGCCCTGCTGCTGGACGAACCTTTTTCCAAGCTCGACGCCGCGCTGCGCGACCAGTTTCGCGCCTTTGTTTTTGAGCACATCCGCGCTCGGCAGATACCGGCGGTGCTGGTCACGCACGACGCTGCCGATGTGGCCGCCCCCGATCAACTGATCGCGCTAACCCATGCTGGATAAAGCCATCCAACGGGCGCTGAAGCCGCTCATGACCCGCGCCGCGCGCGGGCTGGTGCGCCTGGGCGTGGGGGCCGACGCGATCAGCCTCGCCGGCTTTGCTGTGGGCATGGGCGCCGCCACGGCCATTGCCTTGCAGCATGACTGGGTGGGCCTGGCGTTGCTGCTGATTTCGCGCCTCATGGACGGGCTGGACGGTGCCGTGGCCCGCGCCACCCAGCCCACCGACCGAGGCGGGTTCCTGGACATCACGCTCGACTTTTTGTTTTACGCATCCATTCCGCTCGCTTTCGCCATCGCCGAGCCGGCCCAGAATGCCCTGCCTGCGGCCGTGCTGCTGGCGGCCTTCATCGGCACCGGCAGCAGCTTTCTAGCGTTTGCCGCCGTGGCCGAAAAACGCAAGCTGCAGTCGCTGGCGTTTCCCGACAAAAGCTTCTACTTTCTGGGCGGCCTCACGGAAGCCACCGAAACCATCCTCGCCTTCACCGCCATGTGCCTGTGGCCGCAGTGGTTCCCCTACATCGCCTATGGCTTTGCGGTGCTGTGCGGCGTCACCATCGCCATGCGCATCGTGTGGGGATGGCAGCGGTTTGGTTGACGGTGTGAGCGTGACACTGAGCACGCGGCGCGCGGGCGCAAGCGGGGTCAGGACAGCGATGACTGTCCGTGCGACACATCCCGGGTCAACCGCCAGAAGCGCGCGGTGAGCACCACGGCCGCCACCGCCAGCCCGCCCACCAAACCCACCCACAGGCCGACCGGGCCCAAGGGGCCGAAAACGCCCAGGCCCAGGCTCAGGCCCATGCCAATCACCCAGTAACAAAACACGGTGACGAGCATCGGCATTTTCGTGTCTTTGTAGCCGCGCAGCACGCCCATGGCACCCACCTGCAGGCCATCGACCAGCTGGAACACGGCCGCGAACACCAGAAACTGCGCTGCCACCGCCACCACCTGCGCGTTCGCCGTGTAGAGGCCGGCCAGGAATTCATTGGCGCTCCAGAGCACCCCGGCAGACACAGCCATGAAGCCGGTGCACAGCGCAATGCCCAGGCGGCCCCGGTAGCGCGCCGCCAGCGGGTCGCCCGCGCCCAGCGCCTGGCCCACCCGCACCGTGAGCGCAATGGATATACCCAGTGGAACCATGAAAGCGATGGAAGCGATGTTGATGGCGATCTGGTGGCCCGCCACCGCGTCGACGCCAAAGCGCCCCATGAGCAGCGCGGTGGCGGTGAACATGCCGGACTCCATGGCCATGCCAATGGAAATGGGCAGGCCCAGGCGCACGATGCGGCCGATGTGTGCCCAGTCGGGCCGGGTCCAGGTCTGGCGCAGCCGGTGCGCGGCGTAGCGCGGTGCGCGCAGGGTGTAGGTAAACAGTGCCAGGCAGCCGAGGGTCTGGGCGATGCCGGTGGACAGCGCCGCGCCGGCACCGCCCATGGCGGGCCAGCCGAAATGGCCGTACATGAACACGTAGTTGCCCAGCACGTTGAGCGGCAGCATCAGGAGCTGGGTCCACAGCATGGGCATGGTGTGGCCCATGGACTCGTTGAGAAAACGCGGCACCAGGTAGAGGCAGGTGAACGGCAGGCTCCAGCCCACCCACAGCAGGTAGCGGCGCGTCTCGCTCACGATCTCGGGCGATATGCCCAGGTGCGGCATGAGCAGGGCCAGAGCGAACAGTGTGGCGATTTGCACCAGCGACAGCCCCAGCGCCAGCCAGAGGCCTTGTCGCCATTCGTCACCGATCAGGTGGTGGCGGTTGGCCCCCACGTGGTGGGCCATGATGGGCGTGAGCGCCAGCATCAGGCCCAGGCCAGCGATGAAGGTGAAAAACCACATGGCCGAGCCCATCGCCACCGCCGCCAGGGCCAGCGGGCTGATGCGCCCAGCCATCACCGTGTCGGCCACGCCCATACCCATCTGCAGCAGCTGCGCGGTGATGACAGGCAAGGCGATGAGGGCAATGGCGCGCAGCTCGGTGCGCGCTTTCAGGAAGCTGGGGGAGATCACGAAGACACAAAAGAAAAAAGGCGCCGCCCCAAAGGGCCACGGCGCCGAACACATACGAGGATGAAAGGGCTGGACTATACCGGCGCCTGGCGCCCGATCAAGCCATGCGCCGGGCGCTACGCCGCAGCACCCACTTTTCCAGCTCCAGCAGCACCAGCACCGCCAGGCCCGCCAGCGCGCACAGCAGCACATCGGCGGGGTGAAGCGCCCGGGTATTGAACCAGCTCTGCATGAAAGGCGCATAGGTGAACAAAGCCTGCAGCAGCACCACCACACCCACCGCCAGCAGCACCCGCGGTGTGCCCTGCACCCCCGCCCCGGTGAACGAGGGCGCCTTGAGATAGCGCACGCTGAACAGGTAAAAAACCTCCATCGCCACCAGGGTGTTGACGGCCATGGTGCGCGCTTCTTCCAGCGGCGCCCCCGTGGACAAAGACCACTGAAACATGCCGAAAATACCCAGCGTGAACAGTGTGGACACCAACACAATGCGCCAGATCACGAACGGACTGAGCATGGCCTCGCCGGGTGGGCGCGGGGCACGTTTCATCACATCGGGCTCGGTGGGCTCAAACGCCAGCACCATGCCCAGCGCCACCGAGCTGACCATGTTCACCCACAAGATTTGCACCGGCATGATGGGCAAGGCCAGGCCCAGCAGCACAGCCGCCAGCAGCGACATGGACTCGCCACCGTTGATGGGCAGCAGAAAGGTGATGGTCTTGCGCAGGTTGTCGTAGACCGTGCGGCCCTCTTCCACCGCGTGGGCAATGGACGCAAAGTTGTCGTCGGCCAGCACGATGGCACCGGCCTGTTTGGCCGCTTCGGTGCCTTTACGGCCCATGGCCACGCCCACGTCGGCCTGCTTGAGCGCCGGTGCGTCATTCACGCCGTCGCCCGTCATGGCCACCACCTCGCCGCGCGCCTGCAAAGCCTGCACCAGGCGCAGCTTGTGTTCGGGGCTGGCGCGGGCAAACACATCGGCGTCCTGCACCACCTGCTGCAAGGCCGCGTCGTCCATAGCCTCGATGTCGGGGCCGGTCACTGCGCGCAGGTGCTCGCCCATGCCCAGCTGCGTGGCAATGGCACTGGCGGTGACGCCGTGGTCGCCGGTGATCATCTTCACGCGAATGCCGGCCGCCCGGCACTGGGCCACCGCCTCGATGGACTCCTGGCGCGGCGGGTCGATGATGGCCACCAGACCCAGCAGCGTCAGTCCCTCGACGCCGCTGCGGCTGTCCAGCGCCGTGGCGGTGTTCACATGCCCGCGCGCCAGCGCCAGCACTCGGCGCCCAGCGCGGGCTTGCTGATCGATCGCCTGCTGCCAATGCACTTCGTCGATGGGTGCGGCGCGTCCATCGCCGGCCAGCTGGTGGCTGCACATGCCCAGCACCCGCTCAGGCGCGCCCTTGAGCAGCAGCTCGTGGCCCGCCGGCAGGTCTGTTTCGGTGGCATGGGCCGTGGCCATGTAGCGGTGCTCCGATTCAAACGGAATGCCCCCAGTGCGCGGGCGCTCGCGGGCCAATTCTTGCGGGTCAAGGCCGGCCTTCATGGCCAAGGTCAGCAGCGCGCCTTCGGTCGGGTCGCCCACCAGCTGCCACTGGCCGCCCTCCAGGTGCAGGCTGGCGTCGTTGCACAGCGCTGCGGCCTCGGCCAATGCCAGCAGTGCCGGCGCTTCGCGAAACAGTTCGGCCGGTTGCAGCTGATGGCCATGGCAACACAGCTTGCCCTCGGGCGCGTAGCCGGCGCCCTCCACGTCGACCACGCGGTCGGCCAGCACCACCTGCTGCACCGTCATCTCGTTGCGGGTCAGCGTGCCGGTTTTGTCGGAACAGATGACCGTGACCGACCCCAGGGTTTCAACCGCGGGCAGGCGGCGGATCACCGCATGGCGGGCGGCCATGCGCTGCACGCCAATGGCCAGTGTGATGGACATGATGGCCGGCAAACCTTCGGGGATGGCCGCCACCGCCAGGCCCACAGCGGTCATGAACATCTCGGCCGCCGGCATGCCACGCACCAGCGTGCCAAAGGCAAACAGCGCGGCAGCAGCGGCCACCACGGCGAGCGTGATCCAGCGCGCCAGCTGGGCCATGTTGCGCACCAGCGGCGTGGTCACCTGCTCCACCGACTCCAGCAGGTGGCCAATGCGCCCCATTTCGGTGGCACCAGCGGTGGCCACCACCACACCCCGCGCCTGGCCCTGCGTCACCAGGGTGCCAGCGTAGCCCATGCACAGGCGGTCGCCCAGCGCAGCGTCTGGCTCCACCGGGGCCAGCGTCTTTTCCACCGGCATCGATTCGCCGGTCAGGGCCGACTCATCGACCCGCAGGTTGTTGAGCTGCAGCCAGCGCAGGTCGGCTGGCAGGCTGTCGCCCGAAGCGACCTGCACCACATCGCCCGGCACCAGGTCGGCGGCGTCGATGTCCTGCAGGCGGCCGTCGCGCAACACCATGGCATGCGGGGCCAGCAGGTGGCGTATGGCTTGCAGCGCTTTTTCAGCCTTGCCCTCTTGCAACACCCCAATGAGCACGTTGAACAACACCACCGCCAGGATCACGCCAGCATCCAGCGTGTGGCCAATGAGCGCGGTAACAACCACCGCAGCCAGCAGCACCATGATCAGCAGGTTGTTGAACTGCGCCAGCACCCGCCGCCACAGGCCGGGGCCCTCCACCATCTCCAGCCGGTTGGGGCCGTGTTGTTGCAGGCGCTCGGCGGCCTCTCGGCTGCTCAGGCCCGCAAGCGAGGCGTGCAGCGCAGCCAGCGCCTGCTCGGTTTCGCGGGCATGCCAGGGCACGGCGGGTGCTGATGGGGTTTCGGTGCGGCTCGGTGGTGGTGGCAGGGACATGGTTGCGTGAACCTCTCATGGGATATGAAAACCATACCCCAGTCAGACGCGCCGGCAACCCATGGTTCAGCCAACAGGCGCAGACGTTGACCACGGTCAATGTCTGGATACCGCCCGGACCCAGCGCTGCCAGTCGGCAGGCTCGTCCACATCCCACAGGGCGGGCAACTCCATGCAGCTGGCACCTGCTTCATGCAGACGCTCCAGGGTTTGCGCCAACACCCGTTCGGTGCTCCAGTCGATGCGTTCAAACACGCGGGCCAGCGGGCGCCGCAGGCCCAGCAGCACGTAACCGCCGTCTTCGGCCGGTATCAGCACGGCGTCGTGTGTTTGCAGGGCATCGGCGGCCTGCTGCAGGTGGGCGGGGGTGAGCGCCGGGCAGTCGGTGCCCACCACCAGCCAGGGCATGTGGGGCTGGGCGGCAAAGTGCGCGGCCATGGCCGCCGCCATGCGCTGGCCCAGGTCGCCCGGGGGCTGCGGTTGACACACCACGCCGTGGCGCAGGCGCAGGGCGCGAAAGAAGCGGTGCCGGGTATCGGGCGCGCACCACAGCGTGAGCGGCCCCGTGCTGGCCGAGCGCACGGTGGCCAGGGTTTGCAGGGCAAAACCGCGCTGCGCGCGGGCGGCACCGGCGGCACCCAACACCGGCATCAGCCGCGTTTTGGCCAGGCCGGGCACCGGTGCCTTGGCCACCACGGCCACGCCAGCCGGGGCGCGCGGCGTGTAGCCGTAGCGCAAGGCCAGGGCGTGCGGATCGGCCCCGGCGGCATAAGCGGCGCGCAGGCGCCACATCAAAACCATGGTGCGCCACAGGCCGTGCTGGTCCCAGCGCCGCCCGGCGGTGGTGACGCGCTGCGGCACGCAGGCCGGCGGTGAACAGCGCTTGAGCCGGGCGCTGAGGTCAATGTCTTCCATGAGCGGCAGGGGCGCAAAGCTGCCGAGCGCTTCAAACACGCGGCGGCGCACAAACACGGCCTGATCGCCGGTGGCGATACCACTAAGGCGCGAGCGCAGGTTCATGAACGCGGCCACCATGGGCAGCAAGGGGTGCACGCCGTCGATGCGCACGTCAAACCGCCCCCACGCAGCGCCACCGCTCAGCGCGGTTTCAATCAGCCGGTCGGCGTCGGGCGGCAACTGGGTGTCGGCGTGCAGAAACAGCAACACATCGGCCCCGGCCCTCGCCGCTGCCAAAGCCCCGGCGTTCATTTGCGAAGCGCGTCCACGCGGCGCCACCAGCACGGTATCGCACCACGGCTGTGCGGTGGCACAGGTGCCGTCGGTGCTGCCGCCGTCCACCAGCACCACCCAGGCCCCACGTGCGCGCAGCGGTGCCAGCGCCTGCAGCCGCGGTTGCAGGGCCGCGCCTTCGTTCAACACAGGTACCACCACCGCCAGCTTCATGGGCGCAGGGCGTCGTTCAAGGCGTGCAGTTCGTGCAGCAAGCGCTCCACCACGCCGGGGCTGAGGTAGTGGTCCACCCGCTCGCGCACATGGCGCACCAGCTCGGCCTGGCTGCGCTGGGCCGACCAGTCTTCGCCGTCGCCACCGGGCTGGGCGGCAGCCCCCTCCAGCACGCGCCACTTGGCGCACCAGGTGAGCGACCACAGTGCCATGGCGCTGCGCAAGGGCACATGCCAGGCGGCGGCTGCTTCGGCAGCCGGCCCGGCGGCAGCGGCCCAGTCGCAGTAGAAGCCGGCCACGGCGTCCACGCTGAGCACGGCGTGGGTGTCCACGTCCCAGGTGGTCGAGGTGTAGAGCGTGGCGTGGGCCAGGTCGAGCCCGGGGTGGCTGTAGCGGCATTTCTCCAGGTCCACCAGCATGGCGCGACCGTCGGCACGCACGATGAAGTTGCCCGGGTGCGCGTCAAACGCGATCAGGCTGCGCGGTGGGCGGGGCGCTGCGGTGCACAAGGCCTTGAGCTGCTGCAGCTGATGCGCCACCGCCTGCGCCACAACCGGCGCCACACGGGCGGCCGGTAGGTGGCTGGCCTGGGCTTCAATCTCGTCGCACAGCGCTTGCAGCGGGTCGTGCGGCCACAGCAACGGCGCCCCGGCGGCAGGGCTGGGCAGTGCCAGCCTGTGCAACGCCGCCAGGCTGCGCGCGATGGCGGGCAGGTCGTGGGGCAGGCGCGCAGGCCGGCCCACCACTTCCTCCACCAGCAAGGCACCGCGTGGCAGGTGGGCGCTGGGCGCCAGCCAGCCGTGCAGCGCGGGCGTGTGGCCGCCGGCGGCGGCGCGCTCGAAACAGGCGCGCTGGTAGGTCAGGTTGTGGGCCGCATCCAGCCCCATCTGGCTTTGTTTGGGGATGCGCGCCAGCAGCCCGGTGCCCACCAGGCGCACATGGTCGTGCGCCAGGCCTTTGTCGGGCAGGGGCTCCAGTGGCTTCTGGGCGCCCAGGTGGTGTGCGTCGGCCAGGGCGGCGCGCAGGGCGCTGCACAGAGGTTGCGTCCGGTTGGGCGGCGAAGGGGCGAGCGCGTTGTGTTTGGAATCCGTGGGGTTCATGGGCTGGGCGCGGTGTGTCGGCAGGGTCCGAGTGTAAGAATGGTCGGCCTGCTGCGACTCACACGCAACAGAACCTACAAGGAACAGTCTTGAATCTCCGCAAAGTCTTACTCCTCATCGCGGTGCTGCTGGGCATCGTGGCCTTTTTTGCCTTGGGGCTGGACCGCTATTTCAGCTTGGCGTTTTTGAAAGAAAGTCAGGCCAGCTTGGCTGCGTTGCGCGAACAGCAGCCGGTGCAACTGGCGCTGGGCTTCTTTCTGGTCTACGTGGCGGTCACCGCGCTGTCGTTGCCCGGCGCGGTCATCGTCACACTGGCGGGCGGTGCCATTTTTGGCCTGGGCTGGGGTTTGCTGCTGGTGTCGTTTGCGTCCAGTATCGGCGCCACGCTGGCTTTTTTGACCGCCCGATTTTTGCTGCGCGACTCGGTGCAAAGCCGCTTTGGCCAGCGCCTGGCCGATGTGAACAAGGGCATCCAGAAAGACGGCGCTTTTTACCTGTTCACGCTGCGGCTGATTCCGGTGGTGCCGTTTTTCGTCATCAATTTGCTGATGGGCCTGACCAGCATGAAGACCCGGACGTACTACTGGGTGAGCCAGCTGGGCATGCTGGCCGGCACGGCGGTGTATGTGAACGCGGGCACGCAGCTGGGCAAGCTCGACTCGTTGCAAGGTATTTTGAGCCCCACGCTGCTGGGCAGTTTTGTGCTGCTGGGGCTGTTCCCGCTGATCGCGCGCAAGGTGGTGGAGGCGGTGCAGAAACGCAAGGTCTATGCCCAATGGGCGAGCGTGCGACCCAAGACCTTCGACCGCAACCTGATCGTGATCGGCGCGGGCGCGGGTGGTCTGGTGTCGGCCTACATCGCGGCGGCCGTCAAGGCCAAGGTGACGCTGATCGAAGCGCACAAGATGGGCGGCGACTGCCTGAACTACGGCTGCGTGCCGAGCAAGGCGCTGATCAAAAGCGCCAAGCTCGCGCACCAGATGCGCCACGGCGCGAACTACGGCCTGAACAACACCGCGCCCACCTTCAGCTTCAAGGCGGTGATGCAGCGCATCCACGACGTGATCGCTGCCATCGAGCCGCACGACAGCGTGGAGCGCTACACGGGCCTCGGCGTCGAGGTGCTGCAGGGCTACGCCAAGCTGGTGAACCCGTGGACGGTGGAGATCGCGCTGAACGGTGGTGGAACCCAGCGCCTGACCGCGCGCAGCATCGTCATCGCCGCCGGTGCTCGCCCCTTCGTGCCGCCACTGCCGGGACTCAACGACGTCGGCTACGTGACCAGCGACACCCTGTGGGACGAGTTCGCCAAGCTGGATGAAGTGCCCAAGCGCCTGGTGGTGCTCGGCGGTGGGCCCATCGGTTCGGAACTGGCGCAGAGCTTTGCGCGCCTGGGCTCGCAGGTCACGCAGGTGGAGATGGGCGCACGCATCATGGTGCGGGAAGACGAAGAAGTTTCTGCGCTGGCCAAGGCCTCGCTGGAAGCCGATGGTGTGGCGGTGCTCACCGGGCACAAGGCGCTGCGCTGCGAAATCATCGACGGCGAAAAGACGCTGGTGGTGGAACATGGCGGCGCCGAGAAGCGCATCGCCTTCGACCAGTTGCTCTGCGCGGTGGGCCGCGTCGCGCGACTGACAGGCTACGGGCTGGAAGACCTGGGCATCCCGACCAACCGCACGGTCGAGACCAACGAATACCTGCAAACGATTTACCCCAACATCTACGCCGCGGGCGACGTGGCCGGGCCGTATCAGTTCACCCACGTGGCCGCGCACCAGGCCTGGTACGCAGCGGTGAACGCGCTGTTCGGCGACTTCAAGAAGTTCAAGGCCGACTACTCGGTCATTCCCTGGGCGACCTTCATCGACCCCGAGGTGGCGCGCGTGGGCCTGAACGAGCAGGAAGCGAAAGAAAAGAACATTCCCTACGAGGTCACGAAGTACGGCATCGACGACCTGGACCGCGCGATCGCCGACAGCGAGGCCCACGGCTTTGTCAAGGTGCTCACCGTGCCGGGCAAAGACACCATTTTGGGCGTCACCATCGTAGGCACCCACGCGGGCGACCTGCTGGCCGAGTACGTGCTGGCCATGAAACACGGGCTGGGCCTGAACAAGATCCTGGGCACCATCCACACCTACCCCACGCTGGCCGAGGCCAACAAGTACGCGGCCGGTGAGTGGAAGCGCGCCCACCAGCCGCACCAGCTGCTGGCCTGGGTGAAGAAGTTCCACGACTGGAAGCGCGGTTGAACCCGACCGCACCCACGGAGTCCACACCCCATGCACCCACGCCGCCACTTCATCACCCTGCTCGCTGCTGCACTGACCGTGCCGCTCGCGGCGCAAGCCCAAGCCGGTTTTGACCACAGCCACGCCGCCTGGAACGCCCTGCTGAAAAAACACGTGCGCTGGTTGTCCGACGGCAAACAGTCGCGCGCCCACTACAAAGGCTTTGCCGCCGACCGCGCCGCACTCAAAGCCGTGCTGGACGCCATGAGCGCCGTGCCCAAAGCCCGCTTTGAAGGCTGGAGCCGGCCACAGCAGATGGCTTTTTTGATCAACGCCTACAACGCCTTCACGGTTGAGCTGATCCTGACGAAATACCCGGATCTCAAGTCCATCAAGGAGTTGGGTTCGTTTGTGCAGTCGGCCTGGAAAAAGAAATTTTTCACCCTGCTGGGTGAAGAACGCCACCTGGATTGGATCGAACACGAGCAGCTGCGCCCACGCTACAACGAGCCGCGCATCCACGCCGCGGTCAACTGCGCCAGCATCGGCTGCCCGGCGCTGCGAGACGAAGCCTTCACCGCCGACAAGCTGGACGCGCAACTGGAAGACGGCATGCGCCGTTTCATGGCCGACCGCACGCGCAACCGGGTGCAGGGCAACCAGGTGGCGGTGAGCCAGATCTTCAAGTGGTTCAAGGAAGATTTTGAACAAGGCCACGGTGGCTTCAAGCAGGTGGAAGATGTGTTTGCCGCCTACGCCGAGCTGCTGAGCGACCAACCTGCCGAGCGGGCCGCGCTGAAAGCGAAGACCCTGCGCGTGGGCTTTCTCGACTACGACTGGTCGCTCAACGACGCTGGGCGATGAGCACACGCACGCTGCTGGCGTTGTGTGCGCTGTGGCCCTTGGCTGCGGCCGCCCAGGCATTGCCGCCCCTGCTGAAAGCCGACGGTGCGCTCAACCCGGCCTGGCGTTTTGTGGGCTTTCCCAAGAAACACGCCGACCTGCCGGCCACGCGCTTCGAAGCGGGCACCGTAGACGGCCAGGCGGCCCTGAAGGTGAGCACCGCGTCGTCGTACGGCACGCTGGTGCACGACCCCAAAGACGCGCTGCCAGCCCAACTGCAGTGGCGCTGGCGGCTGGACCAGCCGCTCAGCGGCGGCAAAGCTCCACCCGACCTGCTGACCAAGGCCGGCGACGACGCGGCGCTCAAGGTCTGCGTGATGTTTGACCACCCGCTGGAGCGCGTGCCCTTTGTCGAGCGCACCGTGCTGCGCCTGGCCCGCAGCGTGAGCGGCGAGGCCCTGCCAGCGGCCACGCTGTGCTACGTGTGGGACAGCGCTGCGCCGGCGGGCCTGCAGGGCGCCAACCCCTACACGCGGCGCGTGCGCTTCATCAGCCTGCAAGGCCAGGGCGCCGCCCTGGGCCAGTGGGTCACCGAAACCCGCGACGTGGCCCAAGACTTCGCCACGCTGTTTGCCGACGAACTGCCCGCCAACGCCAGCGCGCCCCGCGTGCGCACGGTGCTGATCGGCGCGGACAGCGACAACACCGCCAGCCGCAGCACCGGCTGGGTGGCCGGTCTGCGCTGGCTGGCTGTGGCGCCCTGACGCCAGGCAACCGTTTGGTTGTCAGCAGCCCCATGCCGCTGGCGGGCTGGGGCACCCGGCGGCCCACATGGGCGACAGCCCATAAAATTCCCTCGCATCTCAAGGCGGTTCGTATGGACCGACATTCCACCGACCGACCACCCCGACATGCCCACCACACCGTCCACGCGCAAGCTTCCCTTGCTTCTTTTGGCTGCCGTTTTTTCGCTACCGGCCCACACGCAAACACCGGGCGCGCCCGCCCCACAGCCGCACCCGTGGGAGGTTCCGACACCCCGCCTGGAAGCCGAGGCCTATTTCACCAACCTGCAAGATGGCGACAAGATCGAGACACCGTATCTGCTGAAGTTTGGACTCTCGGGTGGCTGGGGGCTGGCGCCCATCAGCAGCTCGGCACGGACCAAAAGCGGTCACCACCACCTGCTGATCAACCGCGACCTGCCCCTGAATTTCAAGCAAGCGCTGCCCTTCAACGAGCAATACATCCACTTTGGCAAAGGCCAGATGGAAACGGTGTTGAACCTGGCCCCCGGCACCTACACCCTGCGCATGCTGCTGGCCGATCAAAACCACCTGCCCCACTTCGTTTACAGCAAACCGGCCAGCATCACCGTCACGAAAAAGAACGCCACCGACCCGAAGCTTCTCGCGGTCAAAGGCATCAGCGTGGCGGTCAATGGGGGCGCTGAGGTTCGGCGGCCCTTCCGTGTGCAGTTTCATGCTTCGGCGCTGAACGTGGCGCACCAGTCGCAACAGGAAAAGGACACCGGCCACTTTCGCCTGACCGTCATACCCCGCAGTGGCGGCACCCCCGCGGTGATGAATTTCAACCAGGGGCAGACCGAAACCTGGCTCTCGCCGCCCGTGGGCAACTACGACCTGAAACTGGAACTGCTGGACAACCTGAACCCCGGCCAAACGCTCACGGCGGCCGTGAACACCAGCGTCACGGTGCGGTAACGGCGGCGAGCGCTGGCTGGGTTCAATGTTTGGCGGGTGCGGTGGCCTTGGCCGCAGCCTCAAACCCGCCCTTGGCCTTCCACTCTTCCATGCCGCCTTGCAAGATACGCAGGTTGTCCCAACCCGCCACGCGCAGGGCAAAACCGGCCTGGGCCGACAGCGAGCCGGTGTTGCAATAAATCAGCACCGGCTTGTCTTTGGGAATGGTGTTGCGCTTGGCCAGCACCTGGCGCCAGTCCATGTTGATGGCGCCCGGAATGTGGCCCTTGGCAAACTGGCCGGCATCGCGGGCGTCGATGACGATCATTTTTTTCCACTCGTCGGCCGGAATTTGCTCGGCAAAAATCACGCCGCCGCCGTAATCCACAAACTCCAGGTAGGCCTCCATCTCGTCCACGGCAAGGGCCTTGTTGTCGGCGTGTGCCAGCGGTGCGGCGGCCAGCACGGCGGCAGCCAGGGCGGTTTGAAGAAAACGGTTCATGTTCAGGGCTCCATGCAGGTGGCACGGACAGCGCCACGGAGCGCTAAATATAAGCGAACAATGATTTATCGATCCGATCGCTTTCCCGCACAGCCGCCCGGCCCGGCTCAGCAGCCGAGCACAGTGGCCAGGTCGGTCAAGTTGCGGGCATGCAGTGTGTTGCTCGGGTCGGGCGACACGTCTTTGGGCTGCGCAGCGCCGAATTCGAGCGGGCGCTCAATGTAGGCCGTGCCCAGGCCGCAGGCGCGAGCGGCAGCCAGGTCATCCTGGTGGGCAGCCACCAGCATCACGTCGGCGGGCGCCACGTCAAAGGTGTGGGCCACACCCAGGTAGGTGCGCGGGTCGGGCTTGTAGGCGCGAAACACCTCGGCCGACAAGATGCAGTCCCACGGCAGCCCGGCGCGTTTGGCCATGTTCGTCAGCAACCCAATGTTGCCGTTGGACAGGGTGCAGAGGGTGAAGCGGGTCTTGAGCCGCGTCAGCCCTTGCACCGTGTCGGGCCAGGGGTCCAGGCGGTGCCAAACGCGGTTGAGGTGCTGGCGCTCGGCCTCGCCCAGGTGGTCCAGGCCAAAGCGAGGCAACAGACCGTCCAGGATGAGCCGGTGCAACTCATCAATGCGCGTCCAGCCCAGCTCACCCGAGCGCACCCGCGCCATGGCCGGCTGGTAGCCCGCACGCCAGGCGAGCGCGAAGGCGTCAGCGTCCACCGCCGGGTACAGCGCCTGCACCTCGCGTTGGATGCTGCCGTGCCAGTCGACCACGGTGCCAAAAATGTCAAAGGCCAGGATGTGTGGTGTGTGCATGGATAGACCCGATCTGGACAGCGAATGTGGATTGAACAATCAAACAAGCTCGGCCAGCACCGCCAGCAGCGCTGCCCGCTCGGCCTGGGGTGAAAACAGCGGTGCCCGGGCGGCGCATTGGGCCTGCAGCGATGCCAGCGCGCCGCCGCCTTGAGCCAGCTCGCTGCGGCAGCGGCGCAACAGGGCCACCAGCGCGCCAGCGTCGCCGGGCGCAAAGTAGCCCGCGTAGCCGCTGCCCAGCATGCCCACATTGCCCGGCACCCGCGAAGCCAGCACCGGCGTGCCAGACAACACCGCTTCCATGATGACGTGGGCGCCGCCTTCCATGCGACTGGGGTGCACCAGCAGGTGCGCGCGCTGGATGCGCCCGCGTGTGGCGGCGTGCGGCTGCCCGCCGAGCCAGCGGTAGTGTGGGCAGTCGCGCTGGGTCTGACGTGCAGCATCGCCCAGGGCCGGGTCCAGTGCATGGCCCACATGGTCCAGGTAAATCGCCTCGTCGGGCTGAATCAGGCGCGCCGCTTCAAACAGGGTTTGCGGCGATTTTTCTTCCCGCAGGTGGCCCACCATCACCGCGCGCACGTGGGCGTGGGTTTTGGGCAGTGTCTGGCGCGCGGTGCTGGACTGAAACACCACGCGGCACTTGCTGCGCAGCGCTTCGGGCAGTTCTTGCGGGCCCTGCTCTTGCAGCACAACGAGGCGGTGCGCCAGCGCCAACGACTGCTGGGCACTGGCATCGGTGGCAATGTCGCGGTAAAGGTCGGTGCCGGTGAGCGCCAGCACCAGCGGTTTGGCCGGGTAGGCCTTTGCCCAGGCGGCCACCGAAGCGGCCGAGCGGCGCGCGTGCAGGGCCAGCAGCACATCGGTGTCGCCGTGTTCATCCGCGTCGGGCCACTGTTTGACCAACCGAACCCGATAATGGCCCGCCAGCATGTGCGCCCAACGGCGGGCGGTTTGCCAGTTGCCGTTGTTGGCGTCGGCCAGAGCCGGCGTGACGATACAGAGTGAAGGTTTTTTCATGGGAGCAGCGAGTGTCTGACATTGTGTTCGAACCCACCGGGGAAGCCGAACAAGCCCGCTGCGCGGGCAAGGCTGCGCTGGCCCTGGCGCTCACCGACGCCCGGGCGCGCACGCTGGCGCTGTTTGACGCCTACGAAGCTGCGCTGGGCGCCGGCTTGCGCGTGCCCTGCACCCCCGAGCTGAACCTGCCGTTGTGGGAACTGGGCCATGTGGGCTGGTTTGCCGACTGGTGGTTGGCCCGCAACCCCGAGCGCCAGCTTGGCCTGCAAGCCAACCCCCACGCAGCGCGCCACCCGGCCCGGCAAGCGCTGCGCGGGCTTGACGTGGACAGCCTGTTCAATTCCAGCACAGTAGCCCACGACCTGCGCTGGGCCTTGAACCTGCCCTGCGCCAACGACCTGCGCACCGACCTGACCGAGAGCCTGCAACACACGCTGGCGCTGCTGGAGGATGCGGAAGAAACCGACACCGGCCTGTATTTCTTTCGCCTGGCGCTGTTTCATGAAGACATGCACGCCGAAGCGGCGGTGTACATGGCGCAAAACCTGGGTTTTGACCCGGGCCTTGGCGCAGGCGTGGCCAGCGCCGGAACAGCCAACACCCCAGCACTGCACACCATGGCCGTGCCCGCCACCACCTGGCAACTGGGCCGCAGCGGCCCAGGCTTTGCGTTTGACAACGAGCTGGGCGCCCACCCGGTGGCGGTGGACGCGTTTGAGATCGACGCGCGTGCGGTGACCTGGGCGCAGTACCTGCCGTTTGTTGAAAGCGGCAGCGCGGCACAACGCACTTTTTGGAGCGAAGCCGGCTGGGCCTGGCGCAGCCGCACGGGCGCTGGCGTGCCGCGCTACCTGCGGCGCACCGACCAAGGCTGGGAACAGCTGCACCACGGCCAGTGGCAGCCGCTGGACCTGAGCGCCACCGCCTGCCACCTCAGTGCTTTTGAAGCCCAGGCCTGGTGCCAATGGGCGGGGCGGCGCCTGCCCACCGAAGCCGAATGGGAAGTGGCCGCGCACACGCTGCCCGGCTTTGCCTGGGGCGCTGTGTGGGAATGGACGGCCAGCGCCTTTGCACCCTTCCCCGGCTTCACGCCACACCCTTACCTGGACTATTCGGCACCGTGGTTCGACGGGCGCCCGGTGCTCAAAGGCGCCAGCCCCGCGACGGTGGCTCGCATGCGCCACCCGAAATACCGCAACTACTTCACGCCCGAGCGCAACGATACCGTGGCGGGGTTCAGGAGCGTGGTGGTTTAAGTGGTAGTGCTCCCTCCCCCTCTGGGGGAGGGCTGGGGTGTGGGCTCTTGACCCGGCTTTTCGCTGTCGGCTGCGGTTTCTCACGTTCGCCCCCATCCCAACCTTCCCCCAGAGGGGGAAGGCGTCAAGCGGGATCAGGGGGAACGAATTGACGCGTTTACACAGGTGCCCAAAACACACTGAACCAGTCCTTCTCGTCGGTCCATTGGGTCGATGGGCCAAAACCCGCCTCGCGCAGCAGCGCGTCGAAGTCTGCGGGCTGCCATTTGTAGGAGTTTTCGGTGTGCATCTGCTCGCCGTCGGCAAAGGTGCGCTCGCCGCCAGACCAGCGCACAGTTTGCGTGCCCGCCGACTGCAAATGCATTTCAATGCGCGAATCGGTTTCGTTGAAAAACGCCACATGGCGCCAGCGCGCGGGGGCGAAGTCGGTGCCCAGCAGGGTGTTGGTGTGCAGCAGCAGGTTGCGGTTGAAGGCAGCGGTCACGCCCAGCGGGTCGTCGTAGGCGGGCTCCAGGACGGCCTTGTCTTTCACGCGGTCCACGCCGATCAGGATGCCGCCGCCAGGCCCGCCGGCGGCGCACACCGCATGCGCTTGGCGCAGCAGAGCCAGCGCTTCGGTGGGGTTGAAGTTGCCGATGCTGGAGCCCGGGTAGAACACGCAGCGCGCCGCGCTGGCCGCCCCCTGAGCGGCCAGCCAGTCAGTGGCTGCGGGTGGCAAAGCCAGCTCGGCAGAAAAGTCCATACCCAGACCCAGCATGGGCAGGCCGGTGTGGCGATGCTGTAGCGGGCCCATGGTGTCGCGCAGGTAGTCCACCGAAATGTCCACCGCCACATAAGCGGCCGGGCGCAGCACCTGGAACAGGCTGGCCGCCTTGGCGCAGCTGCCAGCGCCCAGATCCACCAGCACCGCTCCCGAAGGCACCTGCTGCGCCAGGGCCTCGCCGTGCTCGCGGAAGATGGCGGCCTCGGTGCGGGTGGGGTAGTACTCGACCAGCTCGGTGATGGCGTCGAACAGGCGCGAACCCAAGGCGTCGTAGAAAAACTTGGGCGCCACATGCGCGGGCTGCGCCTGCAGGCCAGCAGCCAGTTCGGCGCGCACAGCGGCGTGGTTGGTTTGGTGCAACTGCACAAAAGAGGGAGCAACGGATGGGTGGTGCATGGGTGCTGGGTAGGGTTGCAGGGGCGCAAAGCGTTATCGGCGTTATAAACCAGCGCGCCATCAGAACTGGGTCGAACGGGCCGGACGCTTCTTACAGGGACATATCCCCAGGCCCCTCAAAACCAAAACGTCGCTGTTGCGCGGTTTAATACAGGCCTCTCATCCCTTTTTATCGGATACCCATGCAAGCCACTTTCTCCCGCACCAAGCGCGCACTCTTGACCTGCGCCGTGCTCGCCGCAGGCACCGCCTTCACCGGCCTGGCCCAGGCG
This sequence comes from Hydrogenophaga sp. L99, assembly GCF_058731905.1. NCBI lineage: Bacteria > Pseudomonadati > Pseudomonadota > Betaproteobacteria > Burkholderiales > Comamonadaceae > Hydrogenophaga > Hydrogenophaga sp. L99. The sequence continues at coordinate 466,716 of NZ_CM178972.1, read as the reverse complement.
CAAAACGTCTTCCGCGTCACCACCATCCCCGAAGAAGCCGCCACCGAGCAGGTGCGCAAGTTCACCCCGCTGGCCAACTACCTGGAAAAAGCCCTGGGCGTGAAGGTGGAGTTCACCCCGGTGAGCGACTACCCCGCCGCCGTGGAAACGCTGGTGAACAAAAAAGTGGACCTGGTGTGGTTTGGCGGCTTCACCTTTGTGCAAGCCAACCTGCGCTCGGGCGGCAAAGTGGTGCCCCTGGCCCAACGCGAAGAAGACACGAAATTCCAGTCGGTCTTCATTGCCAAGACGGACTCGGGCATCAAAAGCCTGGCCGACATGAAGGGCAAGCAGATTTCCTTTGGCTCGCAAAGCAGCACCTCGGGCCACCTCATGCCCCGCAGCTTTTTGCTGCAAGCCAACATCAACCCGGAAAAAGATTTCCGCCGCATCGCTTACAGCGGCGCACACGACGCCACCATCGCTTCGGTGGTGAGCGGCAAGGTGGACGCGGCCGCGCTGGACATCACCGTGTGGAAGAAGTTTGTGAACGAAAACAAGGTGGACACACAAGCGGTGAACGTGTTCTTCACCACGCCGGGTTACTTCAACTACAACTGGTCGGTGCACGCCGACATGCCGGCCGCCATGCAGGCCAAGGTGAAAGCCGCCCTGCTGGCGCTGGACCCAGCCAACCCCGAGCACGCCGAAATCCTGCGTCTCAACCGCGCCACGCGCTACATCGCCACCACGCCCGAGAACTACAAGGGTCTGGAAACCGCTGCACGCAGCGCCGGCCTGCTCTGACCTGAACCCGAAGCTTCGTTTTGAAGATTGAACTGCTGGGCGCCAGCGCGCGCCACCCGGCCGCCCGCCCCGGGGCGGCGCCCGCGCTCAAAGGCTTGAACCTGCAACTCGCGGCTGGCGAACAGGTGGCAGTGATCGGCCCGTCAGGCGCCGGCAAAACCACGCTGCTGCAGGTGCTGGCCTGTGCCATGCCACCCACGGCGGGCACGCTGGCGCTGGACGGCGTGAACCCCTGGCAACTGCGGCGCAGCGCTTTGCAGCGCCTGCGCGGCGGCTTGTTTCTGGCACCCCAGGTGCCGCCGCTGCCGCCGCGCCAGCGTGTGGTCACGGCGGTGCTGGCCGGGCGTTTGCCGGCCATGGGTTTGCTGGCCAGCCTGCGTTCGCTGTTTTATCCCGCTGACATTCCCGCCGCGTTTGACGCGCTGGACCAATTTGACCTGGCCGACAAGTTGTTTGAGCGGGTCGACCGCCTCTCGGGCGGCGAGCGCCAGCGCGTGGGCCTGGCGCGCGCGCTGCTGGCGCCAGCCCGGCTCTGGCTGATTGATGAGCCGTTGTCCGCCCTCGACCCCACCCGCTCGCGCCAGGCCATCAGCACCTTGCTGGCGGGCGCGCGCGAACGCGGCACCGCCCTGGTGGCCACGCTGCACCAGGTGGACGTGGCGCTGGCGCACTTCCCGCGCATCATTGGCCTGCGCGACGGCGCGCTGGCCTTTGACCTGCCCGCCGCCGAGGTCACGCGCGCACGCCTGGCCCGGCTGTACGACCAGTTTGAACACGAACTGCGCGGCGATGCCCCCGCAGCCCCGCTGGACGCACCAGACCCCGGCCCGCAGCCGGTGGTGATGCACTGCAGGTAACCATGAGCCCCACCGCGCCGCTTCGCGTCACCCCCCGGCCAGGGGGGCGCAGCCAGCAACCCGGCCAAGCCGGTTCTGCGGCTGCTGCTGGGTAAAGGCGCCCCTCCATGGCTGAATTGCTTCTTCATCCTGCCCCCACCCGCGACCCGGCCTGGCTGGGCCGCGTGTTTTGGGCCAGCCTGTGCCTGGTGCTGCTGTGGCCGCTGGGCGTGGCCACCGAGTTCAAGCCCTGGGTGCTGCTGGAGCCTGAGAACGTCAAGATCAGTGCGCAGTTCATCGGCAGTTTCTGGCCGCTGGTTTTTGATGCCGAATTTCTGGCCATGGTCGCGCGCGAAACCTGGCGCACCGTGGCCATGGCCACCGCGGGCGTCACGCTGGCGCTGGTGGTGGCGGTGCCGCTCACGCTGCTCAACACGCGGGTGCTGTCCATTTCGGCGCTCTCGGGCCGCATGGCGCGCGGGCCTTACTGGCTGCGCCAGAGCGTGCGCTGGTTGTTGATTGTGTTGCGCAGCATTCCCGAGCTGGTGTGGGCGCTGGTGTTTGTGCGCGTGGTGGGTCTGGGGCCCACAGCAGGCGTGCTCGCCATTGCCCTCACCTACGGCGGCATGCTGGGCAAGGTGTACGGCGAGATTCTGGAAAGCGGCGAAACCCACGCCACTGAGACGCTGCTGCGCAACGGCAGCGGCCGCCTGCAAGCGTTTTTTTACGGTTTGCTGCCCACCAGCGCCGCCGAACTCACCAGCTACACCGTGTACCGCTGGGAATGCGCCATCCGCAGTTCGGTGGTGCTGGGTTTTGTGGGCGCGGGCGGCCTGGGGCAGCAGTTGGACAACTCCATGAAAATGTTTGAAGGCGGCGAAGTGGCCAGCATGCTGCTGGTGTTCATCGCGCTGGTGGCGCTGGCCGACCGGGTGAGCGCGTGGCTCAGGAAAGCACTCGGATGACCCGACCCCGCGCCGCCAACGACACCCACAAGCTGCCGCCACCGTTGTTTGACGCGCGGTGCAAGGCCTGCTGGTTCACGGCTGCCCTGCTGGTGTTGGTGGTGGCCAGCTTCTGGTCGCTCGACCTGCAGTGGGGCCAGTTCTTTTCAATGGACGCGGCACGCAGCATGGGCCGCTTTCTGGCCGAGTTTTTTCCGCCCGACACCTCGCCCGAGTTTCTGAGCAAAGTGGCACTGGGTGCCTGGGAAACGCTGGCCATGTCGGCCCTGGGCACGGTGCTGGCCGCTGGGGCCGGGCTGGCGCTGGCGCTGCCGGCCAGCCGTCTGCACCAGGACGACACCGCCTGGGCCCGCGCGCCCACCCGCCTGGTGCTGAACGCGCTGCGCAGCATCCCCGAGCTGGTGTGGGCCGCGCTGCTGCTCATTTCTGCCGGACTGGGCCCATTTGCCGGCACGCTGGCGCTCGCCTTTCACACCACCGGCGTGCTGGGCCGGCTGTTTGCCGAGGCCATTGAAAACACACCGCCTGGCCCCGGCGCGGCGCTGCGGGTGCAAGGTGTGGGCAATTTCAGGGTGTTCGTTTATGCCACCTTGCCGCAGGTGCTGCCCCAGCTGATGAGCTACACGCTGTACCGCTGGGAAAACAACATACGCGCCGCGGCCGTGCTGGGCGTGGTGGGCGCAGGCGGCCTGGGCCAGTTGCTGGCGTTTCACATGGGCCTGTTTCAGATGAACAAGACCGCCACCATCCTGGGCGCCATGCTGCTCATGGTGGCGGTGGTGGACGCAGCCAGCCACACGTCGCGCCGGCTGCTCACGCGCTGAACCCACGCCACACCGCCCATGGCCCTGCCGCTGCTCACCCATAGCCAAGCCTGGGCCCTGCTGGGGCTGGCCATTTTGATGGAGGTGGCGGGCACCACCTCGATGCGCCTGGCCGAAGGTTTCACGCGGCTCACCCCTTCGGTGATGATTTTTGTTTTCTACGGCATTTCCTTTGGCCTCAACACCATGATCATCCGCACGCTGGGCTTGAGCGTGGTGTACGGCGTGTGGTCTGGTGTGGGCACGGTGCTCACCGCGCTGATCGGCATTTACTACTTCAAAGAGCCGGCCACAGCCATCAAGATGGTGAGCATCGGGCTGATCGTGATCGGGGTGATGGGGCTGCATTCGGCCTCGCGGCTGCCTGCCGCATGAGGCTTCTGCCATGACCACCCTGCAACACAACCAACACAACGAAACCGCGCAACGCTTTTTGGCCATCCGCGCCCAGACGCGGGCACTGGCAGCGCCCTTGAGCGAGGCCGACTGCCAGGTGCAGTCCATGCCCGATGCCAGCCCAACCAAATGGCACCTGGCCCACGTGACCTGGTTCTTTGAGACATTTGTACTGGAACCATTTGAGCCGGACTTTCAGCCCTTTCACCCGGCTTTTCGCGTGCTGTTCAACAGCTATTACCAGGGCGTGGGCGATCAGCACCCAAGGCTCCAGCGCGGCCTGATCACGCGGCCCAGCCTGGCCGAGGTGCTCGCCTACCGGGACAACGTGGACGCACGCGTCACCGCGCTGCTCACCAGCGACGCCGAAAGCGCTGAACTGCGCGAGCGGGTGGCCCTGGGCCTGCAACACGAACAGCAGCACCAGGAGCTGCTGCTGACCGATATCAAGCACCTGCTTTCATGCAACCCGCTGGCGCCCGTGTACCGCGCCCCCTGTGCACAGGTGAGCGCAGCGCCAGCGCCGCATGCCTGGGTGGGCTTTGCAGGCGGTACCGCCACCGTGGGCCATGGTGGCGACGGCTTTTCTTTTGACAACGAAGGCCCGCAACATGCTGTGTTGTTGCCAACCTATGCCCTGGGCAACCGGCTGGTGACGCACGCCGAGTGGCTGGCGTTCATGGCCGATGGCGGCTACGCCCACCCACTCTGGTGGATGGCCGCCGGCTGGGACTGGGTGCGCACCCACGGTGTGGCCGCGCACCGCTGTATTGGCAGCAGGACGGCAACCCGGCGCTGCTCAGCGGCTGGACCCAATTCACCCTGCACGGACGGCTGCCCATCGACCCGCACAGCCCGGTGGTCCATGTCAGCTGGTTTGAGGCCGACGCGAATGCGCGCTGGCGCGCAGCACAAGACGGCGAACCGATCCGCTTGCCCACCGAAGCCGAATGGGAACACGCCGCGCAGTCGCTGGGCGAAGCGCTGCAGACACGGGGCAACTTTCTGGAAAGCGGCGCCCTACACCCCTTGCCGCAGACGCGCACCGATGCCGGGCTGCAGCAGATGGGCGGTGATGTGTGGGAATGGACCGGCAGCAGCTACCTGCCTTACCCCGGCTTCCGCGCCTGGACCGGTACCGTGGGCGAATACAACGGCAAGTTCATGGTGAACCAGATGGTGCTGCGCGGCGGCTCCTGCGCCACACCGCGCTCGCACATCCGCACCAGCTACCGCAACTTTTTCCCCACCGAAGCGCGCTGGCAGTTCAGCGGCCTGCGCCTGGCAAAAGACCTTTGAGCGAGGCTTCAGGCTGCGTGCAACGCACGCAGCGCCGTGGCCTGAGACAGGGTGTGCTGGTAGCCCGCTTCGATGGTGCGCTCACGAAATTCGAGCGACATACCGGCCCAGTAACCAAAGTCGGGCTTGAGCACGAGGTCGGCCAACGCGCCGTCGGCGTTCACCAGCGCCTGCTTGCGCAGGTCGTCGGCGTGGTAGCGCTCGGCGCCCTGCGGGGTTTGGGTGATGTGGGCCGAGGCGTCCACCGCCAGCACGCGCTGGGCGCCCAACGCGCGCGCCACCCGCACCGGCAGCGGGTTGATCCAGTCGGCGTCCACGTATTGCTGCCCCAGGATGCGCACGGGCGCAAACTGGCCTTCAATAGCGGCTGAAGCCTGCACCGCCAGGCCGACGTCGCCGGCGGTAAACGCGACCGCCACACGGCCGGCGCGCCGCGCCGCAACGCAGGCCATGGGCACGGGCATGGCTTCGAGCCGCTGCACCGGGCAGCGCTCGCGCACCAGCCCGGCAATGGCGCTGCCGCTGAGGTAGCCGTCGCCCCCCAGCGCCAGCCGCAGCAAGCGCCAGGGCTGCAGTTCCAGCGCAAGGGTTTCAATCTCGTTGGCACGCAGACCGGCTGCACACAGGCTGCCCAAGAGCGCACCGGCTGAGGCGCCCACGATGAGGTCGGGCGCCAGGCCCAGTTCTTCCAGCGCCTTGAGCACGCCCACATGCACAAAGCCTCGCGGCCCACCGGAGCTGAACACCCAGGCCGTGCGCACCGACTGGCGCAGGGGCTCGGCGCGCGGTGCGTCGGGGCCGTTGTGGTCTTGGTCGAGTCTGAAACTGCAGCCCGCCAGACCGGCCATGCCGGCTGCAGCGGCCAGCACAACGTGGCGTCGCAGCATCGGCATGGCGGGCTCTTGGGGCCGGGCCGTCAGGGCTGGCGCGCTTTGGCTTCGGCCACCGCCTTGGCCAGCGCTTCGCCGCTTTGGTAGTGCGGCACGCGCACCACCATGCGCTTGGCGCGTTGCACAAAGCTGTTGCTGCCTTTGACTTCTTCGTTCCAGTATTTTTCAGCCAGCGCCAGGTTGGCTTTTTCATCGAGTTCGAAGCCGTCTTTGCTGCCCTGGCCGCCAAAGATGTAGAGCTTGCCGTCGATCAGCTTCCAGGTGTCGGCGTCGCCGCCCCAGGGGATGCCATACACCACGCCGTTGGCGCAATAGCCGCCGTACTGCGGCAGGTAGCGCGCAGGGGCTTGGTCAAACGCGGCCTTGTGCTCGGCACTGGCGAAATAAAAGCTCACGCCCTCGTAGGTGCTCTTGAAGGACGGATTGCCCTGCACATAGGCGTTTTGGGTGAAATAGGCCACCACGTCGGCGCCCTTGAGCATGACGCGCGCATCGGGCGGTATCTCGACCGCGTTGACGGGCTTGAGCGTGGACGATGGGTTTTGGGCCGACATGGCACCACAACCAGCCAGCGCGAACAGGCCCAGTGACAGCGCAGCGGCCACAAGCGGGCGTTGCAGGTGGTGAAGAGCAGAGGTTTTCATGCGGGGATCTCGTGGTTGCAAAGGGGGGAAAGCGGCGGGTGCGAAGGCGCCAGTGCCGCGGCGTTGGTGAGAGCCGGAAGGGGTGGCGCGGGTTCCTGGCAGGGTGCGGGCCAGCCCAGCAGCGCGCTCGCAGCGGTGCAGCGCTGGTACAGATCGGCCTGGTCGCGCCCGCCCAGGTGCAAGATGCCGTACCGGTAACTGCCCAGCCACTTGAAGTCGCGTTCCATGGAGCCGCGCGGCTTGGGGTAGGCAAACAGCAGCGCGTCGGGAAACGCTTGAGCCAAGGCTTGCCGGCGGTGGGCGTCGGGCATGGCCACGGGCTGCTGGGCATCGAACACACGGTAGACAAAGCTGGCGGCCGCACCGGCCGTGGGCGCTGTGCGCGGCACGCTGGCCGGGACTTGTCCGTGGGCCAGCGCCAGCGAAACGGCGTGCAGATCGAGGCCTTGTGTGCGCAGGTAGAGGTCGGAAAACTGCGCGGCCATGCGCGGGTTGAACTCGATCACCGTGAGCCGGTCGGTGGGCGCGTCGTAAAAAAACTCCATGTTGAACAAGCCGTGGGTGAAGCCCACGGACTGCAAAAAGCGGCGCGCCACGTCCAGCGCCCGGGCCTGCACGCTGGCTGGCAGCTTGCTGGGCAGTTCAAAGCGCATGAAGGCCTGGGTGTTCGGGTACATCACCGCGTCCACCACGCCAATGGCGTGCACGTCGCCGTTGAAAACGTAACCGTCCAGATTGAACTGATCGGCCTGCACCGGCGCTTCCAGCAGCATGCGGTGGGCGCTGGGCAACCCGGGCCCCAGGCGCTGCTGCGCCATGCGTTCAAACGGCTCCACCAGGCGGCGGATCACCCACAGCTCCCAGGCGCCAAAGCGGGTGTGGCCGTGCAGTTCGGCGTGGTTGCGCACCTCGCGCGCCAGCACGGAAAAAGCGGCCTTCACCGGCTTGACGAACCGCGGGTACGCAATGCCCGGTGGAATGGGCGCGCCGTATTCGGCGTGCAACAAGTCGAATTCGAGGTTGGCCTCGGGCGCCACGCGCTGCAGCACCTGGCGCGCGTGCAGCTTGTGCTGGCAAGCCAGGATGGCGGCCACCGGCGTGCCGGGCCAGCCCATGCGCTCGGCCAGCAAGGCGGCAGCCAGTGCACCAAACTGCTCGTGGTTGGAGGTGACCGCCGTCCAGCCCTTGGCCTGGGCTTGACGGGCCAGGCGCTCCACGAGAGCGGGCCATGTCAAACCAGGCCAGGCGCGCGTTGCTGGGAAAAGAAAACAGGTCAAACCCCGCCTCGTCAAACACCATGCCCCGCGCAGCGCCAGCGCGTTGGTGGCCCACAGCGTCCCAGTCGTAATTGAAAAGCAGCAGGGTGCGTGGGCTTGAGGACATGCGGTCAGCGGGAGGGTATGGATACACCAGGGAGTAGTTTAGTCAGACGGCTGACCTCCCCGCTCCACTGGCACGCCACAGTATGTCGCACCACCGTCCTTTTTCTTACAGGGCAGTCCTGCTGGTCTTACCGGGGCACCAGGCGCAGCAGTTGGCCGTTGCGGTCGTCGGTCACCAAATAGACGAAGCCGTCGGGGCCTTCGCGCACATCACGCACGCGCTGGCCCAGGTCGGGCAGCAGCTTGTCTTCCTTCACCACGCGGGCGACGTCCAGCTCCAGGCGAGCCAGGTAGCGAAACTTGAGCGAACCCACCATCAGGCTGCCCTGCCAGGCTTTGCCGTAGCGCTCGCTGGTCACAAACGCCATGCCCGAGGGCGCAATGGACGGCGTCCACTGGTGCAGGGGTTGTTCCATGCCAGCTTTTTCGGTCAAGCCCTGACCAATGGTGCCGCCGCCGTAGTTTTCACCGTAGGTGATGACGGGCCAGCCGTAGTTTTTGCCAGCCTCGGGGCGGTTGATTTCGTCGCCGCCTTGCGGGCCGTGCTCACTGACCCACAAACGGCCGTCCGGCCCGAGCGTGGCGCCTTGCGGGTTGCGGTGGCCCAGGCTCCAGATCTCGGGCAGGGCGCCGGGGCGGTTGCGAAACGGGTTGTCGGGGTGGGCGCTGCCATCGGGCCGCAGTCGCACCACCTTGCCATGGTGGTTGTCCAGCGTCTGGGCGTCGTTCATGCGCTGGTAGCGGTCGCCCAGGGTGAGAAACAGGCTACCGTCGCCCGCTTGCACAATGCGGCAGCCAAAGTGCAACCGGCTGCTGAATTTGGGTTGCTGGCTGAAGATGACCTTGACGTTTTCCAGCCGGGTGGCGTCGGCAGACAGGCGGGCCGAGGCCAGTGCGGTGGAATTGCCGCTGCCCTGTGCCGCCGGTTCGCTGTAGCAAAAGTACAGCACACGGTTGCGGGCAAAGTCGCGATCGGTGATGAGGTCCAGCAGGCCGCCCTGCCCCACTGCGTCCACGGTGGGCACACCGGCCACGGGCTCGCTCAGCGTGCCGTTGGGCGCCACCACGCGCAGGCGCCCCGGCCGCTCGGTCACCAGCATGCGGCCGTCGCCCACAAAGGCCACCGCCCAGGGGTTTTGCAGGCCACTGGCCACCACCTCGGTGGTGACGCGCGTGGGCTGGGCCTGCACAGCGCCCGCGCTGAGCAAGCCCGCGCACACGGCCACAGCCGCAAAGAGCTGGCCTTTGCAGGCAGCGGGCCGGGCCGAGGATTCAGAGCGGATGAGGCGTTTCAGCATGAGGGATCTCCTTGGGGTGCGAGTACACAGCTTACCCATGGAGGCGCACGCTGGCGCGGGGTTCCCGCAAGCCCCCAGGAAAAACAAACGCTGAACGGCGGATCGTGCCGCAGGCGGTGTCAGACGCTGGGCAGGCCTTCCAGCAGATCGGCCAGTTCGTCGGCGTGCTCTTCTTCCACCGCCAGGATCTGCTTGAGCAGCACGCTGGTGGTGGGGTCATCGGTGCCCAGGTACTTGATCATGTCGCGGTAGCTGTCGATCGCAATGCGCTCGGCCACCAGGTCTTCCTGGATCATCTCGGACAGCGTCTCGCCGGCCACGTATTCGGCGTGGCTGCGGGCACTCAGGGTGTCAGGAGAAAAGTCGGGCTCGCCGCCCAGTTGCACGATGCGTGCGGCCAGCTTGTCCGCATGGCCTTGCTCTTCAATTGAATGGGTCAGAAACTCGGCGCCCACGCTTTGGCCATGGATGCCGCGCGCCATGAAATGGTGGCGCCGGTAGCGCAGCACACAGACGATTTCGGTCGCGAGCGCTTCGTTCAGCATCTTCAGCACACGGCTGCGGTCGGCGCTGTAGCCTGCGGTGACGGCACCGCGGCCCATGTGCTGGCGGGCTTGCTCCCGCAGGGTGGTTACGTCGGTGAGGGTGTGCTGGGTGGTCATGGGTGGGTTTCCTTGCGTGGGTTGTGCGGGTGGTGCGGCTCAGGCAACCGGCCTCATTGCTTGATCGTCAGCTCGTTTTTGACCGACGCAGCGCCCTCGGCCGCCCTGGCGATGCGCACGGCCTGATCGATCTGGCCCTGGTTGTTCACGAACCCGCTCAACTGCACTTCGCCGTTGAAGGTGAGCACGCTGATGTCAAAGCTCTTGATGTCGGCGTCGGCCAGCAGCGCCGTTTTCACACGGGTGGTGACCACGGTGTCGTCGATTTTTTCACCCACCGTGGTCGGCGCGCCCTTGAGGCTCAAACCATTCTCCACCTCGGTCACCCCCGACACACTGCGCGCCACGGCCAGCGCTTGGTCAATCTGGTTCTGGCTGTCGACAAAGCCACTGAGCTTCACCACGCCCTTGCGGGTTTCAACCTGCAAGTCAAAGCTTTTCACCAGGTCATCAGACACCAGCGCCGAACGGACGCCGGAGGTGATGACGGTGTCGTCCACCTGGGTGCCGATGGTGATGTCGGGCACCACGGCGGGCGGTGTTTCAACCGCCTTGCTGCAGCCCACGGCCAATGCGGTGGCCAGACCGAGGGTGATCAGAAGTAAGGGGGCGCGTATTTTCATGGGGCTCCTGGTGTGCAAAAAAACAGAAAGACAACGGTTCGAGACGCCCGGCAACGCAAGCGGGTCAGAGCACCTGCGATGCGCCGTGCTCTGGGGTTGTCGCTGTGGGCACGTTAGCTCGGCATGCCTTTCACGTCTGTGCGCCAGCAGACCCAAGACACATGCCCCAGACAACAGGAGGCGCCGCCAACAAAGCCACGCGGGAACCTCAACCGTCAACCCGTGGGCGCCGAGCGGGTGTTACGCTATTTGTCGAGGTGCTCAGGTTCCCAGGCCAAGCACCCGCACACCGGTCTTGCATCCACCACGGAGATAGCTTTTGGCATTCGAACCAGAAAACTCTGAACCGGCCAGCGACACCCCGCTGCAACAGATTGCGGCGTGCATTCCCGGCGCCTTCGTGCAAACCCGCATGGACCCAGCGGGGCAGGACCGCATCGCCCACATCAGTTACGGCTGTGCCGCGCTCTGGGAACTGGACAGCGCAGCCTTGATGAACAGCGTGGGCTTGCTGCGCAGCATGACCGAACCGCACGATGTGCCGCGCTTGCAGGCGTCCATCGCGTCCGCTGCTTCTTCGGGGCAGGACTGGTCGTTTGAATGGCGCATCACCACCCCATCAGGCCAGCGCAAATGGCTTCGCGGCGTGGGGCAGTGCCGGCTGGAAGCCGACGGTGCCGTGGTGCTGAACGCCTTTGTGAGCGACCTGACCGACAGCAAGCGCGGGCAGCAGGCCATGCTGGAGAGTGAGACGCGGTTTCGCCAGCTGCTCGAAGACATTCCCAATGTGTCGGTACAAGGCTACGGGCTGGACATGACCACCCGCTACTGGAACCGGGGCTCTGAGCATTTGTATGGTTACACCGCACAAGAGGCCATCGGTACCCCGCTGACCGATCTCATCATTCCGCCCCACATGCGCGAAGCGGTCGCGGGCGCGGTCGCAAAAATGACCCATTCCGGCCGTTCCATTCCCTCCGGTGACCTGACCCTGGTGCGCAAGGATGGCTCACCGGTGGACGTGTATTCCAGCCACGTCTACCTGGACATCCCCGGGCGCGAACCCGAGTTCTATTGCATCGACTTTGACCTGACCGAACGGCGCAACGCCGAGGCCTTGCGCGCGCAGCTGGAACTGCAACTGCGCGAGAGCCAGAAGATGGAGGCCCTGGGCACGCTCGCGGGCGGCGTGGCGCACGACTTCAACAACATCGTGGCCGCCATCATGGGCAACACGGCGCTGGCGCTGGACGACATACCCGAGCAGCATCCGGCCCACGTGAGCCTGCTCGAAATACGCAAGGCCAGCCACCGCGCGCGCACCCTGGTGCAGCAGATTCTGGCCTTCAGCCGGCGCCAGGTGATGGCGCGGCAGGTGATCAGCCTGCTGCCCGTGGTGGACGAGTCGGTGCGCCTGCTGCGTGCCACGCTGCCGGCGGGCGTTGTGCTGCGGGTGCACTGCGCGCCCGACACGCCGGCGGTGCTGGCCGACGCCACACAGATCGAGCAGGTGTTGCTCAACCTGTGCACCAACGCCTGGCAGGCGGTGCAAGACACCCCGGCCGGCGCGGTGGACGTGACCCTGTCCCGCCACGCCAGCCTGCCGCCTGAAGCCGGCCTGACCCCACCGGGGCCAGACCCCGAAGCCTGGACCTGCCTGCGCGTGAGCGACAACGGCATGGGCATGGACGAGGCAACCCGCGCGCGCATGTTTGAACCCTTTTTCACCACCAAGCCGCCCGGCAAAGGCACGGGTTTGGGGCTGGCGGTGGTGCACGGCATTTTGCGCGACCACCAGGCCGTGTTGGATGTGCGCAGTGCGCCGGGCCAAGGCTCCACCTTCACGATCTACCTGCCCGCCGCACCGGCCAGCGAGAGCCTGGGGCTGCCCGAACCGATGGCCGAAAGTCCGCGCGCCAGGCCGCCACACGGCTCAACCGCCCCCGCGAAGCGGCCCCATATCTTGTATGTGGACGACGACGACATGATCGTCTTCCTGATGCAGCGTCTGATGGAACGGGAGGGCTACCGCGCCTCGGTGTTCACCGATGCGGAGCAAGCACTGAGCGCGATCCGTGCGCCCGGTGCCACGTTTGACCTGGTGATCACCGACTACAACATGCCCGGCATGTCGGGCCTGAATTTGACCCGCGTGGTGCGGCAACTGCGGCCGGCGTTGCCCGTGGCCATCACGTCGGGCCACATCACGGAAGATCTGCAACAGCAAGCCCGCGCCCTTGGCGTGAGCGAGCTGATCTACAAACCCAACACCGTGGAAGAGCTGTTTGCGGCGGTGGACCGATTGGTGCGGCATATCGTGCCGGGCGCCACACCGGCCTGAGCGCTCAGCCCAGCGGTCGCTCAACCCAGCAGCGCGGCCAACCCGCCGTCGGCCTCAAACCGCTGGTTGCGGTAGATCAGCCGCGTGGGGCCTGGCCACACCCGTTCGGGCACGCTGTGGCGCGGGTCGCCGGGGTAGCAAATCACGCGGCAACCGGCTTCGTCAAACGGTTCGGGCGCAATCAATGCGGGCAGGCGGCTGCGCGCAGCGGCCAGCACCTGGGCCACACTGCCCAGGCGGCTGAACTGGCTCAGCGTCATGATCTGCGGTGGCGCCAGGTCGATCTCGCCCGCCCAGTAGCGTTCCAGCCCGGTGCGCGGCGCCAGCCACACGGCCTCGGTGGTTTCAAAGGTGCAGTGCTCAGTGGCCTGGCCGTGCGGCGCGGCGGCCACAAAAAACCGGGTGTCAAAGCGCTTGTTGGTGACCGAGGGCACGCGCGGCGTGATCCACCGCGACCAGGGCACCAGGCTGGAAGCGGCCAGCGGCAGGCCCAGCTGCTGCAGCGCGCCAGCAAAACCCAGGCCTGCCAGCGTGTGCGCCCGCACCTGCTGCACCAGGCCGGGTGCAGCCGCCACCTGACCCAACAACAGGCCGCACTCTTCAAAGGTTTCGCGCAGCGCAGCCACATGCAGGCCCAGGGCGGTGGGCAGGTCCAACCCGGGCTCGCCCAGGCCGTGCAGCAAGGCCTGCGCGGGCAGGTCGAGCGCCGCGGGGTCCACCTGCTGGTCGGCCGCATCGAGCTTGCCACCGGGGAACACATGCACCCCACCCAGCACGCCCGAATTGCCGTGCCGGCGCACCAGCAGCACATCCAGCCCGCTGGGGCCATCGCGCACCACCATCACGGTGGCAGACGGCACGGGCGGCGTGAGCACGGTGTCGGAATTGATCGGTATGGCCATGCGCGCATTGTCGTGCGGCAGGGCCCGCGGCCTTGGCACGCGCAAGACAGGTGGGCGGCATTCACCCCGGCCACACAGGGGCAATCGCCTGGCCGTGGCGCCCACTCTGGCAACTGGAAACAATGCACAGGCCAGTATGTTCTGGCCGTGTTGGAGTTTTGTCATGAAAAAGTTGTTGTTGTCTTGCGCGCTGGTGTTCTCGGGCGCGGCCATGGCACACGGTTGCCCCGGCGAAATGAAAGCGATTGATGCCAAGCTGCTGACCAAGCCCGCACTGGCTGCAGCCGACCAGGAAAAAGTGACCGCGCTGCGCAGCGACGGCGAGCGATTGCACAAAGCCGGTGACCACGCCGGGTCCATGAAAGCGCTGGGCGACGCCAAGAAGATCCTGGGCCTGTAAACTCCGCTCGCCTGGCCGGTGCATGACGCGCACCGCGCCGGGGGGTCTTTGCTGAAGACCTGAAAAATATGCGTTCAGTGGATTGAAAGACCCACGCCATTGCTAGGGGTGCCCCGGTTGTTTCGGGGCTGAGAAATACCCTTTAAACCTGATCTGGGTCATGCCAGCGTAGGGAAGCAAACACCGCCTCACCGCGCGTGCCCGCATCACCGCACCTGACATGCCCGCTTTTTTTACAAGGCCGCTGTATGTCACTGCCCGCTGATTGCGCCCCGCCCGCGCCAACCCACCCCGCCCGCCTTTCGTCCGCCGACCTGTGGGCTGACGTGCAAGCCGTGCGCCAGCAAGCGCCGCTGGTGCACAGCGTGACCAACTTCGTGGTGATGAATTTCAACGCCAACATGCTGTTGGCCGCGGGCGCCTCGCCCATCATGGCCCACGCGGTCGAAGAAGTGCCCGACATGGTGGCCATCGCCCAGGCCGTGGCGGTCAACATCGGCACGCTGGACGCGCAGTGGGTGCCGGCCATGGCGCTGGCGCTGCAAACGGCGCGGGCCCTGGGCAAACCGGCCGTGCTGGACCCAGTGGGCGCCGGGGCATCGGCCTACCGCAACCGCACCCTGGCGTACCTGCTCGCGCAAGGCCGGCCCGGCATCATCCGGGGCAACGCCTCGGAAATTTTGAGCCTGGCCGGCGTGGCGGGTGCGTCGCGCGGCGTAGACAGCGCGGCGGCTTCCAGCGACGCGCTGCACAGCGCACGCGCCTTGAGCGAGCAGTTCAACTCCGTGGTGTGCGTGTCGGGTGAAAAAGACTATGTGCTGGGGCCAGCGGGCGCCTGCGCCGTGCTGGCCAACGGCCACCCCTGGATGACCCGCGTGACCGGCGTGGGCTGCTCGGCCACCGCGTTGGTAGCGGCTTTTGCGGCGGTGCAGCCCAACGCCTGGCGGGCCTGCACATCGGCCATGGGCTTTCTGGGTGTGGCGGGCCAGCTGGCTGCGCGCCGGGTGGCTGAGCAAGGTGGCGGCGTGGGCAGCTACGCCGTGGCCTTGCTGGACGCGGTGGACCAGCTCAGCGAAGCCGATTTTCTGGCCACCCTGAGCCTGCAGGAAGGCCAGGCATGAGGCCACACCATCTGCGCGCCCAACTGGCGCTGTATTGGGTGACCGACCCCGCGGGTATGTTTGAAGCCACCTGGCTGCAACAGGTGCAAGCCGCCGTGCGCGGTGGCGTGAGCTGCGTGCAGCTGCGCAGCAAAACCGCCAGCACCCGTGACCTGGTGCGCTGGGGCCATGCGCTCAAAACACTGCTGGCCCCGCACGGCGTGCCGCTGGTCATCAACGACCGGCTGGACGTGGCCCTGGCGGTGAACGCCGAGGGCCTGCACCTGGGCCAGAGCGACCTGCTGCCCGCCGATGCGCGGCGGCTGATGCCCGCCCACATGTGGCTGGGCTGGTCGATTGAGCAGCTGGACCAGCTGCAATTGGCGCGGGTACAACCGGTGGACTACCTGGCCATCAGCCCGGTGTTTGCCACCCCCACCAAGGGCGACGCCGCCGAGCCGCTGGGGCTGGCGGGCTTGCGCTGGGCGCGCCAGCACACCGCTTTGCCACTGGTGGCCATTGGCGGCATGCACGCCGGCAGCCTGGCCGAGGTGGTGGCCGCCGGCGCCGACAGCGTGGCCGTGGTGCGCGCCATCAGCGACGCGCCCGACCCCGAGCACGCAGCGCAGGTGCTGCGCAGCCTGGTGGACGGCGCGCTGGCGGCCCGTGCGGCCCAAACGCAAGCGCGCACCGAATCGGCAAACGAACCAACACCCCGCCTCACCGTGCCCCGCGTGCTGTCCATCGCGGGCTCCGACTCGGGTGGTGGCGCAGGCATTCAGGCCGACCTGAAAACCATTGCCGCGCTGGGCTGCTTTGGCACCACCGCCATCACCGCTGTGACCGCGCAAAACACCCTGGGCGTGAGCGGCATCCACGCGCTGCCCGCCGAGTTTCTGGCGCGCCAGATCGACGCCGTGCTGGGCGACATTGGCGCGGACGCCATCAAGATCGGCATGCTGCACGACGCGGCCGTGGTGTTGGTGGTGGCGCAGGCGCTGGGCCGCCATGCGGTGCGCCATGTGGTGCTGGACCCGGTGATGGTGGCCACCAGCGGCGACGTGCTGATGGCACCCGACACCATGGGCGTGCTGGTGGAAACGCTGCTGCCCAGGGTGAGCCTGGTCACCCCAAACCTGGACGAACTCGGCCTGCTGTGCGGGCAAACCATCACCACCGAAGCACAAGCGCTGGACTGCGCAGAGCAGCTGCTGCACCGGGGTGCGCGGGCCGTGCTGGTGAAAGGCGGGCACCTGCCAGGTGACACCGTGGTGGACACGCTGGTGGACGCCCAGGGCGTGCGCCTGCGGCTGGCCGCCCCACGCATCGCCACCACCAACCTGCACGGAACGGGCTGCACGCTGTCGTCGGCCATCGCGTCATTTCTGGCGCGCGGCTGCTCGCTGGACGAGGCCGTGACCCGCGCACACGCCTATGTGCGCGCAGCCCTGCACGCCTCGCGCCAGATTCACTGGGGCCAAGGCCACGGCCCGCTCAACCACACCCACGCCCCCGTGGCGCTCATTACCCAACCGGAACCCCACCATGCTGCTTGATTCTTCCCCCATCCTCGTCACCGGCGGCGCGCGCGGCCTGGGCGCTGCCATTGTCCGCAGCCTGCACCGCCACGGCGCGTCGGTGATCATCAACTACCACCAGAGCGAGCAGGCCGCCCACGCCCTGGTGGCCGAGCTGGGTGAACGCGCCTGGGCGCTGCAAGCGGATGTGCGCGACGCCGCCCAGGTGCAGGCTCTGGTGGCGCAGGCCCAGCGCCTGGCGGGCCAACCGCTGGCGGGCGTGGTCAACAACGCCCTGGTGGATTTTTCTTTCAACGGCGACGCCCGCGACAAGCTCGACACCATCCGCTGGGAAGCATTTGACGCCCAGCTCCGGAGCGCGCTGCAAGGCACATTGAACACGCTGCAAGCCTGCCTGCCGGGCTGGCAGGCACGCGGCGGCGGCAGCGTGGTCAACGTGGGCACCAACCTGTTTCAAAACCCGGTGGTGCCCTACCACGACTACACCGCGTCCAAGTCCGCGCTGCTCGCCCTCACCCGCACCGCCGCCCACGAGTGGGGCCCGCACGGCATTCGGGTCAACATGGTGTCGGGCGGGCTGCTGCGCACCACCGACGCCAGTCGCGCCACCCCCGACTTTGTGTTCGACCTGATCGCAGGCCAGACGCCGCTGCGCCAGGTCACCACCCCGGAAGACTTTGCGGACGCCGTGGTGTTTTTCATGAGCGGCCTGAGCCGCGCCGTGACCGGGCAAAACCTGGTGGTTGATGGCGGGCTGGTGATGAACTGAGCCTGCTCAGCCTCAGGCGGGGAATGCCAGCCGGGCCACAAGCCCGACGCGCAGGCGTCAAGCACAACCGCGCCCTGCTGATTAAGATGCGGGCGAACCGCCCCACCCCAACTGGAGACAACCCCATGTTTGACACCGCGATTGCTGGCAGCTTGCCCAAACCCGCCTGGCTGGCCGAGACCGAAAAGCTCTGGCCGCAGTGGAAGGCGCAAGGCGCCGAACTGCAGCAAGCCAAGGCCGACGCCACGCTCTTGTGGATCAAGGCCCAAGAGGACGCCGGGCTGGACGTGGTGGGCGACGGCGAGCAGGCGCGCCAGCATTTTGTGCACGGCTTTCTGGAGCAGGTGGAGGGCATCGACTTTGAGAACAAGGTCAAGATGGGCATCCGCAACAACCGCTACGACGCCATGGTGCCGCAGGTGGTGGCGCCGCTGCGCCTGAAGGGCCGGGTGCACGCGTTTGAAGCCCAGCTGGCCCGCGCCCACACCAAGAAAAAACTCAAGTTCACCCTGCCCGGCCCCATGACCATTGTGGACACCGTGGCCGACCGCTTTTATGGCGACAAAGTGAAGATGGCTATGGCCTTTGCCGAGCTGCTGAACCAGGAAGCGCTGGCGCTGCAGGCCGACGGCGTGGACATCATCCAGTTCGACGAACCGGCCTTCAACGTCTACATGGCCGAGGCGGCCGACTGGGGCGTGAAGGCGCTGGAGCGCGCCGCGCAGGGCCTCACCTGCACCACCGCCGTGCACATTTGTTATGGCTACGGCATCCAGGCCAACGTGGACTGGAAACAGACCCTGGGCGAAGAATGGCGCCAGTACGAACAGGTGTTTCCGGCACTGGCCAAAAGCAGCATCCAGCAGGTGAGCCTGGAGTGTTTTCACTCGCACGTGCCGCCCGACCTGATGAAGCTGCTGGAAGGCAAAGACGTGATGGTGGGCGTGATCGACGTGGCCAGCGACGTGATTGAAACACCCGAACAGGTGGCCGACACGATTGGCCTGGCGCTGCAATACGTGCCCAAAAAACACCTGATCGCCTGCACCAACTGCGGCCTGGCCCCCATGAGCCGCGAAGTGGCCCTGGCCAAGCTGGACGCCCTGGCCAAAGGCGCTGCCCTGGCCCGCCAGCGCTACGGAGACTGACCCATGCCCACCCCGCTGCCAAGGGCCGAACCGTCCGACCTGGGCCTGTGCCCCGAACGCACCCAGCGCCTGGTGCAGGCGCTGCAAGCCGAGGTGGACCGTGGCCGGCTGCCCGGCGCGGTGGTGCTGCTGGCGCGCCACGGCCGCGTGGCCCTGTTTGAGAGCCTGGGCCAGCGCGACCCGGCCACCGGTGCGGCCATGGCCCGCGACGCGGTGTTCCGCATTTATTCCATGACCAAGCCCGTGGTGTCGGTGGCGGTGATGATGCTGGTGGAACAAGGCCGCCTGCTGCTGAGCGACCCGGTGGCCAAGCACCTGCCCGAGTTCAGCGGCCAGCAGGTGGCGGTGGAAACCGCAGCCGGACTGCAACTGCAACCGGTGGCCCAACCCGCCACTGTGCAAGACCTGCTGCGCCACACCGCAGGGCTCACCTACGAATTTCTGGGCGAGGCCCCCGTGCAGCGGCTTTACGCGCAGGCCGAGATGGGTTCACGCGAGCGCAGCAACGACGAGTTCAGCCGCACCCTGGCGGCCCTGCCCTTGTTTCGGCAACCGGGCACCGAATGGGCCTACAGCCGCGCCACCGACGTGCTGGGGCGGCTGGTGGAAGTGGTCACCGGGCAGACGCTGGGCCAGCACCTGCGCGAATGCATTTTTGAGCCGCTGGGCATGGTGGACACCGCGTTTGTGGTGCCCGAGGCCGACCACGGCCGACTGGCCGAGCCCTTTGCCCACGACCCCGACGGCGGCGTGCCGCTGCGCGTGCTCGACCCGCGCCAAGCGCCCGCCCTGGAAAGCGGGGGCGGCGGACTGATGTCCACCACCGCCGACTACGCGCGTTTTTTGCAGTGCCTGCTGAGCGGCGGAGAACTGGACGGTGTGCGCCTGCTGGGGCCACGCACGGTGGAATTCATGACCGCCGACCACCTGGGCAGCATCCCCAGCCATGACCCGCTGCTGCCGCCCGGCCACGGCTTTGGCCTGGGTTTTGCGGTGCGCACCGCCACCGGTCTGGCCACCATGCCTGGCTCGGTGGGCACCTACCACTGGGGTGGCATTGCGGGCACCACCTTCTTTGTGGACCCGGCCGAAGACTTCTTCGGCATTCTCATGACGCAAGCGCCTAACCAGCGCGACCACTACCGCCTGCTGTTTCGTACGCTGGCTTACGCGGCGCTGGTGGACTGAGGCGCGGGCTTCGCTGGCGGCTGCCAGCGAAAAAACACGGGGTACACCTTTTCCACCACCGGACCGTTGAAGTCCCAAGCCAGGCACTGGCCCAGGTGCATGGGCGGGCGGCCGTCAGCCGGTGGGGCAAACGAGGCCGAGCGGGTTTGAAACGCTGCGGTGGCCAGGTTGAACAGCAGTTCGCGCAGGTGGGTGCAGCCCTGCACGCCGCCCAGGTGGCGCTCAATGGTTTTGCGCCAGCCGCGGCCCAGCGTTTCGCCCACCAAGCCTTGCATGGGCGGCACGGCCTGCGGGCAGGGGTCGTGCGGGTGGGCGTCCATGGCCACCGCGATGTCGCGGATCACCATGTCGTCGTCCAGCGTCACGCGGATGTGCATGTGGTGGATGGCTTCGTGCGGCGCCCATTCGCCCTCGCCTTCAATCTCGAACGCATGGGGCTTGCTGTCGTGCATTTCGCCTTCAATGTCCCACAAACCGTCTTCGCGCTGAAACCCCCGGTATTCGACGCGGCGGGTGTGCATGGGCTTGCGGGGCTGGGGGGTGGGCAATGGCAAAACGGAACCTCGGTGAAACAACGTAGGGATTGATTTTCCGTGATTCAGCCCCTGGGCGCAGGCCCGGGGTGTCACCTGGGGTTGGGAGCGCTCAGAGCAAAGCCCCGCGGCTCAAGCCAGCTTGCGCAGGTCGCTCAGGTGCTCGGGCACGCTGAAACGCACCTCGTCGCCCCAGGCGTCGTCAATGAGCACGCGGAAAAACAGGCGCGACACGCGGGCGTGGGCTTTGCGGTCGGGTGTGGCGGCGTTCCAGAAGCAGTGCCAGATCACGGGCAGCCTCAGCACCAACCAGGCCAGCGCGGCGTGGCCGGGCAGCGGCGTCACGCCCACGCGGGCCGCGCCCGCCTCGCCCAACAGGCGCACCAGGTACACGCGCGGCGCCTGGCCCAGCCCCAGCCAGCGCAGCGGCCACGGCAGCAAGCGCCGCATCATGCGCAGGTCGGCTTGGGTCAGCGTCACGCCGTGGGGGTTGTCTTGTGCCGGGCTGAAGGCTTGTGCGGCATAGGCTTCGCAAAACGCGCGCCCGTCCTGGGGTGAAGCCGGCATCCATTCGGGGCGAATGCCCTGCAACAGACCGTACATGCGCCACAGGTGAAAGTAGTCGTCGGCCTCGTCTGGCGACAGCGCCACGCCCAGCGCGGCCAGACCGTCGATGACGTGCACCGAAAACGTCATGGTCGTGAACACCATGTCGAGCTGGCTCACGGGGGTGCCGAAGTTCGCCTCGAAGCCGGGGTTTTTCTCGCGCACGATGCGGCGCACACCCGCATGCAGCAGCCGCAGTTTCTGGGCAGTGACCACGGCCCGCCCACCCGGCACAAACGCCCCCGGCGCCGAAATGTTGACCAGCATCTGCAGCACGCCCAACGCGCGCCGGTAGGGCCGCTCTTCAAGGTTGTGCGTCATGTGCAAAATGTTGGCCAGCCGGGGGGCCGCGTAGCCCGACGGCAGGCTTTTGAGCAGCACCACGGCGCACAGCGTGGCGTTGTCCAGCATCACCTGCGCACCACGCTGGATGCGCTGCGGGTCCACCCCGGGCGGCAGCTCGCGTGTGGCGTGTGCAAAATCCAGCAGCGGGCGCGGGGCGTCGGGCGGCATTTCTGCGTCGTCGGCGGCAAACGAGCGAAACGCCGCGCTGATGCGCGAGAGCATGCCGTGCACCGAAGCCGCTTCGGCCACGGTGGCATCGGCCAGCTCGTCGCCGCAGCGGCTCATGGTGTTCAGGCGTTCGGGTGTCCAGGGGGTCATGGTGGGGTGCACCTCAGGTGGCCCAGCAAGCAAACTGCACCAGGGCGCCCTGGCACGGCCCGACCAGCCACCAGGCCAGCAGCACCGAAGGCAGCATCCACACGCCTGCCAGCACGCCCAGCCACAGGCTGAAGGGCCAGGGTCGCGCCACCGCCTG
Source organism: Hydrogenophaga sp. L99 (assembly GCF_058731905.1). Lineage (NCBI taxonomy): Bacteria > Pseudomonadati > Pseudomonadota > Betaproteobacteria > Burkholderiales > Comamonadaceae > Hydrogenophaga > Hydrogenophaga sp. L99. The sequence continues at coordinate 444,766 of NZ_CM178972.1, read as the reverse complement.
GCGGTGCATCCACACCAGCGGCAAAGCGAGCAAAAATTCGGCCACGATCACATAGAGCGGCGCGTTCCAGAGCATGGGGGTGTTGACGTAGGTCCAGTACCCCGCGTCGTGGGCGAGGTGCTCGTACAGCGGAATGCTGCTGCCGCCCAGCAAGGCACACAGCACGGTGGCGCGCACCAGTGACATGCGTTGCAGCAGCCAGCCACCCACCACCCCGATCTGTGTGAGCACAATCGTCCAGGCCAGCGGCATGTACAGCGGCGACTCCCACACCATGGGCTCGCCCGGCGGGTAGAGCAAGGTGCCGGTCTGGGCCACCAGCCAGGCGTCGGTGGCCGTTTCAAGCCAGCCCGCCACAAAGCCAATGATCAGCCAGCGGGTCAGCACCGGGTCTCGGCGGTAGGCCGTCCAGGCCACCAGCAAGGCCAGGGTAAAGGCGGTGCTGAGCAGCGCAAAGCGCGGCCCGGCCTGGGTCAGCGCGCCGTAGGTGTTGCAACCCGCCACCAGCAGCATGGTGGCCACCACGAACCGCATGCGCAGGGGGTCTTCGGTGGTCATGCCGGGTTGCTTTCGTTGTGCTTCAGGCCGGCCAGGCTGGCCAGCGCGCGGTCACGCCAGCCGAGCGCGCCCATGGTTTCGGCGGTGGCTACCGCCGTGTGCAGGGCGCTCAGCGCTGGGGCCCTCTCACCCAGCGCAGCCAGCGCCAGGGCGCGCAGGCGGTGCAGCTCGGGCGCCCAGCAGCGTTCGCCGGTGCTGGCGCCCAGCAGCCCGGCTTCGGCGGCTTGCAGCGCGCGTTGCGGTTGGCCAGCGGCCAGCCAGGCATCGGCCTGGAGGGCTTGAAACAGCGGGCGCAGGTTGTGCGCGCCGGTGGCACACCAGGCCTCCAGGCCGCGCTGCATCTGGTCGATGCCGGGCTGTGGTGGCCCTTGCATGGCAAGGCCCCAACCGTGCAACACCGCGCCCATCATTTCCCAGGCGTTGAAGGCTTGTTCTTCAGCGATGGCCAGGCCGCGGCGGGCCGATTCGCAGGCGGTGGCAGCGTCGCCATTCAACACCGCCAGCAGCGCGTCGGCGCACCACAAAAACGCCGCGTCGTAGGGCGCCAGGGCGGGAGCCATGCCGCGCAGGCGGGCGGCGCCAGCCTCAGCGGCTTCGCGCTCGCCCATGAGCCAGCAGGCGAGCATGTCAAATGCGTGGCACATCACACCCGGGTCGTGCACACCGCGCACGCTGCGGGCGGCGTGCTGGGGCAGGCTGAACAGCGCCTTGCCCTGGGCAAACTGGGCGCGAGCGGCCACCAGTTCGCCCTGGTAAAACAGGGTCATGCCGGTGGTGGCGGCGGCCACCAGATGCGGCATGGGCTGCGTGGCGTCGCGGGCCAGCGCGCCCAGCTGGCCGCTGATGGTGCGGGCGTCGTCCACATGACCACGCATGAGCTCGTAGGCCCACAGCCCCCACAACGGCACCAGCAGCTTGGGCGTGCTGCCCATGCGCTCGCACAGCAGGCGTGCCCGCGAGTAGGCCTGTTCGACTTGTGCATCGAGCACGCCGTGCACGGTCATCAAGGCGGGCGCCAGCACCAGTTGAAGCTCCAGTTCACACGCCAGCGCGGCGGGATCGGTACTGGCGTCGCCTAGCAGCTGCAGCGCTCGCCGGGCGTGGGCCGCGGCCTCCAGGCAGGCCGAACGCGACAGCGCCCGCTGACCCGCCCTCAGCCAGTGACCCAGCGCGGTTTGCGCCTGGCCGGCTTCGGTGTAATGGTGGGCCAGGACCTCGGGCTGGCGGCCTGCGGCGTCGGGGTCTTGGGCCAGCAGCGCTTCGGCAGCGCGCAGGTGGCAAGCCTGGCGGGCGCTGCGCAGCATCGAGTCGTAAGCCGCGTCTTGCAGCAAGGCGTGGCGAAAGGCGAACGACTCACCGCCGCCTTCAGACAGCGGCGTGAGCATGTGCGCGTCGACCCCGCGCTGCAGCGCTGCGGTCAGGGAACCGTCATCGAGCCCACTCACCGCGCGCAGGCGGCCAAGCCCGAACTTGCGGCCGATCACGGCCGCCTGCTGCAGCACCTGTTTGGCCGGCCCCAAGCGGTCGAGGCGGGCCAGGGTTTGCGCTTGCAGCGTGGCGGGTATTTCTTCACCGCCGGTTTCCAGGGCGCAGCGGGTGAGCTCTTCCAGAAACAGTGGATTGCCTTCGGCACGCGCCACAATGCGGGCCACCGCGTGCTCGTCCAGCGCACGCCCGCGGTCCAGCGCATGCACCAGGGCGCGGGCCTGGGTGGGCGCGCAAGGCTCCAGCGCCAGCCGCTCCAGACGGCCATCGCCCGCCCAGTGCGGGGCAAACTCGCTGCGCGCGGTCAGCAGCAGCATGAAGCCGGGGTCCAGCGGCTGGCTGGTCAGGCGGCTCAGCCATTCCAGCGTGGTCGGGTCGGCCCAGTGCAGGTCTTCCACAATCAGCAAGGTGGGGCGCAGGGCCGCCCCAGCGCGCACCACCGCCGTGCCGGCGGCAAAGGTGCGCTCGCGCTGCGCCTGGGCGCTCAGGGGCAATGCCGCGTGTGCTGCGGGCAGCTGGAGGCCCAGCAACGCAGCCAGCGGCGCTAGCGCGGCGGCGTCGGTCATGCCAACACCAGCCAGCAGTTGCGTCAGCCCGGCCAGGCGTTCAGCGGGGGGCGCGTTGGGCGCCACGCCAAGGGCACCCGCCAGCAACTGGGCCAGCGGCGCAAAGGGCGAATGAATCTGGTGGGCCACACAGCGCACCAGCCACACGTTGGCACCGTCGCGGGTGGCCTGCAGGCGCAGCTCTCGCGCCAGGCGCGTCTTGCCAATGCCGGGCTCACCGCTGAGCAGCAAACTTTTGCCCGCCGCACACCGCCCCGCCTGCCAGCGCGCGCGCAGCAAGTCGAGTTCGGCGGTGCGCCCCTGCAGCGGGGCTTGACGGCCAACGGCCAGGTCGTCGTCGGTGCTGCCTTGGCGTGGGCCCGTCACCTGGTACAGCCGCAGGGGCGCCGCAAGCCCTTTCAGGGCCCGCTCGCCAAGGTCGACACACACAAACTGCGTCTGCAACACGCTGTGCGTGGCCGCGCTGATCAGCACCGCGTTGGGTGGTGCCAGTGCCTGCAAGCGCGCGGCAATGTTGGGGGTGTCGCCCATCGCGAGGTACTGACGCTGGCCACCGCTGCCCACCTCGCCCATGACCACCGCACCGGTGTGCAAACCCACCCGCACCCGCAGCGCCACACCGCCGGGACGCACTGTCAAGGCACCCACGGCGGCCACCATGTCCAGCGCCGCCTGTGCGGCGCGGGCGGCATCGTCTTCGCCTGCGAGCGGATAGCCAAAGTAAGCCACGATGCCGTCACCCAGCAGCTGCGCCACATGGCCTCGGTGGCGGCGAATGGCGTCTCCCGCAGCCTGCTGGTAAGCACCGAGCAGGGTGTGCCAGTCTTCCGGGTCCAGCTGTGAAGACAGCTCGACGGAACCCACCAGGTCGCCAAACAGCACGGTCAGGCGTTTGAAGTCGGGTGCGATGGGGCTCAACGATTCGATCAGGCGGCTGCCACACTGGTTGCAAAACCGGGCGTTGCTGGCGTTGGCATGCTGGCATTCGGCACAGGGCCGGGACAGGTCGGGGGTATCGCTGGTCATGGTTTGCTTGCGTCAAATCGGACCTGCGGATGCAGGCAGGATGCCAACAGCCAACCTTTCGCATGTGTTGTGATGAAACCGGGAAACATCTCGGGCAGCGTGGGGTGCCTTACCTGCCCCGTCGGCGGGCATAGCAAGTATCGTGCCCCGCCCGCCTTCTGAAATACGGAGAATCCCCGTACCGCATGGGAAAAGATGCGCACACGATCCATTTTTCGGCCAGCAGCCCAGCCGATCGCTGGCCCAAGCTTGCCATGCAACCCACACAAAATGCCTGAAGCCATGTCCCCCTATTGGTTGATGAAATCAGAGCCCGACGAATGCTCGATCGACGACGCCCTGGCTGCCCCCAACGCCACCGTGCCCTGGACCGGCGTGCGCAACTACCAGGCCCGCAACTTCATGCGCGATGCCATGCAGGTCGGTGACGGCGTGCTGTTCTACCACTCCAGCTGCGCCGAGCCGGGCATCGTGGGGCTGGCGCGGGTGGCCTCAGGCACCCGGCCTGACCCGACACAGTTCGACCCCGCTTCGCCCTACTTTGACGCCAAGTCACCCGCCGACAAGCCGCGCTGGCTGTTGCTGGACGTGCAAGCCCTGAAGAAAACCCGGCTGATCGGCTTGCCCGAACTGCGCGCCACGCCCGAGCTGACCGACATGGTGGTGCTGCAGCGCGGCAGCCGCTTGTCCATCACGCCGGTGAGCGCCGAACACTGGCGCTTCATCACCCAGCGGCTGCTGGGCGACTGACCCCACGCCCCAACGCTTTTTCGTCTTGTCAAGCCGGGCGCGGAGCAGGCACCGTTTTCGCGATGCGCTCCCAGTCCCGCAGCGCTTGCTGCAGCCGGTTCCGGGAATTGGGGTGACCGTCGCTGAACGCCGCGACCAGCCGCTTTTTCAGCGCCTCACTGGGCGGCGCAGCGGCGGTGGTCTTGAGCTGGTCGATCACCAGCATCACGGTTTGAAAGCTCCGGGACTGCACCGCCAGCTCCAGCATGCCCTGCCCGCTGTCGGTCAGGTCGTGGACGTTGGCGCCGTGTTCGATCATGTACTTGAGCACACCGGCCTTGCCCCCCAGGCAGGCCCAATGCAAAGGCACCAGCCCGCCTTCAAGCCGGGCGGTGAAGTTGGCGTCGGGCGCAAGGCATTCGGGGGCCAGCGGCCAACCCGATGCTTTGATCATTTGCTGGTGTTTCCAATCGGACATGGGATGTGCAGGGCCTTGTGTGTTCTGGGGGCTTTGCAGTCTCTCACATGGTCGGAAGCCTTGAGGCAGCGAAGCATCGCCCACCTCAGCTTGGCCCCCTTCAGTAACCGATTTGCTGAATTCAACCAGGAAGCTTAGGCTGAACGAAAGGATCTCTCGTCATGAAATGCCCATCCTGCGGCGCGGCCAAGCTGGTGCACGACACCCGCGACATGCCCTGCACCTACAAAGGCGAGACCACCGCCATACCGGCCGTGCCTGGCGACTGCTGCTCCGCTTGCAGCGAAGCGGTGCTGGGCGCCGGGGTCGCTGCCTCGTGAGCGCGGCCATGCTGGACTTCAACAAATAAGTGAACGCCACCATCGTGGACCCGGCCTTCATCGTCAACGTGCGCAAGAAGCTGGCGCTGGACCAGCGCGAAGCGGCCGAGATATTCGGTGGTGGGGTGAACGCATTTTCCCGCTACGAAAACGGCAAGACCAAGCCGCCGCTGCCGCTGGTGAAGTTGCAGTGGGTGCTGGACCGGCACCCGGAGTTGCTTACGGATTTACGCTAGGAGTCTGCGCGGCAGAAGCGCACTGAGGTCGCGAAGGCTTGGTAAATTGTGGGCATGGCCGCAAGTTACCTCCCCTACGAACCCCAACAGCAGCGACTGCTGCCCGACGCACTGCAAGACTGGCTGCCCGAAGGGCACCTGGCGTACTTCATCAGTGACAGCGTCGACAGTCTGGATCTGAGCGCCTTCCACGCCCGGTACGCCAAGGGCGGACCGCGCAACCAGCCGTTTCACCCGGCCATGATGGTCAAGGTCCTCATCTACGGCTACGCCACGGGCACCTTCAGCTCACGCAAGCTGGCGGCCAAACTGCACGAAGACGTGGCGCTGCGGGTGCTGGCTGCGGAGAACTATCCGGCGCACCGCACGCTGTCGGACTTCCGTGCGCTGCACCTGCAGGAGTTGGCAGCCCTGTTCGTGCAGGTGGTTCACCTGGCGCGCGAGTGTGGCTTGGTCAAGCTGGGCACGGTGGCAGTGGACGGCACCAAGCTCAAGGCCAACGCCAGTCGCCACAAGGCCATGAGCTACGAGCGCATGCTCAAGGCCGAGGCCGAACTCAAAGCCCAGATCGACGGCCTGCTCAACCGAGCGAAGGCGGCCGACGATCTGGAGAAGAACGAGCCCGACATCGACATCCCCGGCGAGATCAAGCGCCGGGCCGATCGGTTGAGCGCCATCACGGCGGCCAAGCTGCGGCTGGAGCAGCGCCAGCAAGAAGCCGATGCCGCGCGCGGACGCAGCGAGAACGACCAGCGCAAACCCCGGGACAAGGACGGCAAACCCAAGGGCGGGCGCTACAAGCGCGACTTCGGCGTTCCCAAGGACAGCGCCCAGGAGAGCTTCACCGACACAGACAGCCGGATCATGAAACGCGCCGGTGGGGGCTACGACTACAGCTACAACGCGCACACGGCGGTGGACGAGACCGCGCAGATCGTGGTGGCGGCCGAGCTCACCAACAACGCCGCCGACAACGATCGCCTGCCCGTATTGCTGGCGGCAGTGAAGGCCACCCTGGGCGATGACGCCAAGCAGGTTCTGGCCGATGCGGGGTTCCGATCGGAGTCGGTGTTCGAGCGACTCAAGGACAGTCCGAGCGAGTTGATCGTGGCGCTGGGCCGCGAGGGCAAGCAGGACCTTGAGATCGACGCCCAGAAGTACCCGCACAGCGCAGCGATGGATGCCAAGTTGAAGACACCCGAAGGCAAGGCTGCCTACCGCAAGAGGAAGTGGATCGTGGAGGCGCCCAACGGTTGGATCAAGAGCGTGCTGGGGTTCAGGCAGTTCAGCCTGCGGGGATTGGAGAAGGTCAAGGCCGAGTTCAAGCTCGTGTGTCTGGCGCTCAACCTGAGGAGGATGTGCAGTTTGCGAGCAACTTGAGGGAAAACGGGGCATCGAGGGCCTCGAAACGGAGCCTTCAGACCCGCACAAGGCCGCCGCACAGACCACGCCAAACAACGGGAACGATCAAATCACCCGAGGCACCGCGCAGTTATCCTCAAATCAGCCCGCGAAACGTTCTGCCGCGCAGGCTCCTAGATTCGAATACAAATTTCAAGGAGGATCAGGGGATGCATTTACAGCGATTTGCACTACTTGCTTTTTCTGTTTTGGTCATTGCCGGCTGTACCAGAAAGACGAATCATGGTGACTTCAATCAAGAGGCAATTTGCACTGCGGCAATTGCCACGATCATGAGCCAATCACCGTCAATCATTCGAGCGGAAAAATTCTCCGAGAAGGTGACATCTCTGTCGTATGTCCGACCTGCAGACGGCAGCCATTGGGACTATCGATGCATGCTTGAAGGTGATCGGATCGTCTGGGCCAGTGGAAACGGGCGGTGGCGAAACAGCGGTTCAGATGAAGTCGTTTCGTTTCTAGTCAAAGGGAAGACTCTGAGCATTTCCCAGCGGTTTAGTGACAACTCATCGGACACAAAGGCTTTCACATCTGAAAGCTTGGGAGCCAGCAAACCAGTTCAGTGAAAATCCCGGCTCTCCGTGGCCAGCCGGCCCAGCATCGGCGTGAGGTCTTCCAGGTGGCCGGCGATGAGGTTGCAGACCTCGCCCTCGCGCTGCCACACACCGTGCACGGCCATGAGCCTTGAACGTGTGAGGGCATTGCGCTGGCGTTCGCGCAGGGCTTTCCAGACGATGACTTGCACCACACCGGTTTCATCTTCCAGCGACACGAAGACCACGCCGTTGGCGGTGCCGGGTTGCTGGCGACCGGTGACGATGCCGCAGGCGCGCACGAGGCGGCCGTCGGGGGCGTCTTTCAAGGCGGCTGCGGTCATGAAGCGGCGCGCTTGCAGGCGATCGCGCAGCAGGGCCAGGGGGTGGCTGCGCAAGGTGAGGCCCAGGCTGGCGTAGTCCCACACAATGGCTTCACCTTCGGGCGCCTCGGGCAGGTCCAGCGCATCTTCATCCACCGGTGCTTCTTTCAAAAGCGCGGGCGGGGCTTTGAGGGCGGCGGCGTCCCAGACTTGCTGGCGGCGGTGGCCGCTGAGGCTCATCAAGGCGTCGGCGGCGGCGAGTTGCTGGAGGGTCTGGCGGTCGAGGCTGGCGCGGCGGGCAAGGTCTTCGGTGTCGGTGAACGCTGTGGCTTCGCGCGCGGCGACGATGCGTTGCGCTTCGCTGCGCGAGAGGCCGCTGACCCTACACAGGCCCAGGCGCACGGCGGGCATGGTGGGCCGTTCGGGCTGAGCTTGTCGAAGCCCAGGCAATGGCTGGGCGAGCCCTTCGACAGGCTCAGTGCGAACGGGTGATGCTTCCAACGTGCAGTCCCACCCGCTTTCCATCACGTCCACCGCGCGCACCTCGACACCGTGGCGCACCGCGTCTTGCACGAGCTGGCTGGGGGTGTAGAAACCCAGCGGCTGGCTGTTGAGCATAGCGGCCAGAAATTCGGCCGGGTGGTGGTGCTTGATCCAGCAGCTGGCGTACACCAGCAGCGCAAAACTGGCGGCGTGGCTTTCGGGAAAGCCGTAGCTGGAGAAGCCTTTGATTTGCTCGACCACGCGCTGCGCAAAGTCGGGCTCGTAGCCGCGCTCGGCCATGCCGCTGAGCAGGCGGTCCTCATATTGGCCCAGGCCGCCCTTGCGCTTCCAGGCGGCCATGGCGCGGCGCAGGCCGTCGGCTTCGCCGGGCGTGAAGCCGGCGGCAATGATGGCGATCTGCATGCACTGCTCTTGAAACACAGGGATGCCCAGCGTGCGCTGGAGGGCGGCGTCCAGCCCTTTGGGGTAGTCAATGGGTTCTTTGCCCTGGCGGCGGTTCAGGTAGGGGTGCACCGCGCCGCCCTGAATGGGGCCTGGCCGCACCAGCGCCACTTCAATCACCAGGTCGTAAAAGCAGCGCGGGCGCAAGCGCGGCAGCATGCTCATTTGCGCGCGGCTCTCGATCTGGAACACGCCCACGGTGTCGGCGGCGCAGATCATGTCGTAGGTGCCTGGGTCTTCGGCGGGGATGTCCTGCATCTGAAACACATGGCCCTTGCGCTGGCCGATGAAGTCGAGCGACTTGCGGATGGCGGTGAGCATGCCGAGCGCGAGCACGTCCACTTTCAAGAGGCCCATGGCGTCGAGGTCGTCCTTGTCCCACTCGATGACGGTACGGTCAACCATGCTGGCGTTTTCAATCGGCACCATGCGCGAGAGCGGCATCTGTGTGAGTACAAAGCCGCCGGTGTGCTGCGACAGATGGCGCGGAAAACCCATGATCTGACCGGTGAGCACGAGCAGCTGGCGCACGGCCAGGCTGTCGGGGTCAAGGCCCACTTCGCGCAGGCGCTCGGGCTCGATGGCCTGGCGCCCGTCGCGCCAGTAGAGCTCGCGCGCGAGCTTGTCCAGGGTGGCTTCGGCAAAGCCCAGCGCTTTGCCCACGTCGCGCAGGGCGCTGCGCGGGCGGTAGCTGATGACGGTGGCGGTGAGCGCGGCGCGTTCGCGGCCGTATTTGGCGTAAAGGTACTGGATCACTTCTTCGCGCCGCTCGTGTTCAAAGTCCACATCGATGTCAGGCGGCTCGTTGCGCTCTTTGGAAATGAAGCGCTCAAACAGCACTGCGGTGCGCGCCGGGTCCACTTCGGTGATGCCCAGGCAGTAGCACACGGCGCTGTTGGCCGCCGAGCCACGGCCCTGGCACAAGATGTGTTGCGAGCGGGCAAAGGCCACGATGTCGTAGACGGTGAGAAAGTAGTGCTCGTAACCCAGCTCACCAATGAGCGTCAGCTCGTGCTCGACCTGCTGCTGCACCTGGTCTGACGCACCCGCGGGCCAGCGCCGGCCCATGCCCTCGTAGGCCAGGCGGCGCAGGTAGCTGGCCGGCGTTTCGCCCGGCGGCACCACTTCGCTGGGGTATTGGTAGGCCAGTTCGTCGAGCGAAAAGTGGCAGCGCTCGGCGACCTTCAGTGTCTCGGCCAGCAAGGGCTCGGGGTAACACTGCGCCAGCGCCAGCGCCAGGCGCGAGCGCAGGCGTTGCTCGGCATTGGGCGCGAGCGCTTGGCCGCAGGCGGTGAGCGGCTGGCCGAGGCGGGTGGCGGTCAGCACGTCTTGCAGCGCCTTGCGCGAGCGCAGGTGCATGTGCACGTCGCCCACGGCCACCAGCGGCACGGCGGTGAGCTCGCTGCTCTGGCGCAGCCGGTGCAGGCGCATTTCGTCGTCTATCAGGCGCAGCTGCTCCACGCCGAGCCAGCAGCGGCCCACGAAATGCTGCAACAGCCAGCGCGCCACCGTGTCCATCTGATCCTGCGTGCTGCCGCGCTGTGGTACGGCAATCACCAGGCAGTCGGTCAGTGCGTCGGCGCTGATGGCGTTCAGCGTGAGGCGGTAGGTGCCCTTGGGCGCCGTGCGGCGCAGGCGGGTGATGAATTCGCACAAGTTGCCGTAGCCGTTGAGGTTGGTGGCGAGCACGACGAGGGTGAACGGCGCGTCACACACCACCTGAAACTGGCTGCCCACCAGCAGCTTCAGGCCATGCGCTTTGGCCGCCACGTGGGCGCGCACGATGCCAGCGAGCGAGCACTCGTCGGTGAGCGCCAGCGCGGTGTATCCCAGCGCCTGGGCACGCTCCACCAGCTCTTCGGGCCGGCTGGCACCGCGCAGGAAACTGAAGTTGGACAGGCACAGCAGCTCGGCGTAGGCGGGAATGCCAGCGGGTTGTGGCGTCATGGTGGGCACCCTCGCAGGCGGGCCCCCATCCCTGCCTTCCCCCAGAGGGGGAAGGGGTCAGTCATGTGCTCCGGGCGAGGATGGGCTTCAATGCCTTGCTCCTTCCCCCTCTGGGGGAAGGTTGGGATGGGGGCAAGCGCACCACGGGGAGGGATGCGTACCGAGCAGAGGGGAAGCCCCCCAGGGCGCCGTCGGGCCGGCTTTGCCGGACGGCCAGTGCCGCCCCCTTGAGGGGGTCGCGCGCAGCGCGGCGGGGGGGAGTCAATCAAGCGAATACTCCATGGAGAAACCACGCTGGCGCCTCGTCCAACCGCGTCTGAAACACCCACAACACCCCCGCGTGTGCCGACTGCGCCACCCAGTAGTCGCGCACCACGTTGCGTATCTGCCCCACGGACTCGTCGCGGTCCCACCAGCCGCCCTCGACCCGCTGCGGGCCGGCGAGCAATTGAAGTTCACCCTGGTAATAAGGCCGGTGGGCGCGCACCAGCAGCTTGATCGGCGCCGCCAAGATGAAGCCGGGCTGCGGCAGCCCGTTGCCCGCCACGGGCTTGCGGGGCAAGGGTTCGGGTGCCGTTTGCCAGCGGCACATCCATTCGGGGCGATGGTCTTCACACAGCACCGGGCGCAGCACGCGCTGCGGCCCCAGGCGAGCGGCCAGGCGTTCCAGCACCAGGTGCAGCGGCTCGCGGCCTTCGGCTTCGTCGGGCAGCCACGAAGCGCTTTTTTCTTCCAGCGGCACCACGGCGTCGGCCACCAGTTCCAAGTCGCCCACCGGGGCCAGCAGCTCCACCCGGGCCAGGTGTTCGGCGAGCAGGCGGCAGAGGTGATCAAGCTGGCGTGTGGGCTCGGCGGTGCGTATGGTGATGCTGCCGCCCTCGCCTGCGGACTTGGCGCGCATGGCGTCGTGCGCCCAGCGGAGGGTGAAGGCGGTGGTGCCGCTGTGGCGCGCGGCCAGCCAGCCGCACAGCGAAAGCAGCAGGCGGCGCGCGCCAAACAGCAGGGCCGGCGCGTCGTCCACCCGAAACATCAGCTCCAGGCGCTGCGCAAAGTGCTCGGGCAGCTCGATCCAGGCATGCACTTCAGGCGCTCTGCCGTAAGCCCGGTCGAGCGCGGCGAGCAACTGTTTGTCAAACCGGCGGGCCACACCGCCGCGCGGCAGCCGCCGCACGTCGCCCAGGGTGCTGCAGCCGATGTGCGACAGCGTGAGGCGGTGCGGGCGCACGGCACTGAGCGTGTCCATGGGCAGGGCGTCCAGCAGGGCGTCCAGCGGCTGTTGCAGGCCGTTTTCAACCCCGGCGCGTGCCAGCGCCAGCGCGGCCAGGCTGTTGGGCGCCCAGGCCAGCTGGCCCACACCCAGTTCGGCGCCTTCGGCTTGCACGCGCTCGCGCAGCGCGCGCTGGCCCCCAAACAGGCGCACGCTCGCCGCCAGCTCCATGACCACGGCTTCGTCAGCGACAGCAACGCGGGGCGTGAATTGAAGCGCCCAGAGTGCCAGCGTCTGCAGCGCCGCGTCAGTGGGCAAGGCGGTGTCGTCGGGCGCTGGGAGCCGGAGCGCTGACCACAACATGGTCGACCTTTGGGGTGGGGGTAGGCGCAGCGTCCCGGGGCTGGTCGCTGGGCAGCAACGCGCTGGGCTGTTTCAGGCGCGGCGTCAAAATGGTCTGCAGGCCACCGGGCACAGACGGCAAATGCAGCGTGCTGCCCAGTGGCGGGCCTTTGCGCTTGAACACCTCGACCCGCAAGGCCCAGTCAGGCCCCACGCGGGCCAGCAGGCGCAGCGGCGCGGCCGACGACTCTTGTGCCGCCGAGGCAGACCGGCACAGAAACACTGGGCCGGCACAGCCCGCCGCCAGCACCTGCAAGCGGCGCACCTGCTCGGCCCGCACCTGCGGCAGCCAAGCAATGACGGCACCGAAGGCGTTGGCCCTGACCAGCTGCTCGGTGGCCCACAGGCGCTCGGCCGGCGTCTCGGTTTGCACCCAGACCAGCTGGCGCTCGCTGATGCCTTCCCAGCGCAAACCGGGCGGGTGCGGCGGACGCGGCGGGCCCACCAGCACCACACTGCGCCCAGCGGCGCACACCTGACGCAGCAGCGGCCCCAGCAGCCGCCATTCCAGCATGCCGCTTTGCGGCGCCAGAATTTCGGTGACGGTATGGCAGGGCCAGCCACCGCCGGGCAACACCGCGTCCAGCGCAGCAAAGCCGCTGGACAGGGTGGCGGCCACAGGCGCGCCCAACTGGTCACCGCGCCACAGCGCTGCGGCCACAGCAGCAGGCAGGCCGCTGGCGAGCGCACCCGGGGCTGGCACCGGGTGGGGCGCGTTGTGGACCGGCGAGGCCAAAGGGACGGTGGCGGGTTGCATGTTGACGTTAAATACTGTTTATGCGTACAGTATATGAAAGCATTGAAGCTGTCCAGTAAAGCCCGGCGCCGTGCACGCCGCATCGACACCCGCGCAAAGCCCAGCCATATCAAGCCCATGGAACTATTCAATTAGCACTCACTCATAGAGAGTGCTAATATTTATGAAAGCCAACCTGAGGAGGGTTCTTCACATGTCCGTATCACTTGCTCCCGCCGCCTTGCCCACCGCCACCCTGGCCGTGGCCAGCCCTTGGGCCAGCCGCTCGCTCACGATGCCGCCGCTGGGCAACTTGGATGCCTATATTTCTGCGGTCAACCGCATGCCGCTGCTGACGCTGGAAGAGGAACAGGGCGCCGCCCGGCGCCTGCGCGACCACAACGACCTGGACGCTGCGGGCCAGCTGGTGATGTCGCACCTGCGGCTGGTGGTGTCGATTGCCCGCCAGTACCTGGGCTATGGCCTGCCGCACGGCGACCTGATCCAGGAAGGCAACGTGGGTCTGATGAAGGCCGTGAAACGCTTCGACCCCGACCAGGGCGTGCGCCTGGTGAGCTACGCCATGCACTGGATCAAGGCCGAGATCCACGAATACATCCTGAAAAACTGGCGCATGGTGAAGCTGGCTACCACCAAGGCGCAGCGCAAGCTGTTTTTTAACCTGCGCTCGCGCAAGCAGGGCTTTCGTGCCGATGCGCTGGACGGTGACACGCACCGCGATGTGCTGTCGGACACCGAGGTGGGCGTGATGGCGCGTGAACTGAAGGTGAAGCCGGAAGAAGTGCGCGAGATGGAAACCCGCCTGTCGGGTGGCGACGTGGTGCTGGACCCCGGCCCGAGCGACGACGGCGAAGACAGCTTCGGCCCCATTGCCTACCTGGCTGATGCCACCCACGAGCCCACGGCGGTGCTGGAGTCGGCCGAGCGCGACGCCCTGGCCACCGAAGGCGTGGCGCACGCCATGAGCGAGCTGGACGAACGCTCACGCCGCATCGTGACCGAGCGCTGGCTCAAGGTGAACGACGACGGCTCAGGCGGCATGACGCTGCACGAGCTGGCGGCCGAATACGGCGTGAGCGCCGAGCGGGTGCGCCAGATTGAGGTGGCGGCCATGAAAAAAATGCGCAAGGCACTGGCCGAGTTCGCCTGACGCCTCTGAGGCGCTCAAATTCAAAAGCCCCGGCGGATGGATTCGCTGGGGCTTTTTGCTGTATTGGCCAGACTCAGCCACTCAGGCGCTGAACCGTCGGTTTTGTCCGAGGAACGGAGGCCGGTGCAAGCCAAAATGGCTGATGCCTATCTTTTTCAGCTCCCCACCCATCAGCTTCAGGGCCATGCGGCGGCACTGGTGCCAGCTTCTCAGCTTGTTGGTGTGGGTTGGGCTGATGGCTTTGGGCACGCCCCATGCGCAGGCCACCAGCGCGCCCAGCAGCCTGACGCTGCCCACGGTGGTGCTGGACAGCGCGCAAAAAGTGTGCCCCTGGCCCAGCGTAGCCTTTTCTGGGTGGACCCCAGCGGCCAGCTGACCGCACCCGAGGTGGCCCAAAGCCAGGCGAGCCTGCCGTTTGCGGTGCGCAGCCCCAAGCACCGCTTGCTCATCGGCCCACAAGCGGCGCTCTGGGTGCGGTTTGACGCCTGGGTGCAAGACACCGGCTCGCACTGGGAACTGGAGCTGACGCATTCGGGCACAGACCGCATCAGCTTGTATTACCAGCACCCCGACGGCAGCTGGCACGCGCAGCACGCGGGCGACAGCTTGGCCGTGCGCGACTGGGCTTCGCCCGACCGCTACCCGGTGTTTGCACTCGATACGCGGGCCGATGCCCCCGTAACCTACTGGGTGCGCATTCAACATGCCCGGGTGCCGTTCTCGGGCGAGCTGTTTGTGCACCGCCACAGCGCGCTGCGCGAAATGCGCATTCAACAGCAGTTCATGCTGGGTGCCTATTTCGGCATGGCTTTTTTGCTGACGGTGGTGGCGGTGGCCAATGCCCTGGTGTTTCGCGACCTGAGTTTTGGCAGCTACGCGGTCTACATCTCGGTGCTGGGCCTGGCGCTGGCTGCTTCGCTGGGGGTGGGCGGACAGTTTCTGTGGCCCCATTCCGCCCACTGGAACGGCATGGCCGAATTTGTGCTGCTGCCCCTGGTGGCGGTGGTGGGCTTGCTGTTTGTGCGCCATGTGGTGCAGCCCCGGCGCATCGGGCAAGGCCTTGACCGGCTTTCCCTTACCCTGGCGGGCCTGCTGGTGTTGCTGACGGCTTGGGATGTAGTCAGGCCCTCCGCCTGGACGCTGCAAGCCATTACCGCCACCGGCGCGCTGACCATGGTGTTGGTGTACGCCATGCTCTGGACCGCCTGGCGCACGGGCGACCGCTGGGTGCGGTGGATTGCACTGGGCATTTTGCCGGTGCTGGTGGCCGGCACAGTGCCGATTTTGCGCAATTTCGGCCTGATGTCGTCGGGCTTCCTGTCGCAATACGGCATGGTGATCGCCGCCGCCATTGAAGCGCCGCTGCTGATCTATGGCTTGCTGCAACGGTCGTCCATGCAGCACGAGGCACAGACCCGCGCCAAGGCCCTTGCGCTGACCGAGCCGCTCACCGGCCTGACCAACCGCCACAACGGCATGCTGCGCCTGCACGACAGCCTGGTGCGGGCCCAGCGCTACAAGCACCAAACGGCGCTGCTGCTGATCGACCTGGACAACCACACCGGTTTTGAACAAGAACACGGCCGGGAAGTGGCCGACCGCGCCCTGGTGCTCACCGGCTCGCTGCTGCGCTCGGTGGCGCGCGACGTGGACACCGCTGCCCGGGTGGACAACCGCAGCTTCATGCTGTTGATGGAAGGCCCTGTGCGGGCCGCGCAAGCGGTGGCAGCCGCCACCAGCATCGTGGCGGGGGGTCTGCGCCCGTCGTCGCAGTTGCCCGTGGGCGCCACCCTGCGTTTTAAAGTGGTGCTGGCCCTGCTGCCGGCAGAGGGCCAAGACCTGCAACAAGACGCACAAGCCCACCTGGACTGGCTGCGCAACAGCCTGGACGAACTGCGCAACGACAAGCGCAAGAGCATCCAGACGCTGAATTTTTGATCACGACTCTCTTCTGAGCGCCGGAAACAAAATCACGTCGCGGATGCTGGGGCTGTCGGTCAGCAGCATCATCAAACGGTCAATGCCAATGCCGCAGCCGCCGGCCGGGGGCATGCCGTATTCGAGCGCGCGGATGAAATCGGCGTCGTAATACATGGCCTCTTCGTCGCCGCCGTCCTTGGCCGACACCTGGGCGTGAAAGCGCGCGGCCTGGTCTTCGGCGTCGTTCAGCTCAGAAAACGCGTTGCCAAACTCGCGCCCGGTGATGTAAAGCTCAAAGCGCTCAGTCACTTCGGGACGGTCGTCGTTGGCGCGCGCCAGCGGCGAGATTTCGGTGGGGTGCTCCATGATGAAGGTCGGGTTCCAGAGCTTCTCTTCCACCGTCTCTTCAAAGTACAGCACCTGCAAACTGGCCAGGCTGCGCGTGCTGAGCTGGTGCTTGGCTTCGGTCATGCCCAGCTTGCGCAGCGCCGGTATCAGCCACTCGGCGCTATCCACACCCTCGCCCGCCTCGGTGTATTTCAAGATCGCTTCGCGGATCGTAAGGCGCTCAAACGGCGAGTACACGTCCACCGGCTTGCCGTTGTAGGTCAGCGGCGTGTCGCCGTGCACCTGCTGCACCACGTGGCGGATCAGCTGCTCGTTGAAGTCCATCAGGTCGTGGTAGTTCCAATACGCCGCGTAGAACTCCATCATGGTGAACTCGGGGTTGTGGCGCACCGAGATACCTTCGTTGCGGAAGTTGCGGTTGATCTCGAACACGCGGTCAAAACCGCCCACCAGCAGGCGCTTCAGGTACAGCTCGGGCGCGATGCGCAAAAACATTTCCTGGTCGAGCGCGTTGTGGTGCGTCTTGAACGGCTTGGCGTTGGCACCGCCGGGAATGGGGTGCAGCATCGGCGTTTCCACTTCCAGAAAGCCGTGGCTGACCATGTATTCGCGGATGCTGGACAGGGCCTGGCTGCGCGTGATGAAACGCTTGCGGGCGCTCTCGTCGGTCATCAGGTCCACATAGCGCTGGCGGTACTTGATTTCCTGGTCGTGAATGCCGTGAAACTTGTCGGGCAACGGACGCAGGCTCTTGGTGATCAGGCGGATCTTGTCGGCGTGGATGGTCAGCTCGCCGGTGCGGGTTTTGAACAGCAGGCCCTCGGCCGCCACGATGTCGCCCAGGTCCCAGTGCTTGAACGCGTTGTGCAGCTCTTCGCCCACGCTGTCGTTGTTCAGGTAGATCTGGATGCGACCACCCGACGGGCCAAACGACGCATCTTGCAGTGTGGCAAAACTGGCCTTGCCCATCACCCGCTTGAGCATCATGCGACCGGCCACACTGGCGCGCGAGGGGTTGGCCTCCAGGCCTTCCTTGGTGGCTTCGCTGTGCAGGGCAAACAGCTCGGCGGCTTTGTCCGACGGCTTGAAGTCGTTCGGAAATGCCACGCCCTTGCCTTGCTGCTGCGCCTCGCGCATGGCCTTGAGCTTTTCGCGGCGCTCGACGATCAACTGGTTGTCATCAAACGCGGGGTGGGCACCGGTCACAGGGGTGTCGGCGGCAGGGCTGTTGGGTGTGGCTTGGGACATAAAAAGAGCAGGTGGGTAGCCCAGCGGGCAGATCGGGGCGCGCCTGCGGTACCCAGGGGCACCCGGGCAGGCTTCACGCAAAACTTCACATTTTAGTTCTCTGGCTTGGCAATGCCCTCTTTTTGAAAGGAGGGAGCCACACGACATACGTCACACCCAACACCCAGGGTTTGAACCACCGGGGCATGTTTCACGAAACGGGCGCACAGACTCACTTATAGTGAGCGCCGGCCAGCCCTAGCAAGCAAAAGTCGCAAGCAAAGTGCCGCGGCCACCCACCCGGCGAGTGCCTGCCGGATCTTTCACACCCTTCACACGCCAGGCCATCAGCCCACAAGGGGTTGCACTGGAACAGCCGAACCGATCCACTCTGCCATGCGCATCTTGATCACAGGCGCCAACGGATTCGTTGGCCGCAGCGCAAGCGCCTCTTTTTTGGCAGCCGGGCACGAAGTGGTCGCGCAACAGCGCACGGCGGTGGCGCCCTCGTCCACTGAGCAGCCGTGGCTTCAACAGCTGCAGTCCGACCTGAGCGACAGCAGCGCTCTCAGGGCGGCCATGCGCGGGTGTGATGCGATCGTGCATACCGCTGCACGCGTGCACAGGCTCGACGACCAAGACCCATCGCCCCTGGCCGCCTACCGCCGCACCAACACCGACCTGACCGTGCAGTTGGCCACCATGGCGGCGCAATGTGGCGTGAAGCGGTTTGTTTTCCTCAGCTCCATCAAGGTCCATGGCGAGTGGACTGCGCCAGGGCACGCCTTTCAGGCCGATGACCCCGCCTGCGCCACAGACGCTTACGCCATCAGCAAACAGGAAGCCGAGGACGGTCTGCGACAGGTCGCCAGGCAGACGGGCCTGGAGGTCGTGATCGTGCGGCCACCCCTGGTGTACGGGCCTGGTGTGAAGGCCAATTTTTTGCGCATGATGGCCTGGGTTGACCGCGGCATTCCACTGCCCCTGGGTGCCATCAACAACCGCCGCAGCCTGGTGGGGCTGAGCAACCTGACCCACTTTCTGGAGCTGTGTGCAAGACACCCCGCCGCAGGCAACCAGACGTTTCTGGTCAGCGACGGCGCAGACGTTTCTACAACCCATTTGCTGCGCGCCATTGGCCACGCCCTTGGGCGCCCAGCCCGGCTGGTGCCCATCCCGCAACCATGGCTTGAAAACAGTTTGCGCTGGATAGGGCAAGGTGCTCTGGCGCAACGACTCTGTGCCGACCTGGCTGTGGATATCGAAAAAAATCGCCAGTGGCTGCACTGGACACCACTGATGAGCCTGGAGGAAGAACTTCAACGCACCGCTCAGGCGTACAAGTCACACCGAGCAGCACACCATGCAGCGCTGGCATCGACGGAACGAACATGAAAAGAGCGATGGATCTGTTGCTGGCCTGCGCAGCCTTGTTCCTGCTGGCCATTCCCATGGCCCTGGTCGCGCTGCTGGTCAAGTTGACCGCACCCGGACCCGCCCTCTATTGGTCTGACCGGGTGGGACGAGACAACCGGATTTTTCGAATGCCCAAGTTCCGCAGCATGCGGACCGACACACCCGCGGTCGCCACCCACCTGCTTGAAAACCCCCGCCAATACCTCACACCCATCGGACATTTTTTGCGCAGAAGCAGCCTGGACGAACTGCCTCAGCTGTGGAACATCTTCAAGGGTGACATGAGCTTTGTAGGCCCCAGGCCCGCCCTGTTCAACCAGCACGACCTGATCGCACTGCGCACCGAGGCCCAGGTGCACACGCTGCGCCCGGGCCTGACGGGCTGGGCGCAGGTGAACGGGCGCGACGAACTGCCCATTCCCGACAAAGTGAAACTGGATGCCGAATACCGACAGCGCCAGTCGCTCTGGTTCGACCTGCGGATTCTCTGGCTCACCGCAGCACAGGTGTGGCGAGGCTCGGGCGTGTCGCATTGAAGCGTCGCTCTGGCGGCAACTTCGCACCACCGATCGAGTCTTGAGCCCCCTTGCGGTGAGCCCCGGCGCCCCAGGCTGTACACCAAACGTACACTCCAACCCATGAAAGAAGACGCCCTGCCGTCCCCCACCCGCCAGGCTGCGACGCAAAGCCTGGTGACCTTGCCGCGCACCGCCAAACGCCTGCTGGTGGTGGCGCTGGATGTGTGCCTGTGCATGATCACCGCATGGCTGTCGATCTGCCTGCGGTTCGAGGCCTGGGTGTCGCTGGACGACTACCAGTGGCTGGCGGTGGGCGCCTCGCCTGTGCTGGCGGTGCCCCTGCTGGCGGCGTTCGGCCTGTACAGCTCGGTGTTCCGCTTCGCCGGGCGCGAATCACTGCGTGCCCTGGTGGGCGCCATCGCGATCTACGCCGCGCTCTACGCCACGCTGTTCACGGTGATCGGTTTCCCGCTGGTGCCGCGCACCATCGGCCTGCTGCAGCCGGCGCTGCTGCTGCTGTGCGTGGGGGCCACGCGTTTCCTCGCGGGTGAACTGCTCAGCGAGACGCCTGCACCAGCGCGCTCGCCAGCCGCCCGCGTGCCGGTATTCATCTACGGCGCGGGCGATACCGGGCGCCAGCTCGCCGAATCGCTCGCCCGGACCAGCATGCGCGTGGTGGGCTTTCTAGACGACAACCCAAGCCTGCAGGGCGGGCGCATCATGGGCCAGCTGGTCTACAACCCGGCGGCGATCGAAGCCCAGGTGCAGATCCACGGCGTGCGCGACGTGCTGCTGGCGCTGCCCTCGGTATCGCGGGCACGCCGTACCGAGATCGTGAAACTGCTCAACCGCGCCCGCGTCGGGGTGCGCACCCTGCCCCGGCTGGCCGATCTGGCCCACCGCCGGGTAGACGCCGACCAGCTGCGCGAGGTGTCGCTGGAAGACCTGCTGGGGCGCGACCCGGTGCCACCAGACGCCCAACTGATGGCCCGCAACATCACCGGCAAGACCGTCATGGTCACCGGCGCGGGCGGCTCCATTGGCAGCGAACTGTGCCGCCAGATCGTGGCGCAGCACCCAGCGCAGCTGGTGCTCGTCGAACTCAACGAATATGCGCTGTACGCGGTTGTGGAAGACCTGGAAGGCCTGCGGCAGGCCGCCGACGACAAAACCACCACGCTGCAGCTGACTCCCTTGCTCGCCGATGTGCGCGATGAAAACCGCATGACCGAGCTGATGCAGACGCACCGGCCCGACACCGTGTACCACGCGGCAGCGTACAAGCATGTGCCCCTGGTGGAAGACAACCCGGTGGCCGCCATTCGCAACAATGTGCTGGGCACGCTGAATGTGGCCCGGGCCGCCTTGCGCGCCGGGGTTCAGGACGTGGTGCTCATCAGCACCGACAAAGCCGTGCGCCCCACCAACGTGATGGGGGCCACCAAACGACTGGCTGAAATGGTGGTGCAGGCACTGGCTCGCGAAGGGCTGTCCACAGGCGCCCCCACGCGCTTTTCCATGGTTCGCTTTGGCAACGTGCTCGGCTCTTCGGGCAGCGTGATCCCCAAGTTCCGGCAACAGATCCAGGGTGGCGGGCCGGTCACGGTGACCCATCCCGACATCACGCGCTATTTCATGACCATTCCCGAAGCAGCCCAGCTGGTGATTCAGGCCGCCGCCATGTCGGCCGATTCGGCCGAGCCGGGCCCTGTCTACCTGCTCGACATGGGCGACCCGGTGCGCATTCAGGACCTGGCACGCCTCATGGTCCATCTCTCGGGCTTCACGGTGCGGGATGCAGACAATCCCGAAGGCGACATCGAGCTGGCATTCACCGGCCTGCGGCCTGGCGAGAAACTGTTTGAAGAACTGCTCATCAGCAGCGACGCCCAGCCCACCCGGCATCCCAAGGTCTGCCGTGCGCACGAAGCCTGGCTGAACTGGAACGACCTGGAGCCGGTGCTCAACGAATTGCGCCAACTGTCCGACACCACCCCGGGCGCCGAGGTTCGGCGGGTGCTGAGGCGCCATGTGCCCGACTACCAGCCCCCCACGCCCACGGCCTTTCCCGCATGAGCGCCACCAGCAGCCTGCCACCGGATGGTCCGCCATCCCTCATGGGCACCACCCCCGCCGGGGTGTGCGCCATCGTCGTGACCTACCAGCCCGATCTGACCGTGCTCACACGCCTGGTCGACGCGCTGGCGCCGCAAGTCGAGCAGATCGTGGTGGTGGACAACGGTTCCCGTGCCGACCTGGAAGCCTGGGCCGCGCCCCTGGCGTCCAGCCTCCGGCTCAGCCTGCGGCGGCTGGGGCAGAACCTGGGCATTGCGGCCGCACAGAACGTGGGCATTGCGCTGGCAGACCGGGCACGCTGCGGCCACGCAATCCTGTTTGACCAGGACAGCTGCCCCGCGCCCGACATGGTGGCCCGCCTGTTGCAGGTGGTGATCGAACGCACACAGCGGGGTGAACAGGTGGCATCGGTCGGTCCCCGCTTCGTCGACGACCGGCTCGACAATCCGCCCCCGTTCATCCGTATCAACGGTCTGCGCTACCAACGCCAGGCCTGCTCCTCAGCGGACGCGGTGGTGGCTGTGGACTACCTCGTGGCCTCGGGCTGCCTCATGCCCCTGGCCGTGCTTGATGCCGTGGGCGGCATGCGCGAAGAGCTGTTCATTGACTACGTGGACATCGAATGGGGCTTGCGCGCCGGGGCGATGGGCCTGGCCAGCTACGGGGTGTGTGCGGCCCACATGCACCACAGCCTGGGCGACCAGCCGATTGCCTTTCGCGGCCGCCACTACCCGACCCGCCAGGCGCTGCGGCATTACTACATGTTCCGCAACGCCATCTGGATGTACCGCCAGCCGGGCCTGCCCCTGAACTGGAAGCTGGCCGATGGCTGGCGCCTGTTGCTGAAGTACGGCTTTTACCTGCTGTTTGACAAGCCACGCCTGCCCTCCTGGCGCATGATTCACCGTGGCCTGCTCGACGGTCTGTTGCGACGAACCGGACCATTTCATGCCTGACCACACCGCGCCCCTCGGCGCCGGCCATGACACTTACGCCACATCCACACGGGCCGACATCCTGCCGCTGGTGGACCGGCGCTACCCCCATGTTCTCGACGTGGGCTGCTCAGCCGGCAATACCGGCGCCCTGCTGAAAGCGCGCGGGCTTTGCGAACGCGTCACCGGTATCGAGCCGTTTGCCGCCACCGCCACCCTGGCCCGCCACAAGCTCGATCATGTGATCGAAAAACCCGTGGAGGCTGCGCTCAACGACATACCCGACCTGTCCGTGGACTGCATCCTGTGCCTGGATGTGCTGGAACACCTGGTCGACCCCTGGGCGACCGTGGAGCGCCTGAGCACCAAGCTCAAGCCGGGTGGCGCCTTCATCACCAGCGTGCCCAACGTGCGCCATGTGCAGGTGCTGTTCAACCTGCTGGTGCGGGGGCGGTTCCGCTACACCGACAGCGGTATTCTGGACCGCACACACCTGCGCTTCTTCACGCGCGAATCGGCCCTGGCGCTCATGCAGACCCAAAGCCTTGCCATCGAGCAGAGCAGCGGCCTGCTCGGGCCTCTGTCCAAGGGGCTGAACACCGCGTCGCTGGGCCTCTTCAAGAACCTGCTGATCGGCCAGTACCTGATGCGTTCGCGCAAAGCTGCGTGACCACCAGCCACACCACGCCAAGCACCCGCCATGATGAAGACCCGGATCAAATACGCCGTGCGGCAGTTGTTGCCAAGAAGCTGGCTGCAACCTCTGCTGCGGCTGAAGTACCGGGGCCGCCAACTGCCCCGCGCGGCCGACTATGTGCAGGCGCTCAAGGGTCAGTGCGGAATTGAAATTGGCGGGCCCAGCCTGGCCTTCCAGGTTTTCATTCCGCTCTACCCCGAGCTTGCAGGTCTCGACGGCGTCAACTTTTCAGAACAGACGACCTGGGAAGGGCACATCACCGAAGCGCGGCCCTTCCGTTATGGCAAGGACCGGGTGGGAAAACAGTGGATCGCCGAAGCGTCGAGCCTGCCGGCGCTTGGCAACGAACGCTACGACTTCGTGATCTCGTCCAACTGCCTGGAACACGTGGCCAATCCGATCAAGGCGCTGGAAGAATGGCTGAGGATCGTGCGCCCCGGTGGCCACCTGTTGCTGGTGCTGCCCAACCAGGCGTCGAATTTTGACCACCGCCGGCCGGTGACGCGCTTTGAGCACCTGCTGGAAGACCACCGCCAAGGCGTCGGCGAAGACGACCTTACGCACCTGCCCGAAATCCTGGCTCTGCACGACGGCTCGCGGGACGCTGGTTCGCCCTCGCCCGAAGCCTTCCGAGAGCGCAGCCTCAAAAACCACGAAAACCGCTGCCTGCACCACCATGTATTCGACCCCGAACTCATGGTCACCTTGTGCCGGCACCTGCAACTGGAACTGGTCCGAAGCGACAGCTCGGCCAGCGACCATTTCATACTGGCCCGCAAGCCGGTGTCAACAGGACCGCAGCCGTGAGCGTGACACCCAATTGTCCGCTGAGCATCTCCATCGTGAGCCACGGCCAGGGTGCGCTGGTGGCCGACCTGCTGCAAGATCTCCAGCAACCGATGGACGTCGACTTCGAGTTGCTGATCACCCTCAACATTCCGGAAGACGAAGGCTTTCTGGCGCCCCTGTTGCGCAGCGGCCGAAGCGTGCGGGTGATCCGCAACCTGACGCCCAAGGGCTTTGGCGCAAACCATAACGCAGCCTTTCTACACGCCCGGGGTGATTGCTTTGCGGTGGTCAACCCGGATGTGCGTCTGGTCGATGGTCACCTGCAAGCATTGCTGAGCCTGGCGCAACAGCCTGCTACCGGCGTGTGCGCGCCCTGCGCCTCTTTCTCCAGCGGCGCGCCAGCGCCCATAGCGCGGCGCTTCCCCACCGCCGCGTATCTGGTACGCAAGCTGCTGCGCCGTGACCACCAGGCCGACTACCCCGTGTTCACGGCGCCTGCGGTGGTCGACTGGGTGTCGGGCATGTTCATGGTGTTTCCCCGCGCAGCATTTGAGGCGGTGGGCGGTTTTGATGAACGCTACTTCATGTATTACGAGGACGCCGACCTGTGCCGCCGTCTGGGGCAGGCCGGCCTGTCGTGCCGGGTTCAGCCGGCCTGTCGCATCGTGCACGACGGCCAGTACGCCAGCCGACGCAACCTGCGGCACCTGTACTGGCACCTCAGCAGCGCCCTGCGTTTTCTGAGCGGCAGCCGCCCGCGATGACCTCCGATTCCATCGGGCACATGCCAACATGACCCTGGCTCGGCACACCCTGGTGAATTACGTCAGCCATGCCTACGTGGCCCTGGCAGGGCTGCTCGGGCTGGTGGCCTACGTGCGCTTTGTCGACGCCGAAACCTATGGACTGATCGCGTTCTACGGGGTGCTGCAGACCTGGTTCATGTTGCTCGACCTTGGCCTCGGTGCCACGCTGGCCCGCGAAACAGCCCGGCACCGGGCGGGCGGCCTTGATCCGGCTGCGCTCGCGCGGCTCGTGCGCCGGGTGCAACAGGTGCTGGTGGCCGTGGGCGCTGCGGGCCTGCTGGCCGTGGTGTTGGCCTCAGGCTTCATCACGCACCAATGGCTGAAGATCGAATCGCTGGACCTGGCTTCCACCCGCTGGGCGCTGCAGCTCATGGCGGGCTCGCTGATGCTGCGTTTTGTCTCCGTGGCCTACCGCAGCGTGCTCACCGGCACCGAAGACTTCGTCCGTCTCGGCGTTCTCAACATCGTTTTTGCCAGCTTGCGTTTCCTGGTGGTCATTCCGTTGTTCATGTACGTGGGCACCGATGCGTTGCACTTCTTTGCCTACCAGCTGGGCGTTGCCGTGCTGGAAGTGCTGGTGATGCGTCGCCATGCCGGCCAGTCGCTCGCTGCGGTGCTGCCCGCAGTTCAGAAACCCTCACACAAGCGCACCGCGCCGGCCCCATTCATCACACGCGAACTCTGGCGTTTCGCTGCAGCGGCCGGCGCCACGGCGGCGCTCTGGATCGCCGTCACTCAAGTCGACCGCCTGATCCTCTCGCTGCTGCTGCCACTGGCTCAGTTCGGGTACTTCAGCCTCGCGGTGCTGGTGGCCAGTTCGTTGTTCGTGGCCAGCACGCCCATCAACACCGTGCTGCTCTCGCGTCTGTCCGTGCTGCAGGCGGCCCGCAATGTCACCGAGGTGCACCGCCTCTACCGCATGGGCACGCAGCTCATGGCGGTCGTGTGCCTGCCGGTGGCCGGGATGCTGTGGGTGCTGGCGGGTCCCACACTGTGGCTGCTCACGGGCAACCGCGAACTGGCGCTGGCAGCCGAGTCCGTGCTGGCGTTTTATGCCATCGGGAACGCCTGCCTGCTGTTCGCCATGTGCCCCTATTTGCTGCTCTATGCCCGGGGACAAATGGGCCTGCATGTCGCGGGCCAATTGTTGCTGCTGGCTGCCCTGGCCCCTGCCATGTTCTGGGCGGCGCGCCAGGGTGGTATCGACCACACCGGGCCCGTGTGGATGACCTGCAATGCCTTGTACCTGCTGTTGTGGGTGCCGGTGATGCACCAGCGCCACTGGCCGGGCATGCACCGGCAATGGCTCACCCGTGACATCGCCCCCATTGCACTGCCGGTGGTGGCCATCAGCGCCCTGTGGCCGCTGCTGGTGGCGCCGCCGCCAGACCGCGTGTCTGCCGCGCTCCAGATCGGGACGCTGGGCTCGCTGCTTGTGCTCACCGCCACACTCGCCAGCCCGGTGCTGCGCAGGTGGTTACTGGCGCTGCTACAGCGTCGAAGGGCGCATTGAATCAAGAAAAAGGCCCGCGATGCGGGCCTTTTCTCTGTCTCTGATCGGGGTTCAATGCCCCAGATAAGCTTCTTTCACCTTCGGGTCGGTCAGCAAATCTTTGCCCGCTCCTGTCATGGTGATCTCACCCGAATCCATCACGTAGCCGCGGTCGGCAATCTGCAAGGCGCGCTGGGCGTTTTGTTCCACCAGCAGCACCGTCACGCCCTGGGCTGACACGTCGCGCACCACTTCAAAGATCTTGTCCACCATGATGGGTGACAGGCCCATGGAAGGCTCGTCCAGCAACAACACCTTGGGCTGACTCATCAGCGCACGCGCCATGGCCAGCATTTGCTGTTCGCCACCGCTCATGGTGCCGGCGAGCTGGTCTTTGCGTTCACGCAGACGCGGAAAAATGCCAAACATGCGCTCAATATCGTTGGCAATACCCGCCTTGTCGGTGCGGATGTAGGCGCCCATTTGCAGGTTTTCGGTGATGGTCATGCGGGTGAACACGCCACGGCCCTCCGGCACCATGGCCAGGCCCTGTTTCACCAAGTCCCAGGCGCCTTTGCCTTTGATACTTTTGCCCAGGTACTCAATGTCGCCGGCTTCAAACGCCAGCGAACCGGTGACCGCCTTCATGGTGGTGGTTTTGCCGGCACCGTTGGAGCCGATGAGCGAAATCAGTTCGCCCTCGCGCACCTCCAGGTCGATGCCCTTGACCGCCTTGATGCCACCGTAAGCGACCTTCAGGCCACTGACTTTGAGAAGTGTGTTCGCCATGTCGTAATTCCTTTTGTGTTCCTTTAGCGGGCGCGAAATGCTTCAACCCAGAACATCGCGGAACCGGCTTTGCCGGGCCGCAGATGTTGCCCACTGGGGGGTGACGCCGCAGGCGGCGCGGGGGGAGCGATCACCCGCCACCGGTGCCCAGATAGGCTTCAATCACTTTCGGATCGCTCTGCACTTCAGCGGGCGTGCCCGACGAGAGCTGTTTGCCGTAGTCCAGTACCGTCACGCGGTCGCACAGGCCCATGACCAACTTCACATCGTGCTCAATCAACAAGATGGTGCGGTTGTCGTTGCGGATGCGGTCGATCAGTTCACGCAACATCACTTTTTCTGTTGCGTTCATGCCGGCAGCCGGTTCGTCCAGCGCAATCAGCTGGGGGTCGGTGGCGAGCGCACGCGCAATTTCCAGGCGGCGCTGGTCGCCGTAGCTCAGTGTGCGGGACTTGTAGTCCGCAAACTTGCTGATGCCCACGTATTCCAGCAACTCGCGGGCGCGAGCGGTTATCTCGGCCTCTTCGCGCTTGAAACCCGGTGTGCGCAGCACCGCACCAATCAGCCCGGAATGGGTGCGCACGTGCCGCCCCACCATCACGTTTTCCAGCGCTGTCATTTCCGCAAACAGCCGGATATTCTGAAAGGTGCGGGCGATACCCGCTTTGGCGACTTCGTGCACGGCCGAGGGCGTGTAGGGCTTGCCCGCCAGCTCAAAGGTGCCGCTGTCGGGCGTGTACAGACCGGTGAGCACGTTGAAAAAGGTGGTTTTGCCGGCGCCGTTGGGACCGATCAGGCCATACACCTGACCGCGCTTGATTTCCATGCCCACATCGCTGAGGGCTTGTAGGCCGCCAAAACGCTTGGAAACGTTGGCCACCTTGAGAATGGTTTCAGACATATCAGCAACTCCGCTCATTTGGTCAAGGACTTGCCGTGTTCGGGCGCTGGCCACAGGCCCTTGGGCCGGATCAGCATCACCACCACCATGGCCAGCGCAATCAGCAACTGGCGCAAGATTTCAGGGGCCAGGCGGCCATCGGTCAACTCCGTCAGGGGGTGGGCCACATGGCGCAGCAGCTCGGGCAGGCCAGCCAGCAGCAAGGCGCCCAAAATCACGCCCGGAATGTGCCCAATGCCACCCAGCACGACCATGGCCACCACCATCACCGACTCCATCAGCGAGAACGATTCGGGCGACACGAAACGCTGGAACGACGCAAACAGCACGCCCGATACGCCGCCAAACGAGGCCCCCATGCCGAACGCCAGCAACTTGAGGTTGCGGGTGTTCAGGCCCATGGCCTTGGCGGCAATTTCGTCTTCCCGAATCGCCATCCAGGCACGGCCAATGCGCGAGTCTTGCAGGCGGTAAGAAATGATCACCGCCAGCACCACGAAGAACAGGAACAGGTAGTAGTACAGCGTGACGGGCTGGAAGGTGTAGTCACCAATGGTCAGGCGCTTGCCCAAGTCGAGACCGAACACCGAAATGGTGTCGATCTGGCTGATGCCCTTGGGCCCGTTGGTGATGTTCACCGGACGGTCCATGTTGAGCAGGAAGATGCGGATGATTTCGCCGAAACCCAGTGTGATGATGGCCAGGTAATCGCCGCGCAGCTTGAGCGTGGGCGCACCCAGGATCATGCCCACGATACCCGCCACCACCGCCGCCAAAATCATCACCCACCAGATGCTGTAGTGCAGGCCGTTGGGGAACATGGCCTTGATGGCCGGGAAGGTGTCAGCCAGATGGGGCGATCCCAGCAGGGCAAAGATGTAGGCCCCCACCGCGAAGAACGCGATGTAACCCAGATCGAGCAGACCGGCGTAGCCGACCACAATGTTCAGGCCCAGCGCCAGCAGCACGTACAGCAGCGCGATGTCCAGAATGCGAACCCACGAGTTGCTGCCCGTGGATTGCAACAGAATGGGCAACAGCAGCAGCGCTGCGGCGGCCAGCAAAAAGACGATCAGTTTTCCAATTTTGGAATTCATCATGGTGCGCTCCTGCTCAGGCTCGGTCTGCCACACGCTCGCCCAGCAGACCCGAAGGACGCAGGGTCAGCACGATCGCCAGCACGATGAAGGCAAAGATGTCGGTGTATTGGCTGCCCAGCACACCGCCCGTGAGCTTGCCCAGGTAGCCGGCGCCCAGCGACTCGATCAGACCCAGCGCAATGCCGCCGACCACGGCGCCCGCCAGGTTGCCAATGCCGCCCATCACCGCGGCCACAAACGCCTTCAGGCCGGGCATGAAGCCCATGGCGTGTTGCACCGTGCCGTAGTTGGACGCCCACATCACGCCCGCAATGGCCGCCAGCATGGCGCCGATGATGAAGGTGGCGGAAATCACCACGTCGGGCTTGATGCCCATGAGGGCTGCCACGCGGGGGTTTTCAGCCGTGGCACGCATGGCCCGGCCCAGGTTGGTGCGGTTGACCAGCCACATCAGGAAAGCCAGGGTGATCGCCGTCACGGCCAGGATGGTCACCTGCGTCACCGAAATCACCGCACCACCCAGGTGAAACGGCTCGCTTGAGAGCATGGACGGGTACGACTTAGGGTTGGGTTTCCAGATGATCATGGCCAGCGTCTGCAACAGCAGCGACATACCAATGGCTGTGATCAGCGGGGCCAGGCGTGATGAGTTGCGCAACGGCCGGTAGGCCAGCTTCTCGATGGTGAAGTTCAGCGCCGCACACACCACCATGGCAATGATGGTGGCCATCAGCAGCATCAACCAGCCGGGCACGCCCACCATGGACTCGCGCATACCGGCAATGATGGTCCAGCTCGTGAGCGCGCCGATCATCAACACATCGCCGTGCGCGAAGTTGATGAGTCCGATGATGCCGTAGACCATGGTGTACCCGAGGGCCACCAGCGCGTACATGCTGCCCAGCACCAGACCGTTGATGATCTGCTGTAGCAAGGTTTCCATGAAGTTTCTCCGTGTTTTTGACAGGCGCGGGCGGACTGCCCGGACTGGCCTGTTTCAACTTAGCAAAAAACCCGCCAGGCTCGACCTTGGGACAGGACAGACTGCGGGTTGGTGCCGGATTGTAGCGAGGCGATTTGAGAGGCCCCATGCGTGTAACCCCTTATCACACGCGGGTTTACCCTGATTTCCAGATTTCAAACCGCCCTGCATCAGCGCGATTGGTCTTTCATTAGTTTTTGTGATCGTTCAGTTTTTTGAACTCACGCAGCTTATCGGCAATACGAATCTCCAGCCCGCGCTCCACCGGACGGTAAAACCCCGGCTCGGCCATGCCTTCGGGCAGGTAATTTTCGCCAGCCGCGAAGCCATCGGCCTCGTCGTGGGCGTAGCGGTAGCCTTTTCCATAGTCGAGCTGCTTCATGAGCCGGGTGGGCGCATTGCGAAGGTGCATCGGCACCGGACGGGTGCCGTCTTTTTTCACAAACGCCTTGGCCTCGTTAAAGGCTTTGTAGACCGCGTTGGACTTGGGTGCCACCGCCAGATACACCACGCACTCGGCCAGGGCCAACTCACCCTCGGGCGTGCCCAGGCGCTCGTACACCTCGGCAGCGTCCAGCGCCAGACGCAACGCTCGGGGATCGGCCAGGCCAATGTCTTCGCTCGCCATACGGATAAAGCGGCGCGCCAGATAGCGGGGATCGGCCCCGCCGTCGAGCATGCGCACAAACCAGTAGAGTGCTGCGTCCGGGTCGGAGCCGCGCACGCTTTTGTGCAGCGCGCTGATGGTGTCGTAGAACTGCTCGCCGCCCTTGTCATAGCGGCGCATGCGTTCGCCCAACACGCGCAGCAGCCAGTCATCGGTGACCTCGGCCAGTTTTTCGCGCCCGGCGGCCACGGCCAGGGTTTCCAGTGTGTTGAGCAGGCGGCGGGCATCGCCGTCGGCGTAGGCGATCAGGCGATCGGCCGCTGCCGCCTGCAGCGGGGGCACCGCGTTGATGGCCTGCGCCCGCCCGATGATCTGGCGCAAGTCTTCTTCGCCCATGGGCTGCAGCACGTACACCGCCGCCCGCGAGAGCAAGGCGGAATTGACTTCAAACGAGGGGTTTTCAGTGGTGGCACCAATGAAGGTGAACAAGCCGCTCTCCACATGGGGCAAAAACGCGTCCTGCTGGCTTTTGTTGAAGCGGTGCACCTCGTCCACAAACACAATGGTGCGCTGCTGGTGCAAGCCATCGCGCGCAGCCTCGGCTTTGTCCACCGCTTCGCGGATGTCTTTCACACCACCCAGCACCGCGCTGATGGTGATGAACTGCGCGTCAAACGCATCGGCCATGAGCCGGGCGATGGTGGTCTTGCCCACCCCCGGCGGGCCCCAGAGAATGCAGCTGTGGGGCTGACCCGACTCAAACGCCAGCCGCAGCGCCATGCCCTGGCCCAGCAGGTGCTGCTGACCGATGACCGTGGCCAGCGTGCGCGGGCGCAAGCGCTCGGCCAGGGGCGTGTGCTGGGGTGCGGCTGAGCTCACGGCAACCGGAGATGCTGGGCGGTTGCGATCAAGGCCGGATCACGTCGGCACCCGCAGGCGCCTGGAACCGAAACCGCTCAGCTGTCAACGGGGCGTTGCCCTGCCACTGGCTGAACGTCAAAACCGAGCGTTGGCCAAGGCTGTCCGCAATCTCCAGCGCCGTCAGCTGGCCTTGCCGAAAACCCACACGCACGCTTTGCAACTGCCCGTCCTTGCTGCGCGGGCGCGCTTCCAGCCACTCCATGCCATCTTGTGCAGGCGCGGCTTTCAAATCAAAAACCTCGGACAAAGCCCGCAAGTCGGTACCCGCGGCAATCAGGGCGGCGGGCGTGCTGCCCAACACCTCTTGCTGCTTGCGGGCCGTTACCTGGTTCAAGTCCACGTCGTAAAGCCAGAGCGTCTGGCCGTCGGCCACGATGGTTTGCTCAAACGGCTTGGTGTATTCAAACCGGAACCGGTTGGGCCGCAAAAACTCAAAACGCCCGCTGGACGTCTTGCTGCGCGCCACCGTCTCGCCGGTGCGCTTGGGCGAGGTGACCACCTGGGTAAAGCTGGCCTGCGCGCTGTTGACTTCGCGCAGGAATTTTTCGAGGTCTTTCAGCCCGTCGGCCTGCGCTGTGAATGCCGTCAAGGCGAGCGCGGCGGTGGTTATCAGTGTTTTGATCATGACTTGTCAGAGCCGTTTGCGCACACAAGGTTGCATAGCGCCCTCATTCATTGCGCCCGGGCACCAAAATGTCGCGCTGCCCGCTCGACGTCAACGCGCTCACCAAGCCCGCGTTTTCCATGTCTTCCAGCAAACGCGCGGCCCGGTTGTAACCAATTTTCAGCTTGCGCTGCACATAAGAAATACTGGCCTTGCGGTCCTTCAAGACGATTTCCACGGCCTGGTCGTACAGCGCATCTTTCTCGCCACCACCGCTACCGCCCTCGCCAAACACATCGCTGCCGTCGCCTTCGCCTGCAGCGGCTTCCAGCACGCCGTCGATGTAGTTGGGCTCGCCACCCTGCTGCTTCAGGTAAGCCACCACACGGTGCACCTCGTCGTCGCTCACAAAAGCGCCGTGCACACGAATCGGAAAGCCCGTGCCCGAAGGCATATAAAGCATGTCGCCCATACCCAGCAAACTCTCGGCGCCCATTTGGTCCAGGATGGTGCGGCTGTCGATCTTGCTGCTGACCTGGAAAGACAAGCGGGTGGGAATATTGGCCTTGATCAGACCCGTGATCACGTCCACGCTGGGCCGCTGCGTGGCCAATATCAGGTGAATGCCAGCCGCCCGGGCCTTCTGCGCCAGGCGCGCAATCAGCTCTTCAATCTTCTTGCCCACCACCATCATCAGGTCGGCCAGTTCATCGATCACCACCACGATGTAGGGCAGACGCTCCAGCGGCTCAGGCTGCTCGGGCGTGAGGCTGAACGGATTGCCAATGATCTCGCCACGCGCCTTGGCTTCGTCGATCTTGACGTTGTAACCGGCCAGATTGCGCACGCCCATCTTGCTCATGAGCTTGTAGCGCTTTTCCATTTCGGCCACGCACCAGTTCAGGCCGTTGGCGGCGTGTTTCATGTCGGTCACCACCGGCGCCAGCAGGTGCGGAATGCCCTCGTAAACGCTCATTTCCAGCATCTTCGGGTCGATCAACAACAAACGCACGTCTTTGGCGTCGGCCTTGTACAACAACGACAAAATCATGGCGTTGATACCCACCGACTTGCCCGAGCCCGTGGTGCCCGCCACCAGGCAATGCGGCATTTTGGCCAGGTCGGCCACGATCGGCTGCCCCCCAATGTCCTTGCCCAGGCCCATGGTCAGCATGGACTTGGCGTCGTTGTAGACAGCCGAGCCCAAAATTTCGCTCAGCTTGATGGTCTGGCGCTTGGCGTTGGGCAGCTCCAGCGCCATCAGGTTCTTGCCAGGAATGGTCTCAATCACGCGGATCGACACCAGGGACAACGAACGCGCCAGGTCGCGACCCAGGTTAACGATCTGCGAGCCTTTCACGCCTGTGGCGGGCTCAATTTCGTACCGCGTGATCACCGGACCGGGCGCGGCCGCGACCACGCGCACTTCCACCCCAAAGTCCTTGAGCTTTTTCTCAATCAGGCGGCTGGTCATCTCCAGCGTCTGGCTGTCCACGCCCGGCTGGTTCAGTGGCGCGCTGTCCAGCAGATCCACCTGTGGCAGCTTGCTGTCGGGCATTTCACTGAACAAGGGCTTCTGCCGCTCTTTGGCCACGCGCTCGCTCTTGGGCACGTCCACCAGCGTCGGCTCGATCACCACCGGCATCGGGTGGTGCTCTTCAATCTCCACCCGCTCCACCTTCACCACCTCTTCGCGCTCGCGCGCGGCCTGCTCCCCAATGCGCTGGTCTTCCACCGCCTCACGCTTCTCGCGCCGGGCTTCAAACCAGCCGTCGAGCACGAAACCCACACCCTCGGCCCAGTGGCCCCAGGAAAAACGGAAAACACGGGGCAGGCAGAGCACCAGCAACGCCAACATGGCCAGCGCCGAGCCGGTGAAACCCAGCCAGCGCATGGCCAGCATCCCCAGCGTATGCCCCAGCACACCACCAGCATGGCCAGGCAGCATGCTTTCCAGCCGGTACATGCGCGTCCATTCCAGCACCGTGCTGGCCGCCAGCAACAACACCAAACCCACCCAGAAAGCGCTGCGGCGACTCCAGAAACGGCCCCACCGCGTGTCCACGCCTGGAGCCGCGCCGTCATCAGCCACCTGGCCGCCTTGCTGACCCCGTATCCAGTCGGCCAGGGCCGACAACCACGCACGCAAACCTGCGAAAAAGCACCACCACACCGAAAAACCGAGCAGGTAATAGCTGCCGTCGGCCAACAGCGCCCCCAGCCGCCCACCCCAGTTGCCGGCCTCGGCCAGGGTGCCTGTGGTGCTCCAGGCCGGGTCCGCCAGCGAATGGCTGAGCAAGGCCAGCAACCAAAAAGCCAGCGCTGCCGCGCCCAGCACCAGCCCAATTTCCTGGGCAAAACGGGCCACCCCCGCCGGTGCAGCGCTGGCACGGTCGGCGTTGAGTGTGTTCAATGAATAGGTCATAAGCTTCGGAGTCGTCCTGAAGCAAGCTTAACCCAAGGATTTGGGCCCTCCGGACCGCCCGCGCCGGATGACGTTCGTCTGGCTGGATGACGCCAACCCCCGCGCGCGCCAGCGCTCAGAGGTTGGGCGTTTTTTGGATGTGTCCGAGCAACGCCCCAAAACGCGCCCGATCAAGGCGCAAAGCACAGCCACAGCTCGGACTATGGCGCGCCTTTGCAACGCCGAGCGGGTGTGTTATGGGGTGGTGAGCGGGCATGAGCAAAAGACGCTCAGCCCAGCGTGTTGAGGCGGTCCTTGATGATCGTGCTGCCGTCCTCAGCCAGCTCAATGAAGCCGCGGTCTTCCAAATCCTTCATCACGCGGCTGACCATCTCCCGCGAGGCGCCAATCATCTTGGCCACGTCCTGGCGCGACACCCGGTCACGGATCGTCAACTGCCCGTCTTTGCCCGGCTGCGCAAATTCCAGCAGCGCCCTCGCCACCCGGCCATACACATCCATCAGCGCCAACGACTCGATCTTGCGGTCGGCGTGGCGCAGACGCTGCACCAGGCCCTTCATCACCGCGTAGGCCATTGAGGTGTTTTCAGGCAGGCAGCGGGCAAATTCGGGGCGCCCCAGAATCAGCACGTCGGTTTGCACCTCGGCACGCACCGTGGCCGAGTGCGGCTGGTTGTCGATCAAACTCATTTCGCCCACGTAGTCACCCGGGTTCATGGTGGCCAAAATCACCTCGCGACCACGCGCATCCGTGGTCACCACACGGGCCCGCCCCGTCAACACAATCGCCAAGAAATTGGACTTTTTACCTTGCTCAACAATGCACTCGCCGCGCTTGAAGCGGCGCTTGATCACAGCATCAGCCACCGACTCAGCCTGCGCTTGCGTCAAGGTTGAAAACAGGGGAACCCGGCGGATCAAATCCAGATTGGACAGTATGGACATACGTTATTCCTCAGATCAGGCGGCATAAGCAGCTCTGTTTCATACAATGCCTCACAGACACCGACCCCCATCCCTCACCAGGATGGTTTGAATGGCGTTGGCAGCAACCATTTATCTCAACACTCTAAACCAATCACCCCCTGTCACCATCGGGGCTTGCACCATGAAGCATACTAAAGTTCTTATTCTCGGCTCAGGCCCCGCCGGTTACACCGCCGCTGTGTATGCCGCACGCGCCAACCTGAACCCCGTGCTCATCACCGGTATTGCCCAGGGTGGTCAGCTCATGACGACCACCGAAGTCGACAACTGGCCCGCCGACGTGGATGGTGTGCAAGGCCCCGATCTCATGCAGCGCTTTCTGGCGCATGCCGAGCGCTTCAAGACCGAAATCGTGTTCGACCACATCCACACCGTCGACTTTTCACAGCGGCCCTTCGTCCTCAAGGGCGACAGTGGAGAATACAGCTGCGACGCGCTCATCATTGCCACCGGCGCCTCAGCCAAATACCTGGGTCTGCCGTCAGAAGAGGCCTTCATGGGCAAGGGTGTTTCGGGCTGCGCCACGTGCGATGGGTTTTTCTACCGCAACGAAATCTGCAGTGTGGTCGGTGGTGGCAACACCGCTGTGGAAGAAGCGCTGTACCTGTCAAACATCGCCAGCAAGGTCTACCTGATTCACCGCCGCGACACGTTCAAAGCCGAGGCGATCATGATCGACAAGCTGATGGAGAAAGTGGCCGCTGGCAAGATCGAACTCAAGTTGCACAGCACACTTGACGAAGTGCTGGGCGACCAGACCGGCGTGACGGGCGTTCGCTTGAAGAACGTGCAAACCGGCACAACCGAAGACGTGACGGTCAAAGGTTGCTTCATCGCCATTGGCCACAGCCCCAACACCGACATCTTCAAAGGCCAGCTGGAAATGAAGGACGGCTACATCGTCACGCAGTCCGGCCTGAAGGGTATGGCCACCATGACCAGCGTGCCCGGCGTGTTCGCGGCCGGCGACGTGCAGGACCACATTTACCGCCAGGCCATCACCAGCGCGGGCACCGGCTGCATGGCAGCGCTGGACGCCCAGCGCTTCCTTGAGCAAAACGATCTGTAAGCCGAAGGGTACGGACTGCGCAGGAACCCGCCTCTGAATGGACGCGATTCCCGCCCAAGGCTATAATTCAAGGCTTTGCTGCAATTTCCCGGATACTGGGCTTTGGCTTTGGTCCGCGCAGCAAGATTCGGGTTACCGCCACCCTATCCTGGCGAGGTGAGGCTGAAATGCCAGATACGGCCTGCCGCGATACCGCGTCAGGTCCTTGGCAAACAGCTGTTAGAAAATGATCGGAGTGTCCTCATGGCACGCGTCTGCGACGTAACGGGCAAGAAGCCCATGGTCGGGAACAACGTTTCCCACGCCAACAACAAAACCAAGCGCCGGTTCCTGCCGAACCTGCAATACCGCCGTTTCTGGGTCGAGAGCGAAAACCGTTGGGTGCGTCTTCGCGTCTCCGGTGCAGCCCTGCGCCTGATCGACAAAAACGGCATTGATGCCGTGCTCGCAGACCTGCGCGCACGCGGCCAGGCTTAAGGAGAACCGAACATGGCAACCAAAGGCGCACGCGAGAAAATCAAGCTGGAATCCACTGCTGGAACCGGCCATTTCTACACCACCACGAAAAACAAGAAGACCACGCCCGAGAAGATGCTGATCAAAAAGTTTGATCCAAAAGCTCGCAAGCACGTGGACTACAAAGAAATCAAGCTGAAGTAATTCAGCTGGGTACGAACAAAAAAGCCGCTGTTTTCACAGCGGCTTTTTTTTATGCTTCTGCAGACCCAGAACTCCAAGGCTTTCCCATTTACACCCTGCTTGATGCGTCGCTTTTGGGCAGGGTCTTACAAGTCAAAGACATCTAGGACTACCGCGCCGCACAAGCGGCGCGTTGGACAGGCAAATCAGGCTCGGGCTGAGCGCAGCTGGATCGAGAATTCGCGCAGTGCAGCGATCCCGCTCTCTTCTGCACGGCGGCACCAAGCTTGCAAATCAGCAGCCAGTTGCTCGCGAGAATGCGAGGTGTTCAGCCAGATCTGGCGCAACTCTTCGCGCATCACCACCATTTTGTCCAGCACCGGATAGGCCGCGCGGGCCTGGCTCAGCTGGGGTACGGCGGCAGCGGGCACCTTGTCGGCGTCGCGGTGCAGCCAGCGGCTGGCCGTTTTGAGCACGCTGGCGTCCACCTTGGGCGTGGCAGCCTCGTGCTGGAACACGTCGCGCATCTTGCGGGCGTAACCCGCCATGACTTCGTAGCGGTTGGCGATGATCGCCTCCAGCGTTTTTTCGTCGGCCACGGGTTTGACGTCGCCGTAAGCCATTTTGGGCGGGGTCTTTTTGACGGTCGCCAGACCCACCATCTGCATGATGCTGATGTACATCCAGCCAATATCAAACTCGTAGGGTTTGACCGAGAGCTTGGCCGAGGTGGGGTAGGTATGGTGGTTGTTGTGCAACTCTTCACCGCCAATGAGGATGCCCCATGGCGAGATGTTGGTGCTGGCGTCGGTTGCCTCAAAGTTGCGGTAACCCCAGTAATGGGCCGCGCCGTTGATGATGCCGGCTGCCGTGATGGGAATCCAGGCCATTTGAACCGCCCAGACCGCCAGGCCCGCTGCGCCAAACAGGGCGATGTTGATGATCATCATCAGCGCCACGCCTTGCCAGGAGTACTTGGTGTAGAGGTTGCGCTCGATCCAATCGTCCGGCGTACCGTGGCCGTAACGGGCCATGGTTTCCTTGTTTTTGGACTCGGCGCGGTACAGCTCAGCGCCTTCAAACAGCACCTTTTTGATGCCATAGACATGCGGGCTGTGCGGGTCTTCCGCTTGCTCGCATTTGGCGTGGTGTTTGCGGTGGATCGCCGCCCATTCTTTGGTCACCTGGCCCGTCGTCAGCCAGAGCCAGAAACGGAAGAAGTGCGACGCGATGGGGTGCAGGTCGAGCGAACGGTGCGCTTGATGGCGGTGCAAAAAGATGGTGACGCTGGCAATGGTGATGTGGGTGAACACCAGGGTCACCAGCACAATCTGCCACCAGCTGGCTTCGGTCAGTCCGTGGGCCAACTGCTGAATCAGACCATCCCACAAAGTGGAAAAGAATCCGGAATCGGTAGAAAACATTGATGTCCTAAATGACCGCCCAACAGCGGCGGGAACACGAGGGATAAACGCTCTGATGAAAGAGCAACCAAAACACGTCGGATTTTAAGGCGGGGGGGTGCAAAACACCAAATGCCTACGCGTCTGGAAGACCCGAATCTGATCAAGATCAGGCTTTTGCCTGATTTTTCAAGCCTTCTTCCGCCAAACGGCAGCGAAAAAGCCGTCCGTTGCATGCCGATGTGGCCACAAACGCAGCATTTGGCCCTCATCACCCGTGCACAAGGACGCAGCGTGCGGCACTTGGGCAGTCTCCAGCAAATCCACCACCGGCACCGGCTCGAAGTCTGGGTGGGCTTCGCCAAAGGCGGCCACGACGGCCTCGTTTTCGGCAGGCAACAGACTGCAGGTGGCGTACACCAAACGCCCGCCGGGCTTCAACAGGCGCGCCGCGCTGTGCAAGATAGCCTGCTGCAATTCGGCTTGGGCGGCCACCGTCTGGGGGTTTTGGCGCCACTTCAGGTCGGGGCTGCGGCGCAGCGTTCCCAGGCCTGAGCAAGGCGCGTCCACCAGCACGCGGTCGATCTTGCCCGCCAAGCGCTTGATGCGGTCGTCGCGCTCGTGCGCAATGGCTACGGGGTGGACGTTGGACAGGCCGCTGCGAGCCAGCCGGGGCTTCAGCGCGTCCAGCCGATGCCCGGACGTGTCAAACGCGTACAGGCGTCCGCTGTTGCGCATGGCCGCGCCAATGGCCAGCGTCTTGCCGCCTGCGCCAGCGCAAAAGTCCACCACCATTTCGCCGCGCTTGGCGTCCAGCAGCAAAGCCAACAGTTGCGAGCCTTCGTCTTGCACCTCCACGTCGCCCTGCACAAACGCGGGCAATTTGGCCAGCGAGGGCTTGCCCTGCAGCCGGATGCCCATGGATGAATAAGGGGTGGGCTCACAGGCAAGGCCAGCCTGGCGCAATTCGGCCAGCACCACTTCGCGCTTCTTTTTGAGCACGTTCACGCGCAAGTCGAGCGGGGCGGGCTGGTTCAGACTGGCCACGAGCGCATCAAATTCGGTGCCCACCTGCTCACGCAGCGCGGTAGCCAGCCATTCGGGCAGGTTGTGGCGGTGGGGCGCCATCAGGTCGGCGTCTTTCACGGCATCGCAGTGGTCGAGCCAGTTTTTTTCCACATCGGTCAGCGCGCTTTTAAGAAAGTCGCGGTCGCCGGGGAAACCCAACACGGCCAAACGGCGCCACTTGGAGCCGCTGCCGGAGCGCGCGAGCCATTCAAACTTCAGGCGCTCGCGCAGGGTGGCGTAGACGGTGTCAGACAGGGTGGCCCGCTCACGCGGACCGAGCGAGCGGTGCTCACGGAAATAGCGCGACACCACCGCATCGGCGGGGTGCTCAAATTTATAAACGAGTTCAATCAGGTTGGCGCATTCGTCCAGAAGGGCTTTTGGGTGCATCTTGGAATTATCCCCCCTGGGCTTGCCTCCCCCTGCGCCTGCTGCGCAGGAGGGGATAATCCGTGTCCATGTCAGAACTCTCCAATCAAGTGCGCCGCCGGCGCACATTCGCCATCATTTCCCACCCCGACGCGGGCAAAACCACGCTGACCGAAAAACTGCTGCTGTTTTCGGGCGCGATCAACATCGCCGGTTCGGTGAAGGCGCGCAAGGCGGCGCGCCACGCCACGTCCGACTGGATGGAGATTGAAAAGCAGCGCGGCATCTCCGTGGCTTCGTCGGTGATGCAGATGGAATACCGCGACTGCGTGATCAACCTGCTCGACACCCCGGGCCACCAGGACTTCAGCGAAGACACCTACCGCGTGCTGACCGCCGTGGACGCCGCGCTGATGGTGATCGACGCTGGCAACGGCGTAGAACCGCAGACGCGGCGCCTGCTGCAGGTGTGCCGGGCACGCAACACGCCCATCCTCACGTTTGTGAACAAAATGGACCGTGAGGTGCAGGCCCCGCTGGACCTGATGGACGAGATTGAGCGCGAACTGGGCATGACAGTGGTGCCATTCACCTGGCCTGTGGGCATGGGCAAAACGTTTCGGGGCGTGTTTGACCGCCGCACCGACCAGATGCGCGTGTTTGCCGCCGGCGAAGACCGCCGCGGTGGCGACGAAGACGTGCTGAGCGGCCTGGACAACCCCGAGAGCGTGAAGCGCTTTGGCGCCGAATTTGAACAAGCCAAAGAAGAACTGGAACTGGTGGAAGGCGCCTCACCCGCGTTTGACGAGGCCGAATTTTTGGCCGGGCGCCAGACGCCGATGCTGTTTGGCTCGGCGGTGAACAACTTCGGCGTGCGCGAGGTGCTGGACGCGCTGGTGGACCTGGCGCCCCCGCCCGGCGACCGCCCGGCTATTCAGCGCGTTGTGCACCCGGACGAGCCCAAATTCACCGGCGTGGTGTTCAAGATTCAGGCCAACATGGACCCTGCGCACCGCGACCGCATTGCGTTCGTGCGCGTGGCCAGCGGCCACTTCGAGCGCGGCATGAAACTGAAAGTGGTGCGCAGCGGCAAAGACCTGCGCCCCAACACGGTGGTGAGCTTTTTGAGCCAGCGGCGCGAGTTGCTGGATGAGGCCTTTGCCGGCGACATCATTGGTATCCCGAACCACGGCGTGCTGCAACTGGGCGACACGCTGACCGAGGGCGAGACGCTGCAATTCACCGGCCTGCCGTTTTTTGCGCCAGAAATTATTCGCAGCGTGGAAGTGGCCGACCCGCTGCGCAGCAAGCAGCTGCGCGCCGGCCTGACCCAGTTGGGCGAAGAAGGTGCCATCCAGGTGTTTCGCCCGGTGGCGGGCAGCGTGCTGTTGCTCGGCGCGGTGGGGCAGTTGCAGTTTGAGGTGGTGGCGCATCGGCTGGAGCACGAATACGGCGTGAAAGCCCGCATCATGAACAGCCCTTACCAGGTGGCGCGCTGGGTCACATGTGCGCCCGAAGACGGTGGCGAGGTAGAGCTGAAAAAGTTCATTGATGCCAACAGCCACCGCGTGGCGCTGGACGCCGTGGACGCGCCGACGTTGCTGGTCGACCACCAGGCCACGCTGCGGGCGGTGGAGGCGAATTGGCCGAAGATCAAGTTTCACGCCATGCGGGAACACGCGGGCCTGGTGTTTCATAAGTCCATGTAACCCCCCGCGCAAGGCAAAGCACCCCCCGCGCCGGCTACGGCGTCACCCCCCAGGGGGCTTTGCTCCTGGCCCGGCAAGCCGGTTCCACCGCGTTCTGGGTGGACAGCCCTTCGTGGAACGGCGGGACTGGCTGTCTCAGACCACCCGTGTGAGCAGGCGCTCTACCGCACGCGGGTAAATGATGTGTTCCTGCGTCAGCACGCGCGCGGCCAATGTCTGCGCGGTGTCACCGGGCAACACCGGTACCACGGCCTGGTCCAGAACGTCGCCATGGTCCAGCTCGGGCGTCACGCGGTGCACCGTGGCGCCGGCAAACTTGCAGCCCATGTCGATGGCGCGCTGGTGCGTGTTCAACCCGGTGAAAGCGGGCAGCAGACTGGGATGGATGTTGATCAGCCGACCGGCGTAATGCTGCACAAAACCGGGTGTGAGGATGCGCATAAATCCGGCCAGCACCACCAGCGCGGGGCCATGGCGGTCGATCGTGGCCATCAGCTCGGCGTCAAATGCTTCGCGGTGGGCGAACGCCTTGTGGTCCACCACGGCGGTGGCGATGCCCTGTTCACGGGCAAACTCCAGGCCCTTGGCCTCGGCCTTGTTGCTGATGACGGCCGCCACACGGGCGCCGAATTGTTCTCCCCAGTGGTGTTTTTGAGCGGTCTTGACGATGGCGGCCATGTTGGAGCCGCTGCCGGAGATCAGAATAACGATGTTTTTGTTCACGCCTGCCATGGCCAAGAAGTGTAATGACTCCAGAAACCACGACCGCCCCGCGTTCACACGATTTTCAACAGCGTCCGCTGTCCGTTGCCGAAGCCCGCGTGCTGGGCACCCTGATGGAGAAGGCCCGCACGGTGCCCGACAGCTACCCGCTCACGCTCAACACGCTGATCACCGGCTGCAACCAGAAGTCCAGCCGCGACCCGGTGCTGCAACTGCCCGACGCGCTGGTGGTGGAAGCACTGGAAGGCTTGCGCCATCTGAATCTGGTGTTCGAGACCAGCGGCGGACGGGCAACCCGCTACGAACACAACTTCATGCGGGCCGTGGGTGTGCCCGAACAATCTGCCGTGCTGCTGGGCATGCTGATGCTGCGCGGCCCGCAAACCGCCGGTGAACTGCGGCTGAACACCGAACGCTGGTACAAGTTTCTGGACATTGCGTCGGTCGATGCCTTTCTGGAAGAGTTACAGGACCGGTCCCCTGAAAAAGGCGGTGCCCTGGTGGTAAAACTGCCGCGCGCACCCGGGGCACGCGAGCAGCGCTGGGCGCACCTGCTCTGTGGCCCGGTCGATCTGTCGGCGCTGCAAAACGCTGCCGCCCCCGGCGCAACCGGCGCCACAGAGGACGACGTGATCGCACTCACCCGCCGCGTCGCAACGCTGGAAGACACCGTGGCCTTGCTGCAAGACCAGTTGCAAAACCTGCACAAAGAACTCGGCTTGTCGCAGCCCGGACAGGACTAAAACGAACGGTCGTGCCAAACTGAGGCTTGTTTGCGCGGACGCCCCGTTCACCCGCGCCCCACAAGGAGACACCCCCATGGATTTGGCATTCACGCCCGAAGAGCAGGCGTTTCGCGAAGACATTCGCGCCTGGGTCAAGGACAACCTGCCCGCAGACATTGCCCACAAAGTGCACAACGCGCTGCGCCTCTCGCGCGACGATATGCAGCGCTGGGCCAAGATACTGGGCAAGAAAGGCTGGCTCGGCCACGGCTGGCCCAAAGAATTTGGCGGTCCCGGCTGGAACGCGGTGCAAAAACACCTGTTTGAAGAAGAATGCGCCTTGGCGGGTGCACCACGCGTGGTGCCCTTTGGCCCAGTCATGGTGGCACCCGTCATCATGGCCTTTGGCAACAAAGCCCAGCAAGAGCGCTTTCTGCCCGGCATTGCCAGCGGCGACGTGTGGTGGAGCCAGGGCTACAGCGAACCTGGATCGGGTTCCGACCTGGCTTCGGTGAAGTGCCGTGCAGAGCGCCAGGGCGACAAATACATCGTCAACGGACAAAAAACCTGGACCACCCTGGGCCAGTACGGCGAATGGATCTTTTGCCTGGTGCGCACCAGCAACGAGGGCAAGCCGCAAACCGGCATCAGCTTCCTGCTGATCGACATGAAGTCGCCCGGCGTGAGCGTGCGCCCGATCAAGCTGCTGGACGGCGAATGCGAGGTCAACGAAGTCTGGTTTGACAACGTGGAAGTGCCCGCCGAGAACCTGATCGGTGAAGAAAACAAGGGTTGGACTTACGCCAAGCACCTGCTCAGCCACGAGCGCACCAACATTGCCGACGTGAACCGCGCCAAGCGCGAGCTTGAGCGCCTCAAGCGCATCGCCAAGGCAGAAGGCGTGTGGGATGACCTGCGCTTTCGCGACCAGATTGCCCTGC
Organism: Hydrogenophaga sp. L99; assembly: GCF_058731905.1. NCBI lineage: Bacteria > Pseudomonadati > Pseudomonadota > Betaproteobacteria > Burkholderiales > Comamonadaceae > Hydrogenophaga > Hydrogenophaga sp. L99. Next base: position 400,497 of record NZ_CM178972.1, on the reverse strand, counting down.
TGGAAGTGGACGTGGTAGCGCTGGAAATGCTGGTGCTGCGGGTGCTCAGCGCTGAAAAATCGGGCAAGAACTCGCTGGACATCGCCGGCCTGCTCAAGATCAAAGGCAGCGAAATTCAGCAGCGCTACGCCGAACTCATGATGTTGGCGGCTGGGCCGTTCGCCATTCCCTTCATGGAAGAGGCCATGGAAGCCGGCTGGCAAGGCAACTTCCCTGGCGGCGAAGTGGCCAACGCGCCGCTGGCGTCCACCTACTTCAACATGCGCAAGACCACCATCTATGGCGGCAGCAACGAAGTGCAGCGCAACATCGTGGCCCAGACGGTCCTCGGCTAAAGGAGACAACAACATGGATTTCGACTTCTCAGAAGACCAGGAACAACTGCGCGACGCAGTGCGCAAATGGGTCGACAAGGGCTACGACTTCGAGCGCCGTCGCAGCATCGTGAGCGCAGGCGGGTTTGACCGAGCCGCTTACAACGAACTGGCCGAACTCGGCCTGGCAGGCCTCTACATCAGCGAAGAAGACGGCGGCCTGGGCATGGGGCCCACCGAAGGCATGGTGGTGATGGAAGAGCTGGGCCGCGGCATCGTGCTGGAGCCGCTGCAGCAAACCCTGATCGCGGGCGGCGTGCTGGGCGCCTACGCACCGGCCGACCTGAAAGCAGCCTGGCTACCGCGCATTGCCTCGGGTGAAGCGCTGGTGGTGCTGGCACACCAGGAACGCGGTGCGCGCTACCGCCTCGACATCTGCAAGACCACGGCGACGCAAACTGGCAGTGGCTGGGCGCTCAGTGGCACCAAAAACCTGGTGCCGGTGGGCGATCAGGCCGACGGTTTCATTGTGTCGGCCACGGTCAACGGCCGCATGGCACTGTTCCTCGTGGCGCGCAGCGCCACGGGCTTGGACGCACAGGGCTACCGCACCCAGGACGGCGGCCGAGCCGCCGACCTGGTGCTGCAAAACGCACCAGGTCAGCTGATCACGGCCGACGGCCTGCTGGCGCTGGAGCACGCAGTGGACATCGGCATTGCGTGCGCCTGCGCCGAGGCGGTGGGCGTGATGGACAAGACGCTCGCCATCACCACCGAGTACATGAACACCCGCAAGCAGTTCGGCGTGGCCATTGCCAGCTTTCAGGCGCTGCGCCACCGCGTGGCCGACATGAAAATGCAGCTGGAGCTGGCCCGCTCCATGAGCTTCTACGCCAGCCTCAAGCTCAACGCCCCCACCGACGAGCGTCGGGCTGCCATGGCCAGGGCCAAGGTGCAGCTGGGCAATTCCATGCGCTTTGTGGGCCAGCAGGCGGTCCAACTACACGGCGGCATCGGCGTGACCGACGAGTACATCGTGAGCCATTACTTCAAAAAGCTGACCCAACTGGAAATGACCTTTGGCGACACGCTGCACCACCTGGGCGAAGTGTCTCAGCGGATGCAGGACACGGCGGGTGTGTTTGCTTGAAGCCCGTGCGGATTACACGGATACGCCCTGAAAGTTGACAGGTGCGCCTGCGGAGGTGGGTTCAGGCATCTTGATCAAAGGTAAACTAACACTTTATCTTTATGTTTTTTGGAACAGGCTATCCTTTTCCAAACGATCACGGGCTACCCAGCGATGAGAAGCAACACCCAACCCACCCGCGATTTCGGCCACCTGAAACGCGCATTTCTACGTTCTTTGGTGCTTTTCTTGGGTGCCATCACTTTCTTGCCGGCTATGGCACAGGTGTGCGGTGCCCCCGGAAAAGACGGCGTAACGTTCAGCCGAAATACCTATTTTCCGGGCGTGGGCACGGCGAGCTCGGGTAGTTCGGTCGTGAATCACGGTTCTGCCAGGGCAGACACGAACGCCGCTATCGCGGGCTTCTCTGCGGGTGACCTCGCCTTGGTCATTCAGATGCAAGACGCGTTGGTGAACAACACCAACACGGGCGCCTACGGCGACGGCGTCTCAGGCGATCCCGCGACAGGCTCCACGAACTTGAGAAATGCTGGGGTGTACGAGTTCAAGCGAGTCGTTTCCGCCACCGCAACTTCTGTCACCCTGGACAGCCCCCTAGCCAACACCTACACCACAGCCAATGCTGACGCGAGCACAGGGCATCGACGATTTCAAGTCGTGCGCGTACCCCAGTTTGCTTCGCTAACGCTGCCCGGTGGAACCCTTGGGGTGACAGCTTGGAATGGGACCACCGGGGGGCTTTTTGCTCTTGACGTGTCCGGCACGTTGAACATGAACGGTACGACGATCAACGCGGACGCTACTGGTTTCCGCGGCGGTGGTTCTCAGGAAGCATTGACTACAACCGGATCAAACATCATTACCTACGCCAGTGCTCAAGCCGCTGGCACACCACCGGCGAACTTGGGTGCGGCAAAAGGTGAGGGCATTGCCGGTACGCCGCGGTTCGTCCGGTCGGCCGTGATTTCCAACGGATACGCTGGGGAAAGTCTGGGCAGCTCTGGGTATCTCAGTGGTCTTGATCTCTCCAGAGGTGCACCTGGCAATGCAGGCGGCGGTGGCACCCAACACAACGCGGGCGGTGGCGGTGGCGGAAACGCTGGCACTGGCGGCAGAGGCGGTAACACCTTCGGCTTCTTCGATGCCGATGGTTCAAGTACCCAAGGGGCCTGTGTTCAGTTTGCCGCTGGCTTTTTCTCCTGCGGGGGTGACGGGTCCAGGCCTATGGGTGGTTTTGGAGGTACTGGACTGGCACCGATCGCGACACGCCTGTATTTGGGCGGCGGCGGTGGCGCCGGTGAATCGAACAACGCGAATGACAACCCAACGGTCGCCCAGGCCGGTGGTGGTCAAGGCGGTGGTTTGGTATTCGTGCGCGCTCGATTCATCACGGGCAATGGCACACTCAGGGCCAACGGCCAGGATGGACTTCCCGGTGGCCGTGACGCGGGCGGCGGCGGGGGTGCAGGCGGAACCGTTGTTTTGGTTTCAGAATCGACGTCGATCGCAGGTCTAACTGTGAGCACGCGTGGTGGCGACGGCGGCAACACAGGTTTACCGCTGCGTGGCGCCGAAACACAAGGCACCGGCGGCGGCGGCGGCGGCGGTGCCTTTATCCGCTCAACCGGTCTCACCGTGGGAACGATCAACGTCGCAGGCGGTGCCGCGGGCGTGAACACACCCGTGGCCGGTGTGAGCAATACGTTTGGTGCCTCAGCAGGCGCAGGCGGCGTAGCAAACGTCAACTTTTCGGGTACGCAGTTTCCAAACCCCGCCAGCTGCTACCCCGCATTGACGGTGAGCAAAAGCACATCATCCCCAACCAGGACCATCCCTGCCGATACCACCGCGCAATACAGCATCAACGTTCGAAATGCTTCGAACGTTGGCGCAGCAGTAGGCGTTGCGATTATAGATAAGGCCCGTTAAAGTCTGAACTTTGTCTGATTTTCGCGATCAGAGTGTCATGGAAAAAGAAAGCGCAAGAAGTCAGACACTGGAGCAACTTCACGAACGACGCAAACAGGTCGTGAGGCTGTACAGACAAGGCACCAAGATCATGCAGATCGTCACGATGACGGGGCTGAGCTACCCGACAGTGCGAACGGCTATCGATCTGTTTGACGCTGGCGGCTGGGGTGCGATACGTCCCGCTGTTCGTGGACGAGCCAGAGGCGATGGCCGGGTGCTCGGTCAGGCGCAGGAAGACACCATCCAGCGCCTGATCATCGACAAACGCCCCGAGCAGCTCAAGATGGATTTCAGCTTGTGGAGCCGGGCCGCAGTGGGTCAGCTCATCGAACAGGAATTTGGCATCAAGCTGCAAGTGCGCAGCATCGGCAAGTACCTCACCCGCTGGGGCTTCACACCGCAAAAGCCCATCAAGCGCGCTTACGAGCAAAGCCCTGCTGCCGTGCAGGCTTGGTTGGAGGGCGAGTACCCCGGCATTGAGCAGCGCGCCAGGGCCGAGGGGGCCGAGATTCACTGGGGCGACGAGACGGCCTTGGTCAACACCGATGTGCGCGGCAGGAGCTTCGCGCCAGCGGGCAAAACACCGGTGGCCATGGCCGTGGGCGGCACCCGTCAAAAGCTCTCCATGATTGCCACGGTGACCAACCAGGGCAAGACGCGGTGGATGATCATTGACGAGGCTTTCGATGCTGAGAAGCTCATCGAATTCCTACAAGCTTTGATCAAGGACGCGGGTAAAAAAGTCTTTCTGATTCTGGACAACCTGCGGGTCCACCACAGCAAGCTGGTGAAGGCTTGGGTGGCTGAGCGGCAGGACCAGATCGAGTTGTTCTACCTGCCCAGCTACAGCCCACAGCTCAACCCAGAGGAGCGGCTCAATGCGGACTTGAAGCAGGAGATGGGCAAGCGCGTGCCGGTGCGAACCAAGGCCAAGCTACGCGATGCGGCCAACGATCACATGGCGATGCTGGAGCAAAACCCCGAGCGCGTCATGAGCTACTTCCAGGACCATCACGTTCGATATGCAGCTTAAGACTTCACAGGGCCGGATCAATAGGGATGCTCTGCCTACCCCATTCACGCTCGCGAGCACTACAGCCGCTGCTGTTTTCTCCGGTGGCGCAGCAGGCCCGAATCCTGCTCCGGCAACGGGTACATCCACCGTGACCATTGCCACCCCAGGTGGATCGACAGCCAACAGCTTTTTCATACCTCCGAATGCCTCTTTAACGGTCACATTCATCGTCAACCTGAATGGCGCAACCTTGGGCACCTACCAGAACCCTGCTGCCACGAACTACAGCGACCCGACACGATCACTAGCGAGCGCCACGATCTCGCCAGGGAGCACTGACGCGGTGGGTGGCTCGGTGGGGGGCACGAACTACTTGGCATCTTCAAGCACGCAGGAAGACGTGATCATCACAACCACCGCCGACCTGAACATCACCAAGAACAACGGTGTGAGCACGCTGGTCGCAGGCTCCACCACAAGTTACGTTGTCACAGTGAGCAATGCAGGACCGGGTAACGCGCACGACACCATCGTGACCGACCCCGCCACCTCCGGTCTCAGCTGTACCAACGTAACCTGTAGCGTGGCCAGCGGGGCCGCCGTGTGCCCGGTTCCGCCCGCACTGACCATCGCCAATCTACAAGGCTCCGGCGTACCGATTGCGACTTTTCCTGCCAATTCAAGTCTGAACTTTTTGGTGACCTGCAGCGTGACAGCCACAGGCGTGCCCTGAGAGATCGGTGTTCAAGCGAACGACCAACCCATTAAAAAACCCGCTTCGGCGGGTTTTTTAATAGGCTCAAGGCAAAGGTTTCAGGCGTGCAACCGAGACGATTTGGGCAAATGCGCCATCAGAAACTCCATTTGATCGGCCAGGATGCGGCGGTTGCGCAAGATGAAGTCTTCCCACAGACTGGGCACGTAGGGCGCGTACAGCAGCGGCATGTGTGCCTGCTCGGGTGTGCGGTTGCCCTTGCGGTGGTTGCATGAGCGGCAGGCGGTCACCACATTCATCCACAGGTCTCGCCCGTTTTGCCCCAGCGGAACCACGTGCTCTCGAGTCAGATCGTCTTCAACAAAATGGTTGCCGCAGTAGGCGCACACGTTGCGGTCGCGCGCAAACAGCTTGCTGTTGGTGATGGAGGGGCGCAGGTCAAATGGGTTGATGCGCGGCACGCCCTGGGTGCCGATGATGGAATTGATGGTGATGCAGGACTGGCGCCCCGTGAGCGCGTTGTGCCCGCCGCGAAACACGGCCACTTGGGCACCCATTTCCCAGCGCACCTCGTCCGCCGCGTAGTGCAACACAGCCTCTTCGAGGCTGATCCACGACTGTGGCAACCCCTGTGCAGACAGCTTCAAGACCTTCAAGACCCACCTCCACGTTGACGACCAACCGGACAATCTGTCTTCAGGACGAGGCCCCCACCCGGGAGCAGGGCACGTCTTGTGTGTCAATATACCGTGCTTCTGTGACAAACACCTTGAACCGCGTCCAACACCCCGGCTTGGACAGACATCTCCCATGAAAATCATCCGAGGTCTGTGGAACCTTCAACACGCCCTGCGCCACGAGCCCGCAACGGGCTGCGCGCTCACCATTGGCAACTTTGACGGTGTGCACCGGGGCCACCAGGCCATGCTGGCCCTCCTGATCAATGAGGCCCGCCACCGCGGCGTGCCCAGCTGCGTCATGACCTTCGAGCCGCACCCGCGCGACTACTTTGCCGCCCTGCACCAAAAGCCCGCGCTGGCCCCGGCCCGCATTGCCACGCTGCGCGACAAGCTCGAAGAGCTGGCCCGCTGTGGCGTGGACCGCTGCGTGGTGCTCCCGTTCAACGCGCGCCTCGCATCGCAACTGCCACAAGCCTTTATTGAAGACACGCTGGTGCGCGCCCTGGGCGTGAAGTACGTGCTGGTGGGCGACGACTTTCGCTTTGGCGCCCAGCGCGCAGGCGACTACGCGCTGCTGGACGCCGCCGGCGAACGGCTCGGATTTGACGTGGCGCGCATGCAGAGCTACGAAGTGCACGGCCTGCGCGTGTCCAGCTCAGCGGTGCGCGACGCCTTGGACTCGGGCGACATGGAACGCGTAGCGGCCTTGCTGGGGCGGCCCTATGCCATCAGCGGCCATGTGGTGCATGGGCGCAAGCTGGGCCGCGAACTCGGCGCCAGCGCCGAAGGCAAAGGCGACGGCTTTCGCACCCTGAACCTGCGTTTTTCGCACTGGAAGCCAGCCGCCAGCGGCATTTTTGCGGTGCATGTGCACGGACTGAACCCCGACGGCACGCCGCTGACTGGCGTGGCCAACCTGGGCGTGCGCCCTTCCATTGACCCGACCGATGTCAACGGCGGGCGAGTGCTGCTGGAAACCCACTGCTTCGACTGGCCCGAGGCGCTGGCCCGCAGCCTGCCCGGCGGGGAGGCCTACGGTAAAATCATCCGCGTGGACCTGCTGCACAAACTGCATGACGAACTGAAGTACGACAGTCTGGACGCCCTGACCCAGGGCATCGCCAAGGACTGCAACGACGCTCGTGCGTTTTTTGCCACCCTGCCCGCGCAGGCCTATGGGCAAACCCACCGCCAGACCACGCGCGACCGAATTTAGCGCCCGCGCGTACCCGGTCGCTGCCCTTCGACAGGCTCAGGGCGAACGGAATTCCCTCCCAGCATCCTTCCCACCCCGTTCGGGCTGAGCCAGTCGTTGTCCCCACCGAGCCGCCCCCATGTCTGAAACCACACCCCACGCAGCCGCTGCCAGCAAACCGGAAGCCAGCGCCTACCGCGCCACGCTGAACATGCCCGACACGCCGTTCCCCATGCGTGGTGATCTGCCCAAGCGCGAACCGGCCTGGGTCGGTGACTGGAACCAGGGTGGTCTGTACAAGCGCCTGCGCGATGCGCGCCAGGGCGCGCCGCTGTTCGTGCTGCACGACGGCCCGCCCTACGCCAACGGCAAGCTGCACATCGGCCACGCGCTAAACAAGGTGCTGAAAGACATGATCGTGAAGTCGAAACAGCTGGCTGGTTTCGACGCCCAGTACATCCCCGGTTGGGACTGCCACGGCCTGCCGATCGAGAACGCGATTGAAAAACTGCATGGCCGCAACCTGAGCCGCGACGACATGCAGGCCAAGAGCCGCGCTTTCGCCACCGAGCAGATCAACCAACAGCGCGAGGACTTCAAGCGCCTCGGCGTGCTGGGCGACTGGGAGCGCCCCTACCGCACCATGGACCCGGCCAACGAAGCCGGCCAGATCCGCGCCTTCAAGCGCGTGATCGAGCGCGGTTTTGTGTACCGTGGCCTCAAGCCGGTGTACTGGTGTTTCGACTGCGGCAGCTCGCTGGCCGAGTTCGAGATCGAATACGCCGACAAGAAGAGCGACACGCTGGACGTGGCCTTTGAGTCCAACGACGCGGCCGGCCTGGCCCAAGCCTTTGGCCTCGCAGCCCTGCCCGCGGGGAAAAGCGCCTTCGCCGTCATCTGGACCACCACCGCCTGGACCATCCCGGCCAACCAGGCGCTCAACGCCCACCCCGAGCTGGAATACGCGCTGGTGGACACGCCCAAAGGCGTGCTGCTGCTGGGCGCCAGCCTGGTGGACAAGTGCCTGGAGCGCTTTGGACTGGAAGGCAGCGTGCTGGCCACCGCCAAAGGCGAAGCCCTGCGCGGCCAGGTGTTCCGCCATCCGCTGCACGACGTGGACAGTGGCGATGGCCAATTCAGCTACAAGCGCCTGTCGCCGCTGTACCTGGCCGACTACGTCAGCGACGGTGACGGCACGGGCATCGTGCATTCGGCCCCCGCCTACGGCGTGGACGACTTCAACAGCTGCGTGGCCCACGGCCTGGCCTACGACGACATCCTCAACCCGGTGCAAGGCAACGGTGTCTACACCGACGAGCTGCCGCTGTTTGGCGGCCAGCACATCTGGAAGGCCTGCCCGGTCATCATCGACACGCTGCGCGAGCACGGCCGCCTGATGGCCACGGTGGGCATCACCCACAGCTACCCGCACTGCTGGCGCCACAAGACGCCGGTGATCTACCGCGCCGCCGCACAGTGGTTCGTGCGCATGGACGAGGGCGAGGGTGTGTTCACGAAGGACAAAGCGCCCAAGACGCTGCGTCAGCTGGCGCTGGGCGCTATCGACCACACCCACTTTTACCCAGAAAACGGCAAGACCCGCTTGCGCGACATGATCGCCAACCGGCCCGACTGGTGCATCAGCCGCCAGCGCAGCTGGGGCGTGCCGGTGCCCTTCTTCTTGCACAAAGACTCTGGCGAGCTGCACCCCAACACCATGGCCATCCTGGACCAGGCGGCCGACATCGTGGAGCAAGGCGGTATCGAAGCCTGGAGCCGCGTCACGGCCGAAGACATTTTGGGTGCCGACGACGCGCCGAGCTACACCAAGAGCACCGACATCCTGGAGGTCTGGTTCGACTCCGGGTCCACCTTCTGGCACGTGCTGCGCGGCAGCCACGCCAAGGCCTACCCCAACGGCGCGTTCCATGCCGAAGGCCCCGAGGCTGACCTGTACCTGGAAGGCCACGACCAGCACCGCGGCTGGTTCCACAGCTCGCTGCTGCTGGGCTGCGCCCTGTTTGACCGCGCGCCCTACAAAGGCCTGCTGACCCACGGCTTCGCCACCGACGGCCAAGGCCGCAAAATGAGCAAGAGCCTGGGCAACACGGTGGAGCCGCAGAGCGTGACGAGCAAGCTTGGCGCTGAAATCGTGCGCCTGTGGGTGGCCAGCACCGACTACTCAGGCGACCTCAACATCGACGAAAAGATCCTGGCCCGGGTGGTGGACGCCTACCGCCGCATCCGCAACACCCTGCGCTTCCTGATGGCCAACACGGCCGACTTCGACGCTGCCACCGATGCTGTGCCGCTGGACGAGATGCTGGAGATTGACCGCTACGCGCTGGCCCGCGCCAGCGAGCTGCAGGCGGAAATCTTGGCGCACTTCGATGTGTACGAGTTCCACCCCGTGGTGAGCAAGCTGCAGGTGTATTGCTCGGAAGACCTCGGCGCTTTCTACCTCGACGTGCTGAAAGACCGGCTGTACACCACCGCACCCAACAGCCTGGCGCGCCGCTCGGCCCAAACCGCGCTGCACCAGATCACCCAGGCCATGCTGCGCTGGATGGCCCCGTTCCTGAGCTTCACCGCAGAAGAGGCCTGGCCCATGGTGGCTGGAGCCGACAACAAAGGGTCGATCTTCTTTGAGACCTTTTTGCCGCTGCCCGCCCCCAACGAGGCGCTGCTGGCCAAGTGGTCGCGCATCCGCGCCATCCGCGATGTGGCGAACAAAGAGATCGAGGCCGTGCGCACCGCCGGGCAGGTGGGGGCTTCGCTGCAAGCCACACTGGCCATCACCGCGGGTGCCGACGACGCGGCTTTGCTGCGCTCGCTGGGCGACGACCTGAAGTTCGTCACCATCACATCCACCGCCACGGTGGCGGACGGCACCGAACTCGCGGTCTCAGTGACCCCCAGCACCGCCACCAAATGCGAGCGCTGCTGGCACTACAGCGACGACGTGGGCCACCACGCCGAGCACCCGACGGTGTGCGGGCGCTGCGTGAGCAACCTGAATGAGGCGGCAGGCACGGGCGCGGGTGAATCGCGCAAGGTGGCCTGATGGCACGCACCAAAGGCACGTTCTGGCCCTGGCTGGGCCTGGCCGCCGCTATTTTGCTGCTGGACCAGTTCACCAAGGTACTGATCCTGGGCTACTACCAGTTGGGCGACAGCACGTATGTGACCAGCTTTTTCAACGTGGTTCGCGTGCACAACACCGGCGCAGCCTTCTCGTTTCTGGCCTCGGCCGGGGGCTGGCAGCGCTGGTTTTTCACCGCCGTCGGGGTGGCTGCAGCCATCTTCATTGTGTGGATGCTGCGCTCGCACCCCGGACAAAAACTGTTTGCCTTTGCGCTGGCCTGCATTTTGGGCGGCGCCATCGGCAACGTGATCGACCGCGTGGTGCACGGCTACGTGGTGGACTTCCTGGACTTTCACTGGTCGTTCCTGTCGGGCATCTTCCACGGCGGGCACTTCCCGGCCTTCAACGTGGCCGACGCCGGCATCACCATCGGCGCGGTGAGCCTGATCCTGGACGAAATTTTACGGGTCAGACGAAGCAAGTGAACAACCGCGCCCACGCTGCGCGGGTCGTGCTCCCTGTGCTAATCTGACCGGCTGGACCCACAAGCCCCATAGGAGACCCCCATGCCCGGACTGCTGCCCCACATCGACCCCGACGGTCTGCTTGAGTTTTCGGTGGTTTACACCGACCGCGCACTCAACCACATGTCCAAGCGCTTTCAGGGCGTGATGACCGACATATCGGCCATGCTCAAACGCGTGTACGGCGCCCACTCGGCGGTGCTGGTGCCCGGCAGCGGCACGTTTGGCATGGAGTCGGTGGCGCGCCAGTTTGCCCACGGCAAACACGTCATGGTGATCCGCAATGGCTGGTTCAGCTACCGTTGGACACAGATTTTTGACATGGGCTCCATCCCCGCCAGCCACACGGTGCTGAAAGCCCGTCGCACCGGCGAGGGCTCTCAAGCCGCCTGGGCGCCTGCGCCCATCGAAGAAGTGAAGGCGGCCATCGCTGCCGAGAAACCGGCGCTGGTGTTTGCACCCCATGTGGAAACCTCGGCCGGCATGATCTTGCCCGACGACTACCTGAGCGCTGTGGCCGACGCGGTGCACGCCGTGGGCGGCCTGTTTGTGCTGGACTGCATCGCCTCGGGTGCCATGTGGGTCGACATGCAAGCCACGGGCGTGGACATTCTCATTTCGGCCCCGCAAAAGGGTTGGAGCAGCTCACCTTGCTGCGCCATGGTGATGCTGAGCGAGCGCGCGCGCCAAGCCATTGACGCGACCCAGAGCACCACCTTTGCCATGGACCTAAAAAAGTGGCTGCAGATCATGGAAACCTACGAAGGCGGTGGCCACGCGTACCACACCACGCTGCCCACCGACGCTTTGGTGCGCCTGCACGAAACCATGAAAGAAACCGAGGCGTATGGCACTGAACGCGTGCGCCAGGAGCAAATGGCGCTGGGCCGCGAGGTGCGCAGCTTGCTGGAACGCCATGGCTTCCCCAGCGTGTCGGCGGCGGGTTTCCAGGCGCCCGGCGTGGTGGTGAGCTACACCACCGACCCCGACATCCAGAGCAGCAAGAAGTTTCTGGCCGCCGGCCTGCAAACCGCGGCCGGAGTGCCACTGCAGTGCGACGAACCGGCCGACTTCCGCACCTTCCGCATTGGCCTGTTTGGTCTGGACAAATGGCACGACGTGCCCGCCACCCTGCAGCACCTGGAACGAGCGCTGGCCGAGGTAGCACCTGCGGCCGTCCCCGCCTGAGTAACCGCCCAGGTAAGCGTTTGTTGCCCGCCATGGGGCGCGGGCAACAAACGCACACAGTCTTCACACAGCGGAATGGATAGCGATACACCCCAGCCAACATAGGCCTCCAAGATGGAACCGTGCTGACATCCGGCGCATTTCCTCAATCTCAAATGGAGGTCTCATGACCCGCTTCGCAAAAATTTCGGCTGTTTTGGGCTTTGCCGTGTTGGCGGTCGGCGCTCAGGCGCAATCCGTTTACGGTGAACTGGGCTACACCGCGCTCGACTTCAAAGAACCTGGCTTCAAGGCCAGCCCGGGCATGGTCCGCGGCATTGTGGGTTACGAAATTTCGCCCAACTTTGCCGTTGAAGGCCTGGTGGGTGCGGGCGCGCGTTCGGATACCGAATCGGGCACCAAGCTCAGCGTTGACAACATGGTGGGTGTGTTTGGCAAGGTGCAGGCACCCATCACCGACGCCCTGAAGGTGTATGGCCGCCTGGGCGTGGTGCGCACCAGCCTGAAGGCCAATGGCGTGTCTGATAGCGACTCGGGCCTGGCCTACGGTGCAGGCGTGAGCTACGACCTCAACAAGGCGGTGTACCTCAACGCCGACTACACCAGTTACTACGACCGCAAAGACCAAAAGCTCGACGGTTTCACCGTGGGCGTGGGCTACCGCTTCTGACCGTCACCCACACAAAGAAAGCCACCCTCGGGTGGCTTTCTTTTTTTCGGCATGGCGCCAGCGGTCAGGGCAGCAGCACGGTGCAGCCCGTCGTGGCCCGCGCTTCCAGGCTCTCATGGGCCTGGCGCACATCGGTCAGCGCAAAGCGCTGGTCAATACGGATCTTCACCGCACCGCTTTGCACCACAGCAAACAAATCGTCGGCCATGGCCTGCGTGCGTTCGCGGCTGGTGATGTGGCTGAACAGCGTCTGGCGCGTCACGTAAATCGAACCCTTGGGGCCGAGAATGCCAGGAGCAAACGGCGCCACCGGGCCACTGGCGTTGCCAAAGCTCACCATCAGGCCAAAGGGCATCAGGCAGTCGAGCGACTTGTCAAATGTGTCTTTGCCCACCGAGTCGTAGACCACTTTGACGCCCTTGCCACCGGTGATTTCTTTCACCCGGGCCGCAAAGTCTTCGGTGCGGTAGTTGATGGTGAACTCGGCACCGTGCTCATGCGCCAGCGCGCATTTTTCGTCAGACCCCGCCGTGCCGATCAAGCGCAAGCCCAGCGCCTTGGCCCACTGGCAGGCGATCAGGCCCACGCCGCCGGCAGCGGCATGAAACAGCACAAAGTCACCCGCCTCCAGGCCTTCCACCGGCTTGCAGCGCTTAAGCAAATATTGCGCGGTCAGGCCCTTGAGCATCATCGCTGCGCCGGTCTCAAAATCAATTGCGTCGGGCAGCTGGCACACGTTCATGGCCGGCATCACGCGCACGTCGCAATAGCTGCCGGGCGGGTTGGCGGCGTAGGCCGCACGGTCACCGGCCTTCAGGTGCGTCACGCCCTCGCCCACCGCCTCGATCACACCCGCGCCCTCCATGCCCAGTGCCAGGGGCATCGCGTTGGGGTAAAGGCCGGTGCGCTGGTACACGTCAATGAAATTCAGGCCGATCGCGTGGTGGCGAATGCGCACCTGGCCGGGGCCGGGTTCGCCCACGTCCACGGTGTCGATCACAAGCTGTTCGGGGCCGCCATGGGCGTGGATGCGCACGGCGCGGCTGGTCTGGGTCATGGGAGTCTCCTCGTTGTTGTGGGGCTGAAAAGCCAAAGTCTGCACGAAACAGGACCGACATGCTGCCACGAAACGCCGCCCGCGCCTGCGCGACAGCCGCGCAGCCCCATGCCAGGGTCGGGCTTGGCGCGGTTGTTACAGTGCAGGCCATGCCGCACACCGCCTCTGCACGCCTCACCCCCGCCACCGTCGCCCTGCTGGTGATTCCACCGCTCATGTGGGCGGGCAACGCCGTGGTGGGCCGGATGATGCAGGGCGTCTTGCCGCCCATCACCTTCAACCTGCTGCGCTGGGCGCTGGCGCTGCTGATCTTGCTGCCCGTGGCGGGCTGGGTGCTGCGCCCCGGCAGCCCCCTGTGGCAGCACTGGCGGCGCTTTGCGCTGCTGGGCTTGCTGGGCGTGGGGCTGTACAACGCGCTGCAATACATGGCGCTGAAAACCTCGACCCCGCTCAACGTGACGCTGGTGGCGTCGAGCACGCCGGTGTGGATGCTGCTGCTGGGCAGCCTGTTTTACGGCGTGTCCATTTCCCGCCGTGCAGCGCTGGGCGCCGGCTTGTCGCTGGCTGGGGTGGCCACGGTGCTGTCGCGGGGCGAACTGGCGCAACTGCAAGCGGTGCAACTGGTGCCGGGTGATGGCTGGATGCTGCTGGCCTCGTTGGTCTGGGCCTGGTACAGCTGGCTGCTGGCCAAGCCCAAACCCGGCACCGAACCCGCCGCCATCAAGGCCGACTGGGCCGCCTTTTTGCTCGCGCAAATGGCCATGGGTGTGGTGTGGTCCAGCGCCATGGTGGCGGCCGAATGGAGCCTGCTACCCACCCTGCCAGCGGGGCAAAGCCACATACAGTGGGGTTGGCCACTGGCCGGCGCCCTGCTGTTCGTGGCCATCGGCCCGTCGCTGCTGGCCTACCGCTGCTGGGGCGCCGGTGTGGGCCGCGTCGGGCCATCCATCGCCAGCTTCTTCACCAACCTCACCCCGCTGTTTGCCGCGCTCATGTCGGCCATGCTGCTGGGCGACATGCCCCGGCTGTACCACGCGGCCGGGTTTGCGCTGATCGTGGGTGGGATTGTGGTGAGTTCGCGGCGGTAGCCCCCGGCGGCGCGCCGGGGGACCATTCAAAACGTTCCGGCGTAAGCCCCGCCATCGGCCAGCACGTTTTGCCCCGTCATGTAGGCCGCGTGCTGGCTGCACAAAAACGCGCAGATGGCGCCAAACTCTTGCGGGTTGCCAAAGCGCCTGGCCGGGATCTGGGCCTGCTGGGCCAGGCGAATGTCGTCCACGCTCTTGCCGGTTTTTTCGGCTGCGGCCTGGATCGTGGTGGCGATGCGGTCGGTGTCGAACTTGCCGGGCAGCAGGTTGTTGATGGTCACGCCCTGCGCGGCAATGCCGCTGCGCGCCACGCCGGCCACAAAGCCCGTCAGGCCACTGCGTGCGCCGTTGCTCAGGCCCAAGATGTCGATGGGCGCTTTCACTGCGCTGCTGGTGATGTTGACGATGCGGCCAAAACCGCGCTGCGCCATGCCGTCCACCGTCGCCTTGATGAGTTCGATGGGCGTGAGCATGTTGGCGTCGATCGCCTTGATCCAGGCGTCGCGGTCCCAGCTGCGAAAGTCGCCGGGCGGCGGGCCGCCGGCGTTGGTCACCACGATGTCAAACGCCGTGCCGGGGCCACCGGCCACGCCCAGCGCCGCAGCGCGGCCCGCTTCGGTGGTGATGTCGGCGGCCACAGCGATCACCTGCACACCGGGCGACGCGGCGCGCAGAGCGGCTGCTGAGGCCTCCAGCACATCGGCCCGGCGGGCCACCATGACGACGTGTGCGCCCTCGGCCGCCAGCGCCTGCGCGCAGCCCAGGCCCAGCCCTTTGCTGGCGCCGCACACCAGCGCCCATTTGCCTGCAAGTCCCAAGTCCATGTGTTGGTCTCCTGATTAAAACTATTTCGCTGCACTGGCCGAGCCAAAGCGCGTCACCAAAAACACGCCCGACACCACCAGCACGGTGCCCGCCACAATCCAGCCGTTGAACGGCTCGCCCAGAATCACCACACCCATGGCGATGGTGGACATGGGGCCGATCATGCCGGTCTGCGCAGCCAGGCCGGCGCCAATGCGCTCAATGGCCATCATCACCATGATGACGGGCGCAAACGTGCACAGCGTGGCGTTGAGCACCGACAGCCAGATCACCTCGGGTGCCACCACGGCCGCGCTCAGCGGGCGCAACAGAACAAACTGCAGCAGGCACAAACCGCAGGCCACGCTGGTGGCCAGGCCGACCAGCCGCATGGAGCCCAGGCGCTTGACGAGTTCGCCGCTGTACACGAGGTACATGGCGTAGCTGATGGCGCTGCCAAACACCAGCGCGGCACCCAGCACGGCGTTGGGGCCAGCAAAGTCGGCCTCGTGGCCAAACACCAGCAGCACACCAGCGTAGCTCACCGCCATGGCCAGCGCTTGCAGGCGGGTGATGCGCCGTTGGTAGACCACCCAACCCAGCACCAGCACCAGCGTGGGGTTGAGGTACAGAATCAGCCGCTCCAGGCTGGCGCTGATGTATTGCAAGCCCCAGAAGTCCAGAAAACTCGCCAGGTAATAGCCGGTGAACCCCAGGCCCAAAATACCCAGCCAGTCTTGGCGTGTGAGCGCCGCTTTGCCCCTGCCCCCTTGCCGGTACGTGGCCCACCAGGCCAGCGCCAGAAACAACGGCAGCGCAAACAGCATGCGGTACATGATGAGCGTGACCGCGTCCACGCCATGGCGGTAGGCCAGCTTGACGATGATGGCCTTGCCCGAAAAAGCAATGGACCCGGCGCTGGCGAGCAGCAAGCCGGTGGCAAGGTGGGGCACGGGACGCGCAGAGGTGGAAGGCATTGCACCGATTATCGGCACATGCCGCCGGCCCGCCTGTCGCTCAGAGGCGGTACGGCGCAGCCTCTCAAGCCTTGGGTGCCGACAGCCGCTCGGCGTCCACCACGCGGTACACGCGGCCGTGTTTGTCCAGCGGCTCTATGAGCCCTTCGCGCTCAAACGCCGACAGCGTGCGGCTCACGGTTTCGAGCTTCAGGTCGAGCATGGCGCCCATGTCTTCGCGAGAAAACAGGTGGCACACGGTCGGGTCGTCTTCAGCGCGCATTTTCAAAATGAGCCCTGCCACGCGCTGGCGGGCGTTGCCAAAGTTCAGGTCGGCCAGCCAGTCGTCGGCTTCTTTCAGGCTGCGGTGCCATTTTTCCAGCAGGCGCTGGTGCAGGCGCGGGGTTTCGCGGTTCAGGCGCTGGATCACCTGCAGCGGCAAGCGGCACACCTTGATGCTGGTGAGCGCAATGGCGTCCGAGTCGTAGGTGGGGCCCATGAGCGCTTCCAGGCCCACCACGTCGCCCGAACGCAGCACACGCACGATGCGCTGGCGCCCGTCCACCGTGTTGCGCACCAGCTTGATCACCCCCACGCGCAGCGTGTAAAGCGAGGTGGCGGTTTCACCCATGCGCACCAGCGGCTGGCCGGCGGCAAATTCCAGGTCGTCAATGGGCGCATGGATCAGGGCAAAGTCTTCTTCGCGCAGGTCGGCAAACAGCACCATGTCGCGGATGCCGCAGTTGCGGCAGTCGGCGGTGCCGCGCCAGGCGGACTCGGTTTTGATGGGGATCATGCGGGCTCGGGTTGCAACGACAGGGGAAACTGCAAATATAAGCGCTTGCTGAATATCAAACCATCAAAAGGCTATCCGCCCGAGCGGCGAGCGCCTGGCGCAACAGACTCAGCTCACCGGCGGTGTGGTGGCCAACACCTCTTCGATCGTGGTCAAGCCCTCGGCAACCCGGGCAGCGCCGGCCAGGCGCAACGGGCGCATGCCATCGGTCACGGCCTGTTTGCGCAGGCTCTCCAGCTGCGGTTCGCGACTCACCTTGTCTTTGAACGCGTCGGTGACCACCAGCAGCTCGTAAAGCCCCATGCGCCCGCGAAACCCGGTCATGCGGCAGTCCACGCAGCCCACCGGCTGGTAAGGCCGGTAGCTGCCGCTCACTTTCCAGGGCTTCACCAGCTCGGCCAGCGCCTGGCTCGACGTGGCGGTGGTGGCCTCGTCCTCGCGCGTGCGGCAGGCCGGGCACAGGGTGCGCACCAGGCGCTGCGCCAGCACACCGAGCACCGTGGCGTTGATCAGATAAGGCGGTATGCCCAGCTCCATCAGCCGCATGATGGCCGAGGGGGCATCGTTGGTGTGCAGCGTGGTGAACACCAAATGGCCGGTGAGCGCAGCCTGCACCGCCATTTCGGCCGTGGGCAGGTCGCGTATTTCGCCCACCATGATGATGTCCGGGTCTTGCCGCATCAGGGCGCGCAGCCCCTGGGCAAAGTCCAGGTCCAGGTGGGTCTGCACCTGGGTCTGGTTGAAGGCGGGTTCGATCATTTCGATCGGGTCTTCCACCGTGCTCACATTCACCTCTTCGGTGGCCAGGCGCTTGAGCGTGGCGTAGAGCGTGGTGGTTTTGCCCGAGCCAGTGGGGCCGGTCACCAGCACGATGCCGTGCGGGCGTTTGGTCAGGCCTTCCCAGCGCAAAGCGTCGTGCGGCGCAAAGCCCAGCGCGCTCAGGTCTTTCACCGTGGCTTCGGGGTCAAAAATGCGCATCACCAGCTTTTCGCCAAAGGCGGTGGGCAGGGTCGAGAGGCGCATTTCCACCTCGTCACCGCGCGCAGCGCCCACACCCGGCCGGAGCGTCTTGATGCGGCCATCTTGCGGCCGGCGCTTTTCCACCACGTCCATGCGCCCCAGCAGCTTGATGCGCGCGATCATCGCGTTCATCACGCCCATGGGCATCTGGTACACCGGGTGCAGCACCCCGTCGATGCGAAAGCGGATCACGCCCTGCTCGCGCCGCGGCTCCAGGTGGATGTCGCTGGCGCGCTGGTCAAAGGCGTATTGCCACAGCCAGTCCACCACCTGCACCACGCCCTGGTCGTTGGCGTCGAGCTGTTTGTTGGCCTTGCCCAACTCCACCAGCTGTTCAAAGCTGCCAAAGCCGCCCGAGCCGCCGCCTTTGTTGGCCGCCCGCACCGACTTGGCCAGCGCAAAAAACTCGGCCGTGTACCGCGTGATGGCCATGGGGCTGGCCAGCACCAGGCGCACCGTCTTGCGGGTCTGGCGCTCCACCTCGGGCACCCAGTCGCGTATGAACGGCTCGGCCGTGGCCACCACCACCTCGGTCGGACTCACCTGCACCGGCAGCACCTTGTGGCGCTCGGCGTAAGCAGCGCTCATCACGTCGGCCACCTTGCCCACGTCCACCTTCAGCGGGTCGATGCGCATGTAGGTCAGGCCGCAGCGCTTGGCCAGCCACTCGGTGAGCAACTCAGCGTCGAGCACATAGCCGTCGGCCGCCCGCGCCATGCCCACCACCGCCAGGCGCTGCAGCGGGTGCTGCGCGCTGTGCGCCGAAGCGCAGCGGGCAATCGTGCGCTCGGCCTCTGGCGCGGCAATCACACCATCGTCACGCAGCCAACCCACCAGCGTGCGCCAGTCGAGCGGGCCGGCGTCCATGGGAGCAGCGGGCTTGGCGTTTTTCATGCGGCCTTTAAGAAACGGGTTTAAAAATCTTCAACCACTTCACCGCCGGCAAGCCCCAGCGCTCTTGCACCACCTCAGCGCGCGCCAGCAGCTCCATGCGGGTGGGCCGGGTGGCGGTGCGCTGGGCCAGCACAATGGTGTTGCCCTCGCGCGTGGGCTTGAAGGCCCACACCGCATCTTCACCAAAAGCGGCGCAAATGCTTTGCAACGAGCGCTCGTAACTCGTGTCGCGGCCAAACAGGTTCACCGTCATCACGCCGTCGTCGCTCAGCACCGAGCGGCAGTCCACGTAAAAGTCGGGGCTGTCCAGCACCGGGGCAGCGGCTTCGTGGTCGTACAGGTCCACCTGCAGGGCGTCGATGCGACCGGTGTGTGCGGGGTTTCGTATTTCCTGGCCGGCGTCGGCCAGCACCACGCGCAGGCGCGGGCCGTCATTAGGCAGCTTGAACCAGGTGCGGCAAACAGCCAGCACCTGGGGGTTGATCTCGATGGCGGTGGTGTCCATGCGCAGTTTCTTGAAGTGAAACTTGGTCAGCGCCGCTGAGCCCAGGCCCAGCTGCATGGCGCGGCGCTTGCTCACCGACTCGGGCGCCACAAACAGCAGCCAGGCCACCATGCGCTGCACATAGTCCAGCTCAATGTCAAACGGCGCTTCGAGCAGCATGGAGCCCTGGATCCATTCGGTGCCCAGGTGCAAAAAGCGCACCTCGCTGTCTTCAGAAATCGTCACATCGGGCAAGGTTTGCTGGCCGGTGCGCTTGCGGGCGGCGGCGTTGGCACCGGCCTTCATGCGCAGGCTCCGCAACCCGTACACAACAGTCCGGGGAACAATGCCACAGCCACGGCATGCATGTGGCGCCATGGGGCGGCTAAACGGGCGGTGGCGGGTGAATACTGCATTTTTGTCTGGGATCTGCGAAAGGAATCATTATGAACATGGAAGCCATCTGGACATTTCTGTCCACCCAAGGGGCCGAGTTTGGCCTGAAGATACTCGGCGCCATTGCCGCCTGGATCGTGGGCCGCTGGCTCATCGGCATGGCCGTGAGCCTCATTGGCCGGGGCATGGAGCGCGGCAAAAAGATCGACGCCACGCTCATTCAGTACCTCAAGTCCATCATCTCGGTGGGCCTGACGCTCATTTTGGTGCTGGCCATCCTGGACATCTTCGGTATCAAGACCACCTCGTTTGCCGCCTTGCTGGCCGGCGCCGGCCTGGCCATTGGTGCGGCCTGGAGCGGCATGCTGGGCAACTTTGCCGCCGGCATCTTCCTGCAGGTTTTGCGGCCCTACAAAGTGGGCGACTTCATCAACGCTGGCGGCACGCTGGGCACGGTGAAAGAGCTCGGCCTGTTTGCCACCACCGTGCTCACGCCCGACAACGTGCTGACCGTGGTGGGCAACAACAAGGTGTTTGGCGACAACATCCAGAACTTCAGCGCCGAGCCGTTTCGCCGGGTCGACTGCGTGGCCAAAGTGGCCAACAGCGTGGACGTGATGGACGCCATTGCCCGCCTGCGCCCTGTGATCGCCGCGATCCCGAACGTGAAAGACAGCCCCGCGCCCGACATCGAGATTCTGGAATTCACCCCGGAAGGCCCTAAGCTCTGCGTGCGCCCTTACACCCACACCGACCACTACTGGCAGGTGTACTTCGACACGCACAAGGCCATCGTTTCGACTTTTGGCGCGGCTGGATATCCCGTACCTGAAACACCGATGGCACATCGCACTGTGTGATTCGCTGACCTGGATCTACCAAAGCCGCCCGATGTAAGCCCCGGGCGGCTTTTCTTTTGGGCTTGTGGTTCGGGCCTGCATGGTGCAAGAATGCCCAAACGCATCCAGCTTGCTGCGGCGGTGCGTTCTGCACAGCAAGGTAAAGGAGGAGGGCCGCAGGCCCGGGGGACACGAGCGGCGCAGAGCGTACCGCCGCAGCAAGCCAGCGAGGTCTTACACAGCCCTACGAAGCCATCCCATACCGCCGCATCACCTCAGCCCAAGCCGCCAGCTTGCGGTCAAACGACCAGCTCGCATTCGCCGGGCTGGTGGACGGCAACTTGTAAACCGGCAACCCGAGCGCCGACGTGTGCCTGGCGTGCCGGTAGCTCTCACCCCCGTTGTGCGCAATGGCCTCCAGCAGAGGGCACTGCCGCAGCAACGCAGCGAAGTCGTTGAGTTCGGCGGCGCGGATGTCGGCGTCCAGGCTGCCCTCACGCTCGCAAGCGCCGTACACGTCCCACAAGCCCACGCCGTGGGCCTGCAGCGCAGCCAGGCGTTCGGCATAGGGCATCTGCATGAGCGGCAGCGCCCACAAAGCACCCAGAATTTTCCAGAAATGGTTTTGCGGGTGCCCGTAATATTGCTGCGCCCGCAAAGACGCCACGCCGGGAAAGCTGCCCAGCACCAGCAACCGTGTGTGGGGCCCCACCACCGGGGCCAAGCCTTGCAGGCGGCAGGCTGATACACCTTCACCCGGCGGGCTGTGGTGCGAGCTCGCTTGGGAACGGCCCGGCGCTGCGCTCATGCCAGGCCTTGCGGCAGCAAACCAGCCAGCCGGGGTAGCGCCTGCAGGGCGTTGGCCGTGGTGGCCTGCGCCAGATCGAGCGCCGGTATGCTGCGCAAACCCGCCACCACGGCGGCAATGCGCGGCAGCTCGGCCGGTGAATTGATGCCCTGCACGCGCCCATTCAAGCGCTCGGCGGCCGTGGCGTACAGCCAGTGCGGCGGTATGTCAGGCGCGTCGGTTTCCAGCACCAGCGCTGTCAGCGGCAGCGTGCTGGCCAGGCGGCGCAAGCGGTGGGCCGGCTCAAACGTGAGCGCCCCGCCAAAGCCCAGCTTGAACCTCAGCCCCTGAAACGCCTGGGCTTGTTGCTCACTGCCGTTGAAAGCATGGGCAATGCCGCCACTGGTGGGCACTTCGCGCAGGTGCTTGAGCAAGGCGTCTGCGCTGCGGCGCACATGCAGAATCACCGGCAGGCCGTGCTTGCGGGCCAGCTTGAGCTGCTCGCGGTAAAACCAGGTCTGGCGCTCGCGCATCGCGACCTCGCACAGCGCGGGCACAAAGAAGTCCAGCCCGATCTCACCGACCGCCACCAGGCGCGGGTCGTCGCGGTGCGCGGTCAGCGCAGCGTCGAGCGCCTGCAAGTCGGCCTCTTGGGCCTGCGGTACAAACAGTGGGTGAATGCCCAGTGCATAGGCATCGCCCAGCTGGTGGGCCAGCTGGCGCACGGTGTCAAAGTTAGCGCGTTCCACCGCCGGAATGACGCACAGCCCCACACCCAGGCCCGCAGCGCGCTGGCGCAGCGTGCGTGCCAGTGCGTGGTCCACGCCAAATTCGGGAGCGTCCAGATGGCAATGGGTGTCGATCCACATAGGCGTATACATTGGCTGCTGATTTTGCCTCGGTAAGCCGCCCCGCGCTGAAGGCCTTACCAACCCACCGCCCGCACACCCGGAGCCAAGCCATGCTGTTCACTTTTAGCCCTTCGAAACCCGCAGCAGGCCACCTGCTGGCCTGCATCGCCCTGCCGCTGCTGTGGTCGCTCACCGCCTGCGCGGTGCCACCGGCGCCGGCGGCCAGCGCGCCCCCGCTGTGGGGCACCACCTGGCAGCTGGAAGACCTGGGCGGGCGCGGTGTGCTCGACCGAGCACAGGCCACGCTGGCCTTTCCTGAAGCGGGGCGTGTGGCGGGCCAGGGTTCGTGCAACCGCTTCTTCGGGTCGGTCACGGTGGACGGCTCGCGCATCGGCTTCGGCCAGATCGGCAGCACCCGCATGGCCTGTGTGGCTGCGGTGAACGAGCAAGAAAGCCGCTACCTAGCCGCACTGCAAAAAGCCGAGCGCTACGAGGTGCAGGGCAGCACGCTGCTGGTGCATGTGCAAGGCCTGGACAAGCCACTGCGCTTCATTCGGACCGGGCCCTGAGCCTGGCACCGCAACGCACCCGATGGGTCAGGTCAGCACGCCTGCGGTCAGCCGCATCACCCGACCGCAGCGCGCGGCCAGGGTTTCGTCGTGGGTGACCACAATGAAAGCGGTGCCCTGGTCGCGGGCCAGCTGCATCATGAGTTCAAACACGCCGTCGGCGGTGGCGCGATCCAGGTTGCCGGTGGGCTCGTCGGCGAGCACGCAGGCCGGCTGGGTGACCAGCGCCCGCGCCATCGCCACGCGCTGGCGCTCACCGCCTGACAGCTCGGCCGGGCGGTGCGCCAGGCGCTCGGTCAGGCCCACGCGCTGCAATATTTGAGCGGCGCGCTCGCCCGCTTGCGGGCGCGGCATGCGGCGAATCCACAGCGGCATGGCCACGTTGTCTCGCGCGCTGAATTCGGGCAGCAGGTGGTGAAACTGGTAGACAAAACCCAGGTGCTGGTTGCGCAACTGGCCTTGCTGCGTGGCGCTCAGGCCCGACAGCGTTTGCCCCATCAGCTGCACGCTGCCGCTGGTGGGTGCGTCCAGCCCGCCCAGCAGGTGCAGCAGCGTGCTCTTGCCCGAACCCGACGCGCCCACAATGGCCACGGTTTCACCCGCGCGCACGGTCAGGTCCACGCCCTTGAGCACGGTCACGTCCAGCCGGCCTTCGGTGAATCGTTTGGTGAGGCCGGTCGCGCTCAACACCACGTCCGTTCGGGCTGAGCCTGTCGAAGCCCCAGCGAGCCCTTCGACAGGCTCAGGGCGAACGGTATTCATACGATCACTCATAGCGCAAGGCCTCTGCGGGATTGACGCGGCTCGCGCGCCAACTCGGGTAAATGGTGGCCACAAACGACAGCGCCAGTGAAATCAGCGCAATCGGCAAGATGTCGCTCTGCTGCGGGTCGCTCGGCATGCGGCTGATGAGGTAAATGTCTTGCGGCAAGAAGCTGGCACCCAGCGCGCGTTCCAGCGCGGGCACCAGGGTGTCGATGTTGAACGCCACCCCCAGGCCCAGCAGCAGGCCCAGGCCGGTGCCGATGATGCCCACCATGGCGCCCTGCACCATGAAGATGCCCATGATGCTTTGCGGGCTGGCGCCCAGCGTGCGCAAGATGGCAATGTCGGCGTGCTTGTCGGTCACCGTCATCACCAGCGTAGACACGAGGTTGAACGCCGCCACCGCCACGATCAGCGTGAGGATGATGAACATCATGCGTTTTTCAAGCTGCACGGCCGCAAACCAGGTGCGGTTCTGGCGCGTCCAGTCGCGCACCAGCAGGCCAGGGTCGAGCTCAGCCGCCATCGAAATGGCCACCTCGCGCGCCGCGTGCAGGTCTTTGATCTTCACGCGCACGCCGGTGGCGCCTTCCACGCGGAAGATGCGCGCCGCGTCGTCCATGTGCAGCAGCGCCAGCGCCGAATCGTATTCAAAGTGGCCCGAGTCAAACACGCCCACCACCGTCATCTGCCGGATGCGCGGCACCACGCCCGCTGGCGTCACCTGGCCGCTGGGCGCGATCAGCGTCACCGTGTCGCCCTGCGCCACGCCCAGGCTGCGCGCCAGTTCGCCACCCAAAATCACACCAAAGGCACCGGGCACCAGCCGGGGCAGAGCGGTGTCGGCCAGGTCGGCCACCAGTTCGGTCACCTGGGGTTCCAGCGCCGGGTCAATGCCCCGCACCAGCGCGCCCTTCATGTCTTCACCCCGCGCAATCAGCGCCTGCGCCCCCACAAACGGCGCCGCGCCCAGCACCTCGGGGTGGCGCTCAAGGGCGGCCAGCGTGCCGGCCAGGTTGGGAATGGCCTGGCCACCGGGCTCAAACACCTCGATGTGCGAGAGCACGCCCAGCATGCGGTCGCGCACCTCCTTCTGAAAGCCGTTCATCACGCTGAGCACGATGATGAGCGCCGCCACGCCCAGCGCAATGCCCAGCATGGACACGCCCGAGATGAAGGAAATAAAGCCGTTGCGCCGGGTGGCGCGGCCCGCGCGGGTGTAGCGCCAGCCAAGAATGAGTTCGTAGGGGGTTTGCATGGGTAAGAGCTTTGCTGGATTGTGGCATCCCCGACAATCAGAGGCATGTCTGCCTCCCCCACGGCCCCAGAAGCCCTCCCGCACCTGCTGATTCCTTTTGCCAGTGCCAGCGCCCCCGAATGCCGGGCCTTGGGGCCGCAATTGGTTACGCCCCACCTGAACGCCCTGCTGGCCGAGCTGACACGGCAACACACCGACACCGACACCGACACCGGCCACGACCACAGCCTGAGCCTGCCGCACGAGCGCGCCCTGGCGCAGGCACTGGGCCTGGTGCAATTCGCCGGAACCCCTTACGGCGACGGTCTGATTCCCTGGGCCGCCGCGCAAAGCGACAGCCCGGCCACGCCGCAGGCCTGGTTCACACCCTGCCACTTTCAGGTGGGCATGGAACAGGTGACCCTGCTGCCCGGCGAGCAACTGGGTCTGGACGGTGCCCATGCGCGTGCCCTGTTTGATGCGCTGGCGCCGTTTTGTGCCGAAGACGGCATCACGCTGCGCTTTGAAAGCGCCACCCGCTGGCACGCCAGCGGCGAGGCGCTGCGTGGCATTGCCTGCGCCAGCCTGGACCGCGTGATTGGCCGCCCGGTGGACGCCTGGCTGGTTGAAAGCCCCGCCAACCCGGCGGGCGCCCAGCTGCTCAAGCGGCTGCAGAGCGAGGCGCAAATGCTGTTCTACACCCACGCGGTGAACGACGCGCGCGAAGCCGCTGGCCTGCACATCATCAACGGCATCTGGGTCAGCGGTGCCGGCGCGCTGGCCGGGCCGCTGGCGCCACAAGCCGTACCCGACATGCCCGAAACCCTGCGCCAGGCCGCGCTGCGTGCCGACTGGGCCGCCTGGCAAGCCGCCTGGGCCGCGCTGGACGCCACCGCCATCAAGCCCTTGCTGGACGCCGCCCGCCGGGGCGAGCCCGTCACCCTCACCCTGTGCGGCGAGCGCAACACGCAGCGCTGGGTCAACGCGCCGCGCAGCGCAGGTGCCCGCCTGGGCCGTTTTTTCAAAAACCTGCGGGCGCCTGCGCCCGCCTGGAACGTTCTCGAAACCTTATGAAAATCATCACCCGCGACGTCCCTCCCCGCGCCGCCTGGGCGCTGGAGCAAAGCGGCCTGCACCCGCTGCTGGCCCGCCTGTTTGCAGCGCGCGGCATCACCAGCAAAGAGCAGCTGGACGACGCCCTTTCGCTGCTGCTGCCGCCGTCTTCCATGAAAGGCGCCGCCGAGGCCGCCCGCGCCCTGGCCGACGCCATGGCCGCCAACCAGGCCATCTGCATCGTGGCCGACTACGACTGCGACGGCGCCACCGCCTGCGCCGTGGGCCTGCGCGGCCTGCGCCTGCTGGGTGCGCCCATGGGCTTCAGCCGTGTGAACTACCTGGTGCCCGACCGCGTGACCGACGGCTACGGCCTCACCCCGTCGATAGCGAAGCGCGTGAAGGCGCAAGGCGCCGACGTGCTGGTGACGGTGGACAACGGCATTGCCAGCCTGGACGGCGTGCGCGCCGCGCGCGAGCTCGGCCTGCAAGTGATCGTGACCGACCACCACCTGCCCGCGCTCAAGGGCGGCGAGGTGGTGGTGCCCGAAGACTGCGTGATCGTCAACCCCAACCAGCCGGGTTGCGATTTCGAAAGCAAGTCGATTGCCGGCGTGGGCGTGATGTTTTATGTGCTGCTGGCGCTGCGCGCCGAGCTGCGCGAGCGCGGTGTGTTTGATGCCAAAACGCAACCCAAAATCGATGCGCTGCTGCCGCTCGTGGCGCTCGGTACCGTGGCCGACGTGGTGAAGCTCGACGCCAACAACCGCCGCCTGGTGGCCCAGGGCCTGAAGCGCGTGCGCGCCGGTGCCATGCCGCCGGGTATGGCGGCGCTGTTCAACGTGGCCGCCCGCCGGCCCGAAGCCGCCACCAGTTTCGACTTTGGCTTTGCCCTGGGCCCGCGCCTGAACGCCGCCGGGCGGCTGGCCGACATGACGCTGGGCATTGAATGCCTGAGCACCGACGACGCGCTACGCGCCGACGAACTGGCGCGCACGCTGGACGGCATCAACCGCGAGCGCAAAGCGATTGAAGGCGACATGCGCGACCAGGCGCTGATGCTGGCCGAAGAAATGTTTGACGAATCCGAAGAGCCGCCGCCAGCGCTGATCGTGTTCGACCCGGACTTCCACGAAGGCGTGGTCGGCATCGTGGCTTCGCGCCTGAAAGACAAGATGCACCGCCCCACGTTTGTGTTTGCTGCCAGCGGCGCCGAAGGCAAAGAAAACGAACTCAAGGGCTCGGGCCGCTCCATTCCCGGCTTTCATTTGCGCGACGCGCTGGATTTGGTGGCCAAGCGCCACCCGGGCGTGTTGCTGCGCTTTGGCGGGCACGCCATGGCTGCGGGCTGCACCATCGACGAAGAACACCTGGAAACCTTTGAAGCCGCCTTGCAGCTGGTGGCCCACGAATGGCTGGACGCCGCCACCCTGCAACGCCGGCTGGAAGCCGATGGCGTGCTCGACAAGCAATACCGCCGCACCGACCTGGTGGACACCCTGCACAAAGAGGTGTGGGGCCAGGGCTTTGCACCGCCGGTGTTTTGCGAAGAGGTACAAATCGTCAGCCAGCGGCTGGTGGGCGAAAAACACCTGGCGCTGAAAATGAAACACCAGGGCGAGGCGGTGGACGGCATCTGGTTTGGCCACACCGAGCCTTTGCCCGAGCGGGTAAAGCTGGCGTTTCGGCTCGACGCCGACGAATGGCAAGGCCAACGGCGGGTGCGGTTTTTGATTGAGGCAGCGGAATATTGACCCCCCGCGCCGCCTGCGGCGTCACCCCCCAGGGGGCAATGCGAGTGGTCCGGCAAAGCCGGTTCCACCGCATCCTGGATGCTGACACGCCGCGCCGGAAGGGAAGTTGATCCAAGGGAACCGCGGAACCGGCTTTGCCGGGCCGCCAGTGCCGCCCCCTGGGGGGTGACGCCGCAGGCGGCGCGGGGGGAGCCTGACTAGCTCATCAGCGCCTCACGCACCGCCGCCAGCTGCCGACGCGACACCGCCAGGCGCTCTTCCACGCCATCCAGGCGCACCATCCAGCCTTCGCCCTCCACCGGGTCGTTGTGCTTTTCCACCGCCCGCACCGCGCGGCGCGCCACCAGCGCATTGCGGTGCACGCGCACAAACAGGTGGGCGTAGCGCTGCTCCAGGTCGCTCAGCGCGCCGTCAAAAATGTGTTCTTTGTCGGCCGTGCGCACGGTGATGTATTTCAACTCGGCCTTGAGGTAGACCACGTCGGACAGGGCCACGCGCTCGCTGCGCCCGCGCTCCTGGATGATGAGGCTCTCGGTACCGGCGCTGTTGGACTCGAACTGCGGGCCGCCGTCGGCTGCCAGGCGCAGCCGCTCGACCTTTTGCAGCGCCTGCTGCAGCCGCTCGCGGCGCACCGGTTTGGTCAGGTAGTCAATGGCTTCGAGTTCAAACGCCTGCACGGCGTGCTCGGCGTAAGCGGTCACAAACACCACCGCGGGTGGCGCTGCCATCTGGCGCAGCGTGGCGGCCAGGGTCATGCCGTCCACACCGGGCATGTGCACGTCCAGCAGCACCAGGTCGCAATGGGTGCGCTGAATCTGGTCCATGGCCTGCACGGCGTTGGCGGCCTCGCCCACCACGTCCACGCGCGGGTCGGTGCAATCGCCCAGCAGGGTACGCAACCGGGACCGCGCCAGTGTTTCGTCGTCGACGATCAGTACCTTGAGTGTCATGCCATGCTCCCTTGCTGTGTCCGCTTATACCGGTATTTCCAGGCGCACCTGAAACACGCCCTTGACCAGCGCACTTTGAAAGCGCCCTTGCACATCGTGCAGCAGCGTCAGGCGCTGGCGCACATTGTCCAGCGCCAGGCCGTGGCCGCGGCGCCCGCTGCCCGCCGGCACGGTGTTGGTCACCTTGATCACGACCACGCTGCCCCGGCGCTGCGTGCTGATGCGCACCATGGCGCCGTCCGGGCTGGGTTCCACGCCGTGCTTCACCGCGTTCTCCACCAGCGGCTGAAGGATCAGCGGGGGCAGCCGCGCTTTGGACGCCGCGTCGTCAATGCTCCACTCCACCTTCAGGCGCTCGCCAAAGCGCAGCTGCTCAATGGCCAGGTAGTGCTCGGCCAGCTCCAGCTCTTGCCACAGCGGCACCGCCTCTTTGGTGTCGGCCAGGGCGTGGCGAAACAGCTCGCTCAGGTCTTCCAGCAGGTTCTCGGCTTTGGCCGGCTCTTCGCGCACCAGCGCAATCGCGGTGTTGAGTGTGTTGAACAAAAAATGGGGCCGAATGCGCGCCTGCAGCTCAGCCAGCTGCGCCGTGGTGCCGGCGGGCGCGCGCGCCTTGGTGCGCCACACCAGCGCCGCCACCAGCACCGCCGCCACCAGCGCACCGGCCGCTGCGCTGCCCAGCCAGGGCGCGGGTTGCACCAGGCCCATCCACACCAGCAGGCCGCAGCCATACAGAGCGGACAGCGCGCCCAGCGCGATGCCCGCCGTCCACTGCGCGGGCATGGGCAGGCGGCCCAGCGGCTTTTTCAGGGCGCACACTGCCAGCAGCCACACCAGCGTGGCGGGCAAGGCCGCCCCGGTGAACATGGCCATTTGCGAGAGCCAGACCCACACCGTGTCGGCCCCAAAAAGGCCCACCACCGCCACAATGGCCTGCACAAACAGCACCGCGCGCAGCACCACCCCCACCTTGCAGGTGTCAAACACCAGGTCGCGCACGCGCGCCAGCTCGGGCATCTGCGCCAGCGGGCGGGCGCCTTCTGCGTGGGGCAGCTCCTGGAAGCTCGATAAAATTCGGGAATCTCTCATGGGTGCACTATAGGCTTAGGCCAGCCGCAGGGCGGGCCTGGCAACCCCCGGCATGACAAATGTCCGGCATGGTCTGTCTGGCCCCACCCCGCCCGTGGCGACACGCGCCCTCTTAAAACCGCTTTTCAACCCCTCACCCAGCCGCTGGCAACACCATGTCCACCAATCAACTCGACAAGAAATCTGAAGCCTGGTCCGCCCTATTCTCGGAGCCCATGAGCGAGTTGGTCAAGCGCTACACCGCCAGCGTGTTCTTTGACAAACGCCTCTGGCTGGCCGACATCACCGGCAGCCTGGCCCACGCTGAAATGCTGGCCGCACAAAACATCATCGGTGCCGACGACCGCGCCGCCATCGAACGCGGCATGGCGCAGATCCGCAGTGAAATTGAAGCCGGCAGCTTTGAATGGAAGCTCGATCTGGAAGACGTGCACCTGAATATTGAAGCGCGCCTGACGCAGTTGGTGGGCGACGCCGGCAAGCGCCTGCACACCGGGCGCAGCCGCAACGACCAGGTGGCCACCGACGTGCGCCTGTGGCTGCGCAGCGAGATTGATCTGATTGCCGATTTGTTGAAAGAACTGCAAACCGCGCTGGTGGACGTGGCCGAACGCAACGTCGAAGTGATCATGCCCGGCTTCACCCACCTGCAGGTGGCGCAGCCGGTGAGCTTTGCCCACCACCTGCTGGCCTATGTGGAAATGTTTGCCCGCGACGCCGAGCGCATGGCCGACGTGCGCCGCCGCACCAACCGCCTGCCGCTGGGCTCGGCGGCCCTCGCCGGCACCACCTACCCGCTGGACCGCGAGCGCGTAGCCCGCACGCTGGGCATGGTGGACGAGCAGGGCAACCCACAGGTCTGCCAGAACAGCCTGGACGGCGTGAGCGACCGCGACTTCGCCATTGAATTCACCGCCGCCGCCAGCCTGTGCATGGTGCACATCAGCCGCTTCAGCGAAGAACTCATTTTGTGGATGAGCCAAAACTTCAACTTTGTGAAGATTGCCGACCGCTTCACCACCGGCAGTTCCATCATGCCGCAGAAGAAAAACCCCGACGTGCCCGAACTCGCGCGCGGCAAAACCGGCCGCGTGGTCGGCCACCTCATGGGCCTCATCACCCTCATGAAAGGCCAGCCCCTGGCCTACAACAAGGACAACCAGGAAGACAAAGAGCCGCTGTTTGACACGGTGGACACGCTCAAAGACACGTTGCGCATCTTTGCCGAAATGGTGGGCGGCCAGCTCAACCCGGCCACCGGCGCCAAAGAAGGCGGCATCACCGTCAACGCCATCGCCATGGAAGAGGCCGCCAAGAAGGGCTACGCCACCGCCACCGACCTGGCCGACTACCTGGTGAAAAAGGGCCTGCCGTTTCGCGACGCGCACGAAACCGTGGCCCACGCTGTAAAAGCTGCCACCAGCCACGCCTGCGACCTGTCCGAATTGCCGCTGGCGGTGCTGCAAAGCTTCAACGCCAGCATTGAAAAAGACGTGTACGAGTGCCTGAGCCTGCGCGGCAGCCTGAACGCCCGCAACACGCTGGGCGGCACCGCGCCGGTGCAAGTGCTGGCGCAAATAGCACGCCACCGCAGCCGCCTGGGCTGATCTCAAGAAGCCGGCCACACAGCCGATACACAGGGCATACCGGCCACAAAACGTTCCCCGTTTCTGCGCTGGCCGTCAGACCCTGGGAGTTTTTGCTGTGTCCTTATTGCTGCTCTGGATTGCCGGTGTTGTTGCGATCGCCCTGGTTTGGTGGGCCTTGCGCCGCACATCAGGCCCCAAGCCGGCGCTGGCTGCGCCCCCGGTAGCCAGGCAACCGGTGCAGCGCAGCGCCCAGCCAGCCAAGGCGGCGGCCCCCGTGCCTGCGGCGGCCTCGCCGGGTGCTAGCGCCGCACCCACCGAGCACACGCCGTTTGAACTGCGCGCCTTTCAGTGGCTCAAAGAAGCTGACCTGGAAGCCCCACGACGCGACGCGCTGATGGGCGCCATCAAGGGCATTCCGCGCCCGCCGCGCTCTCTGCAAAAGCTGCTGTCGCCCGACTTCGTGGCCCGCGCCAATTCCACCGAGCTGAGCGAACTGGTGCTCACCGAGCCGCTGATTGCCGCCAAGGTGCTGTCTACCGTGAACGGCCCGTTTTACGGCCTGCGCCAGCCTGTCAACGGCATTGGGCAGGCGGTCACGTTTCTGGGCATGAACACGGTGCGCAACATCTGCATGCAATACATGCTGGCCGAAGCCTTCAAGCCCAGCCTGGCCACCTCGCAGCAAGCGTTTGACGCCATCTGGCGCGCCAGCGCCATTGCCAGCGAACTCTGCGTGCGCCTGGGCAAGGCCCTGAACCTGCCCGACCAGGCCACCCTGGCCACCCAGGTGGTGCTGGGCTTTGTGGGCCACTTGGCCACCGCCTCGCTCATGCCGCCCAAGGCGCTGAGCGAATGGTCGGTGTCGGGCCGCCTGCAGCGTGCCCAGCTCGAACAAGCGGTGCTCGACCTCACGGCCAGCGAAATCGGTGGCCTGCTGATGCGGGCCTGGGACCTGCCACTGGCGCTGGTGGACGACGTGTGCGACAGCAGCCGCGTGCTGGTCACCCCTGTGAGCCAGGCCGACCCGCTGCGCGCGCCCCGCCTGGCACTTTCCTACCTGTGCTCGCGGCTGGGCGAGCGCCTGGCCTCGGGCCAGCTGGCTTCGCTGCGCGACTACGACGCGCTGCAAGACGCCGACCTCGACACCTTCCACCTGCGTGGCTACCTGGCGCTCCCCGCGCTGGCCCGGCTGAACGAAGCCCTGCAAGCGGACGAGCTGCAAACCGCGCTGAACGACATGCTGAGCAACCGCCCGGCCCGCGCCTGAAACCCTGGAAAGCCCAGCCCACCACCAGCGCGACACCCGTCTGGCCGGCCCCGCCCGTACACTGCCGCTCACCCCTTGTGAGAGGTCCAGATGGTTGTTTACACACCCCGTGGCGCGGCTGAAAGCCTGCTGGCCCGCCTGCAGCGCTGGTCGCTCCAGCTGCTGATCAAGCCCGTTTTTTCACCGCGTTTTTCCATCGCGTTCCAGCGCGGCTGGCTGGCTGCGCTGGCACGTCTTTCCTTGCCGGTGCCGCGCGCGGCCAGCGCCACGCCCGCTGAAGTGGGCGGCATGCCCGGCGAGTGGCTGCGCCCGCGCCACACCCCACCCAGCGCCACCGACACGGGCCAAGCCCAGGCCACCGTGCTCTACCTGCACGGCGGCGCCTACTGCATCGGCTCGGCCGCCACCCACCGCTCGCTCACCGCGCGGCTGGCGCTGGCCAGTGGCCTGCCCGTGTTTGCGCTCGACTACCGGCTGGCCCCCGAACGCCCCTACCCCGCCGCCCTGCACGACGCGCTGGCCGCCTTTCGGGCGCTGCGAGCCGATGGCCCGGTGATCGTTGGCGGCGACTCGGCCGGCGGCGGCCTGGCCCTGGCGCTGGCCATGGCCTTGCGCGACGCCGGCGAGCCCGGGCCCGCTTCGCTGCTGCTGCTGTCGCCGCTGGGCGACGCCGTGGCGCCCAACCCGCTGCCGGCCCCACCGCCCGGCGAAGCCATGCTCAGCCACCGCTGGGCACAGGCCTGTGTGGACTTTTACCGGGCGCAGCACAGCGCCGCCGAGCCCGGCATTTCGCCCCTGCGTGGCCACCTCGGCGGCCTGCCGCCGGTGCTGATACAGGCCGGCACCGACGAGCTGCTGCACGACCAGGCCCTGGCGCTGCACGCCGCCCTGCAAGCGGCCGGCGTGACCGCCCGGCTGGAAGTGACGCAACACCGCTGGCACGTGTTTCAGCTGCACGGCGGCGTGTTGAAAAGCGCCGACGAAGCCATTGCCCGCCTCGCCAGCTTTGCCCACGCGCACCTGCCGCACACCCAGCCCAACGGCGAGCAGGCGCACGAGGTGGTCATCCTGGGCGCCGGCATGTCGGGCCTGTGCATGGCCATCCAGTTGCAGCGCGCGGGCATGCACAACTTCGTCATTTTGGAAAAGCAGCCCGGGCTGGGCGGCACCTGGTGGGACAACACCTACCCCGGCGCCCATGTGGACGTGCCCTCGCCCGCCTATTCGTTTTCCTTTGCACCCAACCCCGGCTGGACGCGCCGTTTTGCCTCCGCCCCTGAAATTCAGGCCTACATGCAGCAACTGGCCGAGCGCCACGGGCTGCTGGCGCACATCCGCTTTGGCACCCGGCTGAGCGAAGCGCGTTTTGAAGAAGCCACCGGCCACTGGCACTTTGCCACCGAGCAAGGCACCGCCCTGCGCTCGCGCTTTTTTGTGTGCAGCACCGGCCCGCTGAACCAGCTGCGCTGGCCCGACATTCCAGGCCTTGAAACCTTCAAGGGCCGCCAACTGCATTCGGCCCGCTGGGCCCCCCAGTGCCCGCTGAAAGGCCAGCGCGTGGCGGTCATTGGCACCGGCTCCACCGCGTCGCAGCTGGTGCCCCACATGGCCGCGCAGGCCGCCCAACTGCATGTGTTTCAGCGCACCGCCAACTGGGTGCTGCCCCGGCTGGACCGCCGCTACCACGCGCTCGACCGCTGGCTGGCCGGCTTCAGCACCTACAACCGCCTGGTGCGCTGGAACTGGGTGCAGGTGCTCGAATGGGGCCGGCGCGGCTTTGAAGACGGCACCCTGGCCCGCCGGGGCATGCTCAAAACCGCCGCCGCCCACCGCGCGCGCCAGGTGCCCAGCCCCGCCCTGCGCCAGCAGCTCACCCCGCCGTACCCGCTGGGCTGCAAGCGCATCATTTATTCCAACGACTTTTACCCCGCGCTGAGCCAGCCCCATGTGGAACTGGTCACCACCGGCATTGAACGCATCACCGAACACGGCATCGTCACCACCGACGGCCGCGAGCGCGCGGTGGACGTGCTGGTGTGCGCCACCGGCTTTGACGCCGTGCACCTGCTCTCCAGCCTCAAGGTGACCGGCCTGCAAGGGCGCACGCTGGCCAGCGCCTGGGCCAACGGCCCCGAGGCCTACCAAGGCATCACCGTGGCCGGCTTCCCCAATCTGTTTCTCATGCTCGGGCCCAACACCGCCACCGGCCACACCTCCACCCTGCTCTACATAGAACCCGAGGTGGACCACGCCATTGCGTGCATGCAGGCCGTGCGCCGGGGCCAACACCGCTGGATCGACGTGCGCGCCGACGTGATGGCTGCCCACAACCAGCAACTGCAGCAGCGCCTGGCCGGCTCGGTGTGGAGCCAGTGCCGCAGCTGGTACCGCATGGACAACGGCCGCATCGTGGCGCTGTTCCCCGGCTTCACCGCCGAGTACGTGAAAGCTGTGCAGCGCCCCCGCCTGACTGACTACAACCTGCAATAAGCTCAACAACGCTCACGGCCCGCGGGCCGTTGACCTGCATCAAACCCACCCCAGCCACCCCACTGCTAAGCTCACGCCCCATGCAAAACACCGCCACCCCTTCCGCCACCGCCCCGCTCAACTGGTCACCCGCTCTGGCCGTGGGCGACGCCCGCATGGACGACACCCACGAAGAATTTGTGACCATGCTCAACCAGCTGCTGGCCACCCCGCAAGACCAGCAACTGCCGCTGTACCGCGAGTTTGTGGCCCACACGGTGGAACACTTTGCGCAAGAAGAGCGCTGGATGCTCGCCACCGGCTTTTCAGCCGACAACTGCCACGCCAGCCACCACGCCACCATTCTGGAAACCATGCACGCCGTGGTGGAGCACTACGAGAAAGAAGACCCGGAAATCATCACCCGCCTGGCCGAAGCCCTGGCCGAATGGTTTCCCCAGCACGCCGCCAGCATGGACGCCGGCCTGGCCCTGCACCTGAAAGAAGTGGGCTTTGACAGCCGCACCGAAACGCTGGCCGACCCCAGCAAGGTGCGCCCAGCCAGCATGAGCGGCTGCGGCAGCGTCACCTGCAGCTGAAACAAAGCCGCGCGCCTCGCGGGTGACCGCGCTGGCCTGCACAACTTCGCCCCGGTTTTGCCTTAACCCCCTCTCCCGCTTGCGGGCGAGGGTTGGGGTGAGGGGCTTCTGGCTTCAACCGGCCAAAGGCAACAGCAGGGGAGCGTCACCCCCGCCTTGGCGGCTTACTTACGCTGCTCGCTGATCCAGTCGGCCAGGGCAAACAGCAGACCCGACACCACAAACGTCAGGTGGATGGCAATCTTCCACTTCAGCTGCTCGCTGGTGAGCGAGGTGCTGACCAGGAAAGCCTTGAGCAGTTCCACCGCCGAAATCGCCACGATGGCGCCGATCAGCTTCATCTTCAAGTCTGAAAACCCCACCTTGCCCATCCAGGCCGGGCGGTCTTCGTGGTCGCCAATGCTCAGCTTGGAAACGAAGTTTTCATAGGCGCTGAACACGATGATCAGCAACAGCACCGCGATCAACGCCGTGTCCACCAGCGTCAAGATGGAAATCACCGTGTCGTGCTCAATGACGCCCAGCACCCCCTGGATCAGCAGCCACATTTCTTTGAAAAACTTGATCAGCAACACCGCCATGCTGACGATGAGCCCCAGGAAAAATGGCACCAGCAGCCAGCGGCTGGAAAAGATGAACTTCTCCAGCGTCAATTCGAATTTGTTGGGGGTAGCGGGCATGAAAAGTTAACGGCTCGTGTTGCACAAGCGCGCAAGCATAGCGAAAGACGGGGGCGGGGGTATGACGGCGCGCAACACCGATGCCCGATACCCCTGCACAACCACTCGAAGCCCACTTGTACCGCTGAGCGGGTACGTTTTGGGATGTGGGCGGACATGAGCGTGGGCTACTCAGCGCGTCAGTGGTAGTCGTCTTCCAACTGGTGCCGCACCGCCAGAATAGACACGGTCGAGGCGTCTTCAATCTCAAACAGGGCGACATAGCCGCTGTTGCCGAACGGGATCAGCAGCTCACGCAGAAACGGGCTCTGGCCGGCCTTGCGGCAAATGAAGGGTGAGCGGCCAAGGTTGTCGACCGCGCTTGTGATCGCGTTCAGCGCTACTGCGGCCACGTCGAGATCTTCGACCGTGCTGGCCTGTTGCAACAAGCATTCGTAGAGGCGGACCAAGTCTTCGCGAGCACCGGCGCTGTACCGGACCGCGAAGCTCACCCTTGCGCCCGCTTTTGCAGCCTATTCCGAGCCTGGGTCAGCATCTGGCCAAGCTCGACGTGCACCTCACCCGCTGCAAAGTAGCCGCCTGAGGCCCGCGCCTCTTCACGCGAGGCCAGCCCACGCGCCACAAACTCGGCGCGGGCGCGGCGGCGCTCAATGGTTTCCCGCACCGAAGCCTCGATGAAACCCGACAAAGTCTCACCTTCCTGCAGCACGCTCTGGGCGGCGTCGCGCAAGTGGGGGTCGACCCGCAGCGAAGGGAAGGTGGCGGTTTTCATGGGGTGGGCCTAGTGCGTTGCAGATGCGATGCATTTTAGACCGCTGCCCGGCCAGACGCCAGCCCCGCGCGGGGAATCCACCCAACACAAGAGCGCGTGAGATCACACCAAGGTGTTCACCTGCGTGCCCACCGCGCCGCCACTGGCCAACGGCAAATTGCCCGCCACGGCATTCAGCAACGCGGCAGAAGCCGACTCCTGCATGTCCATGGCCTTTTTCAGCACGCTGATCTGCACGTCCTGCGTGGTCTGGTTGTTGCGCGTCTGCAGCACGCGGTCTACAAGCAAAGCGGGGGAAACGTCCATGGTGAATCCTTGGTAGGTGATTCATCTTTATCGGCCCGGCGTACCCACAACTTGAAGCGCTGGCCTGTGATGGATGACAGCGGCGCCGGCCAAAGCAGTAACAATTTAGAACACAATGGCCGCAGAGCCACAGGCCAGTCAACACAACGCCAACCCAGGGAGGGAAGCCACATGAACGAAGCAGACGCACGGCCGCGCCCGTTCCACATCCGCGTCGACAGCGAACTCACGCACCCGCAGGTGCTGGCCCTGCTGGAAGAGCACCTGGCCGGCATGCGCGCCGCGTCGCCGCCTGAATGCGTGTTCGCGCTGGACCTCGACGGCCTGCGCCGGCCGGAGATCACCTTCCTCACCGCCTGGCGCCTGCCGGCGGACGCCGCGCCCGGCGCTCAACCCGAAGAGGTGGGCGAGCTGGTCGCCATGGGCGCCCCCAAGGCTACTTCCTTACTCCTTCGTGATGCCTTTGGGCTTCTACTTCAGTAGCTTTGAAGTGGTATGACAGACGCTGAGCGTTCTATTGAGTATGAACACCCCTTGGATGGGCTATTCATTTTTTGCTCTTGCAGGTGAAGGTCAGGATTTTCTTGCAACAGTGTGATTGTAGATTTCACCCTTAATCGCATTTGCGAGCTCTGGAGTGACTGACCTTGACATCTTTACTCGGTTACCGTTAGTCTCAGCGAAGATGATCGCTGCTGGAGCGCGGCCCATGTGTTCGGAATGCACACCGAACTGATTCACGTCTGAAAACGGGAGACTGTGGCCTTTGAACATCACGCCTTCGCCGGGCTTGATGAGGATCACATCCTTGGTGTTGGAGATGAACCAAAGGATCACTAAGTAGAGAGGGAACGACACAAACGCCCATGTCGCCTTGTCAAATTGCAGCTTCCCATAGTCGTTGCGTTCTAAGGGAATGAAGGGATAGGTGGCTGCACATGTTGTGAGCATGAGCGCAACCATCATGATCATCAGGTAGCCACCTGAGCTACCCACGCCGAAGCGCTTTGACTTGAACGACAACTCAACTGATCCGTCTGGGTTGGT
The DNA here is from genome assembly GCF_058731905.1 of Hydrogenophaga sp. L99. Taxonomy (NCBI): domain Bacteria; kingdom Pseudomonadati; phylum Pseudomonadota; class Betaproteobacteria; order Burkholderiales; family Comamonadaceae; genus Hydrogenophaga; species Hydrogenophaga sp. L99. Next base: position 361,875 of record NZ_CM178972.1, on the reverse strand, counting down.
CTTCTTTGAATATGACTTCTTGAATGTGTTTTCCATTTACGCAAATCCTTATCCGAAGTTATTAAACCATAGATTCTTGCTGCTAGCTTCTCATGTTTGCTGTGTTCTGGAGGTCAGGCCCATCAAGGAACAGAATGGTATCTTTATAGTAAACATCCCATTCATCTCGCTGATTAACCAGATGCAAGCTTACCCCTTCAATATTCAATTCAATAGTGCTTCGCTCTGGGGCATTTTCCCAAAAGGTAAAGTTTTTAACACTTGAATACAGGCCAAGACCCAAAGTTCGAGAGCCTTGCTTTGCAAGTTCAGCTTCAATTACTCGCGCACGATCCTTTGGCACCTTGATTGAAACAGAACGAGATTCCGCACATTTACCGCCCTGCCCCTTTTCCATACAATATTTCATTGCAAGATATGCAGTAGTAACGTTTGGAATTGCCCAAGGCGTGGTGAATTCGTTGCCTGCACCACGGAAATTTACAACATAAGTTTCTTTTTCCATATCGTAAGAACTAAGCCCAGCATTTGCTGAACCAACAAGCCGAATCTTCGGCGTTGCTGCACTTCTAAGGGCCTTTAGTTCATCAGCCTTAGCAGTGGTTGCTTCTTCTCTTTTGAAAGGGTCTGGGTTGCTTGCGATATCTGGATATGCGGCTATCAAAAGCTCTTTATCTGAAATCCCAGGCTTAGAAGCTGCCAATCGTCCAAAGTCGACAAGAAATGACTTCCATACTTCCTCAGTGATATTTTTCGTCAAGACGATATCCTTGTAATCACCAAGGTTGTTTGCGATAGATTTAGCAACTTCATTTTTGCTTTCAGTTGTTGCTGAAGCACTTGCAGCAGATGAAGTCGGAGCGCTTGAACTTTCAGCAGGAGACTTATCACCACAAGCGCTTAATACGAATCCTGTGACCAGAAAAATAACTGTGGCGACTACAGATGTAGATTTTCTCATTTGAATTGGTTGAAGGTTTGGTTTTAATGGAAGCAGGCCGTTCAGAATGAACAAGCAAGCCTTCTCTAGAACGTTAGAGATTCATGATTCGAACACCATCAATTTGATCATAGACATGGCAACTACTAAACACAATCCCCTATTTTGGGGGTGCGTCTTTTTTCGATCACAGTTTTTGTTTCAGCCGCCTGTCAACCGTGTTCTCCACCTTGCTGATGAAATCAATCGCTCCTTGTGGCATCCACTCGTGTTCATCCCTGTCCCTGCCTACAAGCATCGGGGGCAGGTCTTGCCTTTTGCCCTCAGCTCACTCGCTCCCGCAACACCGTCTTCAACACCTTCCCGTAGTTGTTCTTCGGCAGCGCGTCCACGAACTCATAGCGCTTGGGCCGCTTGAAACGCGCAATATGCTCCAGGCAAAAAGCGTCGAGCGTCTTTGAATCCAGCGCCACCCCCGGCTGCGGCACCACAAAGGCCACCACGACCTCGCCCCACTCCGGGTCGGGCGCGCCGACCACGGCCACCTCGCTCACGCCGGGCGCGGTGAGCAGCACTTCTTCCACTTCGCGCGGGTAAATGTTGCTGCCGCCACTGATGATCAGGTCTTTGCTGCGGTCTTTCAGGGTCAAAAAGCCGTCGGCGTCGAGCGCGCCCATGTCGCCGGTCCAGAGCCAGCCGTTGCGCACAGCGGCGGCGGTGGCCTCGGGGTTTTGCCAGTAGCCGGCCATGACGCTGTCGCCCTGAATGAGCACTTCACCCACCTCGCCCGGGGGCAGCGGCTCGCCGCCTGGGCCGGCCACGCGGATGCGAACCGGGGTTTGCGCCACACCCACCGAGGCGATGCGTTCAGCATGGCGCGGGTGCTCGGTGTTGGCCAGGTGCGCGCGGCTGAGCGCGGTGCCCACCATGGGGCTTTCGCCCTGGCCGTAAATTTGCACAAAGCGCGGGCCCATGGTGCGCAGGGCGCGCTGGATGTCGGCCGCGTACATGGGCGCGCCGCCGTAAACGATGGTTTTGAAGCTTTGCCCGCACTGCTCGGGCGAGAGGCCTTGCGCTTCGGCTTCGTCCATGATGCGCTTGACGATGGTGGGCGCGGCAAACAGCGACAGCGGCCCGAGCTGCTGGCCCAGCACGAACAGTTCGGCCGCATCAAACCCGCCCGAAGCGGGCACCACGTGGCGCGCGCCGGCCATGAGGTGCGGGATGGCGTAAATGCCGGCGCCGTGCGACATGGGTGCGGCGTAGGCAATGGCGTCGTGGGCGGCGATGGGGTCCACGTCGTTGAAGTAGGTGAGCCCCATGGTGAGCAGGTTGCGGTGCGTGATCATCACGCCCTTGGGCCGGCCGGTGGTGCCGCTGGTGTAGAACAACCAGGCGGTGTCGGAGGGGCCGCGTTCGGCGATGGCGGGCAAGCGCTCGCTGCCTTCCAGCCAGGCGGTGCAGGCGGTACTGTCGGCGTCCATCACGCCGTCCAGCCCGGTGAACGCCGCCGGGTCGGGCGCCACGTCGCTCGTCACAAAGGCCCAGCGGGCCTGGGCGTTGTCCACGATCCACTGCACTTCTTTCGGGTGCAGCTTGGCGTTGACCGGCACCACCACCAGCCCGGCCCACCAGGCGCCAAACATCAGCTCCAGGGTGCGCGGGTGGTTGCGCATGAAAAGCACCACGCGGTCGCCAGGCTGCAGGCCTGCGGCGCGCAGGTGAGCACCCACTCCGGATGCGCGCTGTGCCCATTGCCCGTGCGTGGCCACGCTGCGGGTGCCGCTGAAAATGGCGGGGCGCGCGGGGTCTTGCAGCGCGGCGCGTTCGAGCAGGTGGGCCAGGTTCATGGGTGCCGTGTCCGTGGTGTGCTGGTGGTGACTGTTGCGGTATTTTCACAGCCCTGACGGTGGATGCACGGCGGTGTCAGGATGCCACAGGGTGTGGGCACGTAAAGTGGCTCGCATGAACGACGCACTGCCGCCCCTGATCACCGCCCTGCTGAACCCGGCGCTGTATGCCGACCTGCAGCCGCAGGCGGTGGAGCGCGTGACGCTGGTGGAAACGCATGGCGCCTGGGTGCTGCTGGCGGGCGCGTTGGCCTACAAGATCAAAAAGCCAGTGCGCTTTCCGTTCATGGACTTCAGCACCCTGGCCCTGCGCCGCCAGGCCTGCGAAACCGAGATTCGGGTGAACCGCCGCTTTCAGCAACACGATCGACCCGATACGCAGCTGTATCTGGGCGCGCTGCCCCTTGTGGGCACAGCCGCGCAACCGCGCTGGGGCGTGCCGGGCACGGCCGACGACGCACAGGCCATTGAATACGCGGTGAGCATGCGCCGCTTTGACGAAGCGGCCCGGCTGGACCACCTGTGTGAGCGCGGCGCGCTCACACCCGAGCACATGGCCAGGCTGGCGCGGCGCATGGTGATGTTTCAGGCCCGGGCCGCCGTGGCGGGCCATGGCCAGGAATGGGGCCATGCGGCCGCAGCCATGCGCTGGCCGCGCGACAACTTCAACACCCTGCGCACGGCCCTGACCGACCCCGCTGACGCCGCGCTGGTGCGCGAACTGAGCGAATGGACCGAACAGCGCTTCAGCGCCATTGAACCGCTGCTTTCGAGGCGGCGTCAAAAGGGCCGCGTGCGCGAAGGCCATGGCGACTTGCACCTAGCCAACCTGGTGCTGGTGGGGGCGGACGGTCACCAAGACGTGTTGCCGTTCGACGCCATTGAGTTCAACGACGCGCTGCGCTGGATCGACGTGGCCAACGACATGGCCTTTGCCTGGATGGACCTGCTGAATCACGGCCGCCCCGGCCTGGCCAATGTGTTGCTGAGCGCCTGGCTGGACGACAGCGGCGATGTGTCGGCCCCCACGGTGTGGAGCTTTTTTGCCAGCTACCGTGCGGGGGTACGCGCCAAGGTGGCGGCGCTGCGCCTGGGGCAACTGGGCGGCGCGGGCACCGAAGGCCAAGCAGCGCCCGAAGCCCAAGCTTGTCTGGCCGAAGCCCGGCGCTACCTCAGGCTGGCGCAAGCCATAGCCCACCCACCCGCGCCGCAACTGGTGATCACGCACGGCCTGTCGGGCAGCGGAAAAACATGGGCTTCGAGCCGCTGGCTGGCTGCCGAGGCCACAGGCCGCGCCATACGCCTGCGCTCGGACGTGGAGCGCAAGCGCCTGCACGGCCTGAGCGCGCTGGCGCCCAGTGGCTCGGGGCTGAACACCGGGCTGTACAGCCCGCAGGCCCATGGCGACACCTACGCCTCGTTGCTCAAGCGCACGCGCCGGCTGCTGACCGACGGCTGGACGGTTCTGGTGGACGCGGCCTTTTTGCGCCAGCACGAGCGCGCAGCGTTTGCCACGCTGGCACGCAGCACGGGCGCTGCGTTTCGCATCTTGGCCTGCGAAGCCCCGGTGGATGTGCTGCGCCAGCGCATCACCGAGCGGCAAGCCCACGGCACCGACGCCTCAGAGGCCACGGTGGCCGTACTGGAACAGCAACTGGGCTGGCTGGAACCACTGACCGAAGCCGAGCGCGGGCAGGTGCTGCCCGCGCCGGGCTGAAGGTCACACCGCTTTCATCAGTTGCCGGCGTAAGGCAGTGAAGAGTGGTGCACCACGATGCGCAGGTTGCCGGCATCGTCTTTCACGTATTTCCAGGTTTTGTCCACCGTGGTCACGGCACCCGACTTGTTGGTGATCATGACGTTGCCCATGCTGGTGGCCGAATCGCCGGTGATGAAAACAGCGGCATTCTTGGCCTGGCACTGGGTCCAGCCCTTGAGGGCAAAGCCGGTGTCTTTTGGAAAGTTGCTGTCGCCGCCCACGAAATAAGCCAAAGCGCCGGCGCGGGTGGTGCGAAAGGTTTGCGGCACCACGGTCAGCGTGGGCTTGAACAGCACGGCACCCATCTGGTAGCCGTAGGCGCCGTCGATGACTTTTTCGGCCAGTGCTTTGGCCGCTGCCTGACCGCTTTTCTCGCCGGTCTGGCTGATGTCCACCAGCGCTTTGCACCAGCCGGCCTGTGCAGCCAGCACTTCGGCTTCGGTGATGGATCTGTTGACCACGGTGGCCGATGCAGCGGTGCTCAGGGAGGCCAGGGTGAGTGCAGCAGCGAGTAGAGGCAAGTTTTTCATGGCGGGGCTCCGGATGAGGTTGTAAAAACAGGCCCCTGCACTGGCTTTGAGCGAGGGCCTGCCTGTATTGAAATACCACCGGCTGAATGGGGTTTGAACCCTGCATGACCAGCCTCTGACGGCCAGATGAACAGAAGATGACAACCCCGGGCAGGGGGGCAACCCGTACACAATGGGCGCATGTTCCGTCGCCGCCTCAGCCTGGTCCTGATCTTTCTGGCCGCCACCCTGGCGCTGCAGGGAATTGGTGCGGTGTTTGCCCTGCGGGAAGCCGAGCGACAGGTGGTGCGCGGTCGTATTGCGAGCGACATTCACCTGGGTTTTGTCAAACTGTCGGCCACCAAGCAGCGCTTGCGCTCGTGGGTCACGCAGCAAAAGATTGGTGCCGGCGGTGAACTGGCCGAGCGGGATGCTTTGCTGCAAAACATGAAAACGACGCTGGCCGACCTGGCTCGCCTGACCGAAGAAGCCCGCCTCACACGGCTGGACGCCACGGGCGAAGCAGAGCACCTGGCGCGGCTGGATGCCTTGCGTGTGCTGGATGTGACGGTGCGGGCCCTGGGGGCCAGCATTGGACAGATGAACGTGTTGCCGCCCGACGCACCCGCACGCCAGGGCTGGGACGCGCTCACCGAGGTTTTTGAACGCGCCGACGGCCGAGACCTGCGGCAGCTGATCACCCAGAGCATCACGCGCGAAACAGCTGCCGTGGAGCGCGAGCGCCTGGCCGCTGACCAGGCACTCGCGCGCATGCAGGCGCTGTGGATCGGCATGGCGCTGCTGCTGGCGCTCGTTGCGCTTGGGGCCATGGTGTATTTCGCCCGCGCACTGCGCCGCCCACTGGACGCCCTGGTGAACGGCGCACAGGCCTTGCGCCAGGGCAAGTTGCAGCACCGGGTGGCAGTCCAGGGGCAAGACGAATTTTCGGATGTGGCGCGCAGCATGAACGCCATGGCCGAGGAACTCGAACAACACCGCTTGCGGGAAGCTGCTCAGCGCCACGAGCTGGAAACCGAGGTGCGCGAACGCACCCGGGCCTTGCACGAGGCCAACGAGTCGCTGCAAAGGACCGATGTGCGTCGACGACAGTTGCTGGCTGACATCAGCCACGAACTTCGCACACCCACCACCGTGATACGGGGCGAAGCCGAGATCACCTTGCGCGGTGGAACCCGCAGCGCCACGGAATACCAGGAAGCGTTGCACCGCATTGTGGACACCTCGCGCCAGCTCGGCGCCGTGATTGAAGACCTGCTGGCCATGGCGCGCAGCGACATGGATTCGCTCAGCATGGTGCGCCAGCCCGTGGACCTTTCGCTGACCCTGGCCGATGCGCTGACACAAGCCGCAGCGCTGGCAGCGGCCCACCAGATTCGCATTGAAGGCCCTTGCGGTGAGCTGAAGCCAGTGTGGTTGCTGGGCGATGCACAGCGCCTTCGCCAGCTGCTGTTGCTGATACTGGACAATGCGGTGTGCTATTCCTTTGCGCAGGGACTCGTGAAGGTGAGCGTGCATGAGACCGGCGGTGCCAGCCCCCACGTCGAACTGCATGTGAGCGACGAAGGCATTGGCATCGAACCTGAGGAACTGCCGCATGTGTTCGAGCGGCAGTTCCGGGGCGCTGCGGCGCGGGTACACCGGGCTGGGGGCATTGGGCTTGGCCTGTCGATTGCGCAAGCGCTGGCCCAGGCACACGGCGGCAGCCTGAGCTTGCGCAGCCCGGCCAGCGCCGCGGGCAACAAGGGCACTTGTGTGGTGCTGCGCCTGCCCATGCTAAAAACCGCTGCACTGACCGTATCCGGACCGTAAGCGCCGCCCCATGAACATCATCCTGATTGAAGACGATCCGCGCATTGCCGACTTTGTGCAGCGGGGCCTGCGCGCCGAGGGCTACCAGGTGCAGCATGCCGCCACCGGGCCTGAGGGGCTGGCGCTGGTGCAGGCGGCAGCGCGCCAACTGTCGGGCGGCACCACACCAAGCGTGGTGGTGCTGGACCTGATGCTGCCCGGCATGGGCGGCCTGGAGATTTGCCAAACGTTGCGGGCGCAAGGCGTGAAACTGCCCATATTGATACTGACCGCACTCGGTTCACTGGACGACCGCGTGAACGGCCTGCGCACCGGTGCGGACGACTATCTGTGCAAACCCTTTGAGTTTGAAGAACTGCTGGCCCGGCTTGAGGCGCTGGCCCGCCGCTCTCACAGCCTGCAGCCCGGCCGTGCCCGTGTGCTGGCGGTTGCTGACCTTGAACTCGATCGGGAAAGCATGCGCGCAAGCCGGGCGGGCACCAGCCTGAACCTGACGGCACGCGAACTGGCGTTGCTGGAATTGCTCATGGGCGCACCCGGGCGGCTGTTCAGCCGGGAGCGCATTTTGTCCAGCGTGTGGGGGCAAAGTGAAGACCCGCTGACCAATGTCGTGGACGTGTACATCCGCCGTCTGCGCAGCAAGATCGACGAGGGTCACCCCGTCGCACTGATCCAGACCGTGCGCGGCCTCGGCTACCGGCTGGAAGCGCCCGCAGGGCCTTCACACCAGCCAGCCGCGCCAGCGGCTGCCTGATCATCGACCGCCTCGGCGCTGCGCCCCGCTGCACCCGCCTCCAAACGGACACGGGGCGCAAGAAATTTCAATCCGGCCAGGGGGCTTTCACAAGCCATTTCCGGGTGGGCTCGCTAACATCGCGCTCAGAGCACACCCACAACACCGGAGACAAACCCCCATGACCGTCATCACCACCGTCGAAGACCTGCGCGTATTGGCCAAAAAGCGCGTGCCGCGCATGTTTTACGACTACGCCGACAGCGGCTCGTGGACCGAGAGCACCTACCGCGCCAACAGCAGCGAGTTTCAAAAGATCAAGCTGCGCCAGCGCGTGGCGGTGAACATGGAAAACCGCAGCACCGCCACCAAAATGGTGGGCCAGGTGGCCAAGATGCCAGTTTGCATTGCCCCCGTGGGCCTGACCGGCATGCAAAGCGCCGACGGCGAGATCAAGGCGGCCAAGGCGGCCGAGAAGTTCGGCATCCCGTTCACGCTGTCCACCATGAGCATTTGCTCCATTGAAGACGTGGCGGAAAACACCACCGCGCCGTTCTGGTTTCAGCTCTACATGATGCGCGACCGCGAAGCCATGGCCCGCATGATTGAGCGCTGCAAGGTGGCCAAGTGCAGCGCGCTGGTGCTCACGCTCGACCTGCAGGTGATTGGCCAGCGCCACAAAGATTTGAAGAACAAGATGCGCGCCTCGGTCATTCCGTCGCTGGGCAACATGCTGGACATTGCCACCAAACCGCGCTGGGTGCTGGGCATGATGGGCACGCGCCGCCACACCTTTCGCAACCTGGTGGGCCACGTCAAGGGCGTGAGCGACATGAGCTCGCTGGCTTCGTGGACCAACGAGCAGTTTGACCCGACGCTGAGCTGGGAAGACGTGGCGTGGGTGAAAAAGCAGTGGGGCGGCAAGCTCATTTTGAAGGGCATCATGTGCGAGGAAGACGCCCAACTGGCGGTGGCCAGCGGTGCCGACGCGATCGTGGTGAGCAACCACGGCGGGCGCCAGTTGGATGGCGCACCCAGCAGCATCGAAGCGCTGCCGGCCATTGTGGCGGCGGTGGGCGACCGGATTGAGGTGTGGATGGACGGCGGCATTCGCAGCGGGCAAGACGTGTTGAAGGCCTGGGCGCTGGGCGCGCGCGGCACCATGATTGGCCGCGCCATGGTGTACGGCCTGGGTGCCATGGGCGAAGAAGGCGTGACCAAAACGCTGGAAATCATCCACAAGGAACTGGACGTGACGATGGCGTTTTGCGGCCACACCAATATTCAGAATGTGGACAAAGGCATACTCCTACCCGGTACTTACCCGACCTGATTGACCCATGACCGACACCGCGACCGCCACCACCACCGACAACACCCCCGCGTCCACCCCGGCCTCGCGCCGCGTCAGCCCCTGGTGGCGCGCGCTGGCCATCTTTTTGCTGCTGGTGGTGCTGATTGGCTGGGCCGCCAGCGCCAGCATGATGACGCAGCTGAAAGCGCAGATTCAGCACGCGCAGGCCCGGCTGGTCGAGGTGCCGCAGATTCGGCAAGTGGCGGTGTTGCTGGACAACCAGCAACAAGCAGCCATGCTGGTGACCTACAACCCCAAAGACGGCGCGCTGCTGGTGCAGCGGCTCAACGACGTGAAAGAGGGCCGCGAAGACAGCATGCAGGTGTGGGCCATTGCCGGTGATGCACCGCCCCGCTCGCTGGGCGTGGTCACGAGCAAATACAAAACGCTGCAAATGCCGGTGAAAGAAACCGACCTGCAAGGCGTGACCGAAATTGGCGTCAGCGCCGAAAACAAAGGCGGCGTGGCCACCGGCGTGGCGCCCAGCCTGCCCTGGTTGTTCAAGGGCTGGTTGGTGCAGAAGTCGATCTGATCTGCATACGCTCCGCCACGCTGGCGAAGCACCGCGCTGATGCGTGTGGCGCAGTAGCCCAGGGCACCGCCGGGCCGGCTTTGCCGGACGGCCAGTGCCGCCTCCTCGGGGGGCAGCGCGCAGCGCTGCGGGGGGTCCCTCCTACCTCAACTCATATTCGAACGTGCTCACCACCCGCAGCCGCTTCGTGCGGGAGCGGCCGTCGTCAAAGTCGTTGCCGTCGTCGCCCGTGATGCGAATCACGCCCTGGTTGGCGTTTTTCAGCGGGCCCAGCTGGGCGCCGGCTTCAGCTGCAAATTTGTCGGCCTGCTCGCGGGCGTTGCGGGTGGCTTCGGCCAGCAGCGGCGCTTTGATGTCGTTGAAACCGCGCAGCTGAAAGCGCGGGCCGCTGCGGCCGCCTTCGTTTTCACCGCCCAGTTGCACGCCGGCCTGAATCAGCGGGTCCACCGCGCGGGCAGCGGCGTCCACCTCGGCCACCCGGGGTGATTTCACGAGCACCTGGCCCGTGCCGTTGAAGCGCAGCGGCGTATTGCCCTGGGCGTATTCGCGTGCAAACAGGTCTTGCACCTGCAGCGGGCGGGCGTCCAGTTCGGCTTCGGTAAAGCCGCGTGTTTTCAAAAATGATAGCACCTTGTCGCGGTCGCCGGCCAGGGCCTGCTGCACGCTGCCAAACTCGGCGCCGGCGCGTCGAAACGACAGCGTCCACACGGCAAAGTCGCTCTCCACATCCTTCTCAGCCAAGCCTTTGACGGTGACCGAGCGGTCTGACATGCGAAAGCGCTCCAGCCCCTGACCGACAGCGAAGCCCGCCACAGCCAGGCCCGCCGCCACCAGCAGGGCAGCGATCAAGCGCGAAAAGGTGTTGTTCATGGTGTTTCAGCTCCCCAAAGCAGCGGGCAAAAGTGCCCGACTCAGCAGCCATCTTAGACCTGCCCAGCCCGGCGCGGGCAGCGCTATGCTTGCAGCGTGACCACACCCACCCCACCGCGGCAGCGCCGCATTGCCCACCTCGACATGGACGCATTTTTTGCGTCGGTGGAGCTGCTGCGTTACCCGCAGCTCAAGGGCTTGCCGGTGGTGATCGGCGGCGGGCGGCGCAAGGAAGACGACGTGTTGGCCCGCCTGCGCGAGGCCTACCCGGAACGCGAATGGTCGGGCGCCGCGCTGGACCGCATTCCGGTGGACTTTTTCCCCCGGCTGGCCGGCTACACCGGGCGCGGTGTGGCCACCACCGCCACCTATGCGGCGCGGCAGTTCGGCGTGGGTTCGGCCATGGGGCTGATGAAAGCGGCCAAGCTGTGCCCGCAGGCCATTTTGTTGCCGGTGGACTTTGACGAGGTGCGCCGCATATCCAAGCTGTTCAAAAGCACCATTGCCGAGATTGCCCCGCTGGTGGAAGACCGGGGTGTGGACGAGGTCTACATCGACTTCACCGATGTGCCCGGCGGCCAGCGCGAGGGTGGGCGGGTGCTGGCGCGGCTGATTCAAAAAAGTATTTTCCAGGCCACCGGGCTCACCTGCTCGATTGGTGTGGCGCCCAACAAGCTCATTGCCAAAATGGCGAGCGAATTCAACAAGCCCAACGGCATCAGCATCGTGCAGAGCGACGATCTGCAAGACAAGATCTGGCCGCTGCCCTGCCGCAAAATCAACGGTGTGGGCCCCAAGGCCGACGACAAGCTGCAGGGCCACGGCATTCACACCATCGGCGAATTGGCCGCCCGCGACCGCGCCTGGCTGGTTGAAACCTTTGGCAAAAGCTACGGCGCCTGGCTGCACGACGTGAGCTGGGGACGCGACGATCGCCCGGTGGTGACCGAGAGCGAGCCGGTGAGCATGAGCCGCGAAACCACGTTTGAGCGCGACCTGCACGCCGTGCGCGACCGGGCCGAGCTGGGCGCGGTGTTTACCCGGCTGTGTGAACAGGTGGCGGCCGACCTGCAGCGCAAAGGCTACGTGGGCAAAACCATTGGCATCAAGCTGCGCTACGACAATTTCCAGAGCGTCACGCGCGACACCACCCTCGACAGCTTCACCGCCGACGCGGCCACCATCCGGCGCCAGGCCGGGCTGTGCCTGAAGCGGGTGGACCTGAGCCGGCGCCTGCGCCTGCTGGGGGTGCGGGTGGGCAAGCTGGTCAAGCCCGGGACAGAGAACGAGCAAGCGTCCGGCTACAGTGAAAGCCAGTCCACCCGAACACCGCGAGACAAGGCCACCGATGCACACACCGACCTGCTTTTCCCTGAGCTTGACTGAAGACCACGTGGCCCACCTGGTGCTCAACCGCCCCGAGGCCATGAACACCATGCACCCCACCTTTTGGCGCGAGCTGGACGAGGTGCTGACCCAGATACACAACGAGGGCACGGCGCGTGCTTTGGTGATCAGCAGCACCGGCAAACACTTCAGCGCCGGCATGGCGCTGGAAACCTTCAGCGGCGCCATAGCCATGGACGACCAGAGCCCCGAAGGCCGCGCCGCCATTTTTGACCTGCTGAGCGACATGCAGGCCACGTTCACCAAAATCGAAAACCTGCGCATTCCGGTGATCTGCGCCATCCAGGGCGGCTGCATCGGCGGCGCGGTGGACATGGTCTCGGCCGCCTGCATCCGCTATGCCACGGCCGACGCGTTTTTCTGCATCCAGGAAATCAACATCGGCATGGTGGCCGACGTGGGCACGCTGCAGCGCCTGCCCAAGCTCATCCCGTTTGCGGTGGTGAAAGAAATGGCCTACACCGGGCGGCGCCTGCCCGCGGCCAAAGCGCTGGCTTATGGGCTGGTGAACGAGGTGTTTGACACCGCAGAAGCCATGCTGGGCGCCGCGCTGCAATGTGCCCAAGAAATTGCCAGCAAACCGCCCATTGCCATCTGGGGCACCAAACAGGCCGTGACCTACGCGCGCGACCACTCGGTGGAAGACAGCCTGCGCCAGATGGGCTGGCTGCAAGGCGCCATCTGGAGCAACGCGCATGTGCGGGAGTCCATCGTGGCCATGAAAGAAAAGCGCGCGGGCGCATTCACGCCCTTGTCGGCGCTGCAGTCGTTCAAGGCGCTGGGCTGACCCAGCAGCTGCTCAGCGCGTCAGTTTTTGCAGTTGCCGCCGCGCACCACGCTGCCGTCTTTGCATTCGGTCAAGATGTCCTCGTCCCGGGTTGGGCGCTTCGGGGCGGTCGGTCGGGTAGGTTGGGCCGCTGCAGGTCGGGCAGACACTGGCGCTGCGGCCTGTGCAGGCGCCGCGCCCTTGGCGTACACAATTTTCCGGGCGCCGTTGCCGCAGGTGCCGACCACCGTGCCAGCCACGGCGGCGTCGGCGGCCACCACGGTCAATGCAAAGCCGGTGACGCCTTTGGCCGCAATGTTGGTTTCAATCTGCGCGCGCAGCGGCTCGCAGTTGTCTGGCGCCTGGGCGGCGCCCAGGCTGGGCAGCAGCGCAAAAGTCAGCAAAAACAAGCTGCGGGTGATCATGGCTGGGCTTTCTGTGGCTTGAGCACCTTGGCCACCGGGTTGTAGCGCAGGCGGTAGGCGTCGGGCATGTCTGAGCCCAGCAGCGGGCGCAGGTACATGCGAAACGCGTCGGTCACATCGGTGCCGCTGGGTGTGATGAATGCGTCTTCCATGGTGCGGGTTTTGCCGGCCACCGCGTCCAGCGGCAACAGCTCGTAGTCGGCCGAATAAAAACCGGTGCGCTTGATCGCCACCGAGCCGTCCACTTTTCCCCACATGGCGAACTGCACCGCTTTTTCACCCACCTCGCGCGCTTCGCGCTGGTCCACGTCGCTCACGCAGCCAATGAAGCTGCGCTGCAGGTAGCCAAAGGTGTCGCCGCGCACGCGCTTGATGCCGAGCTTGGCCTTGATGGCTTCGCACAGCAGGTCGGCCAGCGCGCCGGTGCCACTGAGCTGCACGTTGCCGTGGGCGTCCTTCTCGATGTCTTTGGCCAGCTGGGTGATGATGGGCCGGCCCGATGCGTCGTGGATGCCCTCACTCACCGCAATCACACAGCGGCCATAGCGCTCGTACATGGCCTTCACATCGGCCAGAAATTTCGGAATTTCAAACACCCGCTCGGGCACGTAGATCAGGTGCGGGCCATCGTCTGGAAACTTCTTGCCCAACGCCGACGCGGCGGTGAGAAAGCCCGCGTGCCGCCCCATCACCACACCCACGTACACACCGGGCAAGGCCGCGTTGTCCAGGTTGGCCCCGGCAAACGCCTGCGCCACAAAGCGCGCCGCTGAGGGAAAACCGGGCGTGTGGTCGTTGCCCACCAGGTCGTTGTCGATGGTCTTGGGGATGTGAATGGAGCGCAGCGGGTAATTGGCCTTCTTCGCCTCTTCGCTCACGATGCGCACCGTGTCCGACGAATCGTTGCCGCCAATGTAGAAAAAGTGCTCGATCTCGTGGGCCTTGAGCACCTTGAAGATTTCCTGGCAATACGCCAGGTCGGGCTTGTCGCGCGTGGAGCCCAGCGCCGAAGACGGCGTGCGCGCCACCGCTTCCAGGTTGTGGCTGGTCTCTTGCGTGAGGTCCACAAAGTCTTCGTCCACAATGCCGCGCACCCCGTGGCGCGCGCCGTAAACCAGCTTCACGTTTTGAAAACGCCGCGCTTCCAGCGCCACGCCCACAAGCGACTGGTTGATGACAGCGGTGGGGCCGCCGCCCTGGGCGACGAGGATTTTTCCGGATGACATGGACTTCCTTTGAAAATACGACAGAAGCTCAACAGACCTTTTTGCGGAATCTACGCGATCAATCTACTACGCAGCAGGACGAGATCACAAAAACTATCGAGTTTGGCTTTCAAGAAATTTTTTGTGCCGAACACCAAGGGCCTCTGAAGACGGGGCGTCTGCACCAACTTCAGGCCTGCGCTCAATGCGCTTTCCGTCGTATTGACGGTACTCCGACAGCGCCAGCGAAGGCGCCAGATGAACTCGCATATGCTGGTCTATCGAGAGTAGGCCAAGGTCATATAGCGTGTGAATATCGGATCGAAGGAGCAACCCGTTTGATGTTCGATAGTCCGTGCCCTCAGAATGCGGAACGATATGCGCTGCTTCCAACAAACCTTCCACACGACTTTCAGTGACTACGCAGCGACGCCTCCATGCCGCAAGAAGTCGATCACGAAATTCACGCTGTCCGCGCCTGATGCTGATTGCCTTCACTTGTAGTAGATCCTCGGGGCCGAGGTCGGCTCCTTCTCCCCGATCGTTTCCACCATCAACCATGTCACGCGCTGGCTTGAGATTTCGCACGATTCGGCACTCGCCGTTACGCTCGCTGTATTCATGAACGTACCAAGGATCGGGATCTAGCGCCCTCCTCGCAACGACTGACGACGTTGCGCCAAGCTGCTCATCGCTTGCTCGATTTCCCTCATTCAGGATGAAACGAACTGGAAGCAACTTCTCATATGCGATACGCACCAAAGCATCAAAGGCCCGTGCCCGCGTAGCCTGCTGGCGTGCTCTGTCACGGTCCTTGGGGCTCCGCCCTGCGCTATTGGCTACAGCAGAAAGGTCCACGTCCAGTGCACGCATGTTCTCTGCAAAGAACAAAGTTTCTTTGTCAACCTGGATGGACTCGTGCCAGACGCACAGCACAATGTTCTCGGAAGACGAGCCGAAGGACCAGTCATAGCAATAGTTGGGGTTTGCAGCGGGCGTCGCAACTTTGCCTCCGTCTGCGTTGCGGGCCCAATGGTCGACGTTCTGTCCGGCCGCCACCAGTAGATCCATGACATTGGACTTGGTACTGGGGCGAATATTTTTGAGAGTTTCGACGGCTGATTGCATCTGAAGTGGATCCGGAAGTTTTTTGAAGTTATTGAGTTAAGTGCCCACACAACATGGAGCAACGCCTCATCAAGCCACGATCCGAAACTCCGTCGCCTTCGCCACGGGCCGCACCTGATTCTTCTCTCGCTGCATCTCGATCAGGCCGTAGTTGGCCATTGTCTTGAGGGTGCGCGACAGGTTGCTGGTGCGGCGGCCGGTGAGTTCGGCCAGCGAGGTGATGGACTCGGGGTGGTTTTCCGAGATCAGCTTGAGCAGGGCGCGGTTCTCATCGCTCAGTACCTCGGCCAGCGAGCGTATGGAGGTGAACCAGATCTTGGGTTCGGACGGCTTTGGCTTGTATTCACCGCGGGCGATGGACAGCATGCGGGCGCACAACTCGTCCTGGGTCTTGATGCCGATCACAACGGGTTTCATGCAAGCATTGTCGCGCCAGTTGTGGGAACGGCATGAGAGACCCCCCATTCTGCGCTTGTTGACTATATATGCCACCTAGTGGCATACTTTGCAGCATGAACCGCATCTTCAAAACCCGGCACTTCCAGCGCTGGATGCGCAAAACCGAACTGACCGACCAGGTTTTGTGCACCGCCGTGGCCGAAATGGTGCAAGGTCTGATCGATGCTGACCTGGGCGGTGGCGTTGTCAAGAAACGCGTGGGCTTGGCCGGTCGCGGCAAACGGGGCGGTGCCCGCACACTGGTGGCCACGAACAAGGGCTCGCGCTGGTTTTTCGTGTTCGGGTTTGAGAAGAACGACCGCGCCAACATCGACAATGACGAACGGGAAGCCCTGCAGACCCTTGCTGCCGATCTGCTGGCCCGCACACCAGCGCAGCTGACTTTGGCCGTGGAAGACGGCGCCCTCCTGGAGATTTGCAATGACCATTAAAGCCAACACCAAGACAACCAAGGTCAAGAGCCGGGTACTCGATGCCGTGCAGGAAACGGCGGCTGATCTGCACCGCCTGGGCTTCATCGACAAGCGCAAGATGGGCCAGTACGAAGCCCTGTGCATGGAGCCTATTGCCCCGTATGACAGCGAAAAGATCCGCGCATTGCGAGCGCACCTGAACCTGAGCCAATCGGTGCTGGCGGCGGTGTTGAACACGAGCACCTCCACCGTGCGCAAGTGGGAGTTGGGCGACAAGCACCCGAGCGGGCCGTCGCTCAAGCTGCTTGATTTGCTTGAACGCAAAGGACTGGAAGCGGTGCTGTAAATGAAAACCTTCCACAACCCCCACCACGCCCTGCACCAGGGGCGCGAAGAGATGTTCCGCGGCCGCATGGTGCCGTGCCACGAAGTGCCGGCGCGGCTGGACTTTGTGTTGGCCGAGCTGCAGCGCCGCCCGCTGGGCGAACTGCTCACGCCCGCGCTGAACGACGCCGAGCTCGACGCGGCGATTGCCCGCGTGCACGCCCCGCGCTACACGCAGTTTCTGGTCGGCGCCTGGGACGAATGGGTGGCCATGGACCCGGCGAACGCGCAGCGCGACGCCCTGCCCTCGGTGTGGCCCCTGGGCAACCGCCACGCTTTTCGCACCGACGTGCTGCCCGCCAACTTTGCAGCGCGCCTGGGCCTGTTTTCGTTTGACTCGGGTTCTCCGCTGATGGCCGGCACCTGGACGGCGGCGCGTGGGGGTGCCGCGTGTGCGCTGGCGGCGGCGCACGAGGTGCTGGGCGGTGCGCGCAGCGCGTTTGCGCTCACCCGCCCGCCCGGCCACCACGCGGGGGCCGACTTTTTTGGCGGCTACTGTTTTCTGAACAACGCCGCTGTGGCCGCACAGGCCCTGCGCGACGGTGGCCGGCAGCGCGTGGCGGTGATGGACGTGGACTACCACCACGGCAACGGCACGCAGACCATTTTTTACGAACGCGGTGACGTGCTCACGGTGTCGATTCATGGTGACCCGGCCACCGAGTACCCGTTTTTCCTGGGCCATGCGGACGAGCGCGGCGCGGGTGCGGGCGAAGGTTTCAACCTGAACCTGCCGCTGCCACGCGGCACGAACTTCACCACCTGGCGCGCCGCCCTCGGCCGTGCGCTGGACGCGGTGACTGCCTTCAAAGCCGACGCGCTGGTGGTGCCCATGGGGCTGGACACGTTTGAAGGCGACCCGATTTCTGGCTTCACGCTGCAAAGCGCGGACTACCTTGCCGTGGGCGAGGCACTGGCCAGCGCCGGCCTGCCCACGGTGTTCACGTTTGAAGGCGGCTACGCGGTGGACGCGGTGGGCACCAACGCGGTGAACCTGCTGGAAGGCTTCCGCCGCGCGGTGTGAACGCCTGAACCGTTCGGGCTGAGCCTGTCGAAGCCAGCACAGCGAAAGCCCTTCGACAGGCTCAGGGCGAACGGTGTGTTTTCGGCACCCGCGCTGTCTTCGATCAGACAGCCTTCCAGAAGATGTAGTCGGCCTGGTACTTGACGATTTCCTTGCTGCCCATCTTGCTGCCATCGCACAGCATGGCCGGGGCGATGCCGCCTTGTGTGGCCACGCGCTGGATGTAGCTCACGCCCTGCATGGCGCCCAAGCCCATCGCAGGGGTGGCCTTCACCAGCTGCAGCGGGATGTTGCCCGTGCCGCCCGGCGCCACAGTCAGCTGGGTGGCGGTGACTTTGGAGCCGTCCAGGCTCGCCCAGGTGGCGGGCGGGCCGTAGTAGGTGCCCACTTGCTGGCCGCTGCGGCCCATCAGCTTCGCGTCGGGGCCGACAAACACCCACTCATGCCCGGCGGCGTCTTTCTTCGCCCGGCATTCGTAGGTGATCTGGCCCACGCCCACGGTTTCCATGGCGACCTTGTGGCCGGCGGGCACCTGCACGGCCGCAGGCAGGCTGGCCTGCGAAAACATCATGGGGGCGGGCGCGCTCATGTTGGAGGCACAGGCAGACAGGGCGAGGGCTGCGGTGGCGGCCAGGGTGGTTTTAATGAACATGGAATAACTCCTCGGTGGCTTGGTTGAAAAAACGCGGGTGACGGGAAACAAGGTGGGCCGGCCAGCGGCCGATCCTTGAAGACAAAAATCAGGCGCCGAACGAGAGGGCACCGGCGGGCAGCGGGCGGCCCAGCGCGTTGTTCAAAATCGTGAAATGCATGGTTTCGTCCGCTGCCAGGCGCGCAGCCACTTTGGCCAGATCGCGGTTGCCCAGCGATGGAATGACGCTCAAGTAAGCGTTGGTGGCGCCCAGCTCCAGGCGGGCGGCCAGGTCGAGCACATCGGCCTGGCTTTTCAATGCGCCGGCATTCAGCGCTTTGGCGTAAGCGGCGAGCGTCATCTCGGCCACCGGCTGGCCACCCAGCTTCTGGATGGTGGCCACCAGGGCGTCGCGGTGGGTTTTGTGGTGGCCCTGGAACTGCACGGCGATGTCGAGCACCGGCTTTTGCAGCAGGCCGCTGCCGGCACCGAGCTGGTAGGCGTTGATGGCTTCGTGCTCCAGGCCCAGCGCCACGTTGAGGATGGCCACGTCTTTGGACGTGTCGGCGTTCATGCCCTGGGCGAGCACGTCTTTGCCGGCGAGCAGGGCCACGGCCACGGCTGACAGCGCGCCGCCACTGCGCATGAAACTGCGGCGCGATGCGGGCGTTGCGATGAGGGAAGAAGACACGGTGGTGATGTTGGACATGGTTTTTTCCTGTGAAGCGTGGGTTTGAACGAAAGGACAAGCTGGGAAAGCAGCCGGTGTACCGATGGGGGTTGTTGCAGCACCGACGTTGTGGATACGCAGCCGGGCAACGCTTTGGATTCACAAACCCCTTCAAGCCAAAGGGATTTAGGCGCCGCTGAATCCAGTCGCCGCCGGGCTGCGTAGTCAGCAAGCCAGATGCACTGGCGGCTCTTCAGCCCCTCACTTTTCAAACAAACACCACACGCCATGACACACACACCGACCGCTCCTTTTCGCCTGCCACGGCCCCTGGCCCTGCTGCCCCTGGCTGCTGCGTTGCTCGCAGCCGCGCCCGCCCACGCCGACACCGGCAAGCTGCTGCTGACCGGGGGCGTGAGCACGGTCGAAGGCGTCGCTGGCGGTGGCCTCACGCCTTGGGCTGTGATCGGCAGCCAGGCCACCGAAGGCGAGACCGGTGTGTCCGCCTTCATCAGCCGTGCCACTACGCAGGACTACGGCCTGACCGTGGCGGGCGCGGCGGTGGGCATCAACGACCGGGTAGAGCTGTCCATTGCGCGGCAAGACTTCAACACCGGTATCACCGGAACCCTGCTGGGCTTGCCGGGGCTGCACCTGAAGCAGAACATCGTGGGCGCCAAAGTGCGCGTGGCCGGTGATGCGGTGCTGGACAGCGACACCCTGATGCCGCAAATTGCCGTGGGCGTGCAAGTGAAAAGCCTTCAGCGCAGCGGGCTGGACGGCACGCTGGACGCCCTGGGCGCCGAGCGCGACGGCGTGGACGTGTATGTGAGCGCTACCAAGCTGTTTCTGGCGCAAGGCCTGCTGGTGAACGGCACGCTGCGCGCCACCCGCGCCAACCAGAACGGCCTGCTGGGCCATGGCGCAAGGCTCGGCGGCGCAGACAACGGCTACGAACTGCAGCCCGAAATTTCGGTGGCCTACCTGCTCAGCCGCAACGTGGCGGTGGGCTTTGAATACCGCGCCATGCCCAACAAGCTGCAGCGCGCGGGCGCCGCCGCCGGCCTGGGCAATGGCCTGCGCGCCGACGACTGGAAGGACATTTTCATTGCCTGGGCACCGAACAAAAACCTGTCGCTCACCGCCGCCTACGTGGACCTGGGTCGCATTGTGCCCGCCACCACCAACAACAAAAAGCAGACCGGCGTGTACCTCTCAGCCCAGGTCGCTTTTTGACCTGTGCCACCACGCCAGCCCGCCCGATCACCTCCTTTTTTGAACCCACCCCATGAAAACCTTCATCACCTCTGCCGCCCTCACCTTGCTCGCCATGGGCAGCGGCCACGCCCTGGCCCAGTCGATGGCTCTGAAAGCCCCGGCCCCGGCCGCCTCGCCCGCCAGCGCCTACCCCATGGCACCGGCCGCTGGCTTGTACCAGGCCTTTGGCGAACAAGCCGGCATCCGCGCCCTGATGGACGATTTTGTGGTGCGTCTCAAGGCCGACCCGCGCATCGGTGACCAGTTCAAAGACACCCAACTCGACAACCTGGCCAAGCAACTGACCGACCAGGTGTGCCAGCTCGCAGGCGGCCCATGTGTGTACCAAGGCCCCGACATGAAGGAAGCCCACGCCAACATGGATGTGACCCGCAGCCACTTCAATGCGCTGGTCGAGGTGCTGCAAGTGAGCATGAACGCGCGCGGTATGGCTTTCACCCGCCAAAACCAGTTGCTGGCGCTGCTGGCGCCCATGCACCGCGATGTGGTCAACGCACGCTGAAGGCCGCTGCCATGCAAAACTTTTTGAAACCGATCCACGCACTCGCCTGGCTCGCGCTGGCAGGCGCAGCGCAGGCGGCCACGGTACAGGTCACGGTGCTGGCCCGGGACGGCAAACCCCTGGCCGACGCGGTGGTGGTGCTGGAGCCCGCCAGCGGGCAAGCGCTGCGCGCGCCGGCGCCGGTGCAGGCCACCATCACCCAGCAAAAAATGCAGTTTTCGCCTGCGGTCAGCGTGCTGCCGGTGGGCTCGCGCGTGCGCTTCACCAACCAGGACCGCTGGGAACACCATGTGCGCGGCACACCCGCCGGCCTGGCGGGCCTGAACGCTCCCGCGCAAGCGGGGTTTGAACTGCGGCTGGCCGGCCAGCTGGAAGGCCAAGAACCCAGCAGCGCCGACGTGACGCTGGACAAAGCCGGCGCCTTCCAGCTGGGCTGCCACCTGCACGGCTCCATGCGCGGTTTTGTGTACGTGGCCAACACGCCCTGGGCGGTAAAGACCGGGGCCGACGGCGTGGCGATGCTGCAAGACGTGCCCGAAGGCGCGGCGCGCGTGCGCGTGTGGCACGCCGACCAGCTGCTGGAGCTGCCAGCCACCAGCATCCGCGTGTTGCCCGTGACCGCGCTCAGCGTGCCCACCCAGGTGGTGCCGCGCCGGCGCCGTTTGTGATGGGCTGGCTGGGTGGGTGGCCCGCCTGGGCGCCAGCAAAAGCGGAGGGCTTCCCGCACAATGCGCCCATGCAAGACGAACCCGATGCACAACTCATGGGGCTGCTGGACCGCGTGGCCCAGCGCGACGAGGCCGCGCTCAAGGCGCTGTACGACCTGACCTCGGGCAAGCTGTACGGCCTGTCGCTGCGGGTGGTGCGCAACAACGAGTGGGCCGAAGACGCACTGCAAGACACGTTTTTGCAGATCTGGCGCACCGCACCCGACTACCGAGCGAGCCTGAGCCCGCCCATGGCCTGGCTGGGCCTGATCGTGCGCAGCCGCTCGCTGGACCTGCTGCGCCGGCGCAAGGCCGAGCGCGAACACCTGACCGACGAGATCGACGACGCCATGGCCGACACGCTGGCCGGCGATGCGCCCAACCCCATGGACACCAGCCTGGCCAGCCAGCAGGCCTGGGCGCTGCACCAGTGCCTGGGCCGGCTGGACAACAAACAGCGCGAGGTGGTGAGCCTGGCTTACCTGCGCGACCTGAGCCACGGTGAACTGGCCGAGCAGCTGCGGTTGCCACTGGGCACGGTAAAAACCTGGATACGGCGCGGGCTGGACCAGTTGCGCCACTGTATGGCAGGGTTTGCATGAACACCCCCCGCGCCGCTTCGCGTCACCCCCCTCAAGGGGGGCGGCACTGGCCGTCCGGCGGAGCCGGCCCGGCGGTGCCCTTGGATTGGGACACTTCGTGCGGTGCGCAAGACGCTCCGGTGCCGAGAGAAATTGAAACCTATTTATGAACCTGTTGCAACACCCTGAGCTGTTGGACCGTCTGGCCAGCGCCTACGCGCTGGGCACGCTGCGTGGTGGCGCGCGCCGCCGGTTTGAAACCCTGGCCCGCGAACAGGCACCGGTGCGTGCGGCCGCGCTCATCTGGCAAAGCCGCGTGGCCAGCATGAACGAGCTGCAAAACCCCACCACTCCGCCCCCGGCCGTGTGGACGCGCATTGACAACCTGGTGCGCGCCAATGGCGAGCAAGCGGCCATGGCCGCCGCCCGCGCCCTGGCCGCCAAGCCCGCGCCGGGCGGCTGGCTGCGCAGCCTGGCGCTGTGGCGTGGCACCACCGCCGCTGGCGCGCTGGCCACGGTGCTGGCGGTGGTCACCGCCGTGGGCCTGCGCGACAACCTGGGCGCGCAGATCGGTGAACTGCAAGCGCAGCTGTCGGCCCAGCCGCAGATCGAATACGTGGCGGTGCTCAACGACGACCAGGCCAGCGCGTCGATGCTGGTCACGTTTGACCCGAAGAACGGCCGCCTGACGCTCCAACGCGTGGGCGGCTACCAGGAAGCGGCCGACAAGTCGCTGCAGCTGTGGGCCTTGCCACCCGCCGGCGGCCCACGCTCACTGGGCGTGCTGAGCCCGGACAAGCTGCTGCAACTGGCCGCCGACCAGCGCGACGTGCGCGAAGTGCCCACGCTGGCCATCAGCCTGGAGCCCAAAGGCGGCGTGCCAAGCGAAACCGGCCCCACCGGGCCGGTGTTGTTCAAGGGTGCGCTGATTCAGAAAATGCTTTGAGATGGCTCCCCCCCCGCCGCGCTGCGCGCGACCCCCTCAAGGGGGCGGCACTGGCCGTCCGGCAAAGCCGGCCCGGCGGTGCCCTGGATGGGGCTGGCTCAGGTGTCGCGGGTGACGCTCCGGCTGCTTAAAAAACCGGGTTCCAGCGACTACTGCCGCGCCGTGCGCACATTGGCCGGCGGCAGCTGCGGATGGCTGCTGCGCCAGGGGTTGATGTCGAGCCCGCCGCGGCGGGTGTAACGCGCGTAGACCATGAGCTTGGCGGGTTTGCAGCGGGCCATGATGTCCATGTACATGCGCTCCACGCACTGCTCATGAAATTCGTTGTGGTTGCGAAAGCTCACGATGTATTGCAGCAGCCCCGCCTGGTCGATCTGCGGGCCGCTGTAACGGATCTGCACCGTGCCCCAGTCGGGCTGGCCGGTCACCAGACAGTTGCTTTTCAGCAGGTCACTCACCAGCGTTTCTTCCACCGGCTTTTCGTGCAGCGCGGCGCTCAGCAGCTCGGGTGCAGGCTGGTAGTGCGTGCATTCCACGTCGAGCCGGTCAATGCACAGGCCGTCCAGTTCCTGCACCGGTTCGCAGTCAAACAGCTCGGGCAGCAGCAGGCGCACACCCGCGGTGATCTGCACCGGGCCACCGTGCCAGATGGTGGCACTGATGTCGTTGCGCATGCGCTCGCGCACCGCGTCGGCGCTCTCAAACCGGGTGTTGTTCAGACTGTTCAGGTACAGCTTGAACGACTTGCTCTCAACAATGTGTGTGCTCTCGCAGGGAATGGTGATGTGGGCCAGCGCCACCTGGGGCTTGCCGCGCAGGTTGAGCCAGCTGAGCTCAAACGCGGTCCACATATCAGCGCCCAGAAACGGTACGCTGCCGGCAATGCCAATTTCACGCCGCTTGGCCTCGCGCGGCAGCGGGTACAGCAACGACGCGTCGTACTGGTCGATGTAGGCCGAGGCTTTGCCCAGCTGGGAGTATTCGGGGGTGTTGGCGTTCATGCTGGGTCGGGTGCGGTTGCAGCGTTGAGGTGCGGAACAATGTGTTGGGCGAGCAGCGCGGCCACGCCGGGCGGCCAGGCAGCGCGGCCACGCCGGGCGGCCAGTCGTGGCCCATGCCCTGAATGGCTTCAAAACGAGCGCCGGGAATGCGCGCCGCCGTGTCTTGGCCGCAGGCCATGGGCACCAGCGGGTCGGCCGCGCCGTGAATAACCAGGCTGGGACAGACGATCCGCGGCAACAAGGTGTGGCGCTGGCGGTCGGTCATGATGGCCAGCAACTGGCGCGACACGCCGGCCCGGTGGTAGCTGCGGTTCACGCCGTCCAGCAGGTGCTGGCGAAACACGGGCATGTCTTGCGGGTAGGCGGGGCTGCCAATGAGCCGAAAAATGTCGAGCGTATGGTCCACCACGTCTTCGGGTGACTGGCTTTTGGGCCGGGTGACCATGGCGCGCGATACCTCGGGGCTGGGGCCGGGCAGGCCCGGTGCGCCGCTGGAGCTCATGACGCTGGTGAGGCTGAGCACACGCTCGGGCGCAGTGGCCGCGATGCGCTGCGACACCATGCCGCCCATGGACACGCCGACCACATGCGCGCGCGCCACGCCCAGCGCGTCCAGAATGCCGAGCGCGTCTTGCGCCATGTCTTGCAAGGTGTAGGCTGAGCGCAGCCGCAAGCCCAGACGCGACTTGACGAACTGCCACAGCAGGTTGGGCTCGCCCAGCGCGTCCAGGTGGCTGGACAAACCGATGTCGCGGTTGTCGTAGCGGATCACGCGGTAGCCCGCGTTCACCAGCGCCGTCAACAAACGCTCGGGCCAGGCGGTGAGCTGCATGCCCAGGCCCATGGTGAGCAGCACCGCCGGGGCGCTGTCGTGGCCGGCGGTTTCAACTTCAAAACGCAAGCCGTTGCTGGCAACTTTCATGGGGTTCCTGAGCGCCATGCAGGGGCGGTTGGGTGCAGACAGCGCTTCACATGGGGGCGCGGCGCTGTCATTCAAACACACGCTCGCGCAACCACTTGGTGGCCACCCACTTCTCCCCTTCGATCACCGGGGCGCCGCCGTGCAGCGTGCCGGTGGCGGGGTGCGGGCGGTCGTAGCTGAAAAACACCGCGTTGCCACGCACCGGGGCCACTTCCAGCCCCACGTCCGGGAAGATGGTGCCGCCGCCACGTGCCGGCTCGCTCAGGTACATCACCAGCGTGGCCACCCGCTGCCCGCCGCGGCGCAAGATGGTCGGCGTACCCGGCTCGGCCGGGTCAAAGTAGTCGTAATGCGGCTTGTATTGCGCACCAGCACCGTAGCGCAGCACCTGCATGCCTTCGCCATGGTCCACCGGCCAGTTCAGCAGCCGGCCAATGCGGGCTTCGATGCGCGTGAGCAGTTCACTCTCGCCCCGGCTAAAAAACATGCCCTGGCTGGTGCGGTCGGGATTGAGCTCTTCGCCACCGGTCTGCGTCTGCACCGTGAGCGAACGTGCCAGCCGCGGGCGCGCCGCCGCCACCAGCGCGTCGCACTCGTCTGCGCTCAGCAGATTGCCCAGCACCACCACACGCGGCGTCGCCAGCGTGGCAATCACGTCCACCCAGCGGTCACCCACGTCCATCTGGCGGGGCGACCGAGCCAAGTCCAGGTCGGGCAGACGCTGGGCCGGCAAGCGGGCAGAGGCTGCTGCGCGCTGGCGCTGCTGTTCGTCCCATTCGCTCTCCAGCGCCAGAGCGGCGGTCTCAGGTTGCCAGCCGGCCTTCAGCAAGGCGTCCAGCACCGACTGGCGGGAATGGCCCTCAGCGGCCTGTTGGGTCAGCCATTGGCGCAGTTCGGGCGTGATGATTTGGTTCATGGCGTGCATGCCTTGGCAAACAATGCAACGGTGCTCAGATGATCAGGCTTTGTGCTCGCGCCGGAACACCAGGCGGTCACTTTCAGACGCTGCGGGCACAAAGCGGTAGCCCTCCAGATCAAAACCCTTGAGCTGCTCGGGCGTGCTCAGGCGGTGTTGCACGGCGTAGCGCACCATCAAGCCGCGGGCGCGCTTGGCCATGAAGCTGATGATCTTGTAGCCGTCGCCCTTGCGCTCTTCAAACGCACAGGTCACCACCCGCGGCTTGAGCGCCTTGCGGTCCACCGACTTGAAATACTCCTCACTGGCGAGGTTGACCACCACCGGACTCAGGTCGGCCGCAGCACGCTTGTTCAGGTACTCGGCAATCTGGCTGCCCCAGAACTGGTAGAGGTTTTTGCCGTGCGCCGTGGGCAGGCGCGTGCCCATTTCCAGGCGGTAGGGCTGCATCCAGTCCAGCGGGCGCAACACGCCATACAGACCACTCAAAATGCACAGGTGCTGTTGCAGCCAGTCCAGGTCCGGCTCGGTCAGTGACTTGGCGTCCAGGCCTTCGTACACATCACCATTGAAGGCCAGCACCGCCTGCTTGGCATTGCGGGCCGTGAACTTGGGCGCCCAGGCGGCGTAGCGCGCCACGTTCAGGCCCGACAGCGGGTCCGACAGCTTCATCAGCTCGGCGATCTGCTGCGGCGACTTTTCACGCAACACCCCAATCAGCTCGGTGGCCTGCTCCACAAACAGCGGCTGGGTGTGGGTCGCCACGTGCGGCGGCGTTTCATAGTCAAGCGCTTTGGCGGGGGACAATACAAACAACATGCTGGAAATCCTTTACGTCGACGATTATCTTGCAGCGGTGAACAAACCGCCGGGCCTGCTGGTGCACCGCACCGGGCTGGACGCCGGCGAAACACGTTTTGCCCTGCAAATGCTGCGCGACCAGCTGGGCCAACCGGTGTGGCCCGCGCACCGCCTCGACAAAGGCACCAGCGGCGTGCTGCTGTTTGCGCTGAGCGCAGCCACCGCGCGCACCCTGGGCCAGGCTTTTGAAGCGGGTGACGGCCTGAACAAAACCTACCAGGCGGTGGTGCGCGGCTGGCCCGCCCCTGAGGGCTTCACCGACCACCCGCTCAAGCGCATGCCGGACGACATGCGCAGCGAGCGCGAAGAGGTGCAGACAGCACAGACGCGCTGGCGCACCCTGGAACGTTACGAACTGCCGCTGCCCCACGGCGGTTTTGAGACCACGCGCTGTGCGCTGGTCGAGCTGCAACCGCTCACCGGGCGGCGCCACCAGCTGCGCAGGCACATGAAACACATTGCCCACCCCATCTTGGGCGATGCCACCCACGGCAAAGGTCCGCTGAACCGTGCCGTGGCCGAGTGGCTGGGTCTGCAGCGCCTGTGGCTGCACGCACGCACGCTGTCACTCAAACACCCCACGACCGGTGAGCCGCTGCACATCGAGGCCACGCCCGACGCGTCATGGTCTGCCTGGCCGGCCGGGTCGGCCCGGAGCGCCGAGCAGGCTTAGCGCAAGTCGCCAGCCAGGCTGGTCAGGGTTTCGGGCGGAATTTGCATGTGCGCCGGGTAGTGGGTGTGGTCGCAGCCCAGCTTGACCGCGCCCCCGGCCTTGACCGACGCGCACATGGCGGGCGTCAGCTCGAACCGCACAAAATGCACGGCGCTGGTTTTGACGTCGTTTTCGCGGTCCATGTCTTCGTCGGCAATCGCGTACACGCGCGCATGGCCTTCGACCTCGACAAACATGCGGTCTTCTACACCGATGAGCCGGGCCAGCTCGCGCTTGCGCTCGTTGATGTCGGTGTACTCGATCATCATGGTGGCCTTCCAGTTGCGGCCGTCAGGCACCAGCGGCGCGTAAGCCTCAATCTCTTGCTGAATGCCCTCTTCTTCAAAGACTTTTTCAATGCGCAGCATCTCCTGGATTTGGTAGCGGATGGTGGTCTCGCTCTCAAATTGCAGGTTGATGTGTTCGCCCAGCACGACGCTGCGCAGCTTGCGGTGCGCGATGATTTCGGGCTTGTGAAGCTTGCGCCACTTGGTGTAGGCCTCCAGACTCATGAGGCTCTCGGGGGTGATGTGGCCGGTCAGTTGCATGGGTTTTTCTCCAAATAAAAGCGGAAACAGGTGTCACGAAAACGCAGGCCGGCTGCCGTGTCACTCACTTCAATCCATAGGCCTTGGCCACCAGGCTGATCGGGTGCTGCAGTTCGGGCGCGCCCAGGCCGTTCACCTCGAAGCCCTGCGCAATGTGGTGCCCGCCCAGTGGGCAATCCGAGCTGATGAAATCGGGCTTGCTGCCGTCTTTCATGGTGGCCATGGCCTTGAACACCGGTTTGCCGATCTTCATGGCGGTCTGGTGGTAGGCCTTTTTCACGCCAAAGGTGCCCGCGTGGCCCGAACACCGCTCAATGGTGTTGATGGTGGTGTCGGGGATCATCTTCAGCATTTCCTCGGTCTTCTTGCCGATGTTTTGCACCCGCCCGTGGCACGGAATCTGGTAGCTCACATTGCCCAGCTTTTGCGGGAACTCGGTCTTCAGCAGGCCATCGCGCTTGCGGGCCATGAAGTATTCAAACGGGTCCCACATGTGCTCTTTCACCAGCTGGGTGTCGGCATCGTCCGGAAACATCAGCGGGATTTCCTGCTTGAACATGAGCGCGCAGCTGGGCACCGCGGCCAGAATGGCAAAACCGTCTTTCGCGTAGCGCGCCAGCACCGGAATATTGGCCTCTTTGCTGGCCTGCACCGACTCCAGGTCGCCCAGCTCCAGCTTGGGCATGCCGCAGCACTTTTCCTTGTCCACTATCACGTAAGGAATGGCGTTGTGGTCGAGCACCTTCAGCAAGTCCAGGCCAATGCCGGGCTCGTTGTAGTTGATGTAGCAGGTGGCAAAAATAGCCACCTTGCCCGGCGTCTTGGCACCATCCACCACCGCCGTGGACTGGGCTTCAGGCGTGCCGGAACGGAATTTTTTGGTGGCCAGCTCGGGCAGCCAGGCGTCTTTGTCCACGCCCGCCACGTTTTCCATGACTTTGCGCATGGTTTTGGTTTTGTTCAGCGCATTGGCCGCCTGCACCACGATGGGAATGCCCGCAAACTGGCCGTGTACGTCGGTGGAGGCCAAAAACTTTTCAGCCGCGCCCACTTCACCTTTTTTGAACTTGATGGCCTTGGCACGCAGCATGGTGTGCGGAAAGTCCAGGTTCCACTCGTGCGGCGGCGTGTAGGGGCACTTGGTCATGTAGCACAGGTCGCACATGTAACACTGGTCCACCACCTTCCAGTAGTCCTTCTTGTCAACGCCATCGACCTCCATGGTCTTGCTTTCGTCCACCAGGTCGAACAGCGTGGGGAAGGAACCGCACAAGCTCACACAGCGGCGGCATCCATGGCAAATGTCAAAAATCCGCTCCAGCTCGTCGAAACACTTTTCTTCATCGTAGAAGTCGGGGTTTTTCCAGTCCAGCGCATGCCGGGTCGGGGCTTGCAAGTTGCCTTCGGTTGCCATGTCTTGTCTCCTCGTCTGTGCGGGTTTTTCGTGGGTTTTTGAAAGCGCTCAACCAAACGCTTTCAAAAACGCCCTCCAAGAGAAGGGCAGTTCAACCCCGGGGCGCCGCGGAACTGGCTTTGCCAGGCCGCCAGCGCCGCCCCTTGAGGGGCTGAGCTGGCCACACGAAGTGGGCCAGCGATGGGGGTGGGCTCAATCCACCAGTTCGTTCAAAGCCTTCTGGTAGCGGTTGGCGTGCGAACGCTCGGCCTTGGCCAGCGTCTCAAACCAGTCGGCCACCTCGTCAAAGCCCTCTTCACGCGCGGTCTTGGCCATGCCAGGGTACATGTCGGTGTACTCGTGGGTTTCGCCCGCCACGGCCGACGCCAGGTTGTCGCGGGTGGAGCCAATCGGCATGCCGGTGGCCGGGTCGCCAGACTGCTCCAGAAACTCCAGGTGACCATGGGCGTGACCGGTTTCACCTTCAGCGGTGGAGCGGAACAGCGCGGCCACGTCGTTTTGGCCTTCCACGTCGGCCTTGTTCGCGAAATACAGGTAGCGGCGGTTGGCCTGCGATTCGCCAGCGAAGGCGTCTTTCAGGCATTGCTCGGTTTTCGAGCCTTTCAATGCGGGCATGGTTTTATCTCCTGTTCGTGGTTGAAGAAAGACCCAACAGGCCGACCGGCAAGCGGCTGCACCCGTTGAGGCAAAACAACCTTACGCCGGGTAGGGAGGTCCGTCTAATTGTTCTGATCTATTCAACGCATTGCCACAGGCTATTGGAAAACATCAATTGATAACCATTCTCAACATCATCGACATGCACGCCAGAAACCGGCAAGCTGTGAAAGCAATTCCATGCCGCACCGTTTCTTTTTGAGAAATGCATTGCACAATGTTGAATTACATGCCGCCAATGCCGTCCTTCAGGAGCCCCCATGACCACCAGCACCTTGCCCCCTCCAGCGCCTGTACAGCAGCTGCACCACTACGCCTACCGCGCCAAAGACGCGGAGGAAACACGCCAGTTTTATGAAGACATTCTGGGTTTGCCGCTGTACCACATCATCCAGAGCGACCATGTGCCCAGCACGGGCGAGTACTGCCCGTACACCCACTTTTTCTTCCGGCTGCAAGACGGCTCGTTCATTGCCTTCTTTGACCTGGGTGACGATGTGGCCGCACTGCCCAGCCCCAACACGCCGAAGTGGGTCAACCACATCAGCTTTCGCGTGAACACCGAGCAGGAGCTGGAAAACACCAAAGCGCGGCTGCAAGCGCATGGCATTGAGGTGCTGGGCGTGACCGATCACCACATCTTCAAAAGCATTTACTTCTTTGACCCGAACGGCATCCGCCTGGAACTCACCGCCCAGCTGGCCGACGAGTTTGAAATGCTGGAAGAAAGCAAGACCGCGCACGCACGCCTGGCCGAATGGACCGCGCGCAAAGAACAGTGGCGCCGCGAGCGGGCCGAAGGCCAAGCGTCCGCACCGCTGAAGCCCCAACAAAACGACCGGCCCGAGGTGGCCGCACGCAGCCAAAGCTGACGCAGCACCCCAGGAAGATCGGTCGAATAAAATCGACCCATTCCCGAGCTTTCCCTGACGGCGCCCTTCGGAGCGCCGTTTCACTTTTTGCGCCCACCCCATGTCTGACACCCTGCACCAACCCGGCCTGCAATCCCTCTCCAAATCGTTTGAGCCCGCCGCGCTCGAAGCCCATTGGGGACCGGAATGGGAGCAACGTGGTTACGGGGCCGCGGGCTTCCGGGGCACAGGGGCACCGGTGGAAGGCGCGCCGTCGTTCGCCATTCAGCTGCCACCGCCCAATGTGACGGGCACGCTGCACATGGGGCATGCGTTCAACCAGACCATCATGGACTCGCTCACGCGCTACCACCGCATGAGCGGCGCCAACACGGTGTGGGTGCCCGGCACAGACCACGCGGGCATTGCCACGCAGATCGTGGTGGAACGCCAATTGCAAGCGCAAGGCACCAGCCGCCACGACATGGGGCCTACGCCCGCCGAGGCACGCAAGAATTTTGTGGCCAAGGTATGGGAATGGAAAGAAGAGAGCGGCAACACCATCACCACGCAAATGCGCCGCATGGGCGACAGCGTGGACTGGAGCCGCGAGTACTTCACCATGGACCCCAAGCTCAGCAGGGTCGTGACCGAGACCTTTGTGAAGCTCTACCAGCAGGGCCTGATCTACCGTGGCAAGCGCCTGGTCAACTGGGACCCGGTGCTCATGTCTGCCGTGTCCGACCTGGAAGTGGAGAGCGAAGAGGAAGACGGCTCGCTCTGGCACATCGCCTACCCGCTGGTCAATGGTTCGGGCCACCTGACCGTGGCGACCACCCGCCCCGAGACCCTGCTGGGCGACGTGGCCGTGATGGTCCACCCCGAAGACGAGCGCTACAGCGCACTCATTGGCCAATATGTGAAGCTGCCGCTGTGTGATCGAGAGATCCCGGTGATCGCCGACGACTATGTGGACCGCGCGTTTGGCACCGGGGTGGTGAAGGTCACGCCCGCGCACGACGCCAACGACTACGCGGTCGGCCAGCGCCACCAGCTACCCATCATCGGCGTGCTGCACCTCAACGCCACCATCAACGACAACGCGCCCGAAAAATACCGCGGCCTGGACCGCTTTGTGGCCCGCAAGGCCGTGGTAGCCGACCTGGAAGCCGCCGGCCTGCTGGTCGAAGTCAAAAAACACAAGCTGATGGTGCCGCGCTGCGCGCGCACCGGCCAGGTGATCGAGCCCATGCTGACCGACCAGTGGTTTGTGGCTATGACCAGCAAGGGCAATGAGCACAACACCAGCGGCACCTCCATCGCCGACAAGGCCGTAGCGGCCGTGCAGTCGGGCGAGGTGAAGTTTGTGCCCGAAAACTGGGTCAACACCTACAACCAGTGGATGAACAACATCCAGGACTGGTGCATCAGCCGCCAGCTCTGGTGGGGCCACCAGATTCCGGCCTGGTACGACGAGCAGGGCCAGGTGTATGTGGCACGCAATCTGGAAGAAGCGCAGGCCCAGGCCGGCGCCGGCAAGGTGCTCACGCGCGACGAAGACGTGCTGGACACCTGGTATTCCTCAGCGCTCGTGCCCTTCTCCACCATGGGCTGGCCCGAGCAAGGCAACACCGCGACCGACGACTACAACCTCTACCTGCCCAGCAGCGTGCTGGTCACAGGCTACGACATCATCTTTTTCTGGGTGGCCAGGATGATCATGATGACGACGCACTTCACCGGCCAGGTGCCGTTCAAGCACGTCTACATACACGGCCTGGTGCGCGACGCGCAGGGCCAGAAGATGAGCAAGAGCGAAGGCAACGTGCTGGACCCGGTCGACCTGATCGACGGCATTTCGCTGGCGCCTTTGCTTGAGAAGCGCACGACCGGCCTGCGCAAACCCGAGACCGCGCCCAAGGTGCGCAAGCAGACCGAGAAGGAATTTCCCGAGGGCATCCCGGCCTATGGCGCCGACGCGCTGCGCTTCACCTTTGCCGCACTCGCTTCGCTGGGCCGCAGCATCAACTTCGACAGCAAGCGCTGCGAGGGCTACCGCAATTTCTGCAACAAGCTCTGGAACGCCACGCGCTTCACGCTGATGAATTGCGAGGGCCAAGACTGCGGCCTGAAGGAACACACCAAGGCCGACTGCGATGTGGGCGGCACCAGCCACGGTTACCTGAGCTTCAGCCCGGCTGACCGCTGGATCACGTCCACCCTGCAGCGGGTGGAAGCTGAAGTGGCCAAGGGCTTTGCCGAATACCGGCTGGACAACGTGGCCAACACGGTCTACGACTTTGTGTGGAACGAGTTCTGTGACTGGTACCTGGAAATTGCCAAGGTGCAGATCAACACCGGCAACGCCGCGCAGCAACGCGCCACGCGCCGCACCCTCATTCGCACGCTGGAAACCATTCTGCGCCTGGCGCACCCGGTGATTCCCTTCATCACCGAAGAGCTGTGGCAGAAGGTGGCGCCCGTCGCGGGGCGCGCCGGCCCATCGGTCAGTATCGCAACTTACCCGGTAAGCCAGCCCGACCGCATTGACGAACAGGCCGAGGCACACGTGGCCAAGCTCAAGGGGCTGGTGGACGCCTGCCGCAACCTGCGCGGTGAAATGAACGTGTCACCCGCCACCCGCCTGCCGCTCTACGTGTTGGGCGACACCGTTTTCATGCAAACCGCTGGCCCTGTACTGCAGGCGCTGGCCAAGCTCAGCGAAGTGAAGGTGTTTGAAGACGAGGCCGCCTGGGCCGCTGCAGCGCAGGCCGCGCCGGTGGCGGTGGTGGGCGAGGCCCGCATGTGCCTGTTCATGGAAATTGACGTGGCCGCCGAAAAGCTGCGCCTGGGCAAGGAAGCCACCCGCCTGGAGGGCGAAATCACCAAAGCGGGCGCCAAATTGGGCAATGAGGCTTTTGTGGCCAAAGCACCACCGGCCGTGATTGAGCAAGAAAAGAAGCGGGTGGCCGACTTCACCGCCACGCTGGCCAAGGTGCGCGAGCAACTGGCCCGGCTGGGTCACTGAACACGCGGCGCTGCAACGTAAGCGGCGCCGGCTCACTTCAGCGCCGGTGCAGTTCCAGTGAACTCCACTGGGAAGGTGACACCGCCTGGGGGTCTTCCTGGTCGGCGTAGTCCAGGCTGTCGAGCACCGAAAAGTCGCTGTGGCGGGTTTCCGGGTGCGAAGCCAGCGGCGACAGGCTCTCGTGAATGCGGTGCGCCACATACCAGCTGGCGCGCAGCTTGGCTTCGCGGGTGTGCGAGCCCAGGCGCGGCGTCAGGTGCAGGTTGGGCACCGCATGCAAGGGCGTGCCTTCGGCCGCAAAGCTCGGGTTGGCGCCGTCCAGCAAGCAGGCGTCAATGCGGCCATCGCACAAGGCGTGCGCCAGGGCTTCCGGGTCAAACAGCGAACTGCGGCTCACCCCCACCCACAGCTGCCCGGGCTTGCAGTGGTTCAGCAGCCGCTCGTTGATCCAGCCTTTGAAACGCGAGGCATACACCACCTGCAGCGACACCGCGTCGGAGCGGGCCAGCAGGTCTTGCGCCGTGGTGGGCTCCACACCGAGCTTGTCCCAAATGGGGGCCGCGTGGTGCACGGCAGGGTCGTAACCGAGCAAGCGCACGCCCAGGCTTTTGAGCATGGGCGCCAACGTGTGCGCCACCGGCGCCAGCCCCAGCAAGCCCACGGTGCTGCCGGCGAGTTCGCGGCCCATGCGCACCTGCGAAATTTTGCGTCCCAGCAAGGCGCTGATCATGCCTCGGCGGTACAGCATGAGCAGGCCGTAGAGCACGTATTCGGCGTTGGAACGCACCGTGGCACTGCGCGCCTGGATCACCCGGACCTGGCGGCGCGCACATGCGTCAAGATCGGTGTTGTCGCTGGAAATCTGCATGCGGGCCACCAGCTGCAGCTTGGGTGAGAAGTCCAGAAATTCTTGCGACACGATCACATGCGGCGGCAGCACGATGGCGCGCGTCTTGTACATGTTTTTGCGCAGCTCGATCGGGTCATCACCGAGCTCGGGCCGGTAGCTCACATCATGACGCTCCTGAAGCCAGCCAAGGGCTTCAGGCACCAGCGGGTCAACCAGCAAGACTTCCATGTTGCGCGCGGTGGCCGTGTCAGCGCTGGTGGTTCAAAAAACCAGCGTGCCGATCAGCGGCGTTTCAGCAGCGTGAAATGATCGCTGCCCACCGACTGCTGCTCGAGCAGTTCGTTACCCGTTTGTTTGGCAAAAGCCTGGAAGTCGCGCACCGAACCGGCGTCGGTGGAGATCACACACAGGGTTTGGCCGCTGTGCATGTCAGCCAGGGCTTTCTTGGCCTTCAAAATAGGCAGCGGGCAGTTCAGGCCACGGGCATCGAGTTCTTTGTCGGCTTGCATGGGGTGTTCCTCAGGATGGCTGATTCTAAGCGGGCTGACACGCCACGCGCGGTACGGGGGCAAGCCAGCCCAACGCAGGTGTGCAGCAGGGCACGGTTTTGTTAGACGGGTGCGCCGGGGACAGGGCCACTCAACCGCCGGACGGTGGAGACTCCAGAAACGCAGGTTCGATACCCCGGCCACGCAGCCAGTCGGCCAGCGCAAAGCCGGTACCAGCGCGCCAGCAGCGCACCTGCTCGGGGCGCAAGAGCTTGTATTCAAGCAGCTCGGCTGAAAGCCGCACATCGCCATGGGCAACCGCGTGGTAAGTGATCAGCACCTGGTTCATGCGCTGGAAATCGTGCACGCCCACCAGATTCAACTGGCTGACCTGCAGGCTGGTTTCTTCGGCAATTTCACGGCGAATGCCGTCTTCGGGGGTTTCGCCAGCCTCCATGAAGCCGGTGATGAGGCCGAACATGCGGTTTTGCCAGGCGGCATTGCGCGCCAGCAGCACCAGACCGTCCACCTCGACAATGGCCGCCAGCACCGGAGTGGGGTTGTTCCAGTGGGTGAAACCACAGGCCGCGCAGCGCAGGCGCTGGGTCAGGCCACCGTCTTCTTCTTTGCCGATGAGCGCCAGCGGCCCGGCGCAAGACGGGCAAAACCGAAATTCGGTGTTCATGCCATCAGCCTTTGGTGTTGAATTGGGTCGCGGCCTGAGGAGCCGGTTCCCGTGTGAAACGCACCATCAAGCGGGGAACACGCCGGTTGACAGGTAGCGGTCACCGCGGTCGCACACGATGAAGGCGATGGTGGCGTTTTCAACCTGTTGCGCCACCTGCTGAGCGACCCAGCAGGCGCCGGCGGCCGAGATGCCCGCAAAAATACCTTCTTCGCGAGCCAATCGGCGGCACATGTCTTCGGCGTCGGCCTGGCTCACGTAAATCAACTCGTCCACGGCGCTGGGGTCGTAAATTTTAGGCAGGTACTCCTGCGGCCATTTGCGAATGCCCGGAATGCGCGAGCCTTCACTGGGCTGGGCGCCCACAATGCGAACCGCCGGATTTTTCTCTTTCAAAAACCGCGACACGCCGGTGATGGTGCCGGTGGTGCCCATGGCGCTCACGAAATGGGTGATGCGCCCTGCCGTTTGCTCCCACAACTCGGGGCCGGTGGTCTCGTAATGGATGCGCGGATTGTCGGCGTTGGCGAACTGGTCAAGCACCCGCCCCTTGCCGTCGGCCTGCATGCGGTCGGCCAGGTCGCGGGCCGACTCCATGCCACCGCTCTTGGGCGTGAGGATCAGTTCGGCACCAAAAGCCTTCATGGTCTGGGCCCGCTCGATCGAAAGGTCCTCCGGCATGATCAGCACCATGCGGTAGCCCTTGATGGCTGCCGCCATGGCCAGCGCAATGCCGGTGTTGCCCGAGGTGGCTTCAATCAGCGTGTCACCGGGCTTGATGTCGCCCCGCTCTTCGGCGCGCCGGATCATGGACACCGCAGGCCGGTCTTTCACCGAACCGGCCGGATTGCTGCCCTCCAGCTTGCCCAAAATCACGTTGCCACGGGCCTTGTTGTCGGCCGCGCCAATGCGCTGCAAGGCCACAAGCGGGGTTTTTCCAATCGCGTCTTCAATGGTCGGGTAGTTCATGGTCAACACTGTGCCATAATTTGTGGCTTACGAATTCCCGCCCGGGTGGTGAAATTGGTAGACGCAGGGGACTCAAAATCCCCCGCCAGAGATGGCGTGCCGGTTCGATTCCGGCCCCGGGCACCAAATCAAGGCCGTGCAGCACCTGCTGCACGGCCTTTTTGTTGCGTGTCTGGTGTTGAAAGAGCCGTTTTGGGCACCCTGGCCAGCTCGTCTTGCAGTACACGCTGGTACACACGCGGCAGCTCGCGGCTCATGCTGTTGTTTTCAATGCCGTAGCCCAGGCTCGTCCAGGTGCCCGAGAGGCGCCGCAGCACCGGCTGTACACGCCCTTGGCGCAGCTGGGCAGACAGGTTGCCCCATCGGGGCTCGGACAACCATGCGTACACCACCGCGTCCTGATGGATCGGCGCAAAGCTCAGCTGCGTAGCGTCCAGGGGATCGCTGGTGCGGTCGGGGTGGTGGCGTGCGGCCAGTTCGACCCAGGTACCCGCCAACAGCTGGTAGCGCCCGGCGGCCGTGGAACAGTTGCCCTTATTGGGGCCGCGCCCGATGCGCTCGCAGCGGTTGGGGTGCTTGTCCAGTGTCCAGACGTAGCTGCCACCGTAGAGCACGTGGTAAGGGCGCAACACGTTGGATTCACTGGCTGAAATGGTGCGCATGAGCGCTCGCAGGTAGGGGTCTCCGCCTTGCATGACCAGCGCACGCGTACCCGGCATCAGCAGCACCGGGCGCCACCACCACAGCATCAGCAGCATCAAGGCCGCCACACCCACAGCAGCCCCCACACGCCAGCGCATGGGAGCACCGGGGGCGACTGGCTCAGAGCGTGAAGAACGGGGTGTGAACATGTGGCCCTGTGTAGGAACAGGCCGAAAGAGCCTGAGACAATAAGCATTGTCCAACACCCTGCCGCTGCGCACCGTCCACCATGTTGCTGCCCTCTCTTGCCATCCTTGTCGGCCTTGCCTTGCTGGTCTGGAGTGCCGACCGTTTTGTTGAAGGTGCGTCGGCCACGGCGGGGCATTATTCCGTGCCGCCCTTGCTAGTGGGCATGTTGATTGTGGGTTTTGGCACCTCGGCACCTGAGATGGTGGTGTCCACCCTGGCGGCCAGCCAAGGCAACCCGGGGCTGGCGCTGGGCAACGCCTGGGGCTCCAACATCGTCAACATCGCGCTGATTCTGGGCGTAACAGCCCTGATCTCGCCCATCATCGTGCACTCGATGATTTTGCGCAAAGAGCTGCCTATCTTGGCGGCCGTGACGGCGTTGTCGGCCTACCTGGTGTGGGACGGTCAGATCACCCGGCTGGACGCCTGGGTGCTGCTGGCGGTGTTTGGCGTGCTGGTGACCTGGTCAATCGTGGAAGGCATGCGCGGCGGCAGTGACGCGCTGGCTGTGGAAACAGCAACCGAGCTGAAGGCGCACGCGATGCCGCTGAAGCGTTCGCTGATGTGGCTGGTGCTGGGCTTGCTGGTGCTGATCGCCAGTTCCCGGCTGCTGGTTTGGGGCGCGGTCACGATTGCGCAATCGCTCGGCGTGAGCGACCTGATCATCGGCTTGACCGTGGTGGCGGTGG
Organism: Hydrogenophaga sp. L99; assembly: GCF_058731905.1. NCBI lineage: Bacteria > Pseudomonadati > Pseudomonadota > Betaproteobacteria > Burkholderiales > Comamonadaceae > Hydrogenophaga > Hydrogenophaga sp. L99. Next base: position 323,490 of record NZ_CM178972.1, on the reverse strand, counting down.
GCACATCACTGCCCGAACTGGCCTCTTGCGTGGCCGCCGCACGCAAAGGCGAGCACGACATCGCGCTGGGCAATGTGCTGGGCTCCAACCTGTTCAACACGCTGGCCGTGGTGGGTATTGCTGGAGCGATTTCGCCCATTCAGATCGAAGCCGTCTCCATCTCGCGCGACCTGACCGTCATGGCGGGCCTGACGCTGGTGCTGTTCGTCATGGGCTGGGGCTTTCGCGGGCGCCCGGGGCGCATCAACCGCTGGGAAGCGGGGGCGCTGCTGGCGGCTTACCTGGCCTACACCGGCTGGCTGCTGAGCACGATTGCGGCCGCCTAAGAGGGAGCGGCCGGGCTCACCAGCCCCTCTGCCACGGTGGGGTAGTTCAGGTGCAGCCGCAGTTCGGTTTTCATGCGTTGGTTGTGCAACCGACGCGACTCGCTCATGAAACTGAGCAACATCAACGGCAACTGATCGCCCGCGGCATCGCGCGCAATGCGGGGCGGGCGCGTCAGGCCGTAGAGGTCGGCGGCCAGGTCGAAGTAATCGCCCATCTTCAGCTGGGTGTCGTCCACCACGTTCACGTTGCGCTGCGGGCGGCCGCGCCACAGGGCGAGCACGCAAGCGCGCGCCAGGTCGTCCGCGTGGATGTGGTTGGTGTACACGTCATCGGCCTCGCGCAGCACAGGCGTGCCACGCAACAGACGCTCACGCGGCGTGCCACCGGCCCGGTCGGACGCGTAAATGCCCGGAATGCGCAGCACGGAAGTGCGCACACCGGTGGCGCGGCCCAGCCAATGCACGGCAGCTTCGGCGTCCACCCGGCGCCAGGCGCGCGGTGTGCGCGGCTGGGCGGGGGTGGCTTCGCTCACCCAGCGGCCCTGCCAGTCGCCGTAAACACCGCTGGTTGACCCATACACCAGCGCTGCTGGCACCGAGCGCTGCGCCAGCGCACGCACCAGGGCGCGGGTGCGCGGGTCGAGCCGCCAGTCGGCCTGTTCGCCTGAGGGCGGCGGCGCCAGGTGCAGCACCCGGGTGGCCAGGCCTGCGAGCCGCTGCAGGCTGCGGGCATCGTCCAGGTTACCCAGCAAGGGCGTGATGCCCTGCGCGCGCAGGCTGGCGCAGCGATCGGGCGACGACGTGAGCGCCAGGATGCGCGCGCGCGCGCCACCGCCGAGCACGCTGGCAGCGCGCTGACCGACATCGCCACAACCAATGATCAGGACCCGCTCACGCCGAAAGCGTGCGGGCAAAGCGCCAAGTAGGCTCATGCGAATTCCGAATTTGCGACAATGGAAAATTACCGGTGCGGCTGCGGCACACCGAAGGCACCTCAACACCCACAGACTGTATGACATTCACCATCACCGTTCAGCCCAGCGGACGCATCTTTGAAGCCCAACCCGATGAAGCCATTTTGGCCGCTGGCATTCGCCAGGGCATTGGTTTGCCCTATGGCTGCAAAGACGGCGCCTGCGGCTCGTGCAAGTGCAAACTGTTGTCGGGCAGTGTGACCCACGGCGCTCACCAGGCCAAAGCGCTGAGCGCCGATGAAGAAGCCGCCGGCTATGTGCTCACCTGCTGCGGCGTGGCGCACAGCGACGTGGTGCTGGAATCGCGCCAGGTCACCGAAGCGGGTGCATTCCCCATCAAAAAAATGCCGGTGCGCGTGAGCGCGCTCGAACGCGTGTCGCACGACGTGATCGTGCTGCGGCTGCAACTGCCGGCCAGCGACGCCTTTCAGTACCACGCGGGTCAGTATGTGGAATTTTTGCTGCGCGACGGCGACCGCCGCAGCTATTCCATGGCCAATGCCCCGCACACGCAGGCCGGCCAACCGTCGGTGGAACTGCACCTGCGCCACATGCCCGGCGGCAAGTTCACCGACCACGTATTTGGCACCCTGAAAGAAAAGGACATCTTGCGCATTGAAGGGCCTTACGGCAGCTTCTACCTGCGCGAAGACAGCACCAAACCCATGGTTTTCCTGGCTTCGGGCACGGGTTTCGCCCCCATCAAGGCCATCATCGAGCACATGCAGTTCAAGGGCATCACCCGCTCCACCACACTGTACTGGGGCGGGCGCCGCCCGGCTGACTTGTACCAGAGCGCCTGGATCGAAGCCCAGTTGGCCAGCATGCCCCACCTGCGCTATGTGCCGGTGGTGTCAGACGCGCTGCCGGAAGACCAGTGGACCGGGCGCACCGGCTTTGTGCACCAGGCGGTGCTGCAAGACTTCCCCGATCTCTCTGGCCACCAGGTGTATGCCTGCGGTGCGCCCATCGTGGTGGAGTCAGCCCGCACCGACTTCAGCGCGCAAGCCGGACTGCCGCCAGAAGAATTCTTTGCCGATTCATTCACCAGCGCAGCCGACAAGGCTTGAGCAAGCTCTCTCGCCGCGCCAAAACCCCGCAAAAGGAACTCTCGCCATGTTGAACCGCCGCCACCTCATCACCTCTTTGGCCCTGGGCGCTTCGGCGTTGGCCTTGCCCGCGGCCGCTCAGGCGCAAACCACCACCACGCGCATCGTGGTGCCATTTGCGGCGGGTGGCCCCATTGATGTGACGGCGCGGATCCTGGCCGAGGCGGTCAAAGGATCGCTCGGCACGGTGATCGTTGACAACCGCCCCGGTGCGGGTGGCAACATTGGCGTGAGCGCTGCAGCCAAGGCCGCGCCCGACGGTTTGACGCTCGGCATCGCCACCACTGCTTCGCATGGCATCAACCCTTGGCTGTTCACCAAGCTGCCCTACGACCCGGCCAAAGATTTCTCAGCGGTCACGCAGATGCTGCGGGTGCCCAACGTGCTGGTGATGAACGCGGACGCTGCCAAGCGGCTCAACATCAACAGCCTGGCGGATCTGATCGCCTACGCCAAGGCCAACCCCGCCAAGCTCAACTACGGCTCGGGTGGTAACGGCAGCGCGGGCCACCTGGCCGGCGAAATGTTCAAAAACCAGGCGGGCATTTTTGCGGTGCACATTCCCTACAACGGTGGCAACCCGGCACAGCTGGGCCTGCTGTCGGGACAGGTCGATTTCAACTTTGACAACCTGGCCACCGCAGCACCCAACATCCGATCGGGCAAGCTGAAGGCGTTGGCGGTCACCACCGCGCAGCGCGCTGCCGCCATGCCCGAAGCACCGCCCGTTGCGGACACCCTGCCCGGCTTTGAAATCGACACCTGGTGGGGTTTGGTGGTGCCGGCCGGCACGCCGCCAGAGACCGTGCGCAAACTCAATGCGGCCTTCACCGAAGCTTTGCGTTCGCCCGAAGTGAAAACGCGATTCGCCAGCCTGATGGCCGAACCTGCGCCCAGCACGCCTGAGCAGTTTGAAACCTTCATGGCGCGCGAGCGCAGCAAGTACGAGCGCGTGGTCAAAATCAGCGGCGCGAAAGTCGACTAAAGCGCTAACCAGCCGCCCCAATGACAACGGCACCCCAAGAGGTGCCGTTGTCATTGGGGCGCAGCTTTGGGCTGACGGCACTCACTCGTTAAGCAGCCGCTTCACGTCATCGGCCAACGCCTGCGCGCCGCTGCCATAGCGGTGGTAAAGGCGCACACGGCCCGTGGCGTCGTACACGTAGCTGCCGGCCGAATGGTCCATGGTGTAACTGGTGGGGGTGCTGCCCGGGACCTTTTTGTAATAAATACGGTAGCTCTTGGCCAGTGCAGGCAAGGCGTCTGGAGCAGCGTACAGGGCCAGAAAACTGGGGTCAAAGTTGGCCATGTATTCCTTCATGATCTCGGGCGTGTCGCGCTCGGGGTCGATGCTGACAAAAAGGCCCTGCAAACGCTCGCCATCGGCACCCAGCAGGCGCCGGGCCTCGGCCAGTTCACCGAGCGACGTGGGGCACACGTCGGGGCATTGGGTGAAGCCAAAGAAAACCACCACAGCCTTGCCCTTGAAGTCGGTCAGTGTGCGCGGTTGTCCGTTGTGATCGGTCAGCGAAAAGCCGGTGGCGTAATCAGCACCTGTGATGTCAATGCCGGTAAAAGCCGGTTTGTTCTCACCACAGGCAGCCAGCAAAACCAGAGCGCCCATAAGCACGGCTCGACGGATCAGCAGAAAAGGGGTCATGAGCGGGTCCAGGAAAACGGGATGGGCTTGATGAACTTGGTGCGCGCAACGCACAACGGACCGTGTCAGAGGTAATGGTCGATCAGCAGCGCTGCGAACAGCAACGACAAATGGATCAAGGAAAAGCGGAAGGTTTTTCGGGCCAGCGCATCGGAATAATCCCGCCACAGCACGTAGGCGTAACCGGTAAACCCAATGCTCAGCACCACCGCCACCGCGAGATAAAACCAGCCGCTCATGCGCATGACGAAGGGCATGAGACAAGCCGCAAACAGCACCAGGGTGTAGAGAAAAATCTGCAACCGGGTGAACTCAGAGCCGTGCGTCACCGGCAACATGGGCAGGCCCGACTTGCGGTAGTCCTCCACCCGGTACAGTGCAAGCGCCCAGAAGTGGGGGGGCGTCCAGAGGAAGATGATGAGGAAAAGAATCAGCGCCTCTGGAGACACCACGCCGGTCATGGCCGCCCAGCCCAACACTGGGGGCATAGCACCCGAGGCGCCGCCAATCACAATGTTTTGCGGTGTGAGCGGCTTCAAAATCACGGTGTAGATGACCGCATAACCCACAAAAGTGGCAAAGGTCAGCCACATCGTGAGCGGGTTGACCCAGAAGTACAGAATGCCCGAACCCATGGCGCACAGCACGGCCGAAAAGGTCAAGGTCTTGAGGTTGGACAGCTCGCCCTTGGCGGTAGGTCGCCAGGCGGTGCGTTTCATCTTGGCGTCAATCTGCTGCTCAACCACGCAGTTGAAGGCCGCAGCGGCACCCGCCACCAGCCAGATACCGAAGGATGCAATGGCGGCCAGTTGCACCTGCGCCCAGGTGGGCACACCCGGTACGGCAAGCACCATGCCGATCAGGGCGCAAAACACAATGAGCTGGATGACACGCGGTTTGGTGAGCGCGTAAAACTGCCGCCAGGCAGGTGGCAGGGCAACGGCAGTGGGGTTGGAAGACGCGGAGCTCATCAGATGGATCGAGAGGTGGTGAGTGCAGGCGCGCTCACGGGTTGATGGGCTGTGCGGGTGCTGAAAATGGCGCCGGTCATGACCACCACGAGCGCTGCTGCGCCACCGGTGTGACTCACGGCGGCCAGCAGTGGCCAGTCGAGTACCACGTTGGTCAAACCGGTAAAAAACTGCCACAGGGCCAAGGCCACCAGCCAAAGCGCCGTGTTCCGCATACCGGCCACCGACCACAGGCGCCAGACCAGCCAGAACAAGGCCGCAAAAACCACATAGGCGCTGAGCCGGTGCACGTAATGAATGGCGGTCAGCGCCGCAAATGCAATGGCTTCACCGGTCCGGTTTTGCCCCAGTTCGCGCCACAGGGTAAAGCCGTGCTGGAAGTCCATGTCGGGCCACCAGCGGCCCTGACAGGTCGGGAAATCACTGCAAGCGAGCACCGCGTAGTTGGTGCTGACCCAACCGCCCAGTGCGATCTGAATCCAAAGCAACACGTAGACCAAACCCAGCGCCAGCCGGGTGTTGGGTGGCAACGACACGGGCGCTGCCGCACCCGGCGAAGCCAAGGCATAGCCGGTCGCTTGTGCGCGCAGCAAAGCCAGCAAGGCCATGCCGCCCAGCAGATGCAACGTCACGATGGCGGGGAACAGTTTCATGGTGACCGTGAGCGCACCAAAGGCGCCCTGCAGGCACACCCAGACCAGCGTGACCAATGGCCATACGTAAGACACAGAGATACGTCGGCGCTCAATCCAGCTGACGCTGGCCAGCACGATGATCAACACCCCCACGGCGGTGGCCAGGTAACGGTGGATCATTTCGATCCAGGCTTTGGAGAACGTGACCGGTCCGGTGGGCATGGCTTCTTGAGCCGCCGCAATGGCGCTGCTGGCACCTACCGGGCTGGCACTGCCGTAGCAACCCGGCCAGTCGGGACACCCCAGACCGGAGTCGGTCAATCGGGTAAAGGCGCCAAACAGGACCAGGTCAAACGTGAGAAACAAGGTCATCAGCGTCAACATGCGCAACCGCTGGGCCGGTGCGGCGTGGCGGTTGCGCACCCACACCCAGGCCAAGGGCCCAAGGGCAATCACCACACCCAGAAACATGATCCGGGCAATGGGTGCCAGGTCGTACAACGCTTGGGTTTCCATGTCAGAAGCTCAATAAACCGCCCCGACCGAAACGGCCGCGCGGCAAGACAAATTAAAAATACTTGAACAGCCTGCGCAACACAGGGCATCGGTGCCGCACGACCCGCGGCACGCACAGGAGCCGCTCAAAGCCCAGGCGCGTTGCATCAGCGGCCCGCCTTGTCCCAAAAAGACGAGGCTCGCAGCAGGCGATCAAGGTCACGCTTGGCCTGCTTGGGGTCCACATTGGCGGGAAAGCGCATCATCCAGTTACCCAATGGGTCCACCACGTACAAATGGTCTTCCAGACGCTGCCCCGGGGCTGGTTCAAGCCAGTTAGCCAGTTGCGCAGCGTCAACCTGCAGCACGGTTGCAGCAGCAGTGGCTTGCAACATGGGTTCGCTCAGCGGCGTATCTCCGGTGCGCAACCAGACCCAGTCCAGCCGGTCCTTTTCTTTGCCCAGTGTTTCACGAAGCTGGCGCTGCAAGTACAGGTGCCTCTGGCAAGCGTCATCGCAAGCGCTGTCGGCTACGCTGATGAGCAACCATTGGTCTTTGAGTTGCTCGAGCGGCTTGGCCTGGCCTTGGGCATCGATTCCCGCGAAAGCAGGCAGTGGGCGCTGCGGGTTTACCAGTTCACCGTAATTGCGGCGGCCTTCAGGGCGCACCACGTAGTAAGTGAAATAAGAAGCTATGACGGGTGCGGTGCACACCAACAGCAGGGCGAGCATTTTCCAGCGCCCGGCCCGGGTGCTGGCTGCACTGCGGGCACTGGCCTGGTCCAGTTGGGGCAAGCTATGCACAGTCATGGTCAACGGTTCATCAGGCGTCTGTGCCATTGGGAGTGCGCTTTCGGCGGGGAGAGAGGAATTGGAACCAGACATACAAAATGCCAGCGAGGGCACACAAGCCGAACCATTGAAACGCATAACCGTGGTGCTTTTGCACGCCTGCGGTGATGCTGGGCCAGTTGCGCTGCAGTCCGTCTTTCATGTCGCCCGTTTGTAGAACTGAAACATCCAGCAGGGCAAGCCCTGTTTCCTGCGACAACGCGGCGACGTCGATATTTTGCCGGATCGGCCCGGACCCCGCGTCACCCAGTTCAAAAAGCTTGCCCGGTGCAGGGGCCAAACGCCCTTGAATGCGAATAACACCCACGGGTGTTTCTACCTGAGGCACCCGACTGCGGTCGGTGAAATCCCGCGGCACCCACCCTCGCTGCACCAATATCACCCGATCACTCCCAGTCAGCCGCAAGGGTGTGACAAGGAAAAACCCCACCCTTCCGTCCATCTGGCGGTTGTCAAGAAAGATATCGATCCCGGTCACCCACTCTCCAGTGAGGCGAACGGAGCGGTGCAAGCCGACTTGCGGGTCTGCAGCCTCAAACAGGTTGCGTTCGGTCCAGGCTGTCAGCTCGCTGCGCTGTTGAATCTGGTCCTGAAGAGCCTGCTTTTGCGAGGCCCGTCCTAGCTGCCACACGCCCAGCGCGCTGGTCACCCCCATGGTGATGAGCGTTGCCAGAGTGACGATCCAAAAGCGTACAAGTCGGGGACTCATGGCCTGGCTACGTCAGAAATCACAAAGAACCGGATAATGTGCCGCATGAAATACCTTGTCATTGCCGCTTTTGTCGCCATTTTGGGCAGCTTGGGAGCTGCGTTGCTGTACATGATGCGGGGAGGAGCAACCAACCCATCAGACAGCGAAGGAATGCCCCGCAAAAATCACATGGCACGTGCGCTGGCGTTCAGGGTGGGGTTTTCCATCCTGCTTTTTCTGGTCGTTTTGATCAGCTACTGGATGGGTTGGATCAATCCAACAGGCTTGCCTATGCAGCCCTGACTTCCCACTCAACGTGGGTTCAAGAAAAAAGCGCCCAGTGGCGCTTTTTTCTTGGGTTTAAAGGGCCCGCTAATTGCTGCTAAGACCCATCATGGTTTAGAGCCAGTAAACCAGAATATACAAACCGAGCCAGACCACGTCCACAAAGTGCCAGTACCAGGCCGCGCCTTCAAAGCCAAAATGGCTCTTTGCGGTGAAATGGCCCCTCTGCAGGCGCAACGTGATGAACAGCAGCATCAACATGCCAACGAACACGTGAAAACCGTGAAAGCCCGTCAACATGAAGAACGTCGAGCCGAAGATGCCTGAGGACATTTTCAGGTTCAAGTCAACATAGGCGTGGTAGTACTCGTAGCCTTGCACGCACAAGAACACCACACCCAGAATCACCGTCATCCACATGAACGCGATGGTTTTGCTGCGATTTCCAGCCTGCAAGGCATGGTGTGCAATGGTCAGGGTCACGCCCGAAGTCAGCAGCAAGGCGGTGTTGATGGTGGGCAGCCAGAATGGTCCCATGGTCTGGAATGGCTCAACGATACCGGCGGGAGACGCTGTAGCACCGGCCTGCACGCTCGGCCAAATCGACGTGAAGTCAGGCCAGATCAGCGCATTTTCAATGTTTCCCAGTGCGGGCACAGAGTGCACCCGAGCCCACCACAGCGCGGTGAAAAACGCGCCGAAAAACATCACCTCGGAAAAAATGAACCAGCTCATGCTCCAGCGGTACGACAGATCAATCTTGTGACCGTACAAACCGCTTTCGCTTTCGTTCACAGCATCACGAAACCACTGAAACAGCACGATGGACCAAAAGGTCAGTCCAAAGGCCAAAGAATAGGCGCCCCATTCGACCCCATTAATCCACTGGCCGGCACCCAGAATCACGAAAAACAGACCAAAGGAGGCCATGACGGGGTGACGCGAAGGCCCCGGAACGTAGTAATAAGGCGTCGTGCCGTGTGTTGCTGCTGACATGCTCACTCCTAATTGCTTTCGCTTATATGAATATTGGAAAAATTAAATAACGGTTGCTGACTCGAACCACGTCTAAGCCACAACCCAGTTCACGAGCAAGATCAAAGCGAAGACGAACAACAGCGCCATCAGCACACCCACCACCATGATGTGTATCGGGTTGAGTTTGGCGATGTCGCTTTGATAGTCTGCATTGCGCCTGACACCCAGAAAACCCCAAAGAACGGCCTTGACGGTACCGCTGATGGAGCCTTTGCGCCGATGAACAGGCTCGGTCATACCGGGTCTACCGCCTTGGGCAACATCACCGGCGTCTGAACAGCCACATCCTGCGGAGCCTGCGGCACCTTGCCACCCACCTCAAAGAAAGTGTACGAAAGCGTGATGGTGGTGACGTCTTTGGGAAGGCGCGGGTCAATGACAAACGCCACTGGCCATTCTTTCTTTTCACCCGGCGCCAGTGTGTACTGGGTAAAACAGAAGCACTCCAGCTTGTTGAAATGGGCAGATGACTGCTTCGGTGCGTAGCTCGGTATGGCCTGCGCTGCCATGGTTCGGTTCTGGATGTTCTGGAACTCGTACACCACCGTGGTCAATTCACCGGGGTGGACTTCCATCGAACGCACGGCGGGTTTGAAGTGCCAGGGACCCCTGGTGTTGACATCAAACTCGACCGTGATGGTCCGGGAACGATCCACCTGGGTGTTGGTTGGCGACGTGGGACGTGAACCAGGCACCTCCAACTCTGAACGGGCAAGTATGTTGATACCTGTCGCTTCACAGATGGCTTCGTAGATGGGCACCAGCGCATAGCCGAAACCAAACATACCCAGCGTAATCACGCCAAGCTTGCCGACCATCTTGAAGTTTTCGCTGCGCAATCCCATGGGGTACTTTTCTCAGTTTGCTCGTGAAGAGCGATCAACCACCAAAGAAAACCAGTTTACCGATGAAGCCCAGAAAAAAAACCAGCGCCACAGAACCCAGGATCAGGCCCAGGCGCAGGTTGTTCTTTTTTTGTTCAGACGACATATTTTCAACGGATCCAGACAATTTCAGCCGATCACTTTCGTGGCGGTGGCGTCCAGCTTCGGTGGATTTTCGAAGGTATGGAAAGGCGCTGGAGATGGAACTTCCCACTCCAGACCTTCTGCGCCCTCCCAAGGCTTCTGTACGGCTTTCTCGCCTTTTCCACGCATGGCGGGAATGATCACGGCAACGAAGAAATACACCTGCGCGAGGCCGAAGGCCAAAGAGCCAACCGAAGCCAATGCGTTGAAGTCAGCAAACTGCATGGGGTAGTCGGCGTAACGGCGTGGCATACCGGCCAGACCCAGGAAGTGCATGGGGAAGAACGTGACGTTGAAGGAGATCATCGACCACCAGAAATGGATCTTGCCCCGTGTCTCGCTGTACATCACACCGGTCCACTTGGGCAGCCAGTAGTAAATGCCGGAGAACATGGCAAACAGCGAACCGGCCACCAGAACATAGTGGAAGTGTGCTACCACGTAATAGGTGTCCTGCATCTGGATATCAATGGGAGCCACCGACAGAATCAGGCCCGTGAAGCCACCCAGGGTGAACACGAAGATAAAACCGACAGCCCACAACATGGGGGTCTCGAAGGTCATCGAACCCTTCCACATGGTCGCGATCCAGTTAAAGATCTTGACGCCCGTGGGAACGGCAATCAGCATGGTCGAGTACATAAAGAACAGCTGTCCTGTCACTGGCATGCCGGTGGTGAACATGTGGTGTGCCCACACGACGAACGACAAAATGGCGATGGAGCCAGTGGCGTACACCATGGACGCGTAGCCAAACAGTTTCTTGCGCGCGAATGCGGGTACCACCTGGCTCACGATGCCGAAGGCCGGCAAGATCATGATGTAAACCTCGGGGTGGCCGAAGAACCAGAAAATGTGCTGGTACATCACGGGATCACCGCCGCCGGCGGGGTTAAAGAAGCTGGTGCCAAAGTGGCGATCTGTCAGCGTCATGGTGATGGCGCCAGCCAACACGGGCATCACAGCGATCAACAGGTAAGCGGTGATCAGCCAGGTCCAGCAGAACATGGGCATCTTCATCAAGGTCATGCCGGGGGCGCGCATGTTCAAGATGGTGACGATGATGTTGATCGAACCCATGATGGACGACGCACCCAGGATGTGCATGGCAAAAATACCAGCGTCCATGGATGGGCCCATTTGCAACGTCAGCGGTGCATACAGCGTCCAGCCGGCGGCGGGAGCACCACCGGGCATGAAGAACGACGACACCAGCATCAGTGCAGCAGGAATCATCAGCCAGAAGCTGAAGTTGTTCATGCGCGCAAAGGCCATGTCGGAAGCGCCGATTTGCAATGGAATCATCCAGTTAGCAAAACCGACGAAGGCCGGCATGATGGCGCCAAACACCATGATCAGGCCGTGCATGGTGGTGAGCTGGTTGAACAACCCAGGGTTGACCAGCTGCAAGCCAGGCTGAAACAGCTCGGCGCGGATCAGCAGGGCCAGTACACCGCCCACCATGAGCATGGTGAAGGAGAACAGCAGGTACAGCGTACCAATGTCTTTGTGGTTGGTGGCGAAGACCCAACGGCGCCAGCCCGTGGGGGCGTGGTGGTCGTGGTCATGGCCATGTGCGTCGTGGTGGTCAAGAACTGCACTCATGATCGATTCCTTTGAAGCTCAATAATTATCTGCAAACAGATCACTTGCGAGCGGCCACCACGTCGGCGGGCTGCACGATTTGCTCGGTTTTGTTGGACCAGGTGTTCTTGGCGTAGGTCATGACGGCTGCAAGCTCGGTATCAGACAGCTGCTTCCAGGCTGGCATGGCCCCTCCGCCCGCGCCGTTGAGCATGACTTCGATCATGAGTCCGTTGTTGGCATCGGTCACCAATGCCGAACCGTCCAGTGGCTTGATTGGGCCCGCGCCCTTGCCGTTGGCCTGATGGCAAGCAACGCAATTGGCGGCATACACCGACTCACCGCGCTTGACCATGTCGGTCAGTGCCCACACCTTGGATGGATCGTCTGCGGCGGCAGCCATGGCTTTTTGCTGCTCGCCAACCCAGGCGGTGTACTCCTCGGCCGAAACCACTTTGACATGGATAGGCATGTAGGCATGCTCTTTGCCGCACAACTCAGCACACTGGCCATAGAAATCGCCGGTTTTCTCGGCGCGGAACCAGGTGTCACGCACGAAGCCGGGGATGGCGTCTTGCTTGACGCCAAAGGCAGGCACCATCCAGGCGTGAATCACGTCGTTGGCGGTGGTGATGATGCGGACCTTTTTGCCCACAGGCACCACCATCGGATTGTCGACCTTGAGCAGGTAGTTGTCGGTGGGCGGCGGGTTGCCGCTGTTGGACATTTCGCGGTGGCTGCTGTCCAGCGTGGACAGGAAGCCAATGCCTTCGCCCTCACCCTTGATGTAGTCGTAGCCCCACTTCCACTGCATGCCCGTGGCCTTGATGGTCAGGTCGCTGTTGGTGGTGTCTTTCTGAGCCACCAGCACTTTGGTGGCAGGCAGGGCCATGCCAATCACAATCAGCAAAGGCACGATGGTCCAACCTAACTCGACCCAGATGGGCTCGGCCAGCTCTTGCGACTTGTGCCCCACCGACTTGCGGTGCTTCAAAATCGAATAGAACATGACGCCAAACACGATGACGAAGATGACGGCGCAAATGCCCATCATGAACCAGTGCAGCCAATGCTGCTCTTCGGCGATGCGGGTCACCGCAGGCGCGAAGTTGAGCTGATTCACAGCCGGACCGCCAGGCAGGTCATTGACCTGAGCGCCTGCCGTTGCCCACACACCCGCACCCAGCGCCAGTGCGGTACTTGCTGCGCGCAGCGTTGTCAGCCGTTTTCGCATGAAATCACCCGTTTTCTTCGTCGTACTCACTTTAAGCGCCTCAAATATAAGTATTGATTTATATCAATGCAGATTAGAACAAATTTTCTCAGGGCCGCCCACTCAGGGAATACCCAACCCCCACACCCTCGATCTCACACCCCGCTCAAAGCCTGCCGAATCTCGCGCGCCAGCACCGGCCGCAGTTCTGGCCGAAGGAAACGCCCAAGCTGTACAGAAGAACCGCCACTACGGACTTCAACCAGCTGACCTCGGGACAGCGGCTCAACGCGCACCCACTCCCTCACAAATTCGCTGCGCCTCACATGGCCTGCGGTCTCCAGCTCCACGATCAATCGACCGCCTTGCAGACTCACCCGCTCGCTGTCTGCAGCGTGGCGCGCGTACACCACAAAAGCGGTCGCAAGCGCAGCCAATTCCAACAACGCGAAAGGCAGCACAAGCACGGCACCCTGAAACCAGAAAAACACCGCCACCGCCAATGACAAGGCACCCAGAGCGCCGAACGTCATGGCGAGCTGAACAGGCGTCACCGAACAGTTGCGCTGCAAGGTCCAGTGCAAACCGTCTGCGGACTCCGTCGCCAGTCGAAAAGCTTTGCTGGTTTGACCCACCACCTACCACCAGTCGTGTTCTGAAACAGCCCCAGGGCGTTTCAGATGCGCAGGGAAAATACCCTGAAGGCTTTGATTTATGTCAATTGTAGCGGCCGCTCTCATGGGCTTCCCTGACAAAACCGCCACATCCGACTGGGACAAGGTGGCTTAGGTCACTTTTGACCTACTGAGGGTGGTTCGACGGCAGCTGGCGGCACGCCGGCAACCAAGCCCGTTCAGCGCCGCCCCGAGCGGAGCATGGCCCTCATGTCGTCCATGGAGACGGCCGTGGTTGCGTCCAACTTCACCCGCGGCGTGGGCTTGAAGGCGTGCCCGTAAATAATTTCCAGCGTCAGCAACAAGCGGCCGTCCTCCGAACGCGGGCACTCTGCCTCAATGGTTTCGCACAATGTGGCGCGCCAAGCACGCGAACGCAAGCCAGGAAAGCGGTGGGTATGCAGGTTTCTGCCGAGCAAGCGCAGGTCTTGCAGCATGGGCATTGCGCCGCTATAAGAGAGCGAAATGCGCTCCATGTCCATCACCGGCTCGGCGAATCCACTGTGCACGAGCATGTCGCCCCAATCGTGCATGTCGGTGAATGGGTGGGTAGGCTCAGGCCATCCCAGGCGGGCATACAGGGTGCGCAGCTCGCGCAATGTGTCCGGCCCGAGGCAGGAAAACATCAGAAACCCGTTGGTCTCAATGGCTTCATGCCAGCGCCTTAGCAACGCCAGCGGCATGGCTTCTGTGTGCAGCGCCATATTGGCCCACACCATGCCGACTCGGGTACCTTCACCCGCTGGCAGGGGTGACTTGCCGCGCAGCCAATGCTTGGGGTTCCACGACAGAGCCCGGGACTCGCGGGTGGCCTCCAAAGCCTCCGGCATTTGTGACGAGGCCACATGAACGGCAGCGCCGGGCAAGACCGCAAGAAGCTGCTCGTGGGCCCGCAAGCCCCCGTTGATCGGCTCCCAGTGCAGCCAGCTACCGGGTTTGTCGCGGAACCACTGAAGCCGCTCGACCATGCGCGAAGCCAGCTCCTCGTGGAGCCACGGGCTTTCGGCCCGGTGCTGAAGGCGCCAGCGCATAGCAGCCTGGGGGTCCAGGTGGGGGACGGCGGTTTCCGCCTCGGGCACGTTGTTCACAGGTGGGGTGGAGCTTGGTGCGCTTTCAGCGCCAGCCAAGATCGGTCCGGCGCGCAGCGGGTCAACGGAATCAGGACTTGCACACAGTCGCCAAGGCAAGTCGAAGCCTCTATGCATGGCATTTAAGCCATTGGCATGAGTATATTGGGACCATGTTCAACGTATGGCGACGGCTCTCAGAACACCTACCCAGCAGTTGCCAGGTGTGCGAGCGCTGGCCTGCGAAGCCTGTTTGCACCGCTTGCGCGGCGCGTTTTGCGGCACAGCGCCCCCGCTGCCGGGCTTGCGCCACGCCTTGGAACGCGTCGGCGGTGGCAGGGGAGTTTTGTGGCGCGTGCAGCACCCGCACCACGCCGAGGCTGGTGCAGTCTTGCGTGGCCGCGGTCGACTACGCCTACCCCTGGGACGGGCTGATTGCCCGCTTCAAGTTTCGAGGGGAACCCGGCTGGGCCCGCCCGATGGCCGAGTTGACGCTGCAAACCCCGGGCGCTTTGGTCTTGCTGCAGGCTTGTGACCTGGTGGTGCCGATACCGCTGACAACCGCACGCCTGGCCAGCCGTGGTTACAACCAGGCGTGGGAGCTCGTCAAAGCCCTGCGCGCGGCTGCACCCAGCGAGTTGGCCCAAAACGACGCACTGGCCGACGCCCTGGTGCGGCTGGGCGAGACACCAGACCAGCACAGCCTGTCGCGCGAACAGCGCCTGCGCAACCTGCAAGGCGCTTTTGCGGCGCATCCGCAGCACGCAGCACGCCTGGCAGGTGCCCGTGTGCTGCTGGTCGACGACGTCACCACCACCGGGGCCACCCTGCACAGTGCAGCACAGGCGCTGCTGCTGGCCGGCGTCCAGCAGGTCAGCGCCCTGGTGTTTGCGCGCACACCGCCCAATTGAAGACCTGCGCTGCAGAACATCGCAAAGCCCCCTTCAGCCCGTGAACCTGCAGGGTTATCATCGCGGCACTTGCAGGGAGAGCAACTAGACCAGTCACTGGCACGCTCCACTATCTGGCCACGCACGCCAGCAGCCATGTTCCATATCGTTCTTGTTGCGCCCGAAATACCGCCCAACACCGGGAACGTAATCCGGCTCAGTGCCAACACCGGTTGCACCTTGCACCTCATCGAGCCCCTGGGTTTTTCGATGGACGACAAGCACATGCGCCGAGCGGGCCTCGATTACCACGAGTACGCGCGCGTGCGCCGCCATGCCGACTGGGATGCGTTTTTGAGCGCCGAGACACCCAACCCAGACCGCCTGTTCGCCTTCACCACCCGCGGCAGCCACAGCGTGTTCGCCAACGCCTTTCAGCCCGGCGACTGGCTGGTCTTTGGCTCCGAAACGCAAGGCCTGCCGCAAGCCCTGCGCGAACGTTTCCCGTCGCAACAGCGCTTGCGCCTACCCATGGTGGAAGGACAACGCAGCCTGAACCTCTCGAATGCGGTGGCTGTGTCGGTGTTCGAAGCTTGGCGCCAGAATGGTTTTGAGGCCACAGCAACGTGAACCAGTTCACCCTTGCCATGGAGTGCCTACCCAACACAATGGACTGCCGCCTCTGCACAATGCAAATTCATATTTTTTTGCGCCGCCCGTCAAAAACTCCGGCCGCCGCACCGATTTCCGTGGCTCACCCGGCCGCCTGGAGACTGCATTGATCCCCTCCATCACCCGAATGTTCAAAGTTGCGTTCACACCGCGGCACCAGGCGCGCAAACCCGCGACGCTGAAAGACCTGGCGACCATCCGCAAGGCGCTGCTGCTGGGCCTGGAAGACTGCACCAGCGAGGGTGCTGCGCGCTTGCGCACCAAGGTGGCACAAGCCAAGACGCCCCAAGAGCTGTGGATGCTGCGCAACGACGCCTACCAGCTCATTTCTCAGCAGCACAACCAGTCGGTGGCTGCAGAACGCATCAACGACATGATCCATTTTTTTGAAGGCTGGCTCGACCCCAAGCAGATCGCCAGAATCAAATAAGGTTACCGCTTGCCCGGCCATCGGGCCGTGGCTTTCAGGGGTAGCGTCTCACCAGCGCTTCGGCCACACAGACCGGTTTTTCTGCGCCTTCGCGCTCCACCACCACCGACCAGATCATTTGCAGACCGCCATGCTCGATGGGCTCCGTGGCCAGCAGCGTCAGCCGCCCGCGCAAGCGGCTGCCCACCGGCACCGGCGCCGTGAAACGCACGCGGTTCAGACCGTAGTTGACCCCCATGCCTGACTGGCGAATCTCAAAAGACGACTCCAGAAACACCGGCAACAACGACAGCGTGAGGAAGCCGTGGGCAATCGGTGCGCCAAAAGGACCAGCGCGCGCCTTTTCCACATCCACGTGAATCCACTGGTGATCGCCCGTGGCTTGGGCAAACTGGTTGACCTGCTCTTGGGTGATGGTGAGCCAGTCGCTGACAGCCACTTCCTGGCCCACGCAAGCGGCCAGATCGGCCAAAGTTTCAAAGGTTTTCATGCGCTCGACTCTATAGAGCCGCGGCGCAGCGGACTGTCGGCACCGCGACAAACACGGCACCGGTCAAGGCATGGCCAAAGTCAGCAGCTCAGTTGTCCAGCCAGTCGCAAATAGCCCGCCATTGCTGCAAGTCTTTGTCCACCCGGCCGGGGGCCACATCAAACAGCGTCAAGCCCCGCGCCGCCAGATGGATGTAGTTTTGCGTGTCGCGCAAAAAGCCCAGCACCGGCAACCCCAGACCGCCCACAAACTCCTGCAACTTCTCGGCGGCAATGGTGCGGCCGTCCACACGCATCCCCACGATGCCGATCTTGGCTTTGTCAGCGTCGCGGAATTCGGCCACCTCGTCCAGAAAATCGCGGGTGGCGTAAATGTCAAAAATGCTGGGCTGCAAGGGCACCAGCACCTTGTCGGCCATGCGCATCACGTCTTTGAACCGCCAGCCATGCAAGCCCGCCGGGGTGTCCAGCACCACATGGGAGGTGTCTCGCGGGGGCCGGGCAATCAGGTCGTGCGAGACCGCCCAGGTCGCAATGGGACGTGCGGCGGGTGGACGCAGCTGCAACCACAGACGAGACGATTGCTGCCGGTCGGCATCGCCCAGCATCACGGCATGGCCCTGGCTCGCAAAGTAACCCGCCACGTTGGTGGACAGGGTGGACTTGCCCACGCCGCCCTTGGGATTGGCAACCACCACGATCGGCATAACGACCTCCTCGAATCTGAAGAATTTTGTCGATGTTAACGCCGGCTCCAGGCGCTCAGTGAAAGGCGTCCCACAGCAGTTTGACGCCGGTGAGCAACATGCCGGCGTACAGCATGCGGTAAAAAAGCAGCGGCTTGATGCGGTGTGCAATGCGCACCCCCACCCACACACCGATTGGCGCAAATGGCAACAAGGCCAGCGACGTGGTCATGTTGCGCACATCCAGCAGGCCCAGCCAGGCATACGGAATCCACTTGGCGAGATTGATGAAGAAAAAGAAAAAGGCCATGGTGCCGGTGAACTGCAAGGGCGACAGGCGCAGCGGAATCACATAGGCATTGATCGGCGGGCCACCCGCGTGGGCGATGAAACTGGTGAAGCCCGAGGTAAGCGTCAACAGGGCGCCCAGCCACTTGGGAGGCGGCGGGCTGTCGGGCCGCGGCGGGAACAACAGGCGCTGCGCAAGAAACAGCAAGGTGAAGCCCCCCACAATGCCGGCAACCACCCGTGCGTCGAGCACCTTGAACAGCAGCGCACCCACCACGATGCCGAGCAGCCCAAACGGGATCAGGAAGCGCAACAAGCGGCGGTCCACATTTTTCCGAAATGCGGCCATGCCCAGCAAGTCCATCAGCAGCAGCACCGGCATCAAAATGGCTGCGGCCTGGGGCACGGTCACGGCCAGCGCCATCATCGGCACGGCCAGAGAACCGAAGCCAGCGCCAAAACCG
The DNA here is from genome assembly GCF_058731905.1 of Hydrogenophaga sp. L99. NCBI lineage: Bacteria > Pseudomonadati > Pseudomonadota > Betaproteobacteria > Burkholderiales > Comamonadaceae > Hydrogenophaga > Hydrogenophaga sp. L99. The sequence goes on along the minus strand of NZ_CM178972.1, from coordinate 304,970 downwards.
CTCTTGCTCACGCCCAGCAGCAGCACCGCAGGAATGGCCACGGCGTAGAAAAATGGGTCTGTGATCAAGGGCATGGGGTGACAATCTGGGGATGCAAAACGTTCAATTCTGGGGCGAAACCTTGCGCTTGCTGGTGGAGCTGGCGGGCACTGCGGCCTTTGCCTTGGCGGGCATCATGGAGGCCGCACGCAAACGCCTGGATGCCGTGGGCGTCTGTGTGGTGGGCTTTCTGACCGCCTTTGGCGGCGGTACGCTGCGTGACCTGCTGCTGGACCAGCGGCCTTTTTTCTGGGTGCGCCATGTGGAAATGTTGTGGGGCGTGCTGGCGCTGTGTGTGCTGGCCATGTTTTTTTTGCGCCAACGGCATTTTGACCTGACGGAACGCGCCATCCAGTGGCCCGACGCGCTGGGCCTGGGCCTTTTTGCCGCCACGGGTGTGCACCAGGCGCTGGTGCTGGAGCTGCCCGGCGTGGTGGCCGTGCTCATGGGCCTCATCACGGGGGTGTTTGGTGGCGTGCTGCGCGACGTGGTGTGCAACGAAATACCCACGGCGTTTCACGACCACCGGCCCTACGCCGTCTGCGCGTTTGCGGGCGGCTGGGTCTATGTGGGCCTGTGGCAGCTGGACGCGCCGGGCTGGCTGGCGCTAGTGGCCTGCGTGGCGGTCACGGCCGGCCTGCGGGGGCTGGCTATTTGGCGCAACTGGCAGCTGCCGGCCTGGCGGAAATAAGCCGCAAGCGCAGGCGCTCAGCACCCACGCTGGCACCCGCAGTCGTGTTTCTCAGACCCGCTCAATGATCAGCGCAATGCCCTGCCCCACGCCGATGCACATGGTGCACAGCGCGTAGCGTCCGCCTGTGGCGTGCAGGCGGTTCACCGCCGTGGTGGCTAGGCGCGCACCGCTGGCACCCAGCGGGTGGCCCAGCGCAATCGCACCACCCCAGGCGTTGACGCGCTCGTCGTCGTCCTGCAGGCCGAGCTGGCGCAGCACCGCCAAGCCTTGCGCAGCAAAGGCTTCGTTGAGTTCAATCACATCCAACTGCGCCAACGTCAGACCCGTGAGTGCCAGCACCTTTTGCGTGGCCGGCGCCGGGCCAATGCCCATGATGCGCGGCGCCACACCGGCGGTGGCCATGCCCACGATGCGGGCCTTGGGCGTCAGACCGTTCTTGCCTGCCGTGGCTTCGTCGGCCAGCAGCAGCGCACAGGCGCCGTCGTTCACACCGCTGGCGTTGCCTGCGGTCACGGTGCCATCCGGGCGCACCACCCCTTTGAGCTTGGCCAGCGTTTCCAACGTGGTGGCCCGGGGGTGTTCGTCGGTGTCCACCACCAGCGCATCGCCCTTTTTCTGGGGAATGGTCACCGAGCAGATTTCGCGCGCCAGGTGGCCCGCCTGGATGGCGGCCACGGCCTTCATCTGGCTGGACAGGGCCATGCGGTCTTGCGCTTCGCGCTCGATCTTGAATTCGGTGGCCACGTTTTCAGCCGTCTCGGGCATGGAGTCGACCCCGTACTGCGCCTTCATGAGTTTGTTGACGAAGCGCCAGCCAATGGTGGTGTCGTAGACCGCGTTGTTGCGGCTGAAAGCGGTCTCGGCTTTGGGCATCACAAACGGGGCGCGGCTCATGCTTTCCACGCCGCCAGCGATCATCAGGCCGGCTTCACCCGCCTTGATGGCGCGCGCCGCCGTGCCCACGGCGTCCAGGCCCGAACCGCACAGTCGGTTGATCGTGCCCCCGGGAACCTCCAGCGGCAGGCCGGCCAGCAAACTGCTCATGTGGGCCACGTTGCGGTTGTCCTCACCGGCCTGGTTGGCGCAGCCGTACAACACGTCGGTGATGGCGGCCCAGTCCACCTGCGGGTTGCGTGCCATGAGCGCGCGCAAGGGGATGGCACCCAGGTCATCGGTGCGCACGCTGGACAGTGCGCCGCCGTAGCGCCCAAACGGGGTGCGGATGGCGTCGCAGATGAAGGCTTGGGTCATGTGGTCTCCTGATGTAGATTTCATTGAGTCGAAAAAATATGCATTATCTTGCATGTTTTTCAGGCGATTCGCAAGCCATTGTGCCGCTGCCTGCGGCCCTGGCTCGTGTGTACGCGACAATCTGGGCATGCTGATTCAACCCTCTCAGGCCGATGTTCGCCGTTATTTTTGTGGCGTTTTCGCCAAGGCCCGCTCAGGGTCGCCACTGGATGCCATGGAAACACTGGTGAGCCAGTGGATTGACGAACACCCCGAATACCACGCTACCCTGGCAGACCTGGATGCAGCCCTGCGTGACATGGCAGTGGCTGACCCCAACCAGGAAAACCCCTTCCTGCACCTGTCCATGCACCTGTCCATCAGCGAGCAGTCCAGCATTGACCAGCCCCCAGGCATACGCCAGGCGGTGGAGCTGTTGGCTGCCCGCCGTGACGACCTGCACACCGCCCACCACGAGGTGATGGAATGCCTGGGCCGCATGATCTGGGAAAGCCAGCGCGCGGGCCGCCCGCCCGACGGTGAAGCCTACATCGAACAGGTGCGCCAAAGGGCCACGAAAGACTGATGGGTTGAAGCGTCGGGAAAGCAAAAAAGCCGCTCACTGAGCGGCTTTTTTGGTGGGGCACAGTGCCCAGAATCAGCGGAAGCGGGACTGAGGCACGATTGTCAGCTCGCCCTCAACCGAAGCCAGGTATTTGGCAATTTCACGCATTTCAGCGGTGGAATACTGCTTGGCGATGCCCGCCATGATGCCGTTGGAGCGACCCACCACGTTGTTGCCTTCCACCGTATACGACTTGAGCGCCACGAACAGATAGTCGGCATGCTGGCCACCCAGCTTGGGGTAGCTGGGGTCAATCGGCTTGCTGAAGTTCGCACCGTGGCAAGAGGCACAGGCACCCTTCTCAATCAGTGCGGCAGCAGCGGTGCTGGCGGTCCGAGGCACATCCGGGGCGGCCTTGCCGGCGTGTGACGCGTAAAAAGCGCCCAGGTCGGCCATGTCCTGCTCGCTCAGAGAACCCGCGATACCGCGCATGGACGGGTGCTTGCGGTCGCCTTTTTTGTAAGCAGCCAACGAAGCGGCAATGTACTGGGCGGTCTGGCCCGAGATCATCGGCACCTTATGGATTTCGGGGAAGCTGTTCTGGTAGCCCGGAATGCCATGGCATCCAATGCACATATCGGCTTTTTTCTGGCCTGCTTGTGCGTCACCGGTGACGCCCTGGGCATGGGCGGTCAATGCTGCTGCTGAAAGCGTCGCAGCGGCGACAAGGGTACGAATGATCGTGGGCAACAGTTGGTTCATTTTGCAAGCACAATGAGATGGACATTGATAAAAATCAATGGGCGATTATATAGACTCGATCATCACCGCTGACTTATTGATAACCCTGAGCTGCCACGCCGGGCCCGGCAGAACCCCCACCCGAGCCCCAGACTGTTGGCCGCCTACACGATGCCCCGCCATGAAATTCCAAGGTTCACAAAACTACGTTGCCACCCAGGACCTGATGCTGGCCGTCAACGCGGCCATCACGCTCAAGCGCCCGCTGCTCGTCAAGGGTGAGCCCGGCACCGGCAAGACCATGCTGGCCGAAGAGGTGGCGCAGGCGCTGGACATGCCGCTGCTGCAGTGGCACATCAAAAGCACCACCAAGGCGCAGCAGGGCCTGTACGAATACGACGCAGTGAGCCGGCTGCGCGACTCGCAAATGGCCGATGTCGATGGCGGTGAGCGCGTCAAAAACATCCACAACTACATCGTCAAAGGCGTGCTCTGGCAGGCCTTCACCGCCGACCAGCCGGTGGCGCTGCTGATCGACGAGATCGACAAGGCCGACATCGAGTTTCCCAACGATCTGTTGCGTGAACTCGACCGCATGGAGTTTTATTGCTACGAAACGCGCGAAATGGTGCGCGCCAAGCACCGGCCGCTGGTGTTCATCACCTCGAACAACGAAAAGGAACTGCCCGACGCGTTTTTGCGCCGCTGCTTTTTCCACTACATCAAGTTTCCCGACGCCGAAACGATGCAGCGCATCGTGGACGTGCACTTCCCCGACCTCAAAAAAGAACTGCTGGCCGCGGCCATGAAGACCTTTTTTGACGTGCGCAACCTGCCAGGCCTGAAGAAGAAGCCGTCCACCAGCGAGCTGCTGGACTGGCTCAAACTGCTGATGGCCGAAGACATTCCACTGGAAGCCCTGCAAAGTGCCGACAGCAAGGTGAGCATTCCACCGCTGGTGGGCGCCTTGCTCAAAAACGAGCAGGACACCACACTGTTTGAAAAGCTGGTGTTCATGAACCAGCGCAACCGCTGAACACCGGGCACTGAAAGCGTGTACGCATGAGCTTTGCCGACCCCGTGACCCTGCTGGGCGCTCACGCCTCGCTGGAGCCCCTTTCCATGGCGCACCATGACGACCTGTGCGAGGCCGTGCGTGATGGTGAACTGTGGAAGCTTTGGTACACCAGCATTCCGTCGCCCGACCTGATGGCGTGCGACATTGAAAACCGCCTGTCGTTGCAGGCCTCCGGCAGCATGCTGCCTTTTGCCGTGCTGGACACCGCCGGCAAGGCGGTGGGCATGACCACCTACATGCACATCGATGCGGCCAACCGGCGCCTGGAAATTGGCGCCACCTGGTACCGCCGGGCGGTGCAGCGCAGCGCCCTCAACACCGAATGCAAGACCTTGCTGCTGACGCACGCATTTGAAGAGCTGGATTGCATCGCGGTCGAGTTCCGCACCCATTTCATGAACCACCAGAGCCGCCGCGGCATTGAACGGCTGGGAGCCAAACTCGACGGCGTGCTGCGCAGCCACCAGATCAACCGCCACGCCGACGCACCGGGCACGCTGCGCGACACCTGTGTGTACAGCATCACCGCCACCGAGTGGCCCACGGTGAAGGCGCACCTGACGCACCAGCTCGCCAAACCCCGCACGGCTGTAGCCTGAGGAGACCGCCATGCTGATCGACTTTTTTTACACGCTGAGGGCGGCCAAGCTGCCTGTGTCGGTCAAGGAATACCTGACCTTGCTTGAAGCCATGGACGCCGACGTGGTGGGGCCGCGCAACCCCGACGCCTGCACCATGGACGACTTCTATTACCTGGCGCGCACCGCGCTGGTGAAGGACGAAAAGCATTTCGACAAATTCGACCGCGCCTTTGCCGCCTACTTCAAAGGCGTGGAGATGCTGGCCGACTTCACCAAGCCCATTCCGGCCGACTGGCTGCGCAAAGAAATTGAGCGCATCCTGTCGGACGAACAAAAAGCCAACGCGCCCAAGATGGACTGGGACGAGCTCATGGAGACGCTGAAAAAGCGGCTCGAAGAGCAGAAGGAGCGCCACGAAGGCGGCAGCAAGTGGATCGGCACCGGCGGTACTTCACCGTTTGGCCATGGGGGGTCCAACCCGCAGGGCATCCGCATTGGTGGAAAGGGTGGCAACAAAACCGCCGTGAAGGTGTGGGACCAGCGCGCTTACCGCGACTACGACGACACGCAAGAGCTGGGCACGCGCAACATCAAGGTGGCACTGCGCCGCCTGCGCAAGTTTGCACGCGAAGGCAACGACCTGGAACTGGACCTGCCCGACACCATCCGGTCCACCGCGGCCAACGCGGGCTGGCTCGACATCAAGATGATTCCCGAGCGGCACAACAACGTGAAGGTGTTGCTGTTGATGGACGTGGGCGGCACCATGGACGACCACATCCAGCGGGTCGAAGAACTCTTTTCAGCGGTGAAAAGCGAGTTCAAGCACCTGGAGTTTTATTACTTCCACAATTGCGTTTACGACTTCATGTGGAAGAACAACCGCCGCCGCTACGCCGAAAAATTCCCGACCTGGGACATTTTGCGAAAGTACAACAAGGACTACAAGCTGATCTTTGTGGGCGACGCGACCATGAGCCCGTATGAAATTTTGCAACCGGGCGGCAGCGTGGAATACAACAACGAGGAGGCCGGCGCCGAATGGCTGCAGCGGCTCACGCACACCTTTCCCAAATTTGCCTGGATCAACCCGGAACCCCAGGGCGTGTGGCAGTATCGACAGAGCATCAGCGTGATTCAACAGCTCATGGGCCAGCGCATGTATCCGCTGACCCTCAAGGGGCTGGAAGACGCCATGAGAATGCTGTCGAAATAAGCCCTTGCATGAACCTTTACTTTTTATGCCGTGTGGGTGTCACACGGCTGATGGTGCTGGCGCTGGCCTGCCTGCTGCCAACAGCGGCGCTGGCCCAGGGCGAACCGCCAACACAAGCCGCTGCGGTGGACACGGCGGCCCCATTGCTGCCCGCAGAAGCCCGCATCGACACGGTGGTCGACACCACCGTGGACGGAACCCCCACGCAGCGCCGGCGTAACGGCCAACCCCGCCCGCCCGCCGAACCCCGGTTTGACATTGACCTGCAAGCCACCCCCGAGCTCAGCGATTTTTTGCTGCGCCACCTGGAACTGCAGCGCTTTCGCACCCTGCGCGACCTGGACGCCAACGAGCTGGAGCGCCTGCTGGAAGCCGCCCCGGACAATCTGCGCGATCTGCTGGGCACGCTGGGCTATTTCGCGCCGGTGATCGAAGTCAGCCTCACGCCGGCACCCACGGCAACGCCCACAGCGCAGGAGGCTGCTGCGGCCGAGAGCAGCCGCGGCAAGCTGGGCACGGTGACGGTGCGGGTCGAGCCGGGGCCGGTCACACGGGTGGCGTCGGCCAACGTGTACTTCAAAGGCGACATTGCCACCGCCCCGCAAGCGGCCGAGCAGCGCGAAGCCATTCGCCGCAGCGGCACGCTGGCCACTGGCGTGGCCTTTTCGCAAGCCGACTGGGACCGCGCCAAAACCACTGCCCTGCGCCAGCTGATCGCGCAGCGCTACCCGGCCGGGCGCATTGACAACAGCCTGGCCGACATTGACGCCACCACCCAAAGCGCCAACCTGTACATCGAACTCGACTCGGGGCCTTCGGTGCAGGTGGGCGAGGTTCGGGTTGAGGGCATCGAACGCTACGACCCGACCACGGTGGAGCGCCTGGTGCGGCTGGCCGGGCTCACGCCGGGCAGCGACTACAACCTGGAAAAACTGCAGGCCGCGCAACAACTGATTGCGGAAAGCGGCTATTTCGATTCGGTGTTTGTGTATGTGGACCCGGTCAGCGAAGCACAGACCTCACCCGTGGTGGTGCAGGTGCGCGAGACCAAGCGCAAGATGCTGGTGCTGGGTGTGGGCGGCAGCACCGACAAAGGGGCCCGCCTGTCCATAGAACACACGCACCACCGCGTGCCGGGCATTGGCTGGCGGGCCTTGAACAAACTCCAGCTCGAACGCGACGACCAACTGGCCAGCACCGTCTGGAGCGCGCCGGTGAACGACAAGGGTTGGCGATGGATCAGCAGCGGGCAGGTGGCACGCCAGCTCGATGGTTTAACGACCACCACCAGCCAGCGACTGCGCGCTGGCCAGGCCCAGGACACCGCCGATCTGGACCGCAGCTTCTTCCTGCAATACGACCGCGCACGGGCCGTCAACACCGCATTGCGCAGCCTGCTGCCGACGCCAGCCGAATCATCGGTGTCGGCCAACTACGCGTGGACACGCCGGCGCTTCAACGACCTGGTGTTCCCCGAGTCGGGTCATGGGCTGAGCGTGGAGCTGGGCGTGGGGACCACACTGGACGAAGCCCGGCTGCCGTTCACCCGCGCGCAGGCCCGCTGGCTGGGCTACTGGCCGATCAGCGCGCTCGGCAGTGCACCGCGCACCGCGCCGATGGGGGAAGCCCGCCCCGAAGCAGACGACACGGGCCGCGCCGGCCGCCTGGCGCTGCGGCTGCAGGGTGGCGCGCTGTGGGCCAAACAAGATGCCCCGGTGCCCGAAACCCAGTTGTTTTTGACCGGTGGTGACACCACGGTGCGCGGCTATGGTCTGCGCGACATTGGCGTGCCCCAGCCCGACGGCAGCGTGTCGCCGGGTCGCTACCTGGCGGTGGCCAGCCTCGAATGGCAGCGCCCGGTGTGGCGCAACGGCACGCGCTCACCCTGGGAAAGCGTGGTGTTTGTGGACGCCGGTGCGGTGGCCAACATGCCAGGCGACTTGCGCCCGAAATGGGGCGTGGGCGCTGGCATGCGCTACAACAGCCCGGTGGGCCCTTTGCAGGTGGACCTGGCTTATGGCCTGGACAGCAAGCGCCTGCGCGTGCACCTCAACGTCGGCTTCAGCTTCTGACGCGGCATGAACAGTCCCACCCCTCAAGACCCCCAAACACCGGCTGCACCGGTAGAACACGCGGCAAGCACCCGCCGCCGGCCGCTGCGCGCTGTGCTGCAGGCCGTCGCAGGCACGGCGCGCGGCGCGGGCTGGCTGGGTGTGTGGCTACCCGGTGCCTTGCTGGCCCTGCTGCTGGCGGCTGGCGTGGCGCTGTGGCTGTGGGCCGCCACACCGGGCTCGCTGGCCCAAACCCTGGCCTGGGCCCAGGCCTACACCGAGCCCCGTGCGGGCAGCACCGGCGTGCTGACCGCTACCGGTGTGCAGGGCAGCCTGCGCGCCGGTGGCCAGATTGCGCATTTGCAGTGGTCGCGAGCCGGCTTGTCGGTCAAGGCCACCGACGTGCGTGTGAGCCTCGGACCCCGCTTGTGGATCGACGCCGCGCTGGGCCGCGGCCTGCATGTGGATGCGCTCGACATCGAGCGGCTGGACATCACCGACCAGCGCCCGCCCAGCCCCACCGAACCACTGCAGGCGCTCACCTTGCCGCTGGCGCTTACCCTGCCCTGGTCGGTGGACGAACTGGTGCTCAACGGCGCACAACCCCTGAACCTGCGGGCGGTCAAAGGCATTTACCGCTACGGCCGCACCGACACGCCACCGGCACCCGGCATGGCCGAGGCCCACCGGCTCACGCTGGAGTCGCTACAAGTAGCGGGCGGGCGCTACCGCCTGCAGGCCGCGCTGGGGGCACAAACGCCCATGCCGCTCACGCTGGACGTGCAAGGCGACGTACAAACCAGCGTGCCCGGTGGCAGCAGCATCACCCTGCAAGCCACCGCGCAGGCCCGTGGCTTTCTGAGCGGGCTCAGCGCCACGCTGGACGTGACAGCGCGTGTGCACACCCAGTCGGGCGTGGCACCCCTATCGACCACCGCCCCGAGCGCCACACCCACGCTGGTGGCGCATGCCCAGGTCATGCCCTGGGCCACGCAACCGCTGGCCCGCGCCGACGCCACCGCGCACCAGCTCAACCTCGCCACCCTGTGGCCCGATGCGCCAGTGACCGCGCTCTCGGGCACGCTGCAGGCGCAACCCGATGGCGACGCCTGGCGCGCCACCGTGCGCCTGAGCAACGCGCTCAGCGGACCCGCCGACCGCCAGCGCCTGCCACTGCAAAGCTTGCAAGCCGACGTGGAACAGCAAGGCACCCGCTGGACCGTTTCCAACCTGGACGCCCAACTCGGTGGCGGGCGCTTGCAAGGCCAGGCCCAAGTGCAGTTGGGCAGCACGGGCACGCCGCCGGTGCCCCGCACCACCACCACGACACCAACGGCCCCAACCCCAGCGGGCGACGCCTGGCAAGGTGACCTGCGCCTGAGCGGTATCAACCCCGCGCTGCTGTGGAGCACGCTGGCGCCTGCGGCCCTGGACGGCAGCCTCACCGCCCGCACCGCCGCGTCGGGCAACGGCCAGGAAACGATTGACCTGAACGCCCTCATTCAACCCAGTGGCCGCCAGCCCGCCGGCACGCAGCTGGCCGGGCTGCGTCTGCGCGAGGTGCGGGCGCAGGGCCGCTGGCAACCCAAACCAGGAAACCCGACCCAAGGCCTGCTGGACCTGCGTGACGCCCAGATCAGCATGGCCGACGCGCAGCTCCAAACCAGCGGGCAGTTCGACACCGCCAGCCGCCAGTTCAAGGGCCAGCTCGCCCTGCAGGTGCCCGGTGCACAAGCGCAATGGCAGGGCCTGCTGGCCCACAGCGCAGGCGAGGGCAACAGCCGCTTGCAACTCGACGACGCCGCCCGCCTGCTCGCCTGGGTGCGCGGTCTGCAAACCCTGCCCGTGGTGGGCCCGCCCCTGCGCGCCTGGCTCGACACCCAGCCCGGCCTGGCCGCACAAGGCAGCGCCAACCTCACGGCCCAGTGGCAAGGCGGCCTGGGCGCTTTGGGCTACCTCGCGCCCGCAGCGGCACCCGTGGGCACCGTGGCACCACTGCCCAAGATGCAAGCCGCACTCAACATACCCCGGCTGGTGCTGCAGCCGGGCACACGCCGCAGCGACAGCACAGGCCAGGCCGCCCCCACCGCCAGCATCACCCTGAGCGCCTGGCGGCTGCAAGCCGACGGCCGCCTGGACGATCTGCAACTGAGCGCGCAAGGCACAGCATCCCAGGCGCCCTGGAGCGGCGCGTTGGACACCCAGGGGCAGCTGAAAAGCAGCAAGCCAGGCCCAAGCGGCGCCGCCAGCTGGCAAACAGGCCGGCTCGACCTGAGCCGCCTGCAGCTGCGCGTGAGCGATGCGTCGCGCAACGACCGCGTCACCGACTGGACCTTGCAAAACAACCAGCCCCTGGCTCTGCAATGGCAAACCACCGCACAGGGCCTGCGCCTGGACGCGGGCGCAGGGCGCCTGCAGCTGCTGCCCGCCGTGCGCCGCACCACCCCCAGCCAGCCCCCCGCGCCCCACCTCGGCACCACCCCGCTGAGCATCGTCTGGGACAGCCTGGTCTGGCAAGCCGGCGCCCTGCAAACGAGCGGGCGCCTGAGCGACCTGCCGCTGGCCTGGGTGGAGGTGCTGGGCACCGCCGAAGGGGCCAAAAACGGCCCCCTGACCCGCGCAGGCCTGAGCGGCAACCTGGTGTTTGATGGCCGCTGGGACGTGCTGTTGCCGGCCGATGCCAACACCCCGCTGCGCCTGTCGGCCGCACTCCAGCGCAGCCGTGGCGATCTCACCGTGCAAACCGATGGTGCCCAGGCCAGCAATGGCCAGCGCCTGCAAGCTGGCATACAGCAGGCCCAGCTCAGCCTCAGCGCCCAGGGCAGCGCCGTGCAAGCCAGCCTGCGCTGGGCCAGCGAGCGCCTGGGCCAGGCATCGGCCGACCTCAGCACCGAACTCAGCCTGCGCAGCACACCGGCCAGCGGCGCCAGCACGCTGGACCGCTGGTGGCCCGCCAGCGCCCCCCTGCGCGGCACGGCCACCGCGCAGTTGCCCCAAGTGGGCGTGTGGTCCGCGCTCGTGCCGCCCGGCTGGCGCATGCGCGGCACGCTCCAGGCCAACGCCGCCCTGGCCGGCACCCGCGGTGCGCCGCAATGGAGCGGCACTCTGCAGGCCGACCAGCTCGGCCTGCGCTCGGTGGTGGACGGTTTTGCTTTTTCCAACGGCCAGCTGCGTGCCACCCTGGCCGGCGACAAAGTCACCATCGAGCGCTTCAGCCTGCAAGGCCCGCGCGGCGCCGAGCCAGGCGGCACGCTGGAAGCCACAGGCACCGCCGAGTGGCGGGCGGTCGAAGGCAGCGTGTTGCGCCAGCCCTTCATCGAACTCAAAGCCACCGCGTCCAAGCTGCGGGTGTCCAACCGGGCCGACCGGCGCCTCACGCTGTCGGGCCAGCTCAACGCCCAGCTCGCAGGGCCTCGGCTGCAAATACGCGGCCAGCTCAACACCGACTCGGCCCTCTTTGTGTTGCCCGACGAACTCGCCCCCACCCTCGGCGGCGACGTGGTGGTGCGCGGCACCTTCAGCGCCCCCGAAGGCACCGACACCGTGCGCGTGCAACCCGACGTGCTGATCGACCTGGACCTGGGCGATCAATTTGAAGTGCGCGGGCGCGGCCTGCAAACCCGCCTGAGCGGCCAGCTCAGCGTGCGCAGCACACCGGCCGTGCCGGCGCCGCGGGTGCTGGGTGAAGTGCGCGCCGTCAGCGGCACCTACCGCGCCTACGGTCAGCAGCTCAGCATCGAAACCGGCGTGCTGCGCTTCACCGGCCCCTACGACGACCCCACGCTCGACATCCTGGCTGTGCGCCCCCAGCAAGGCACCGGCGGCCAGCGCGTCGGCGTTCAAATCACCGGCAGCGCCCAGAGCCCACGGGTGCGCCTGTTTTCCGACCCCGAATTGCCCGACAGCGAAAAACTCGCCTGGCTGGTGCTGGGCCGCCCCGCCACCGGCGCCGGCGCCGAAGCCGCCGTGCTGCAACAAGCCGCCATGGCCTTGCTGGCCCGCAACAGCAGCAGCAATGACCGCGGGCTGGCCAGCTCGCTCGGGCTGGACGAACTCGGCTTTCGCGGCCAGGCCACCAACGCCGACGGCACCACCGCCGCCGCTGCGCTGACGCTGGGCAAGCGCATTTCCAGCGACCTCTACCTGGCCTACGAACGCAGCCTGGCCGGCACCATGGGCACCGTGTCCATCTTCTACGACGTGTCCCGCTACCTCACCCTGCGCGCCCGTGCCGGGGAAGAAAACGCGGTCGACCTGATCTTCACCGTGCGCTATGACTGAGCCTTGGCCAAGGCCCGCCGCCCAACGCATCAACACGCCTTTACAATCCCGTCACCCCGCCCGGTACCGCGCGGGCAAAAGAGCGTGCCGCCATAGTTCAATGGATAGAACGAGTGCCTCCTAAGCGCTAGATACAGGTTCGATTCCTGTTGGTGGTACCACATCTGACCCGTACGCGGGTCCACCGGGAGACACTGCATGCACACCGCCCCTCCCCGCCGTTTCAACAACGCCACGGCCCTAGCCTGCTGCCTCGCTGCGCTGGCCGGCATGGCACTGCTAGCGCCCAGCGCGCAGGCGCAAGCCAGGTTTGTGCAAACGCCTTACAAAAACCCCAAGGCTTTGTTCGACATTTACCTGGACAACCCGGCCAAGATGGGCGCGGCCTTGTACTGGCTGCGCTCGTTCATGAACCCGCTGACCGAGGCGCCCTACAGCCTGTTCAACGACGACATGAGTGTGATCGTGGTGCTGCACGGCACCGAGCTGGTGACCGTGGCGAAGCAGAACGAGGACAAGTACGAATCTGTGGTGCAACGCATGCGCTACTACGCCGACCAGGGTGTGAAGTTCAAGGTGTGCGGCCTGGCGCTGCAAGATTTTGGCTACTCACTGGCCGACATGCAGGACTTTGTGGAAGTGACGCCTTCGGCCATGACCGAGCTGGTGCACTGGCAAAACCAGGGCTACGGGCTGATCACGCCGGTGGTGACCGACAAGCGTTTTTCCATTGAAGACATTCGCTGAGCGGCGCGCCCGCGCGCGCCCTTAAAACCCCAGGCGCTTGGCCGACGCGAGCACCAGCACCACGTCGCCGGTAGCGGCTGAAAACGGTGTGCCAGGTGCCAAAGCTTCTTCGGCCTGACGGAACTGGCGCCGGTTGATCAGCTCACCCACTTCCGCGGCGACCTGGTGAAACCGTTTGTGCTGCGAAATCAGGGTGGTGAAACTCGGCCGCGCGCTCAAGCGCTGGCCGTCCGCATAAATCCATTTGCCCAGTGCACAACAGTCGTCCCGCGCCAAGGTGGCGGTGTCGACCTGGTCGCGATTTTCAATGGCGTCACGCAGCTTCACTTTCCACTGGCGGTGGGCGTCAATGATGCTGTCCACGTCAATGCCTTCCACCAGCACCTTGGGCCCGCCTGCGCCCGGCAGGCGAAACTCGTCCACCTGCGCGGCCATGCGCACGGCTGCGGTGCGTTGCGCGGCGGCTGCGGTGGCGGTTTCTTCCACCAGGGTGGCGTTGGCCTGGGTGTTGCGGTCCAGCTCCTGCACCGCCTGGCCAATCTGGCCAATGCCCATGCTTTGTTCGCGGGTGCCGCTGGCCACCTCGTCGAGCAGCTGGCGCACCTGGTCGGCATGCTGGACGATTTCACCCATGGTGTCGCCAGCGGTGCGCACCACGTGCATGCCGCTGTCCACATCGGTCACGCTCGACGCGATCAGCCGCTTGATTTCCTTGGCCGCCTCAGCACTGCGCCCGGCCAGGTTGCGCACCTCGGCAGCCACCACCGCAAACCCGCGCCCCTGCTCACCCGCCCGCGCCGACTCGACCGCTGCGTTCAGCGCCAGGATGTTGGTCTGAAAGGCAATCCCGTCAATCACGCCGATGATGTCGTTGATCTTGCGCGACGACGACTGGATGCGCTCCATGGTCTGCACCACCTCCTGCATCACCGCGCCACCGCGCTCGGCCACCTGGGCGTTGTCCACCGCGATCACCGAAGCCCGGCGCGCAGAGTCGGCCGTGTGCTCCACCGACGAGGTGGTTTCTTCCAGCGCGGCAGAAGACTGCTCCAGCGCGGCAGCCGCCGCTTCGGTGCGCGTGGACAGGTCCCGCGTGCCGTTGGCAATCTCCTGGCTCGCGTCCAACACCTCGGCACTGGCGCCCTGCACCTGCTGCACCGTTTCGCGCAGCGAGACCTGCATGAAGCCCACCTCGCGCAGCAGGTCGCTCACCTCGTCCCGGCCTTTGCTGTCGATCTGGGCGCGCAAGTCCCCCATGCTGATGGCCATGAGGTGGCGGCGCAGCACCTTGAAGCCACCAAACATGGAGCGGTAAAAACCCATGGCCAAAAACACCGCCAGCGACAAGCCCACCACCGCCACCGACAGCGTGATCCAGAGCTGGTTGAGCAGGCTCTGCTCGCGCTGCTGCAGGAGCTGGTCCAGCACCGACAGGTTGTTCTGCACCTGCTGGTATTGGGTGTCCAGGGTCCGGTTGGCCTGGGCCACAAAGGCGGGCGCATCGCCCTGCACCTGCAACGCGCCCGGCGCAAACAGCTGCGCCAGCGTTTGCACATAAGCGTCGGTGGCAGCCACGGCGTCCCGCATCAGGTTTTTGGCCAGCGCCGGCTCGGCCGCCTGCACCTTGGCCAGCTCTGTTTTGGCGTTGCCCAGTTCGTGCGCCATGAGCGCACGCAGCTCGCCCATGCGGGCCGCTTGCACCGGCTCCAGCGCACCGGCACGCAACGCGCTGGCGGCCAGGCCGCGCAGCTCACCGGTGCGGCGAATCACCTCGGGGGCGCGCATCAGCGTGGCGCTCATCAGGTAGTAAGAAGCCAGCTCGGGATCCAAAGCCAGGCCGGAGCGGTCGGTGACGCTGGCCAGCAACTGGCTGAGCTGGCGGGAAAGCGCCGTCATGGCGGTGTAGACCTCTGTGGGCGTGGCTTGAGGCGTGTTTCGAACGCCAGCCAGCGCCTCATCAATCTGCGCCCATTCGGCCTCCAAACCCCAGGGCCTCCCCATCTGCGTGTGCAGCTGGCGAACCTGGGTCAGCTGGGCTTCGAAACGCTGGCGCACAGGCTCCACCGCCTGCGCCGAATCTCCCAGCGCCTGGCTGCGGGCGGCGTAGCGCCAGTCGTCAGAAGCCTGCATCAAGCCATAAACCTGCTGGGCATACAGCACGCCCTGGCGCTCGTTCGCCACGAAGGCCAGATCTTTGCGCTCGCCGGCCAAAAAGCCCGCCAGCAGCCACACCATAGGCAACAAAAAGGCCGTTGAAATCAGCGCCATCTTGCCCGGAAAGCGCAGGCCCCGCATGATGTTGGCAGCAGGCCGCCACAACGTCCAATTGACCAACCGCAGTCCCTTTTTACCCATGGCGCGCTTCCTTTTGTATTGCATTCGGTCTTAAGCGTATCGGCACGCTGCGCAAAAGCATTAACAAAAGAAACACGGAAACACGGCGCTTATTTGCGGCTTGGGCGGTGTGCAGACCGCGCTGGGGGCCGGTCACCGGCGCCCGGCCACGGGCATCAGCGCTGGCGCAGGGTGCGGCTCAGCAGCATCACAGGCACCAGACCCACCAGCACCAGGGTGAGCGCGGGCAGCGCGGCTTCGCCCAGGCGCTCGTCGCGCGCCAGCTGGTAAGTCACCACGGCCAGCGTGTCGCTGTTGAACGGGCGCAGCACCAGCGTGGCCGGCAGTTCTTTCATCACGTCCACAAACACCAGCAACGCAGCGGCGGCGGTGGATCGCTTCAGCAGCGGCCAGTGCACCCGCGCGGCCAGGCCCAGGCCGGTGGTGCCGAGCATGCGGGCCGAATCGTCCAGGCTGGCCGGTATGCGGGCATACCCGCTTTGCACCGACTGCAAGGCCACCGCTGTGAAGCGCACCAGATACGCCCACACAATGCCCAGCGCCGTGGCCGTGATCCAGTACCCCACGCTGGACTCGGGCCGCACCATTTGCACCCAGCCCACCGGCAGCAAAATGCCCACCACGATCACCGCGCCCGGCACCGCGTAGCCCAGGCTGGCCAGCTGCACCACGCCACGGGTGGCTGCGCTCGGGCGGGCGCGCACCGCAAACGCCAGCGCCAGCGCCAGCGCGGTGGCCAGCGCTGCGCTGAGCCCGGCCAGCCACACACTGTTGCGCGACCACTGCACAAAGGCGGTCCAGGGCAGATCGTCCCAGCCGCCAATGAGCGGGCGCAGCATGAAGAGCACCGGCAACACAAAGCCAAACAAGATGGGCAACACACACACCAGCACCGCCATGGCGGCGCGCCCGCCGCGCAAGCGCACCGGCTGGGCTTCGGTGCTGCCCGCGCGCTGGCCGCGCAAGGTGGAAAAACGCATGCGCTTCTGGGCCCGGTGCTCCAGCCACAACAACAGCGCCACGGTGGCCAGCAGCATGGTGGCCAGCTGGGCGGCGGCAGACCGGTTGTCCATCGCCAGCCAGGCTTTGTAAATGCCAGCGGTGAAGGTCTGGATGCCGAAATAGCTGGCCACACCGAAGTCGGCCAGGGTTTCCATGAGCGCCAGCGCCACGCCCGCCGCCACGGCGGGGCGCGCCAGCGGCAAGGCCACCTCGCGGATGCGGCGCGACAACGGGGCACCCAGCAAGCGCGCGGCCTCCATCAGCTGCGCGGCGCGCTCGGTCAGGGCCGTGCGCGCCAGCAAATACACATACGGGTACAGCGAAAAGGTAAACACCCAGACCGCGCCGGGCGTGTTGCGAATTTCAGGAAACACGCGCCCGCGCCAGCCAAAGGCATCGCGCAAGCCCACTTGCAGCGGCCCGCTGAACTGAAGAAAGTCGGTGTAGGCGTAGGCCACCACATAGGCCGGCATGGCCAGCGGCAGCAGCAGCGCCCATTCAAAAATACGCCGGCCAGGGAAATCAAACAAGGTGACCGCGCTGGCCGTGCCCATGCCCACCACCGCCACACCCACCGCCACGCTCACGCACAGCAGCACGGTGGTGAGCGCGTACTCCGGCAGCACCGTTTGCGCCATCTGGCTCAGCACGTCGCGGGCGGCGGCGTCAAACTGCAGCCACGACCCGCCCAGCGACAGCACCGGCAGCGTGAGCAACAGTGCAAACAGCATCAAAGAAGCCAGAGCCAACCAGCGCAGCATGGGCAGAACGAAGTTAAAAAGTGACCGCTGGTGGGGGCACGCCGCCAACCAACAAGGCGCTGGGAGGCGGTTGACCCACATCAACACAAATGAGAATTGTAGTTATCTACAATAAGACCCATGTTCCTGAACGTCTCCCACCTCAGCGTGCAATACCCCGGCCAGCCGCAAGCGGCGGTGGACGGTGTGTCGTTGGGCTTGCGCGCAGGCGACATCGGCGTGCTCATTGGCCCGTCGGGTTGCGGCAAAACCACCCTGCTGCGCGCCGTGGCCGGGCTGGAGCGCGCCAGCAGCGGCAGCATCACCCTGCAAGGCGAAACCGTGAGCGACGGCCTGCACCACATGCCGGCCGAAGAACGCCGCATTGGCATGGTGTTTCAAGATTACGCGCTGTTCCCCCACCTCGACGTGGGGCGCAACGTGGCCTTCGGCATCCACCGCCTGCCCCGCGCCGAGCGCGACCACCGGGTGGCCGAAGTGCTCAAGCTGGTGGGGCTGGACGGCATGCAAAGCCGCTTTCCGCACGAGCTGTCGGGCGGGCAACAGCAGCGCGTGGCCCTGGCCCGCGCACTGGCTCCCAACCCGCGCCTGCTGTTGCTGGACGAACCGTTTTCCAACTTGGACGTGGACCTGCGCGAGCGCCTGGCCCACGAAGTGCGCGCCATTTTGAAAGCCGCCGGAGCCACGGCGCTGTTCGTCACCCACGATCAGCTGGAAGCGTTTGCCATTGGCGACGTGATCGGCGTGATGCATGAAGGCCACCTGCACCAGTGGGACGACGCCTATGCGCTCTACCACCGCCCCGCCACCCGCTTCGTGGCCGAATTCATTGGCCACGGCGTGTTTGCGCCGGCACAGATTCGACTGGTGGGCAACGAGGTGTCGGTGCAAACCCCGCTGGGTGCCCTGAAAGATGTGGACGAATGCCCCCTGCCCAGCGCCTACGAGGCGGGCCTGTGCGACGTGCTGTTGCGAGCCGATGACATCGTGCACGACGACCATGCGCCAGTGAAGGCGCAGATCATCCGCAAGGCGTTTCGCGGCTCCGAGTTTCTCTACACGCTGCGCCTGAACAGCGGCGAAACGCTGATGACCCACGTGCCTTCCCACCACAACCACGCGGTAGGCGAATGGATCGGCATCCGCGCCGAGGTGGACCACGTGGTCACGTTTGCGCGCGGCGCAACGGCCACGTCGGCGCCGGCCCCAGGTGTGGCACGCCACCCGCCTGCGCCGGCGGGGCACTGACGGGCTGAAGCCAGCCCAAGGCCCGACCACAGCGCGCTTCACCTCACGCCGCAGCCCCAAGCGGCACGGCAGTGCTGGCCCAAGCGCTGGCGAGACGGCCTGGTGCGGCGGCCGACCAGTCGCGCACAGCGCGCACCGGCCCGCCTTTTCGGCTGCGCGGCGGCAGCAGTTGCGCCAGGGCCCGGCAGACGGTTTCGGTCTTGGCATCGACCAGCAGAGCAACCTCGCGCAGTGCAGGCAGCGCCTGGCGAACGGCATCTGCACCGTTCCCCTGCGGGCGACCAAAGGGCGGCACATCCAGCCCCATGAGCACCAGCAGATGGGTGAGCCGATGCAACACGCTACCGGTGCGCAGCTGCGCCATGTCCTGACTGCGGTGCATGTGCTGCAGCAAGGCCTGTTGCAGCAAGGGCTGCGGCGCCGTGTCAGCAGCAGACGGCACGGCCTCCAGCCGACAGGGGGTGAACGCACTGGCGCTGAGCTGGTAAGGCTGGCCGCACAGGGCCTCCATACCAATCAGATCACCGGGCAACGCCAGCTGGACCGGCTGGCAGACAGGGCCACTGTGGCGATCCAGACGCACAATGCCCTGGACCACGCGCCACACCGAGCCCGACTCGCCCGCCAAAAAAACCGGTTGCTGGCTGGCACAAACCAATTCGACAGAAGAAAACGCGGATGTCATGAAATGCTCCTGAGACCGGCCCGGCGTGTGCGCCAGGCCAACGAACCAGCGAACCCCAGCGGGTCCGCAGCGAAGGTTCAGCTCAGCAGCGGCGGACCACGAGCGCCCGGGCTGGGCGCGTTCAGCACAGACGGCGTGATCGTGAGGAAAGCGGGCGGTGCCCAAAAACCACCCTCCGCAGGCAAAGCCGGCAAGCGGCGCAGCAGCGGTGCAAAGCGCTCCGCCGCCAAAGCGCAATGGCCGCAAAAGTCCAGCGCGTGGCGCAGATCGCCCGCGTGGTCTGGCTCGGTGGGCAGCGCCTGCGCCCCCAGTTGCACCCACTGCAGGCCTTCGGCGGTGCAGACCTCGACCCAGTCACCGACCACCCGCGTGCTAGCCCGTGCTCGCGAAATGCCAGGCGCGAGCACAGCGAGCAGCATCGCGACCAGCAGGCCGCGCGTCAGGGTGCGCATCAAGGGTGAGGACATGCGTGCATCAGCAGATCAAAACAACCGACAAACGATCAGCGCAGACCGTCCAGGTACAGCTTGCTCAGTTGCGCAAACTGCTCGGCGCTGAGGATCTTGCGCAGAGCTTCCACACAGCGATCGCGGCCCTTGAAATGCTCCACTTCAGCCTCGGCAATCTGCTGCATCAGCGCCTCGCGCTCGGCAGCGGGCTTGTTGCCCAGCATGGCCATGCGCAACTCACCGCGCAACGCCACGATCTTTTTTTGCACGCCGAGGCGGCCCGGCATAGCCTGCTGGCGGTAGTCAGCCAACGCCTGGATCTGCTCGGCGCTCAACCTGAGGTCGACCTCGTAGCGCATGGTGAGCGGCATCAGCTCCACCACAGGAAGGGCCGCATCGCCCGGCACACTTTTGGCCAGTGAGAAACCGGTGGCGGCCAACAAGGCCAGCACGATGGCACCCTGGCGCAGGGTGTTCAGTGTGTGGTGCATGGTTTCCTCCGTATAAATAGGGACAAGAAAATGGACGACATATTCAGTGGTGCTTGTGCTCGCCCGCCTTCATGGGCATCGGTGCATTGCCACCACCCAGTGCGGTCACCGGCGCTTTGATTTCTTGCGTAAAGCGTTTTTTGGCGTCGTCTTCAAACACCAGGGTGATAGGCACGCTCTCGCCACCCTTGAGTTGTTGCTTGAGGTCCATCAGCATCACGTGGTAGCCACCGGGTTTGAGCTCCAGGGTGCGGCCAGCGGCCAGGTCCAGACCGGGGACTTGGCGCATGCGCATGATGTCGTTTTCCATCGCCATTTCGTGAATTTCCACCACCCCCGCCACCGGCGAGCTGGCCGATACGAGCCGTGCGTTGGCCGATGGGGTGAGGCGCATGAAGGCGCCCGATGCTTTTTGTGTGGACACGGTGCCACGCACCCACGCGTCTTCCACCTTCACGGTGGTTTGCGCCCAAGCGCTGGCGGTGAGGGTGAGCAAGGCGGTGACGAGCAGTTTTTTCATGGGAACTCCAGTTAAAAAGTGGGTAACAAGGTGGGGAAATAAAAACGCAAAGTGCAATCAGGCTGTAGAAAAAGGCTGGCTAAACCGGTTTTTCGGCCAGCAGCTTTTGTATGTCGGCGGTGTAGTCGGCTGCGGTTTGTTCATGGCGCAGCGCCACCCGAATGTGGCCGGTTCGGTCGAGCAGGTACGTCAACGCGGTGTGGTCCATGGTGTAGCTGCTGCCGGTCGGTATTTTTTTGAAATACACACGAAACTCGCTGGCGGCGGCCTGGATGGCGGCAGCGTCTCCGGTGAGCGCCATGAAGGCCGGATCGAATGCCGCCATGTACTCGCGCAACAAGGCGGGCGTGTCGCGCTCGGGGTCCACCGTGACGAACAACAACTGCACCTGTGCCGCATCGGGCCCCAGCTGCTGCATCACCTCTGAGGCCCGGGCCAGCGCAGTGGGACACACGTCGGGGCATTGCACAAACCCGAAATACAGCATAAGCACCTTGCCGCGGTAGTCGGCCAGTGTGCGGGGCTGCCCGGTCATGTCGGTCAGCGCCAGTTGTCGGCCGTAGGCCGCCCCCGTGACGTCAATGCCTTTGAAAGCCGGTGCTTGTGAAGCACTCGACGCGGGCCCGCAAGCCGTCAGCAGGCCGCTGAGACCCAGACACACTGCCGCCGTGAAACCCAAGGCAATGGCACGCCGTGCAGGCGCAACGACCACCGAAAACAAACCATGAGGCATGCGGCCTCCTGAAAATCCATAAACACGCGCAACCCCTTGCTACAGGGTCTGCGAACCGGGTGATTTCAGGAAGCAGCGGGGGGTGCGCGGGCGTGGGCAACGGCCCACACACCCGAGATCGTGGCGAAGAACAGGAAGGCCGGCGGGGGCTCGGCGCTCAGGAAGGGGCCAACAAAGGCCAATGCTCTGCCGGGTGCGCCAGCAGCACCGCCATGCAGGGTGCCCCACGGGCAAGACTCCGACATGTCTCCCATGGGGTTCGAGGGTGCCTCGCTTGGCGCGCCCAGTTCGGCACCGCCGTCGGCCTTGACCCACACCATGCCGCTCGTGCTGCACACCTCAACCCACTGGGCCTGGCCAGACGCGCTCACCACCGCTTGCGCCACCGTGGGCGCGAGCACGCCGAGCACCATGGCCAGCATTGCCAGCCCAACGGTGAAACGGCGGTAAACACGCATGAAAGACATTCCACAAGTCTATCAGCCGCCACGAGCAGGTGCACGCGGGGCGCCTCTGTTGCCTGCGCGACGTACCCACAGACCCCTCGTCGCTACCATGCAGCCACCCCCAAACCAACGGAGACTCCCCCATGCTCACCCTCTGCGGATTCGCGGCCAGCAACTACTACAACAAGGTCAAACTCGCCCTGCTCGAAAAAGGCGTGCCGTTTGAAGAAGAGCTGGCCTGGGTCGGCCAGACCGACACCGCCGCCAGCCCGCTGGGCAAGGTGCCCTACCTGAAAACCGACGAAGGCACGCTGTGCGAATCCACGGTGATGCTGGAATACATTGAGGCCAAATACCCGCAGCACCCGCTGCTGCCCGCCGACCCCTTTGCAGCCGCCAAAGTGCGCGAGCTGCTGCGCTACCTCGAACTGCACCTGGAGCTGGTGGCGCGCAACCTGTACCCCGAAGCGTTTTTTGGCGGCAAGGTGAGCGACAGCGCCAAGGAAAAGACGGGCCAGCAACTGGAAAAAAACGTGGCGGCCTTTGCCAAGCTGACCCAGTTTTCACCCTTCATTGCGGGCGACACTTTCACCCTGGCCGACTGCGCCGCGCTGGTGCACCTGCCGCTGGTGAGCAGCGCCACCAAAATCATCTACGGGCGCGACTTTCTGGCCGATCTGCCGGTGCGAGACTATTTGAAGCGCCTGGGCGAGCGCGCCACGGTGCAACAGGTGGGCGCTGACCGCAAGGCCAACACCGAACTGATGCTGCAGCGCATGAAAGCCTGAAACCTGGCGCTTCAGCGGGCGCTTGGGGGCGCCTCAAGCAGGCGCTCCACCTCGGTGCGCAGGTCTTGCGCCCAGGCCCGGCGGTCACGGCCATCGTGGGTCTGTGGCTCGCCATAGGCCACCACGGCCTGCAGGCTGCTGGCGCGCAGTGTGGTCCAGATGGACGCGATCAGCGTGGTGTCACCAATGAACACCGGGGCGTCGCTGCGCTGTCCGCTCGCGCCATCCACAAACCGCAAGGCCACCGGCACCACCGGTGCCTGGGCTGCAATGGCCGCCTGAAACAGGTTGGCATGAAAAGGCAGCAGCGTGCGGCCGTCACCTGTGGTGCCCTCGGGGAACACCGCCAGCGTGTCCTGTGCCTGCAGCCGCTCGGCCATGTGGTGCACCACGCGCATGGCGTCGCGCCGGCTTTCGCGCTCAATATAGAGCGTGCCGGCGCCGGTGATCAGCGAGCCCAACACGGGCCAGTGCTTCACGTCGGCCTTGGAGACAAAGCGGGCCGGGTGTGCGGCGTTCATCACCAAAATGTCGAGCCACGACACATGGTTGGCCACCAGCAGCGCCGGGCCTGTGCCGGGCGGTGTATCGCGCACCAACAACTCCACGCCCATGATGCACAGCATCTGGCGCGACCATTCGCGTACGTGCAACTGGGTTTGGGCGGGCGTGAGTTGGGCAAACTCGCTGCGGATGATCCACAGCCCGCGCACCACGTGGCCCACGGCACGCAGTGCGCGCCCGGTGGCGCGCAGGCGGCTCACGCAGCAAAAGCCTGATCGGTGCCCGCAGCCTGGTGGGCAAATTGCCCACCCACCAGCGTGGCACGCACGGAGACCGGCAATTCGTGGCCTTCAAAAGGCGTGTGCTTGCCCTGGCTGCGCAGCGCGCCGCGCTGCACCGTCCAGCCTTGGCTGGGGTCGAACACGCAGAGGTCGGCCACACCGCCCACCGCCAGGCGGCCCACGCTGGCCTGCAACGTACCCAGGCTGGCCCCCAGCACCGCCTGCGGGCCACGGGTGAGCACAGTCAGCGCTTGCATGAGGCTGTGGCCGTCTTGCTGCGCCCATTTGCAGGCCAGGCCCAACAGCAGTTCCACGCCGGTGGCTCCGGGTTCGGCTTCGGCAAACGGGAGTGTCTTGGCATCGCTGTCCACCGGGTTGTGGTCGGACACCAGGGCGTCGATGGTGCCGTCGGCCAGCCCCGCACGCAGCGCGTCGCGGTCGCGCTGCTGGCGCACCGGTGGCTGCAGGCGCAGGCGGCTGTCGTAAAAGCCAATGTCCACGTCGATCAGGTGCAGGTTGTGCACGCTCACATCGCAGGTCACGGGCAGACCTTCGGCCTTGGCCTGGCGCACCAGGGCCAAGCCGGCCGCGCTGCTGATGCGGCACAGGTGCACCCTCGCACCCGGGCTGCCCGCGGGCTTGCCCTGCACCGCGCGCATGAGCTCAAACAAGGTGTGCAGCGCAATGGTTTCGGCGGCTGCCGGAATGCCCGACAAACCCAGCCGCGTGGCCAGCGGACCGCTGGCGGCCACGCCCTTGCCGAGCCAGAAGTCTTGCGGGCGCAGCCACACGGTGTAGCCAAAGGTGGCCGCGTATTGCAGCGCACGCTGCAGCACCTGCACGTTGACGATGGGCACCTCGGCCTGGCCAAAACCAATGCAGCCGGACTCGGTGAGCTCGGCCATTTCGGTCAGCACCTCGCCCTTGAGCCCGCGTGTGAGCGCGCCCAGCGGGAACACGCGCGCCAGGTGCAGTTTTTCAGCACGAAACTTGAGCATGTCCACCAGGCCCGGCTCGTCGAGCACGGGGTCGGTGTCGGGCGGGCACACCAGCGACGTGACGCCACCGGCCACGGCCGCCGCCATTTCGCTCTCCAGCATGCCGGCGTGTTCCTGGCCGGGCTCGCGCAGCCGCACCGACAAGTCCACCAGGCCAGGCGCCACCACGCAACCGCGGGCATCGATGGTGCGGTTGGGCTGAAAGTCGGGCGCGATCTGACCCATGGCGATGATGCGTCCAGCGGCAATCGCCACATCGGCCGGTTCGTCGCGTCCGGTGGCCGGGTCCATGACGCGGCCGTTCTGAATCAGGATTTTCATAGGTTGAACTCTCTCTCTGAAAGCGTGCGGCCGCAGCGCAGGGCCGCCCCAAGCAAGGCCAACCCCCTCGGGGGGCAACGACCCGCGCAGCGGCGGAGTGTGGAGGCCTTGCTCATGCATCGTGACTGGAAACGATGCCCATCACCGCCATGCGCACGGCGATGCCAAAAGTCACCTGCGGCAAGATCACACTTTGCGGGCCATCCACCACGGCCGAATCAATTTCCACGCCCCGGTTGATCGGGCCTGGGTGCATCACGATGGCGTCGGGCTTGGCCCAGTGCAGGCGCTCAGGCGTGAGGCCAAAGCTTTTGAAATACTCTTGGCTGGACGGCAGCAGCGCGCCGCTCATGCGCTCGTTTTGCAAGCGCAGGGTTATCACCACGTCGCAGTCTTTGATGCCTTCTTCCAGTGTGTGGCACACGCGCACGCCCATGTGCGACATGTCGCTCGGCACCAGGGTGCGCGGGCCGACCACGCGCACGTCCGGACAGCCCAGGGTGGTCAGCGCGTGGATGTCCGAGCGCGCCACGCGCGAGTGCAGCACATCACCCACGATGGCCACCGACAGCTGGGTGAAGTCTTTTTTGTAGTGCCGGATGGTGTACATGTCCAGCAGGCCCTGCGTGGGGTGCGCGTGGCGGCCGTCGCCCGCGTTGACCACGTGCACATGCGGAGCGACGTGCTGGGCAATCAGGTAAGGCGCGCCCGACTCGCTGTGGCGCACCACAAAGATGTCGGCCGCCATGGCGCTCAGGTTGGCAATGGTGTCCAGCAGACTCTCGCCCTTGGAGGCGGACGACCGCGCAATGTCGAGGTTGATCACGTCGGCGCTCAGGCGCGTGGCGGCAATTTCAAACGTGGTGCGGGTGCGGGTGCTGTTTTCGAAAAACAGGTTGAACACGCTCTTGCCGCGTAGCAACGGCACCTTTTTCACCTCGCGGTTGCTCACGCTCACGAAGTTGCCGGCGGTATCCAGGATGTTGGTGAGGATGTCGCGCGACAACCCTTCGGTGGACAGCAAGTGAATGAGCTCGCCGTTTTTGTTGAGCTGGGGATTGCGTGGCACGGTCAGGCCTCCTTTCTTTCCAGCACGAAGCTCAGACGCCCGCTCTCGTCGCGCGCGAGTTCGAGTGACTGGTCTTCGGGCAAATTCAGCGTGGCGGCGCACACATTGGCCTCAATGGGCAGTTCGCGCCCGCCACGGTCCGCCAGCACCGCCAGCTTCACGCTGGCAGGCCGGCCGTAGTCAAACAATTCGTTGATCACGGCGCGCAGCGTGCGCCCGGTGTAAAGCACATCGTCCACCAGCAACACATGGGCGCCGTTCACGTCAAATGGCAGCATGGTCTGCGCACTGAGCGCCAGGCCGCGCTTGGCAAAGTCGTCGCGGTGCATGCTCGATGAAATCACACCGGCGTCGCCCTCAAGTCCCAGGTCTTTTTGCAGGCGCATGGCCAGCCAGGCACCACCCGATGTGATGCCCGCCAGATACAGCGGTTGCGGCGTGGCCGCAATGAGCTTTTTCACGCCACGCAAGAGCTCGGTGTAGAGCGCTTCCGCGTCCAGCTGGATCGATTGGGTCAAGACAAACTCCTCAAAAACTGTTCCAGGATGATGCAGGCCGACGCGGCGTCGGCGTCCTTGGCGCCCAGGGCATGGGCTTCGGTGGTGCTGTAGCGCTCGTCCACCTCAAACACCGGCAGACCCGAGCGGCCACGCAGCTGCCGGGCAAACTTCAGCGCTCGGGCGGTGTTTTCGTGCGCGGCACCGTCGGGGTGGTACGGCACGCCGACCACCAGGGCATCGGGCTGCCATTCCCGGATGCGCGCAGCAATCTGCACCAGGCGTGCGTCGCCCTCGGCTTTGATGGTGGCTTGCGGGGTTGCCGTGGCGGTCAAGCGGTTGCCGCTGGCCACCCCGGTGCGCTTGAGACCGTAGTCAAAAGCCAGAAAACGTTGGCAGCGTGCGGGCACCTGGGGCGAGACTGGCATGGGGGCAGCCAGGCTCATGCGTGGCCCGCGTCGGGCGACAGCATCCAGGGCTGCAAGCCAAGCAGGGCCATGGCCCGCTCGTAGCGCTCGGCCACCGGCGCGTCAAAAATCAGGCTCGGGTCGGCCTCCACGGTGAGCCAGCTGTTTTCGGTGATCTCCGACTCCAGCTGCCCCTGCGCCCAGGACGCATAGCCCAGCGTCACGAAAACCTTGCGCGGCCCCGCGCCCGACGCCATGGCTTCGAGCACGTCTTTGGAAGTGGTCATTTCCAGCCCGCCGGGAATGGACAGCGTGGAGGCGTAAACCGACTCGCCCTCACCGCCCTCAATGGCTTCGTGCAGCACAAAGCCGCGCTCGGTTTGCACCGGGCCACCTTGAAACACCGGCTGCAAGGCCAGGTCGTCACGGCCCATGGGCAGGTCCACTTTTTCAAACAACCGGGGCAACAAAATGTCGCTGGGTTTGTTGATCACCAGACCCAGCGCGCCACGTTCGCTGTGTTCACACATGAACACCACGCTGCGGCCAAATAGCTCGTCGCTGAGACCGGGCATCGCAATCAGAAAGTGATTGGTCAGATTGATGGGGGCAAAATCAGCAGACATGCGGTCATTTTAAGCCGCCCACCCCACCGCGCACGGCCGTGCCGACATTCGACTGCCTCCCATGAACACCTACACCAAAGGGCTGATGTGGTTCCGCCGCGATCTGCGTGCGCAAGACAACGCCGCGCTCTACCACGCGCTCAAGGTGTGCCGCCAAGTGTGGTGCGTGTTCGTGTTCGACACCGACATTCTGAACCCGCTGCCCCGCGCCGACCGCCGGGTGGAATTCATCCGCGAGTCGCTGGTGGAACTGGACGCCAATTTGCGCGCCATGGGCCGAGCGAACGGCGCCGAAGACGTGGGCCTGATCGTGCTGAACGACCAGGCGCTGACGGCCATTCCAGCGCTGGCCCAGCAGCTGCAGGTGCAGGCAGTTTTTGCGAACCACGACGACGAGCCCGCCGCGCTGGCCCGCGACGCCCACATTTTTGGCACGCTGGCCCACGCGGGCATCTTGCTGCACAGCCACAAAGACCACGTGATCTTTGAGCGCCGCGAGGTGCTGACCCAGGCCGGCCACGCCTTTGGTGTGTTCACGCCGTACAAAAATGCTTGGTTCAAGCAACTCACGCCTTACCACCTGAAGCCTTACCCGGTGGCGCGCTACGCCAAGTCGCTGGCGGCCGTGCCCGCGCAATGGGCTGTGCCCGTGCCGCAGCTGAGCGACATCGGGTTTGAGAAGACCAACCTGAGCCAGCTGCCCATGCCCACCGGTGAAAGCGGCGCCCACCAATTGTTTGAAGACTTCGTGCAGCGCATCGACCGCTACGACGAGGCCCGCAATTTCCCCGCCGTCAAAGGCCCCAGCTACCTCAGCGTGCACCTGCGCTTTGGCACCATCTCCGTGCGGCAGATTGCGTCCGTGGCCTACCAGATGCACTTGCAGGGCATGGCTGGCGCCAGCACCTGGCTGTCTGAATTGATCTGGCGCGACTTTTACCACCAGGTGCTGGCCAACTTTCCGCATGTGGTGGACAAGGCCTTCAAGCCGGAATACGACCACATCAAGTTTGAACACGGCAAGCATGGCAAGGCGCTGTTTGCCGCTTGGTGCGAGGGGCGCACCGGCTACCCGCTGGTGGACGCCGCCATGGCCCAGATCAACCAGACCGGCTATATGCACAACCGCCTGCGCATGGTGGTGGCCAGTTTTCTGGTGAAAGACCTGGGTATTGACTGGCGCTGGGGCGAGCGCTATTTCGCCGAACACTTGATCGACTTTGACCTGGCCGCCAACAACGGCGGCTGGCAGTGGGCCAGCTCCAGTGGTTGCGACGCCCAGCCCTATTTCCGCATCTTCAACCCGGTCACGCAGAGCGAAAAGTTTGACCCGCACGGTAAATTTATCCGGCGCTACCTGCCGCAGCTGGCTGCGCTGCCCGACGCTGCCATTCACGCGCCCTGGAAAGCCAACGAAATCGAAATGGCCAGTGCGGGTGTGGTGCTGGGCACGCACTACCCGGCGCCGGTGGTAGACCACGCCGAGGCACGCGAGCGCACGCTGCTGCGCTACGCGGTGGTCAAAAAACCGGGCAAAGTCGGTTAGCCCCCACGCTCCGCCGCTAAGCGGGTCGCTGCCCCCAAAGGGGCTGATCCACCTTGGGGCGGCCCTGCGGTGGATCGCCTCAACAAAAACCCCGGCACGGTGACCGGGGTTTTTCTTGTGGGCCGACCTCCGAGCAGAGAGGACATGCCGGTGAGCGCGTTCAGGCTTCGGCGGCAATCTTGGCGTAATGCGCAATCAGCGCCAGCAACTCGTCTTCCGAATACGGCTTGCCCAGGTAGTGGTCCACACCGAGTTCGCGCGCATGTTCGCGGTGCTTCTCGGCAATGCGCGAGGTGATCATGATCACCGGCAAGGCCGACAGGCGCGGATCGCTTCGGATGTTGCGCACCAGATCGAAGCCGTCCATGCGCGGCATTTCAATGTCGGACAGCACCACCGTGGGCCGCTCTTGCTGCAAGCGCTCCAGTGCCTGCAGGCCGTCGGCAGCGAGTGACACGCGGTAGCCTTCGCGCTGCAGCAGGCGCTGCGTGACCCGCCGCACGGTGATGGAATCGTCGACCACCAGCACCAGCGGCACCGCGTTGACCGCCATGTCCAACGGGGCCTGAGCATCGCCCGACACATGCGGCGCGTGCCGCTGCTGGCTGGCCACCCATTCGCGCACCTGGGCGCCATACACCGTGGCCAACGCCACCGGGTTGTAGATCAACGCCACGGCACCCGAAGCGAGCACCGACATACCCGCCAAGCCCGGCAAGCGTGACAGCTGCGGCCCGAGGTTCTTCACCACCACTTCCTGGTTGCCCAGCACCTCGTCCACATGCATGGCCACGCGCTGGGCCGCGCTTCGGAAAATCACCACCGGCAAGGTGCGGCCCTGGGCCTCCAGCGACTGCGCCGACGACTGCAACAACGCACCCGCCCAATAGAACGGAACCTCTTCGCCACCCACCGTGAGGCTGCCCTTGGCGTAAGCCTGAGACAGCTCATCGCTGCTGACACGGCGCACCAGCTCCACCAGATTCGACGGCACGCCCAGCGTGAGCGGGCCCGCGCGCACCATCACCACCTGGGTGACCGCGGTGGTCAGCGGCAGCACCAGTTTGAAGCTGGTGCCCTGGCCTGGCTGGGTGCTGGTTTCAATGCGGCCACCCAGTGCCACCACATCGGTGCGCACCACGTCCATGCCAATGCCTCGGCCGGCCAGCTCAGACACCTCGCGCGCCGTGCTGAGCCCGGCGGCAAACACCAGCTGGGCCGCAGCGTCGTCGGTCAACTGGGCGCCGGGCAACACAAAGCCCTGGGCTTCGGCTTTTTCGCGCAGACGCGGCAGATCCAGCCCGGCACCGTCGTCGTGGAACACCACCGAAACATCGTTGAGCTCCTGCGCCAACCGAATGTCAATGCGGCCTTCAGCTGCCTTGCCTGCCGCCAGGCGGGTTTCAGGCAATTCAATACCGTGCACCACGCTGTTGCGCAGCAGGTGTTCAAAAGCGGCGGTCATGCGGTCCAGCACGCCGCGGTCCATTTCAATGTGGCCACCGGTGATGTCCAGCCGCACCTGCTTGCCGGTTTCTTTCGATGCCTGACGCACCACGCGGTAGAGGCGTTCAGAAATGCCTTCAAATTCAACCATGCGCGTGCGCAGCAGGTCGCGCTGCAGCTCACGGGTCTGGCGCGCTTGCGCCACCAGGCCGTCTTCGGTGGATTCCACGGCGCGTTGCAGGTTGCGCTGCACCGTGGCAACGTCGTTCACCGACTCGGCCATCATGCGGGTGAGCTCTTGCACCCGGGTGAAGCGGTCAAATTCGAGCGGGTCAAACGACTGGTCGGCATCGCGCGCCTGGGCCAGCCGCGACTGCATCTGGGTTTCGGCTTGCAGTTCGATGTCGCGCAGCTGCTGGCGCAAGCGGTCCAGGTTGCCGGTCAGGTCTTTGAGCGAGCCGCGCAGGGTCGCCAGCTCGGACTCCATGCGCGAGCGCGTGATCATCACCTCGCCAGTCTGGTTCACCAGCCGGTCCAGCAGCTCGGGGCGCACACGCACCGCAGCCCCCGCGCGCACCTGTACCGGCGTGGGCGCTCGCGGCAGCGACAGGCCCGAGAGCCCTTGACCAGGCTCCAGGCTCGCGGCCACGGGCGCAGCCGGCGCGGGCGTCTCCACCGCCGTGGGCAACACCGGCACCATGCCAGTCAGCGCCTGCTCGGGCGCCCGCTGAACCACGCCGTGCGACTCGGGATCGGTACGGCGCAGCAGTTCAAAGCGGGCGTTGATCGCGTCAAACGCGGCCTGCAACGGCTCCAGATCGGCGCTGCGCTGCACGTCAGACCCCAGCCGCTCGGCCGTGGTTTCCATGCGGTGCGCCATTTCGCCCAAGCGCAAGGCACCCGCCAACCGCGCGCTGCCCTTGAGCGTGTGCAGGTTGCGCAACACCTCGGAACGGGCACTGCCGTTGTCCGGGCGCGCCACCCACTGACGCAAGGCACCGCCCAGCTGGGGCAGCAGCTCCAGCGCCTCGTCGGCAAAAATCGGGAACAGATCCACGTCAATGGTGTCCAGCGCATCGATGTCGTCGTCGATGTCTTGCACCGGTCCAGCAGCCGGCGATCGCAACTCGGGCAAGCCAGCAAATTCGGTGGCGGGCTCGCCAAACACCGAATCTTCAAACGCGGCTGGCGGCACCGGCTCCACATCGGCGACGGGAGCGGCAGGCGCTTCTGCCGCGGCCAAGGGCTCAGCGCCCCACTGCGTGGAGAGTTCAATGTCCAGATCGGTCGCAGGCGCCTCGTCCTGCGCGTCGATGGCCTCGGGCGCCAGGCCGTCCGGCACAGGTTCGTGCACCACGCGGTACAGCTCGTCCAGCAGCTCGGGGTTGGGCTCCTTCAGGAAGCCCGCCGCAAACTGGTGCAGCAGGCGCCGGATCTCTTCGGACGCGGCAACAAACAAATCGGCCTGTTCGGCCGTGGCAGGCCAGCCGGCCTGCTGGTGCAAGCCCACCGCTTCAATGGCGTGCTCCAGCGCCCGGGCAATGTCGGACAGCGACTGAAAGCCCACCGTGGCCGAACTGCCAGCCAGCGAGTGGGCGAGCGCTTCGGCCGGTGCTGGCACAGGCTTGTGGCGCTCAAGCGCCCATTCGGCCAGCTCGGTCCCCAGACGGCGCGACCATTCGTCGGCTTCGTTGAGGTATACGTTGTAAAGCTTGATGCCAATGCGCAACGACCCAATGACCCGGGTTTGCTCGTCGAGGATGTCGCCATAAGCCGAATCGGCCGTCTCCGTGGCGGCGTCCATCGGCAGCTCGATCGGCTCGGACACGGCATCCGCTGCGTCCGGCGCAGGCGCGTCGGCATCGATCCATGGCGGCTCGGACGCAAAGCCCTCGGCCGGGACCGTTGCGGTGGCGTCCAATGCCACCCCAGGCGCTTGTTCGGCCGGGAAAGCCAGGGCATCGGCATCCAGATCGAAGTCGAAGTCCACATCAGCAAGCTCGGGCTCGGCTTCTGTTTCAGCGGCCGTTGAAAGCCCGTCATCCAGATCCAGCGACAGGCCATCCAGCACCGAGGACAAATTCCCCAAGGGTTCAGCAGCCGCCGCCGCGGGTTCATCGGGTGGCGTTTCCGCCTCGGTTTTTGCATCGGTTGAAATAGCGGGCTCGGCCTCGACGCCACCGGGCAGCGGCGCAGCGGGCTCGGCAGATTGGGCGCGTGAGGACAAGGCTGCCAAGCTGCCGAAGTCGATTTCATCGAACATCGGCTGCTCTTGCACCTGACCGGCTACCTCGACAAACAGCACGTCGGCACGGTCTTCGGTGTCGTCGCCAAAAGGCGAGGTATCGACAAAATCGGCGTGCCCGTGGCTGCGGTCTTGGGCCTGCGCGGGCTCTTCTGTGTCAGCCGGCGTCTCATCGACCACCGGCAGTTCAAACGCCAGGTCGGATGGCGAGGCAACCGCCTCGGTCACATCAGGCGAAGCCTCGGCGTCGGCCGGGGTGTCTGTCGTGGACGCAGCGGGTTCTTCGGTACCCTCCCAGACATCGGTATGGCCGGTCGGCAAGCCGGCCACAGGCTCGTCGGCTTCTGGCGCTTGAGGCGCGGCCTGCAAGCCCAGTGGCAGGTACTGCGCCTGGTTGCGCCAGGCTTCGGCGCTGGCGCGAAACGGCTGCGCGCTCCAAGCCACATCGGTTCGGGCGGCAATGTCTTCAACCCAGCGCGACAGTGCGCCCATAGCTTCGCCGGACAGCCTGAGCATGTCGGGGTGCGCGGGCTGCTGCTCGGCCAACACGGCGTTGACCAGCTGTTCCATGGCCCAGGCGGCCTCGCCAAACTCGCCCAGCCCCACCATGCGCGAGCTGCCTTTGAGCGTGTGAAAGGCGCGGCGCAGGGTGGTGAGGTGCTCCAGATCGGCAGGCTGCACTTGCAGCAAGCCCACGGCCTCCAGACCATTGCCCACGACTTCGCGGGCCTCTTCCAAGAAAATGTCCAGCAGGTCGTCTTCTTCGTTGTCTTCGCTGGCCAGGGCGTTGGCCAGCGGGGCACTGGCGGCGGGCGCGGTCTGAGACAGATCGACCAGCGCCTGAGCGCCAGCGGCTGCGTCATCGCGCACCACGGCCTGGGCCGCGTCGCGGGCGGCGCGGGCCACACCGGGCTGCTCAGCCAACGAGGCCTGGGTCGCCAGGCTGTCCAGCTGCTGGCTCAGGTCGGCCAGATTCACACCGTCCTGTACGCCCTCCACCACGCGCTGCACGCCCGCACTGATGGCGTCGACGTCTTGTTGGGCCGACGGCTGGGAGGCCTCTGGGGTCAAGGTGCGGCCCATGAGCGGCAGCAACTCGCCTTTTTCTTCGTCAAACACAAACAGCTTCTTGGCCAGCGCCGGCTGGTAGTTCAGCATGTCAACCAGAAAGCTCAAGGCGCTCAGGTTGTTGCCCAACTGCTGGAAGGTGCCGGCCTCACGGGCCAGGGCTTCGTCCACTTCGGTGTCCAGAATCTGGTCGACCGTGGCACGCATGCGCGCCACCGTCTGTACCGCCTGGTCGAGCCCGAGCACGGACAGCACACCGCGCATTTGCGCCAGCTGCGACACCGCCACGTGCAGGCAGCCTTTTTCGTTGGGAGCGCGGAAAAACTGGTCGAGTGATTTTTCGGCCTCACCCAGAGACACCTTGAGCTCACCCACGACGCTGCCCATGGTCTGGCGGTCGCTCACGCGGCGGTAGAGCTGCTCCATCCAGGGCGCCAGTGGCTGCGCGGGAGCACCGGCCAGCACCTGTTCCAGGCGGGCCGCCAGCGCCTGGGTGCGCTCGGTCATCTCCGCGTCGTTCGGGTCAAAATCTTCAAACGCCGCTTCCAGGTACAAGGTGGTCGTGGCCACCTCCATGGCGAGCTCGGGGCGCACGCCCATCGGTTCCTGGGCGGCTTGATCGGCAGCCTTGAGCAAAGCTTGCGCTAGCACCGTGCTGGCCGGGTGCAGCTTGAGCAGCGAATCACCAATCAGGCCGAACTGGTCAACCACCTGGCGCCCCCGGCTGGCGTCGCCACCGGAAAACAGCGACCAGGCTTCCTTGGCCGCGTTGATGCGTTTGCGCGCCTGCGCCAGGATGGCCGGGTCGTACCGACCCAGCGTCGCCAGCTGGTAGTCCACCGGCTCTGCGGCTTGCAAACCGAAGGCCTCACGCACCGCGATCAGGTGCGGGGTCTTGGCCGGCGTGGCGCCGTGGGCTTGCGAACAAAAGAACAGCAGGTCGTGCAACAGGGTCTCAGACACCTGGTTTTGACCCTGCGCGAAAGAGGCAAACTGCAACAAGATGCGCGACGCCGCGCGCTTGACATACACATCGGCAGGCAGCAACTGGTGGGCCACCGCCTCAAAGTAGGCGGCTGCCACACGCCAGAAAGTTTGCACGCGCGGCTCAGCTGCACCAGCCGACAAACCCGCGCTGAGCTTGGCCAGCTGCTGTGCACCCGCCGGGCTTTGCGTCTTGACCACCAGCAACACCAGCCGGTCAAACAGCGAACGCAAAGGTGCATCACAGCGCAAAGGCGTGGTGTTGGCAGGCGCCGCCACATTCACGCCGCGCGGCTCATAGGGCCACAAGTCGGCCGGGTGTACCCGCTCGGCGGCGGCCAGCTCCTGCACTTCGCGGTACTGCACAAACAGCGCCACCGGCTGCACCGGCTTGTTGTTGAGCACCGCCTCCAGGTACTCAACCAGCGCGAAGCTGGCCTGTTCGACCTTGCGCGCGGCCTCTTCGTTGCACACCAGAGGGCGCTGCACAAATCGCTGCACCGCCGCTTCCATGGCCCGCAGCACCTGGGCTGGAGCACCCAGCCCCACCATTTCGAGCGCACCCACGGCCTGGTGAATCTGCTGGCGCGCCACGCGCAACGAACTGGGGTCGACCGCTTCCAGGTCGTTGTTGCGCGATTGCTCGGTCTCACGGACGAAGCGCTTGATGGCTTTGTTCGCGGCGTCCAGCGATTTGCGCAGCTCGTCGAATACCCAGGCCAGCGGACCGAGGTCGGCGAGCGGAGCGTCCGTCTGCGAACTGTCGGTTCGGGTGGTGTCCAGCATGTTGGTGTGAGGTTGGGTCTCGAACGGGTTCTGCGCGATCAGGGTCTAACCGTACGTCAGGCGATCTTGAACCGTGCCACCGACTGGCGCAGCTCCTCGGCCATGACAGACAACTCTCGCACCTGTTGGGCCGTGGAACGCGTGCCTTCACCGGTCTGCTCGGTCACGGCAAAGATGTGCTGAATGTTGCCCGCCACCTCGTTGGCCGAATCGGCTTCGCGGGACGTGGCATTGGAAATTTGCTCGATCAGCTCGGCCAGGCGGCGCGACACCCGGTCAATTTCAGACAGCGCGGTACCGGCGTTGTCCGACAGTTTGGCCCCTTCGACCACACCCTGCGTGGAGCGCTCCATAGCGGCCACCGCGTCTTGGGTGTCGGTCTGAATGGCCTTCACCAGCGCCGCAATCTGGCGGGTGGCGTCGGCGGAGCGTTCAGCGAGTCGCTGCACCTCTTCGGCCACCACCGAGAAGCCGCGCCCGGCTTCACCAGCAGACGCGGCCTGAATGGCGGCGTTCAGCGCCAGCACGTTGGTCTGTTCGGTAATGTCAGAAATCAGCTCCGTGATTTCACCAATTTCCTGCGACGACTCACCCAGACGCTTGATGCGCTTGGAGGTTTCCTGGATCTGGTCGCGGATGGCGTTCATACCGCCAATGGCATCCTGCACCGCCTGCAAACCCGACTCGGCGGCCTGCAGCGACACACGGGCCACCGCGGCCGACTCTTGGGCCTGACCCGACACCTGGTTGATGCGCTGCGCCATGTCCACCACCGACTGACCGGTTTCGCGAATTTCGCGCAGCTGCTCGTTCGAAGCCGCCAGCAGCTCGGTGGACGTGCTTTCCACCGCCGAGGTGGTTTGCGCCACCCGTGTGGCCGTGGCCTGCACGTTGCCCACCAGCGAACGCAGTTCTTCCACCGTGTAGTTCACCGAGTCGGCGATGGCACCCGTGATGTCTTCGGTCACGGTGGCTTCTTGCGTCAGATCGCCCTCGGCCACAGTCTGCAATTCGTTCATCAACCGCAAAATGGCCGCCTGGTTGGCATCGTTGACGCGCTTGGCGTCTTGTTCCAGCGATTCGGCTGCTACCTTCTGGCCTTCGGCCACGCGCTGGCGCTGGCGGCTGTCGAGCAGCTGCACATAGGCCAGACCAGCGCCGCAAGCCAGCGCAAACAGCGCCGAAGCCAGCAGCGCCACCAAAGCCGCCCCTCCCAAGCCCGAGCGCGAAGACAGATCGCCTTGCAAGGTCTGCAGGCTCAGGCGCAGCGGCTCGCTGTCGGCAATGATGCTGGCTTGGGCTTCACGCGCCGACACCAGGCCCTGCAGGTTGCCCAGAATGGCGCCCGCTTCGGTTCGGGTTTCTTCGTACAGCGCCAGCAACGCATCAAGGCGCTCGCGAATCTGCTCGTCCGTGGCGGGGGCCAAACGCAACTCTTCGCTACCCTTGAGCAAACCCTCGGTGATTTCCTTGAAGGTGTTCAGGTCTTTGCCCAGCAAAAACACCGCCTCGGGGCTCACGCCCTCCATGGTCAGAAACTCGTTGGCCGATTTGCCGATGCGCTGCGTCAACATCACCAGCTGGCCCGAGGCAGAGATTTCAGCAGCCGGCGCGTTTTGCTGCAGCTTGAGCGATGAAATGGTTTCGGCGATTTCCAGCAAGTCAGACGACTGGCGGTTGATGGTGCGCAAGGCATTGCCCACCTGGGTCAAGATGGCTTGCTGGCTGAGCACCGCCGCAGCGTTTCGTTCAGCGGCCTCCACCTTGGGCAGCAGCGCTTCCAGCTGGCCTGCGTATTGAGGACCGAGCGAGTCAATGGACAGTTCGGCATCGCCCGCTTGCAGGCCACGCAGGTTGCGCGCCAGCACGTCAGAGCTCTCACGCACTTCCGGGAATGCCGAAGGGCTGCCAATCAGGGCCTGGGAAACGCTCTTGGCCAAGCGCTGCGACTGCATCAGCGCCTGACCGCTGGCGGCCACCTGCTGACCGATTTTTTCCGTCTGGCTCAGTGCGAAAAAAGTGACACCGCCCAGCACCACCAAACCAAACGCCAGCAAGGATGCCAACATCCGCTGGTGCTGTTCGGCCGGCTTGCGCCCGAGCAAGGGGAGCGTGACCAGGCCCGCCTGCAAAGGCATATCTTCATCACCGGCCATGCGGCTGGGAGCGAAATCGTCAGCGGACAGGTCGGGCGCCAAGCGCGCTGCAGCGAGTTCTGCCAGCTCCTGATCGGTGGCGCCGCTCAAATCGGGTTCGTCCCCGGTTTTTTTCTTGAACAGTCCCTGGATTCGATCAAGCATGGCCATGAAAAAAACCTTCCAACAGAAAACAAAGTGCGTATCACCGGCATCAGCCGACGGTTTTCAACCGTCAGGCAGCGATGGCCAGGAATTCGGGTTCGGCCGCAAGTGCCTGAAGATCAATTTCTTGCCAGGGCAGTCCCTGATGATCAACCAGACAGCGGGTGAAATAAGGGGGTGAGCC
Source organism: Hydrogenophaga sp. L99 (assembly GCF_058731905.1). NCBI lineage: Bacteria > Pseudomonadati > Pseudomonadota > Betaproteobacteria > Burkholderiales > Comamonadaceae > Hydrogenophaga > Hydrogenophaga sp. L99. The sequence goes on along the minus strand of NZ_CM178972.1, from coordinate 267,007 downwards.
CGCAGGGGCCTCACTCAAAGCGCTGAACATGGCGGGGTTGCGCAGGCCCAGCAACCGGTCAATCCACAACACGGCGTTGACACCCAGCGCGCCATGCAGGCTGACGAGCCGCGACTCGGATGTGATCCGATCGGTCAACTGCACCGCATCGGAGGCTCGCTCAACCAGCCTCCCCAGATCGACCACGCCATGCAAGCCGCCACGCAAACTGGCCACGCCCGCATACCAGGGCTTGGTGTAAGGCACGGGCTGAACCGAAGCCCAGGGGAAGATTTCACCCGATTGCACCAACGGGAACAAATAGCGTTGGCCCCGGGCTTCCACGGCCAGCCAAGAGGCTGTGGCGGCTTCAGATTTGGCGGCGGTCAGACGCTGCGCCAGCCGTTCCTGCAAATCCCTGAGTGACTGACGGTTGGCCATGCTGGGTGTTTATCGGGTCGCGTGCAAGGGAGTGGCGGCGCCGCTCAACCCAGCGCCCGAATCTTGGACAGCAGCTCTTCAGCGTTCACCGGCTTCGTGACGTAGTCACGCGCGCCTTGGCGCATGCCCCAGACACGGTCGGTTTCCTGATTTTTGCTGGTGCACATGATGATGGGAATGCTCGAATACTGCGGGTCGCGGGCAATCGCTCGCGTCAACTGAAAACCATTCTGACCGGGCATCACCACGTCCATCAAAATCAGTTCCGGCTTTTCCTCTCCGAGCCGACGAAAGGCCTCTTCCGCATTCTCGGCGGTGCGCACGCTGTAGCCGTTTTTACCCAGCAGGTCCGACAAAACCATCAACTCGGTTTTCGAGTCGTCCACGATCAGCACTTTCTGGATGGGCATCAAACGGCTCCGGTGAGGTTGGCGCCAAACTGCTGCACCGCGTGCAACAACTGGTCTTTGGTGAAGGGCTTGGTAAGGTATTCCTGCGAGCCGACCATGCGACCGCGCGCCTTGTCGAACACACCATCTTTGGACGACAGCATCACCACGGGGATGCTGGAAAAACGGGCGTTGCGCTTGATGATGGCGCAGGTCTGGTAGCCGTCCAGCCGGGGCATGAGGATGTCGCAAAACACCAGATCGGGCTGGTAGTCGTTGATCTTGGACAAAGCGTCAAAGCCGTCGTCGGCCAACAGCACTTCGTGCCCGCCCTGCTTGAGGAAAATTTCGGCGCTGCGGCGAATGGTGTTGCTGTCGTCAACCACCAGAACTTTCAGTGCGGGTGTCGTGCTCACGGTGGGGTTGCTCCAGAAAACAGGTCAGGACAGGGGCCACGCAGCGGGCACACATGCCCGATGCCCGAACCGCGAAGACTCACCACAGCATGGCGAACCCGCGTCAGATTTGCACCATTTCAAAATCTTCTTTGCGCGCGCCGCACTCGGGGCAGGTCCAGTTCATGGGCACCTGCGCCCAGGGGGTTCCGGGCGCTACGCCGTGCTCGGGATCACCGGTGGCCTCGTCGTAAATCCAGCCGCAGATCAGGCACATCCAAGTCTTGGTTTCGGTCATGGTTATAGGGGGCATTGTCATAGAATGCAATCATTGTATCGACCCCCATAAGCCGCCCGCAGGCCGCTTGCAGGTCATTCATGACCGGTTGTCCGCTGGTATTTCTTTGCACGCAGGTCGGCGTCCTTTTCAAGACCCGCCCGCCCTGCTTCTCACACAGCCCCATGTCCGACACCCCTGAATCCCTTTCGCCCCCTTCGGCCGGTGTCCCCAGTGAAACCAGCCTGCCTTGTGTGATGGTGTTTAACGCCAACGATTCGAGCGGTGCAGGCGGCCTCAGCGCCGACATCACCGCCATGTCCAGCGCGTCGGCCCATGTGCTCTCCGTCGTGACCGGCGCCTACATCCGCGACACAACCGAAATCCACGACCACGTGACCTTTGACGAAGAGGCTGTGGGCGACCAGGCCCGCTGCGTGCTGGAGGACATGCCCGTGCAAGCCTTCAAAGTGGGTTTTGTGGGCAGCCCGGAAAACCTCAGCGTCATCGCCGAAATCACGTCCGACTACGCCGATGTGCCTGTGGTGACCTACATGCCCGACCTGTCGTGGTGGGACGAACTCGCCATCGAAACCTACCTGGATGCCTGCGCCGAATTGCTGCTGCCCCAGACCACCGTGCTGGTGGGCAACCACAGCACCCTGTGCCGCTGGCTGCTGCCCGAATGGGAGGGCGACCGCGCGCCGAGCCCACGCGAGATTGCGCGTGCCGCCGCCACCCACGGCGTGCCCTACACCTTGGTGACGGGTTTCAACGCGGCCGACCAATACTTGGAAAGCCACTTGGCTTCGCCCGAAACGGTGCTGGCCACCGCCCGCTACGAACGCTTCGACGCCACCTTTGCTGGCGCGGGCGACACACTGTCGGCCGCCCTGTGCGCGCTCATCGCGGGTGGTGCCGACCTGCAATCGGCCTGTGCCGAAGCCCTGACGTACTTGGACCAGTGCCTGGATGCCGGCTTTCAGCCGGGCATGGGCCACGCTGTACCCGACCGCCTGTTCTGGGCCCACGAAGACGACGATGAAGCAGACGACGCGGAGGCGTCCTCTGAAACCACACTGGATGCGGGTGACTTTCCACTGGACACCACCCGCCACTGACCCGCCACCGAACCTCACGCATCGAAGAGAAACCACCATGACCGACCGCAACCAAGAACTGTTTGAACGCGCCAAAGCCCTGATCCCCGGCGGCGTGAATTCGCCCGTGCGCGCCTTCAAGGCGGTGGGCGGCACGCCGCGTTTTGTGCAGCGTGCGCAGGGTGCCTATTTTTGGGACGCCAATGGCCAGAAATACATCGACTACATCGGTTCCTGGGGCCCGATGATCCTGGGCCATGGCCACCCGGCCGTGGTGGAAGCGGTGCAAAAGGCCGTGCTGGAAGGCTTTTCTTACGGCGCGCCGACCGAGCGCGAGGTGGAACTGGCCGAAGAAATCATCAAGCTGGTGCCCAGCATCGACATGGTGCGTCTGGTGAGTTCGGGAACCGAAGCCGGCATGAGCACCATCCGCCTGGCGCGCGGCGCCACCGGCCGCAAGAAGATCATCAAGTTCGAAGGCTGCTACCACGGCCATGCTGACGCGCTGCTGGTGAAAGCGGGCTCAGGCCTGGCCACCTTCGGCAACCCCACCAGCGCCGGCGTGCCGCCCGAGGTGGTTCAGCACACCATCGTGCTCGAATACAACAACATTGAGCAGCTTGAAGCGGCGTTCATTGAGCACGGCCCCGAAGTGGCCTGCCTGATGATCGAACCGATCGCCGGCAACATGAACTTTGTGCGCGCCAGCGTGCCGTTCATGAAGCGTTGCCGCGAACTGTGCACGCAGCACGGTGCGCTGCTGGCGTTTGACGAGGTGATGACGGGCTTCCGTGTCGCGCTCGGCGGCGCGCAGAGCGTGTATGCCCAGCTGATTCCTGGTTTCGAGCCCGACATGACGGTCATGGGCAAGGTGATCGGCGGCGGCATGCCGCTGGCGGCCTTTGGCGCCAAGCGCGCGGTGATGGAGCAACTGGCTCCGCTGGGCGGCGTGTACCAAGCTGGCACGCTGAGCGGCAACCCGGTGGCCACCGCCTGTGGCTTGGCCACGCTGAAAGAAATCCAGAAGCCTGGTTTTTATGAAGCGCTGTCTGCTACCACGCAGTCGCTGGTGAGCGGCCTGACCGCCGCCGCCACCGCAGAGGGCGTGACGATGTGCGGCGATAGCCAGGGCGGCATGTTCGGCTTCTTCCTGTTCGATGAACTGCCGCAAAACTACGCCAAGGTGATGACGACCGACGGCCCAACCTTCAACAAACTCTTCCACGGTCTGCTGGACCGCGGTGTGTACATCGCCCCGGCTTTGTACGAGGCGGGGTTCGTGAGCGCAGCGCACACGGCGCAGGACATTGCCGACACCGTTTCGGCCGCGCGCGACGTGTTCAAGCTGCTGGGCCGGTAACGGCTTTCGCCTTCTTTCGTTGTACGTTCAGTCGGCCGGTTCTTCCGGCCATTTGCTTTTGTGCTGCCCGCTGCGTTTCACGCCAACACCTCGCACCAGGTGGATGGTGGAGCTGCCGTGCTCCGGCTCACCTCGCGGGCGGCTGCTTCGGGTGCGCCTGCTTCGGTTCGTCAACGGTGTTGCTGGCACGCTGATACTGAAGCAACCGCGAATGGAGCCTGCGCCCGTCAGCCCGCACCACCCACCTTCAAATGCGTTTGGGCATGCCAACCAAAAGCCAACAGAGTGCGCGTTGGCTGCTCTTGCTGACACACCCACCCATCATCAGGGTAGGGGGTTGGGGCAGTCTGGTCGCAGGCTCCATTCGCGGTTGCCACAGACAGCGAGCGCCCAAGCCGTGTTCACGAGGAAACGCCAGCGGACCCGAACAGCGGCCCGCGAGGTGAGCCTGAGAGCGGATGCCCCGACCCCCTGCCCTCCCCCCATTTTGGCGAGAAACTGCATACGAGCGAAACCGCCGCAGAAAGAGAAAAGGGCCCCGAAGAGCCCTCACCCCAACCCGCTCCCAGAGGGAGAGGGAGCAAGACACTTCTCGCGAAGCGTCCGCTGGTTCAGTGCCTGAAGTGGCGTACGCCGCTGTACACCATCACCACACCACGTTCGTCGGCCGCGTCGATCACTTCCTGGTCGCGCATCGAGCCACCGGGTTGGATGACGCAGGTTGCGCCCGCGTCCACCACCACATCCAGCCCGTCGCGGAACGGGAAGAAAGCGTCGCTGGCCACCGCAGTGCCTTGCAGCGTCAGGTTCGCGTGGCCGGCCTTGATGCTGGCGATGCGGGCTGAATCCAGGCGGCTCATCTGGCCGGCGCCCACGCCCATGGTCATGCCGTCTTTACAAAACACGATGGCGTTGGACTTGACGTATTTCGCCACTTTCCAGGCAAACATCAGGTCGTCCAGCTGCTGTTCGGTGGGTTGCAGCTTCGTGACCACCTTCAGGTCGGCGCGCTGGAGTTCGTGGTTGTCGGCGCTCTGGATCAAGAGCCCCGAGCCGATGCGCTTGATGTCCTGGCTGTTGCGGCCAGCCGCGCCCGCGGGCAGCTCAATCTGCAGCACGCGCACATTGGCCTTGGCTTTGAAGACGGCCAGCGCTTCGGGCGTGTAGGCCGGTGCCATCAGCACCTCGACAAACTGCTTGCTGACCGCCTCGGCCGCGGCCTGGTCCACCGGGCGGTTGAAAGCGATGATGCCGCCAAAGGCGCTGGTGGGGTCGGTCTGGAAGGCCTTGCTGTAAGACTCGAGGGCGTCTTTGCCCACGGCCACACCGCAGGGGTTGGCGTGCTTGACGATCACGCACGCGGGCGCGTCAAAGCTCTTCACGCACTCCCAGGCGGCGTCGGCATCGGCAATGTTGTTGTAGCTCAGCTCTTTGCCCTGCAGCTGCTGCGCGGTCACCAGCGAGCCGGCAGCGGGGTGCAGGTCGCGGTAGAAAGCGGCCGTCTGGTGCGGGTTTTCGCCGTAGCGCAGGTCTTGCAGCTTGACGAACTGGGTGTTGCTCTGGCCGGGGTATTCGCTGCGCTGGGGCACACCCTCGGCTTGGTCGAACTGGATGCTTGAGAGGTAGTTGCTGATGGCGCCGTCGTACTGGCTGATGCGGTTGAACGCCGCCACCGACAGGGCAAACCGCGTCTTGTCGCTCAGCTTGCCGCTGGCCTTCAGTTCGTCGATCACGGCCGGGTACTGGGCGGCGTCGGTCAGCACCGCCACGTCTTTCCAGTTTTTGGCCGCACTGCGCACCATGGCCGGGCCGCCGATGTCGATGTTTTCGATCGCGTCTTCCAGCGTGCAGCCGGGCTTGGCCACGGTGGCTTCAAACGGGTACAGGTTGACGATCAGCAGGTCGATGGTGTCGATGCCATGCGCCTGCAGAGCGGCCATGTGCTCGGGTACATCGCGGCGCGCCAGCAGGCCGCCGTGCACCTTGGGGTGCAGGGTCTTCACGCGGCCGTCCAGCATTTCGGGAAAGGCCGTGACCTCGGCCACTTCGGTCACCGGCAGACCCTGCTCGGCCAGCAGCTTGGCGGTGCCGCCGGTGGATATGAGGGACACGCCCAGGCCGTGCAGGGTCTGGGCCAGTTCGACGATGCCGGTTTTATCGGAGACGGAAATAAGTGCGCGCATGGGAAGGTTCAGCTTTAAGAAAAAAGGATGGAGCCAGAGGAGGACCGCAGCGGGGTGCCGGCCCTCACAGCAGGTTGTGTTCGAGCAGTTTTTTGCGCAGCGTGTTGCGGTTCAGGCCCAGCCATTGCGCCGCGCGCGACTGGTTGTTTTGGGCCTGTTCCATCACCACTTCAAGCAGCGGTTTTTCCACCGCTTTCACGAGCATGTCGTGCAGGCCCGCCGGGTCGGTGCCGTTGAGGTCGTGGAAAAAATCTTCCATGCTGGCACGAACACAGTCGTGCAGGTTGTGCTTGCTCATGCGGCCAGTTTCCAGTTGTCTTCTCGGGTCATGGTGTGCTCTGGTGCAGAAGCCCAGGCGTCGAAATGCTCGCGCACGCAGTCCAGCTGTGCCTGCGCGGTGGTGAGCGTGTTGATCTGGCGGCGAAACACCGCCGCGGCGCCACCGGGCAGGGGCAGGGCCTGTGCATACCAGCCCAGGTGCTTGCGCGCGCTGCGCACGCCGGTGAATTCGCCATACAGGCTGTAGTGGTCTTCCAGGTGGTCGAGCAACCAGGCCTTCACGTCCAGCAGGTCGGGCGGCGGCAGCTGTTCGCCGGTGGCGAGAAAGTGCGCGATCTCGCGGAAGATCCAGGGACGGCCCTGGGCAGCGCGGCCGATCATGAGGGCGTCGGCGCCGGTGCGGGCCAGCACCGCGCGGGCTTTTTCGGGGCTGTCAATGTCGCCGTTGGCCACCACCGGAATCTTCACCAGGCTCTTGATGTGGGCCACGGTGTCGTGCTCGGCAAAACCTTTGTAGCCTTGCTCGCGGGTGCGGCCATGCACAGTCAGCATCTGCACGCCCGCGGCCTCGGCGGCGAGCGCGATGGTCGGCGCATTCTTGCCTTCGGCACACCAGCCGGTGCGCATTTTCAGGGTCACGGGCACGCCGTGCGGCGCACAGGCGTTCACCACGGCTTGCACGATCTCCAGTGCCAGCGCTTCGTCCTGCATCAGGGCAGAGCCGGCCCATTTGTTGCACACTTTTTTGGCCGGGCAGCCCATGTTGATGTCGATGATTTGTGCGCCACGGTCGATGTTGTAGCGGGCGGCGTCGGCCATCATCTGCGCGTCGGTGCCCGCTATCTGCACCGCAATGGGGCCAGGCTCTCCGCTGTGGTCGGCCCGGCGCGAGGTCTTCAGGCTGTCTTGCAGGTCGGGGCGCGAGGTCACCATTTCGCTCACCGCATAGCCCGCACCCAGTCGCTTGCAGAGCTTGCGAAACGGCCGGTCCGTCACACCCGCCATGGGTGCGACAAACAAAGCGTTGGGCAGGGTGTACGGACCCAGTTGCATGGCGATGGGAGAATGGGTGGTGGTGCGCAGCGCGCAGAGCCCGGTAAAACCTGGGCGGGAAGGATGGGCATTGTATCTGCCCGTTTTTTCAGCAGGCGATATGCTGCACCACACTTTTCTTGAGACCCTTGACCGCCCATGCCCGACTGGATCGTTTCCCTGCTGCAACTGCTCTCCCTGCCCGAGGTCGGCCTGAGCACCGTGTTTGTGGTGGCGTTCATTTCAGCCACGCTGCTGCCCATGGGCTCCGAGCCAGCGGTGTTTGCGCTCATCAAACTCAGCCCCGAACTGTTCTGGCCCGTGATCTTTGTGGCCACCGCGGGCAACACCCTGGGCGGCGCCGTCAGCTGGGCCATGGGTCTGGGCGCGCACAAAGTGGTGGACAAAGCCCGCCACACCCACACCCCGCACCCACGGGCGCTGCGCTGGCTGGAGCGCTTTGGCCCCAAGGCGTGCCTGCTGTCGTGGCTGCCGGTGGTGGGCGACCCGCTGTGCGCCGTGGCCGGCTGGCTCAAGTTTCCGTTCTGGCCCTGCGTGGCCTACATGGCGGTGGGCAAGTTGGCGCGCTACCTCACCATGACGGGTGCCCTGCTCTGGGTGTTCCCGGGGGGACTCCCGTTCTGATGCCCCCGGCGCTTCGGGGCGATACTTGAACGCCCCACGCCAAGCGCCTGCCCACATGACCCACCCCCCACGCGACGCCGCCCTGCCGCGCGCCCTCTGGGCGCTGATGATGGGCAATTTCGTCATCGGCACCGGTGTGATGGTGGTGCCGGGCACGCTCAACGACATCAGCCAGTCGCTGGGCGTGTCCATTCCGCAGGCGGGCCAGCTCATCACGGCCGGCGCCATTTTGATGGGCCTGGGCGCACCCACCTTTGCCACCCTGGTGGCCGGCTGGGACCGCCGGCGCCTGCTCACGCTCTCGCTGGTCTGGTACGCACTGCTCATGGGCATTTGCGCGCTGGCGCCCAACTACACAGCCCTGCTGCCTCTGAGGGTGCTGGCGGTGATTTCACCGGCCATTTTCACGCCGCAGGCCGCCGCCTGCGTGGGCTTGCTGGTGCCCGCCTCGCAGCGCGGGCGGGCCATCACGTTTGTGTTTCTGGGCTGGTCGGTGGCGTCGGTCATGGGCATGCCGCTGTCGGCCTGGATCGGCGGCACGCTGGGCTGGCGCTGGGCCTTTGGCCTGGTGGCGCTGATGTCGGTCGCCAGCGCCGCCTGGGTGTGGCGCGACATGCCCAACGGCATCCGCCCAGCGGCGCTATCGCGCCAGGCCTGGGGCCAGACGCTGGGCTCGCCGGCACTCATGCTGGCGGTGGGCGTCACGCTGCTGTCCGCGTTTGCCCAGTTCACCCTGTTTTCCTACTTTGCGCCCTATCTGGTGCAAACGCTGGGCATCGGCGGCGGCACCTTGTCGCTGCTGTTTCTGTGGTTTGGCGCGTTTGGTCTGGCAGGCAACGTGGCGCTGTCGCGCTGGATCGACCGCATTGGCGCCTCGCGCGGAGCCCTGCTGATGATGGGCGGCATGGCGCTGAGCCTGCTGCTGTGGCCACTGGGCCGCGCGGGCCTGTGGCAGCAGGCGCTGGTGCTGGTGCCCTGGGCCATTGGCTGCTTTGCCGCCAACTCGGCACAGCAGGCCCGGCTGGTCCACATGTCGCCAGCGCTGGCGCCGGCCACGGTGGCGCTGAATACGTCAGCCATGTACGCGGGCCAGGGCATGGGGGCCGCGCTGGGCGGCGTGATGATTGCGCAAGGCCAGATGCTGCGCCTGCACGAAGTCGGCCTGGTGGTGATGCTGGCGGCCATGGCGCTGAGCGTCTGGGCCACCCGCGTTCAAAACCGCTCGTAGGGCATCAGGTAACGCCACTCGCCCACCGGCAAGCCGGCCAGGCCAATTCGACCCAGCCGCAGCCGGCGCACGGCCGTGATCTTGAGCCCGGCTCGCTCACACAGGTGTTCCACCTGGCCCGGCAGGTTGCCTTTGATGGCCAGGCGCAGCCGCAGCTCGCTCTGCCAGCTCGCGCGCGCCGATGGCACCGTCCAGCCGTCGAAAAACAGCGCTTTGGAAAGCGACTTGAGCACCGCATCGCGCCGCGCATCGTCTTCCAGCGCCGGATCTTCGGCCACTTCCACCAGCCACTCGTGCTCGATCTGGGCCGACGCGTCGGTGATCTTGCGCGCCACGCTCGGGTTTTGGGTGAACACCATCAACCCACTCATCGCGGTGGACAGTGCGGCCACCGGCAGCAGCTTGTGGCGGTGCGCCTTGAGCGGGCGCACGCCCGAGCGGTCGCCCTTGAAACGGTTGGTGTTGGTGAACCATTTGGCGGCCAGCGCGTCGGGCAGAAACGGTTCGTCGGGCAGCACCCGGTTGTGCGGCTTGTGCCAGATCAGCGTGATCGACTCCAAAACCTCCATCTTGGCCTTGGGGTCCAGCACCACCGCTTGCTCGTCGCGCACGCGCTCCATGGGTTCTTCCACCACCACGCCGTCCACCCGCACCCAGCCCCCGGCGATGTAGTTTTCGGCGTCGCTGCGCGAGCAGGGCAGCTGGGCCGCCAGGCGCTTGGACAGGCGCTGGGCTTCGGGCTGCTGGGCGTTGCTCATGCTCAGCTGCTGAACAAAAAGTTCAGCACGTCACCGTCTTTGACCACGTAGTCTTTGCCTTCAGCGCGCATCTTGCCGGCATCTTTCGCGCCCTGCTCGCCTTTGTAGGTGATGTAGTCGTCAAACGCGATGGTCTGGGCGCGGATGTAGCCCTTCTCAAAGTCGGTGTGGATCACGCCAGCCGCCTGCGGGCCGGTGTCACCCACATGGATGGTCCAGGCGCGCACCTCTTTCACGCCCGCGGTGAAATAGGTTTGCAGGCCCAGCAACTTGTAGGCGGCGCGAATCAGGCGGTTCAGGCCCGGCTCGCTCTGGCCCAGCTCTTCCAGAAACATCTGGCGGTCTTCGTCGATCATCTCGCTCATCTCGGCTTCGAGCTTGGCGCAAATGGCCACCACCGGCGCGTTTTGCGCGTCGGCAAATGCCTTCAGGCGGTCCAGCAGCGGGTTGTTTTCAAAGCCGTCTTCGGCCACGTTGGCCACAAACATGGCGGGCTTGGCCGTGATCAGGAAAAACTGCTTCAACAGCGGCAGTTCTTCCTTGCTGAAATCAATGGTGCGCACCGGCTTCACGTCGTTCAGCGCGGCCTGGCACTTTTCCAGAATCGCCACCAGCTTGATCGACTCCTTGTCGCCCGAGCGTGCCGTTTTTTGCACGCGGTGCAAGGCTTTTTCCACCGCCGCCAGGTCGGCCAGGCACAGCTCGGTCTGAATGACCTCGATGTCGGCGATCGGGTCGATCTTGTTGGCCACGTGGATCACGTTGTCGTCTTCAAAGCAGCGCACCACGTTGACGATGGCGTCGGTCTCACGGATATGCGCCAGAAACTTGTTGCCCAGGCCCTCGCCCGTGCTGGCACCGGCCACCAGGCCCGCGATGTCCACAAACTCCACGATGGCCGGCACGATGCGCTCGGGCGAAATGATCTCGGCCAGCTGCTGCAGGCGTGGATCGGGCACTTCCACCACGCCGGTGTTCGGCTCGATGGTGCAAAAGGGATAGTTTTCAGCTGCGATGCCGGCTTTGGTCAGCGCGTTGAAAAGGGTGGACTTGCCGACGTTGGGCAGGCCCACGATGCCGCATTGGAGACTCATGGATTACCTCGAAAAACAACCACAAAGTGTATGCGATGGGCCACCTTGCAGTACCCTTCGCGCAGGTTGGCACCCATTCAGACCGGCCAGGAGACCGTTGATGGAGACACAGGCCGCGATCAACTCGCCCCTTTATCTGTTTGAGAAGTTCGAGGTGGGCGTGATCCACCTGGACGCCCAGCGCACCGTGCTGGCCATGAACGACTTTGCCCGCAAGGTGTTGCCTGTGGGCGAAAAGCAGCCTTTTGACAAGCTGGTGTCGTCGTTTCACCCCGAGCGCTCCAAACCCAAGGTCAACTTTTTGCTGGACCAGGCGTCCAGCGGCTGCCCCATGGTGAGCGCCGTGCCCATGACGATGATCATCAACATCCCCGAACAGGTGCTGCTGATCAAGGTGACCCGGCTGGGCGACTTTGAGGGCAAGACCACCGGGTTCATTCTGGTCTTTTACGACGTGACGCAGGTGGTGAGCCAGGAGGCCCCGGCGGCCGAGCTGCCAGCGCCCGGTCTGCGGCTCAACCGCATCCCCATGGTGGCCAACCACAAGGTGGCGTTTGTGGACACCAAAGACGTGCTGTGCCTGGAGTCGCAAGCCCACTACACGCGGGTGCTGACCCACAGCGGCTTTCATTTCTGCAACCTCAGCATTGGCGACCTGCAAGCCCGCCTGGACCCGGCGCAGTTCATGCGCGTCCACCGCTGTTTCATCGTCAACCTGCACGCGGTGGCCGAGCTCGGGCGCGAAGGCAGCAAGACGCAGGTGGTGCTCAAAGGCAAGCACCGCGAACCGATCCCGGTCTCTCGGGCCGAGGTGGGCAAGCTCAGGGAAGCCCTCGGGCTGCTGGCGCGTCATTGATTTTCGTCAAATGTTGGCCTAAGGACATTCCCGGGTTGTCAAAACCCACGCGCCTGATCTGAGCGTTTCGTGCAATCCAGCGTGCATTTCGTGCGAAAAATACAGCATTTGATGCCTTCCAACGCTTAATCCCTGCAGTTCGTGTCGGGTTTGGGGACTCCATACACTGGTTCTGTCTTGGACAAAAACCATTTGGAGACAACCATGATTCCACCGCGATTCGAATACCACGCCCCCAAATCGGTCAGTGAGGCCGTGGCCTTGCTGGGCCAGCTCGGGTCCGATGCCAAGCTGCTGGCCGGCGGCCACAGCCTGCTGCCGATGATGAAGCTGCGCTTTGCCGAGCCCGCGCACCTGATCGACATCAACCGCATTCCCGAGCTGCGCGGCATCCGCGAAGAAGGCGGCAAGGTGGTGATTGGCGCCATGACGGTTGAAAACGACCTGATCACCTCGCCCATCTTGCAGGCCAAAGTGCCGCTGCTGTGTGAAGCCGCCCTGCTGATTGCCGACCCCCAGGTGCGCAACCGCGGCACCATCGGCGGCGACATTGCCCACGGCGACCCCGGCAACGACCACCCGGCACTCTCCATCGCCATTGAGGCGCACTTTGTGCTGGAAGGCCCGAACGGCCGGCGCACCGTGCCCGCCGACGGTTTCTTTCTGGGCACCTACATGACGCTGCTGGAAGAAAACGAGGTGATGTGCGAGATCCATGTGCCGGCGTTTGCACCCGGCACCGGCTACGCCTACGAAAAGCTCAAACGCAAGACCGGCGACTGGGCCACCGCCGGCTGTGCGGTGGTGATGCGCAAAACCGGCGACACCATCAGCCATGTGCGCGTGGCGCTGACCAACGTGGCACCCACCGCCCTGCGCGTGGAAGCCGCCGAAGCCGCCCTGCTGGGCCAGCCGCTGAACGCCGCCACGCTGCAAGCCGCGGCCGACGCCGCCACCGCCGCCTGCGACCCCGCCGAAGACCTGCGCGGCGACATTGAATACAAAACCGCCATGGCCGGGCAAATGGTCAAGCGCGCCCTGTCCAAAGCCTGGTCCCGTTGTTCCTGAACCGCCGCCGGAGAAACCCACATGTCGAAAAAACTCATTTCCGTCAACGTCAACGGCCGCACCGAAGAGAAGGCGGTCGAACCCCGCACGCTGCTGATCCATTTTTTGCGTGAAGAACTCAACCTCACCGGCGCCCACATTGGCTGCGAAACCAGCCACTGCGGCGCCTGCACGGTGGACATCGATGGCCGCTCGGTGAAGGCCTGCACCCACCTGGCGGTGCAGTGCGACGGTTCCGAGGTGCTCACCGTGGAAGGCCTGGCCAACAAAGGCGTGCTGCACGCGGTGCAAGAAGGTTTTTACAAAGAACACGGCCTGCAGTGCGGCTTTTGCACCCCCGGCATGCTGATGCGCGCCTACCGCTTTTTGCAGGAAAACCCGAACCCGAGCGAAGAAGAGATTCGCCACGGCATGGCCGGCAACCTGTGCCGCTGCACCGGCTACCAGAACATCGTCAAGGCGGTGCAGTACGCAGCCAAAAAGCTGCAAGAGCCCGTTGCTGCCTGAAGCCCAAAACACACTGGAGACCACACATGAACGCACCGGTACAAACCGCCGAAGCCCGTGAAATTGCACTGGCCGGCATGGGCGTTTCGCGCCTGCGCAAAGAAGATGCCCGTTTCATTCAAGGCAAGGGCAACTACGTCGACGACATCAAGATGGCCGGCATGCTGCACATGGACATCGTGCGCAGCCCCATCGCCCACGGCCGCATCGTCAAGATCAACAAAGAAGCCGCGCTGGCCATGCCCGGCGTGCACGCGGTGCTTACCGCCGACGACCTGAAGCCGCTCAAGCTGCACTGGATGCCCACGCTGGCCGGTGACGTGGCCGCCGTGCTGGCCGACGGCAAGGTGCACTTTCAGATGCAGGAAGTGGCCATCGTGATCGCCGACGACCGCTACATTGCGGCCGACGCGGCCGAAGCCGTGGAAGTGGAATACGAAGAGCTGCCCGTGGTGCTGGACCCGTACGCCGCCCTGCAACCCGGCGCGCCCGTGATCCGCGAAGACCTGGCCGGCAAGACCGAAGGAGCCCACGGCAAGCGCGAGCACCACAACCACATCTTCACCTGGGACGCGGGCGACAAAAGCGCGGCCGACGCAGCGTTTGACAACGCCGCGGTGACGGTGAGCCAGCACATGTATTACCCGCGCGTGCACCCCTGCCCGCTGGAAACCTGCGGCTGCGTGGCCAGCTTCGACCCGATCAAGGGCGACCTCACCACCTTCATCACCAGCCAGGCGCCGCACGTGGTGCGCACCGTGGTGTCTATGCTGTCGGGTATTCCTGAAAGCAAGGTGCGCATCGTCAGCCCCGACATCGGCGGCGGCTTCGGCAACAAAGTGGGCATCTACCCCGGCTATGTGTGCGCCATCGTGGCATCCATCGTGCTGGGCCGCCCGGTGAAATGGGTCGAAGACCGCATTGAGAACATCTCGTCCACCGCCTTTGCCCGTGACTACCACATGGACGGCGAAATTGCCGCCACCGCCGACGGCAAGATCACCGGCCTGCGTGTGAACGTGGTGGCCGACCACGGCGCGTTTGACGCTTGCGCCGACCCGACCAAGTTCCCGGCCGGCCTGTTCCACATCTGCTCCGGCAGCTACGACATTCCCGCCGCCTACGCCAGCGTGAAAGGCGTCTACACCAACAAGGCGCCCGGTGGCGTGGCCTACCGCTGCAGCTTCCGCGTGACCGAGGCGGTCTACCTGATCGAGCGCATGGTGGACGTGCTGGCGCACAAGCTGAACATGGACAAGGCCGAAATTCGCGCCAAGAACTTCATCAAAAAGGAACAGTTCCCCTACCGCAGCGCCTTTGGTTTTGACTACGACTCGGGCGACTACCAGACTGCGCTGGACAAGGTGCTGGACGCGGTGGATTACAAGGGCCTGCGAGCCGAGCAGGCCGCCAAGCGCGCCGACCCCAACAGCCCCACGCTGATGGGCATTGGCCTCGTCACCTTCACCGAGGTGGTGGGCGCCGGCCCCAGCAAAATCTGCGACATCCTGGGCGTGGGCATGTTCGACTCGTGCGAAATCCGCATCCACCCCACCGGCAGTGCCATTGCACGCATGGGCACGATCACGCAGGGCCAGGGCCACCAGACCACCTATGCGCAGATCATCGCCACCGAGCTTGGCATTCCCAGCGAGGTGATCCAGGTCGAAGAAGGCGACACCAGTACCGCGCCCTACGGCCTGGGCACCTACGGCTCACGCTCCACGCCGGTGGCCGGCGCCGCCATCGCACTGGCCGCGCGCAAGATCCACGCGAAGGCGCGCAAGATCGCGGCCCACATGCTGGAGGTGAACGAGAACGACCTCGACTGGGAAGTGGACCGCTTCAAGGTCAAGGGCGACGACAGCAAGTTCAAGACCATGGCCGACGTGGCCTGGCAGGCCTACCACCAGCCGCCCGCCGGGCTGGAGCCTGGCCTGGAAGCAGTGCACTACTACGACCCGCCGAACTTCACCTTCCCGTTCGGCATCTACCTCTGCGTGGTCGACATCGACCGAGCCACCGGCGAGACCAAGGTCCGCCGCTTCTACGCGCTCGACGACTGCGGCACCCGCATCAACCCGATGATCATCGAGGGCCAGATCCACGGCGGCCTGACCGAAGGTTTCGCGGTGGCCATGGGCCAGCAGATGCCGTTTGACGCACAGGGCAACCTGCTGGGCAACACGCTGATGGACTATTTCTTGCCCACCTTCGTGGAAACGCCACACTGGGAGACCGACCACACCGTGACCCCTTCGCCCCACCACCCGCTGGGTGCCAAGGGCGTGGCCGAATCGCCGCACGTGGGCTCCATTCCCACCTTCACCTCGGCCATCGTGGACGCGTTTTCCCACCAGGGCATGACGCACATGGACATGCCACACAACGCGTTTCGGGTGTGGAAAGAGCTCAAGGCGCGAGGCTTGAATTTGTAACCCCCCCGCCGCGCTGCGCGCGACCCCCAAAGGGGCACTGGCCGTCCGGCAAAGCCGGCCGGCCAGTGCCCTGAGCTGGCGGCTCTTCATGCCAGCCCATCGCGCTCCGGCGGCTCTTAGATTTTTGCTTCAAACAAGGTATCCCATGGAAGTCAAACTCGACAAACGCTACCCCCTCGACGTGGACCCGGCCCGCGCCTGGGCCATCCTTGCCGACCTGAAGGCGGTGGCCGGCTGCATGCCCGGCGCCGAACTCACCGAGCAGCTGTCCGACACCTCGTACAAAGGTGGCGTGAAGGTGAAAGTGGGCCCTGCCGTGGCTCAGTTCGGCGGCACGGTGGACGTGCTGGAAAAGAGCGAGGCCGACCGCAAGATGGTGCTGCGCGGCAAAGGGGCCGACAAGGGCGGCTCGTCTGCCTCGATGGACCTGACCGCCGTCATCGAAGCCGACCCGGCCAACCCGGCGCATTCGGTGTTGCACGGTGACGCGGCGGTGATCGTGAACGGCAAGTTCGCCCAGTTTGGCGGCCGCATGATGGTGCAGGTGTCTGAAATGATTCTGGTGCAGTTCGTCGAAAATTTCCGCCAGGCTGCGCTGGCCTTGCCAGCGCCCGCTTCGGTGGCCATGGCCGAAGACGCTGCGGTCGCGTTCGGTGGCGCAGCAGAAGCTGCACAGGCCGCGCCAGTCGCCGCTGCCGCACCGCGCACCGCACCGCCGGTGGCGCAAGAAATCAACGGCCTGGCCATCGTCTGGGCACTGATCAAGAACTGGTGGCTGGGCCTGTTCGGGAAAAAAACTTGAGATGTACGCCCGCGCCGCTTCGCACCCCCCCACGGGGCGGGGCATGCAGCGGGTCGCACTCTGAATGACGGATACCTGACATGAACACCAGCACCGCCAACCTGGACAACGAACGCGCCTTGCGCGAGCAACTGCAGCGCGTGGGCTACCTGGCCGACGCCGACTTGGCCACCACCACCTGGCTGGCTGGGCGCCTGCAGCGCCCGCTGCTGGTTGAAGGCGATGCCGGCGTGGGCAAAACCGCACTGGCCACCGCACTGGCGAAGGCACAGGGCGCCGAGCTGGTGCGGCTGCAGTGTTTCGAGGGGTTGGACCTGTCGCAGGCGGCTTACGAATGGAACTACGGCCGCCAGCTCATGGCGATCCGCCTGACCGAAGCGCGCAGCGCCAGCGCCAAAGAGTCGGACGTGTTTGCGCGTGACTATCTGCTGGAACGCCCGCTGCTCAAAGCCATCAGCCAAAGCGGCCCCTGCGTGTTGCTGATCGACGAAATTGACCGCGCCGACGAAGCCTTTGAAGCCTATTTGCTGGAGGTGCTGGCCGACTACCAGATCACCGTGCCCGAACTGGGTACGCTGCGAGCCCAGCACATTCCGCAGGTCATCTTGACCAGCAATGGCACCCGAGAGCTGTCAGACGCGCTGCGCCGGCGCTGCCTCTACCACTACCTGGACTACCCCACGCTGGCGCGCGAGATCGCCATCGTCAAGTCGGCCGTGCCCGAGGCCGACACCCGGCTGGTGGAAGACTGCGTGCAGTTTGTGCAGCGCCTGCGCACCGAAGACCTGGCCAAAACCCCCGGTGTGGCCGAAACGCTGGACTGGGTGCGCGCCCTGCACCAGCTCAGCCAGCACACCCTGCCCGAAGACACCGCCGTGCTGCTGAGCACCCTGGGCTGCCTGCTGAAAACCCGCGAAGACCGCTTCATGCTGACTGGCGAGCGCGCCCGCCAGCTGGTCGAAGGCCGGCGCAGCGTGGGCGTGGCCGAAAAAACCGACGCCGTGATGGCCGCCACATGAACACCCAGGCCAGCGCCCCCAGCCAGAGCCTGGCCGGCTTTGCCGCCATGCTGCGCGACCACGGCCTGAAAGTGGGCGTGAGCGAGCAGCAAGCCATGCTGCAGGCTGCGCTGGCGCTGGGGCCGCTGCAAGGCCAGCGCCTGTGCGCCGCCTGGCGGGCCATGGCCTGCCACAGCGCGCGCGACTGGCGCCAGTGGCCCGAGCTGTTTGAACGCTACTGGTACCCGCAGCGGCTCAAGGGCCAGGTGCGGGTGAGCGGGCAGATGCGCCCCTCGCGCGACCTGCGTCAGGCGGTGCAAGAGCTGCACAAAAACATGGAAGCGCCCGCCGCCAGCGCACCCGGCAAGGCCGCGCCCCACACCGCAAGCGAGCTGCCCGGAGCCCACGCAAACACCGAAGACGCCGGCAGCCCCCGCGCCATGGGCGGCGCCAGCCGGCACGAGGTGCAGGTGGAAGCCCTGCACCAGCGCGATGGCCAACTGTGGCTGCCGCAAGAGCTGGGCGCGCTGCAGCAACTGGCCAAACTCATCACCGCGCGCCTGCGCCCCCGGCCCACCCGGCGCTGGCACACCGCCCAGCCCGGGCACCGGCTCGACCTGCGCCAGACCCTGCGCCGCAGCGTGGCCTGGGGCGGCGAGCCGCTGCGCCCGGCCTGGATGGTGCAGCGCCGCGAGCCACCGCGCCTGTTCATATTGGCCGACGTGAGCCGCTCCATGGAATCGCACGCGCCGCTGTTTTTGCGGGTGGCCCGCGCGTTTGCGGTGGCCGCCCAGGCGCGGGTGTTTGTGTTTCACACCCGGCTGGCCGAAATCACCCCGCTCATGCAGCGCGACTCGTCGGCCATTCAGGAAAAGATCAACGCCGTGACCGCCGGCTTTGGCGCCGGCACCCGCATTGCCAGCAGCCTGCACGACTTTGTGCGGGTACACGCCAAAGCCCAGCTCAACCGGGGTGCCCGGGTCTGGATTTTTTCAGACGGCTTTGACACCGATGCCCCCGACGCCCTGCCCGCCGCGCTGCAAGCGGTGCGCGCCCGGGGCGCCCGCATCACCTGGTTCCACCCCACCCGGGCGGTGCCTGCCGCCGCCGCGCTGCAGCGCTCACGCGCTTGTATCGACCGCTTTTACCCACTCGCCAGCCTGAACGACCTGGCTGCTGCCAGCCGCTCGCTGAACTGACCCCCAGGAGAACGCCATGAACACCGAATGGATCACCGCCGCCGCCCGGCTACAAGCCCAGCAACAGCCCTTTGCCCTGGTGTCGGTGCTGCGGGTGCAGCCGCCCGCCTCGGCCAAAGCGGGCGACAAAGCCCTGGTCACCGCCGACGGCGCCATCCACGGCTGGATTGGTGGCGGCTGCGCCCAGCCTGCGGTCATAAAAACCGTGCGCGCCGCGCTGGCCGACGGGCAGCCGCGGAGCATCCGCATCACGCCCACCGAAGAAACCGCTGAGCGCACCCTGGGCGATGTGCTGGAATTTGGCATGGCCTGCCATTCGGGCGGCACGCTGGAACTGTTCATTGACCCGGTGCTGCCCGCCGCCCACCTGACCGTGCTGGGCGATTCGCCCGTGGCCCGCGCGCTGAGCGTGCTGGCGCCGCGCGTGGGCTTTACCGTGGCGGTGGTCGCCGACGGCGCCACCGCGCCCGACTTCCCCGACGCGCAGACCGTGCTGCCCAGCGACGACGCAGCCAGCGTGCGCGCCGCGCTGCCAGCGGCGGGTTTTGTGGTGGTGGCCACCCAGGGCCGGCGCGACCTGCCCGCGCTGAAAGCCGCGCTGGCGCTGCAACCGCGCACCCTGTGGTTTGTGGCCAGCGCCCGCAAGGCTGGCGTGTTGAAAGAAAGCCTGATCGCCAGCGGCGAAGACACGGCCCGGGTGGCCGGTATCGTGGCACCGGCGGGCGAGCCGATTGGGGCGCAAACCGCCGAAGAAATTGCGCTCACCGTGCTGGTGGCGGTGGTGGCTGCGCGGCGTGCGCCGCTGGTGGCGGCTCCGGTGGCAGCTACTGAGGCCATCGCCGAGGCGATTGTCCCCACAGCGGCCAAGTCGTGTTGCGGTGGCGCGGCGAAAAAAGCTGCAGCACCCGCTGAAGCGGAGGCGCCCGTTGAACCGGCCGTCACCGCTGACCCTAAAAAATCCTGCTGCGGAGGCTAAAACACCATGGGCTGCATTCTCAAAGGTGGCGGTGGCCTCTACAGCCGCATTGCGGTGGGCAGCATTTTGCTGGCCGCAGGCTCCGGTTCGCGCATGGGCAACCGGCCCAAAAGCCTGCTGGAGCTGGGCGGCATTGCGCTGATCCGGCGCCAGATCATTGCGCTGTCGGGCGCGGGTGTGGACGAGCTGGTGGTGGTGCTCGGCCACCATGCCGAGCGCATTGCGCTGGCGGTGCAAGAGTTTCCCGTGACCGTGGTGCACAACCCCGACCCCGACGCGGGCCAGGTATCTTCGCTGCGCATCGGGCTGCAAGCGCTGTCGCCCAAGATCGACACCGTGCTGGTGGCGCTGGCCGACCAGCCGCTGATCAACTCGCAAGACATCAACGACCTGATCGGCGCCTACAAAAAGCGGCCGGCGGGCACGCTGGTGGTGCAGCCCGAGGTGGACGGCCAGCCCGGCAACCCGGTGATGTTCAGCGGCGAGGTGCGCGAGCAGATTTTGGCCGGCGAAGCCCGGCTGGGCTGCAAGCAGTGGCAGGCCGCGCACCCCGAGCAGGTGCACCGCTGGGCTACCCCCAACCAGCGGTACCGCACCGACGTGGACACGCCCGAAGACATCGAGGCGCTGGCGACCCGCACCGGCCACCGCCTCTTGTGGCCCAAAGACCTGCTGACCGAAGCCTGAGCATCCGCTGACCATGGCACCCGATCCACTGCTGTCGCTCTGGTCCACGCCCATCGGCGTGCACCACTTCACCCAGGCTGACGACGTCAACCCGCTGCTGGTGCGGGTGTTCCGTGCCATGCGTGCGGGCGACACAAACGCCGATCCGGCGGCGGCCTTTTACGCCAGCCGCGACGACCTGCTGCAGCGCATCCGCCTGCCCGAGTGGGAGGCGCTGGTGCGCTTCACCGTGGACAGCGTGCGCCAGACCGTGGTGCTGGCCAACCAGGGCGCATGGCCCGAAGCCACGCCGGGCCTGCAAATTGCGCTGCGCGGCCTGTGGTTCCAAATCAGTAACCAGGGCAGCCACCACGACGTGCACACCCACGGCAACTGCTCGTGGTCTGGCGTGTACTGCGTGCAGGTGGACGCCGACGCCCAGCGCAGCGCCCACCCGGTGCTGGGCGCGCGCAACGGCATCACCCGTTTTTACGGCCCGCACTTCAACCACCTGGGCGGCGCCCACATGGACTTTGGCAACGCCTACCTGCAGTCGGCCCACCTGGACGTGCCGCCTCTGCCCGGGCAACTGGTGGTGTTTCCGTCGTGGCTGCCCCACCAGGCCATGCCCTACGCAGGCGAGGCCGACCGCATCATCGTGTCGTTCAACGCCAGCGTGCACGCCGCAGGTGGCAACGACCAGTTGCACGGCTATGCTGCAACTTGATATGGAATCCCCCCGCAGCGCTTCGCGCTACCCCCCGGGGGACGGCACTGGCCGTCTGGCAAAGCCAGCCCGACGGTGCCCTGGGTGGCACTGTCTCATACGTTGTGTGGTGCGCTCCGGCGGGTTGGAGCACAGGATATGAAATACCCCAGCTGCACTTCGCTTCAACCCCAAAGGGGGCGGCACTGGCCGTCTGGCAAAGCCAGCCCGGCGGTACCCTGGGTGGCGCTGTCTCATGCGTTGCGCGGTGCGCTCCGGCGTGCTGGAGACCTGACATGAAAGTGTTCAGCGCACAAAACCCGTCAGCCCAAGCGTTGGCGCACGGGGCCACGCTGCTCATGGGCTGGGTGTGGCTGGGCCAGCAGGGGCAGCGGTTGGGCTGGTCGGTTGCCAGTGGCGTGCTGGCGGTGGCGCTGTGGTGGGCTTTGCGGGTGCTGTTTGCTCAAAGCGGCTTGGTGAAACAATTACCACGGCGGGCTTCGGTGTGGCTTGGTGTGGGCACGGTGGGCGGCGCCTTGGGCGTGGCCGGTCTGGCCGCCAGCCCTGCGGCGCACGCGCTGCTGCTGGTGCTGGCCGGCGTGTGGGCGCTGTGGTCTGCGGCGCTGGAAGCGGGTTCGCCCGGCGCCATTGCCAAACCAAACGGTGCTGCTGCCTCGCTCCCGCAAACCGCCATGGGGCTGATGATGGGTTCGCTCTGGCTGACCAGCAGCTGGTGCGCCACAGCCGGCTTGCCACCCGCCACCGTGGTGGGCTTTCATGTGCTGCTCATGGCAGTGCTGCCTGCGCTCGCCTCACGGTGGCATCTGCCGCCGTGGACCGCGCAAGCAGGGCCGCTTACGCTGGTGCTGGCCGGGTCGCTCGTGTTGCAGCTGGGCAATGGCTGGGCGCACGGCGCAACCGGCATGGCGCTGCTGGCACTGGCCTGGGCGCTGCAAGCGCCACAACCCCCGGCATCCCACACCGCGCGCCGCTGGAGCGCTCTGGCTGGCCCGGCGCTGCTGCTGGCGGTTGGCTGGTGGAGCCCCACGCTCGGGCCGCAGGTGCTGCAAGCCGCCTATGGCTTGCTGGGCGCCGGCGCCTTCCTGGCCTTGCTGGGCCAGGGGCTGCAAGCCGCCACCCGTTTTGTGCATCCTCAAACACCCGGAGAAACCTTTCATGAACAGCATTGACATCGACGTGATTCGCACCGCCCTGGACTGGCAGGGCCGGGGCCACCGCGTGGTGCTGGGCACGGTGGTGCGCACCTGGGGCTCGGCACCGCGTCCGCCGGGCTCGCTCATGGTCATCCGCGACGACGGCCAGGTGGCCGGCTCCGTGTCGGGCGGCTGCATTGAAGACGACCTGATTGGCCGCGTGGGCCGGGGCGAGCTGGCGCTGCGCAAACCCGAGGTCACCACCTACGGCGAAACCGCCGAAGAGGTGCGCCGCTTTGGTCTGCCCTGTGGCGGCACGGTGCAGATCGTGCTGGAGCCGCTGGGGCCGCAGTCGCAACTGCGCGAACTGCTGGTGGCCATAGAGGCTCACCAACGCGTGCAGCGCCGGCTCGACATGCAGACCGGCCTGGTTCGCCTGGTGCCCGCCACCGAGGGCGACCGTGTGGCGTTTGACGGCGCCACCCTGGGCACCGTGCACGGCCCGCGCCTGCGCCTGCTCATCATTGGCGGTGGCCAGCTTTCGCGCTACCTGGCCAGCATGGCCGTGATGCTGGACTACCTGGTGACCGTGTGCGAGCCGCGCACCGAGTACCACGAAGGCTGGGACGCCATGGCGGGCGTGACGCTGTCCACCGTGATGCCCGACGACCTGGTGCTGGCCATGAACCTCGACCACAACAGCGCGGTGGTGGCCGTCACCCACGACCCGAAACTGGACGACCTGGCGCTCATGGAAGCGCTGCGCACCCCCGCGTTTTATGTGGGCGCGCTGGGTTCCCAGCACAACAACGCCAAGCGCCGCGAGCGCCTGCTGGAATTTGACGTGAGCCCCGAAGAAGCCGCCCGCCTGCACGGCCCGGTGGGCCTGAACCTGGGCGCCCTCACCCCACCGGAAATTGCCCTGAGCATCGTGGCCGAAATGACCGCGCTGCGCCGCGGCACAGACCTGAGCGGACCGCTGAGCAACTGGGAAGGCTCGAAGACGGTTTGCAAAACCTGCTGACCTCCGGCTTCAGTCAAACGCCCAATCCGCCCGCACCGCCTGCCCCACGCGCAGCACCAGCCCGTCGCCTTGCAGCACGATGGCGTTCATGCCAAAGGTCACTGCGCCGTTCAGGCGGGCGTCTTGCCGGTAGCCCTGCAAGGTGTCGCCCACTTCGGGTGACGGTGCGGCGGTGGCCGGGTCGATGTTGGGCATGGGGCAGCGCGCGCAGGGCTTCACGGTTTCAATCACGGCCTCGCCTTCTGCGGTGGCAATGTGCATCGGCCCTACGCGGTCTTCGTCGTGGGCCTCCACGCCGGCCAGAACGATGTTGGGGCGAAAGCGCTGCATGCTCACCGGCGCGTGCCCGGCGGCGGCCAGGCGCTCGTTGAGCCCGGCCAACGACGCGGTGCTGGCCACGAGCAGGCCAAAACCGTCGGCAAACTGGGTGGTGGCTTCGCGCCCGTGGGTCCATTTTGGGCTGCACAAGCGGCGCACGGCGGGGTCAAAGCGGGCCAGGCGCAGGCGCTTCAGGTCAGCGGGGGCGTCGGGGCCCAGAAAGTCGCTGAACCATTGCGCGGCCACCTCGCCCATGTCGTAGGCGGCCACCTCGTCGTCCCACACGCGCACGCGCAGCGGCGCCTCGGCCGCGTCCAGCGCCAGGTGCAACGCCAGCATGCCGGGGGCGCGCAGCACCAGCTGCCCCATTTTGAAGGCGGGCTGGATCAGCGCCATGCGCGGCAACTCGCGCTGGGTGACGAACTCGCCCTCGCTGTCCACCACCATCCAGGTGCGGTCGTAGGCCAGGCCGGTGTCGGTCAGCTCCGCTTCGGGCAGGGCAATGCCCGCGCACGACTTGACCGGGTAGACCCAGAGCTGGTCGATGGTGGCTTGCACGTCTTGGGGGGCTGGTGTTGGGCTCATGGGTACTCCGGGCAAGCGGTCGTCGGGCGCGCACCCAAGGCTGCGCTGCCGGGGCCGTGGGGTCGTCGAAATGGGCAAAACCCCGGATTGTGCCCTGCTCCTAAAATCAGCCCATGTCTTCAACTCCCTCCGGTTCTTCTGCCCGCCGCCGATTCGACGTCACCATCCGCGGCGGTGGCGTGGTGGGCCAGACCCTCGCCCTGCTGCTGGCGCGCGAGCGCCTGCGTGTGGCGCTGGTCAGCCCGGCACCCCAGGCCAGCGGCACCGATGTGCGCGCCTACGCGCTGAACGCGGCGTCGCGCGCTTTGTTGCAGTCGGTGCGGGCCTGGCCCGAAACCGGTGCAGCGGTGCCCACCGGCGACCTGCCCGCCATCACCCCGGTGAGCGCCATGCAGGTGTGGGGCGACGATGGCGGTGAGGTGCAGTTTTCTTCTGGAGGCCTGGGTGCTGACGCGCTGACCTGGATCGTGGACGTGCCGGCGCTGGAGCGCCGCCTGGCCGACGCGGTGGGTTTTCAAAGCGGCATTGAATGCTTCACCGAAGCGCCGCCCGCCGCGCTCACGGTGGTGTGTGAGGGCAAGCGCAGCCGCACCCGCGACGAACTGGGGCTGGAATTTGACGTGCGCCCTTACCCGCACAAAGCCCTGGCTGCGCGGCTGACCTGTGCACAACCGCACGGCGGCGTGGCGCGGCAGTGGTTCCAAAACGGCGAGATCATGGCCTTGCTGCCGCTGGGTGGCGCGCAAGGGAACTCTGTGGCGCTGGTGTGGTCACTCCCCACGCAGCAGGCTGACGAATGGCTGGCCGCACCCCCCGAAGCCTTGGCCGAGGCGGTGCAAACGCGTTGCGCCGCGGTGCTGGGCGACATGCAACTGGAGAGCCCAGCACAGGCCTGGCCGCTGGAGCTGTCGCGCGCACGCCGCTGGATCGCCCGCCTGCGCCCTGAAATGGGCGGTGGCGGTGTGGCCCTGGCCGGTGACGCGGCCCACGCCATGCACCCGTTGGCCGGACAGGGACTCAATGTGGGCCTGGCCGACGTGGCCGAACTGGCGCGGGTGCTGCATGCGCGCGAGTACTGGCGCGAGCTGGGCGACCTGAAGCTGCTGCGGCGCTACGAGCGGGCGCGGCAAGCCGACGTGGCCGCCATGGGCTGGGTGACCGACGGGCTGTTTGGCCTGTTTTCCCACGCCGACAGCCGCGTTCAGGCCTTGCGCAACTGGGGCATGAAGGGGTTTGAACGCAGCGGTGCGCTCAAGACCTGGATCGCCCGGCAGGCTTCCGGCATCAGCGGCTGACACCGCAGACTTTTTTAAATCCCCACCCCACTGGCCCCAACCCGGGCACCGCCATGAAACCCATCAAAACCCTCTTGCTCATCCTGCTGGCCGCCCTGTCCATGGGCGCTGTGGCCCAGGAAGCCGCCATTCGCAAAAACCTGGCCGAGCGCCTGCCCAACCTGCCCAAGATCGACGAAGTGACCAAAACGCCGATGCCGGGCCTGTACGAGGTGCGCGTCAACCACAGCGAAATTTTCTACACGGACGAGCAAGGCAACTACCTGATTCAGGGCTCCATGATCGACACCAAGGCACGTGTCGACCTGACGGAACAGCGGCTGGAAAAGCTCACCGCCATTGCCTACAAAGACCTGCCGCTCAAGGACGCCTTCACCATCGTGCGGGGCAACGGCAAGCGCAAGATGGCCGTGTTTGAAGACCCCAACTGCGGCTACTGCAAGCGCTTCGAACGCGATCTGGTCAAGATCGACAACGTGACAGTGCATGTGTTTCTCTACCCCATCCTCAGCGCCGATTCGGGCGAAAAGTCGCGCAACATCTGGTGCGCCAAAGACAAAAGCAAAGCTTTCCTCGACTGGATGGTGCGCGACGTGACGCCCCCTGCCGCCAGCTGCGACGCCGCTGCGGTGGCCCGCAACGTGGAGTTTGGCAAAAAGGCCCGCATCACCGGCACGCCCACCATCATCTTTGCCGACGGCTCGCGTGTGCCCGGCGCCATTGACACAGCCCGCATTGAAAAATTCCTGACCGAAGCCAAGCCCTAAAACCGCGCGCAACCCAGCCCGAGCACCACCCCATGACCGCCGCCACCGCCAACCCTGTGTTGCACGACCCCAACGACACCGCCCTGGCCCGCACGCTGGGGCACGCCGGGCTGATTCCCTTTGTGTTGCTGGCCGCCCTGCTCTGGCTGGTCAACGTGGAACTGCAAGCCTGGGTGGCCATTGCGCTGGCCGGCTACGCGGCACTCATCGCGTCGTTCATGGGTGGCGTGCACTGGGGCATTGCCTGGCTGGCCGCCCGCCATGCCGCAGCACACGGCGAAGCACCCCACCACGCCCAGCGCAACCACCTGCTCTGGGGCGTGGTGCCCTCGCTGCTGGCCTGGCCGGGGCTCCTCATGCCGCCGTTTGCCGGCTTGGCCTGGCTGGGCTTTGTGCTGGTGTTGTGCTACCTGGCCGACCGCACTTTGTATGTGCGTGCCGGCCTGCAACACTGGCTCACGCTGCGCTTTCGCTTGTCCACCGTGGCCGCGCTGAGTTGCTTTGTGGGTGCGGGCGCCCTATGAGCGCGGCCCGCACCACCCGCGCCAAGGCACCCGCCCGCAGCGCCAGCCGCAGCGCCCCAGCGCCTGCCGGGCTGCACTACACCGTGTCGGTGCTCAGCGCGCAAGCCCACCTGTTTGCCGTCACGCTGCGCATTGACCAGCCGGCCAACAACCAGCGCGTCAGCCTGCCGGTGTGGATTCCGGGCAGCTACCTGGTGCGCGAGTTTTCCCAACACCTGCAAGGCCTGAGCGCCACCCAGGGCGGGCAGCCGGTGGCGCTCAAGCAGCTCGACAAACACCGCTGGCAAGCCGCTGCGGTGCCTGGCCAGCCGCTGGAGCTGCAATACGCCGTGTACGCACTCGACGCGTCGGTGCGCACCGCTTTTCTGGACACCACGCGCGGCTTCTTCAACCCCACCAGCCTGTGCCTGCAGGTGCTCGGCCAGGAAGACCAGCCGCACGCGCTGGAACTCGTGTCCGGCCCGGCCACCGCCGGCTGGCAGGTGGCTACCGGCCTGGCGCCACACAGCGTGGACAGCGACGGCTTTGGCCACTACCGCGCCCAGCACTACGACGAACTGGCCGACTGCCCGGTCGAAATGGGCCGCTTCTGGAGCGGCAGCTTCACCGCCGGCGGCGTGCCGCACCGCTTTGTGGTGAGCGGCGCCGGCGCCTGGTTGGACGGTGAGCGCCTGCTGGACGACACCCGCCGCATTTGCGAGGCGCAGATCGCGTTTTGGCATGGCGACGAAGCGCCGCCTTTTGAGCACTATGTGTTCATGATGCACGCCAGCGCCGACGGCTACGGCGGGCTGGAACACCGCAATTCCACCGCGCTTATTTGCCAGCGCGCCGACCTGCCGCGCCTGCATGCAACGCCCCCACGCTCCGCCGCGGCGCGGGTCGCTGCCCCCCAAGGGGGCGGTTTCACCTTGGGGCGGCCCGGCGGTGAAACGTCCACTGGCGCAGCAAAACCCGCCGCGCTCAAAGCCACCGACGGCTACACCACCCTGCTCGGACTCATCAGCCACGAGTACTTTCACACCTGGAACGTGAAGCGCTTGCGCCCGGCCGAGTTCGCGCGCTACGACTACACCCAGGAAAACTACACCGAGCTGCTGTGGTTTTTTGAAGGCTTCACCAGCTACTACGACGACCTGTTTTTGCGCCGTGCCGGCCTGATTGACGACGCGGCCTACCTGCAATTGCTGGCCAAGACCATCAACCAGGTGCTGCAGACGCCCGGGCGCCACCTGCAAAGCGTGGCACAGGCCAGCTTTGACGCCTGGGTGAAGTACTACCGGATCAACGAAAACACGCCCAACGCCACGGTGAGCTACTACACCAAGGGATCGCTGGTGGCCCTGTGCCTGGACCTGACCCTGCGCACTGAGGGCCACACCACGCTGGACGCGGTGATGCGCGAACTGTGGGAGCGCTGCAAGGGCGGCCCCATGCGCGAAGCCGATCTGCTGCGCGTGCTGAAAAAGCTGGGCAAGCGCCCGTTTGACACCGAACTGGCCCAATGGGTACACAGCACCAACGACCTACCCACCAGCGACCTGCTGCAAGGCCAGGGCGCCAAGCTGCACCACGACAAAGCACCGCTGGCCCAGCAACTGGGTTTGCGCGTGAGCGAGTCGGGCGGCCTCACCGTCAAGACCGTGCTGCGCGGCGGGGCCGCAGAGGCGGCCGGCCTGGCGGCGGGCGACGAATGGCTGGGCGTGGAAATGCCCGCGGCCAAGCGCGGAGCAACCGCTGAGGCCTGGCGCATCCACAAACTGGACGAACTGCTGATGCTGCGCGGGCAACGCACCCGGCTGGTGGCGCTGGTGGCGCGCGACAAGCGCTTGCTGCGCTGCACGCTGGACTGGCCCACCGAAAACCAGACCGTGCGCCTGACCGTGGCCGATGCCCCAAGGCTGGACGCCTGGCTGGCGCCCGCCTCACACGGCTGACCTGAGCGAAAAGCTTTCAGCGCGGGCGCAAGTCCACCACGCGCTTGGCCTTGCCCTGGCTGCGCTCCACACCGCCTTCGGGTTTCAGGGTCACGGCCACGCTGCTGCCCACAAACACCTTCACCTCGTGCTGCAGCATCTTGGCAGCAGCCCGTGCCTCGATGCTCTCGGGCGACAAACCGGGGCGCGTTTCCACCACCACGGTCAGGTTGTCCATGGGGCCTTCGCGGCTCAGCACGCACTGGTAGTGCGCGCTCAGCTCGGGGCGCTTCAAAATGAGTTCTTCAATCTGGGTGGGGAACACGTTCACGCCGCGCACGATCATCATGTCGTCGCTGCGACCGGTGATCTTTTCCATGCGCCGCATGGTGCGCGCGGTGCCGGGCAGCAGGCGGGTCAGGTCGCGCGTCCGGTAGCGGATGATGGGCAGCGCTTCCTTGGTCAGGCTGGTGAACACCAGTTCGCCCATTTCGCCGTCGGCCACCGGCTCGCCCGTTTCGGGGTTGATGATCTCGGGGTAAAAGTGGTCTTCCCAGATGGTGGGGCCGTCTTTGGTTTCCACGCATTCGCTGGCCACGCCGGGGCCCATCACCTCGGACAAGCCGTAAATGTCCACCGCGTCCATGCCCATGCGGGCTTCGATGGCCACGCGCATGTCGTTGGTCCAGGGCTCGGCACCAAAGATGCCCAGGCGCAGGCTGCTCTCGCGCGGGTCCAGGCCCAGGCGCTCAAACTCGTCGGCAATGGCCAGCATGTAGCTCGGCGTCACCATGATGATGGTGGGCTTGAAGTCCTGCATCAGCTGCACCTGGCGCTCGGTCTGCCCGCCACCAAACGGCACCACCGTGAGGCCCAGTTTTTCAGCGCCGTAGTGCGCGCCCAGGCCGCCGGTGAACAGGCCGTAGCCGTAGCTCACATGCACCATGTCGCCCGGGCGGGCACCGCCCGCGCGAATGGAGCGCGCCACCACGGTGGCCCAGGTGTCGATGTCTTTGAGCGTGTAGCCCACCACCGTGGGCTTGCCCGTGGTGCCGCTGCTTGCATGGATGCGGGCGCATTTTTCACGTGGCACAGCAAACATGCCAAACGGGTAGCTGTCGCGCAGGTCGTGTTTGGTGGTGAACGGAAACTTGCTCAGGTCGGCCAGGCTGCGGCAGTCGTCCGGGTGCACACCGGCCGCGTCAAACTTGGCGCGGTACACCGGCGAGTTTTGGTAGGCGTGGCGCAGCGTGGCTTGCAGCCGTTTGAGCTGCAGGCCGCGCAGCTCGTCGATGCTGGCCTTTTCAATGGGTTCGAGCGGCAAGTGGCTCATGCGGGCACCTCTTCAGGAAAAACTTGGCCGGGGATCACCGCGCTTTTGCCACGGAACATGGCAATCACTTCGCCCTTTTGGTTGCTGACCTTCATGTCGTAAATGCCGTGGCGACCACTGAGCGTTTGCTCCACACCCTCGCAGGTGAGCACATCGCCGTCCTGCCCGGGTTTTAAAAACTCAATGCTGCAGCCCGCCGCCACCGCATTTTTGTTGTAGCTGTTGCAGGCGTAGGCAAAGGTGGTGTCGGCCAGGGTGAAGATAAAACCGCCGTGGCAGATCTTGTGGCCATTCAGGTGCAGCGGCTTCACCGCCATGCGCAACACAGCGCGGCCCGGCGCCACGCTCACAATTTCAATGCCCATGGTTTCCCGGGCCGCCACATCGGCGGCAAACATGGCTTCACCGACCTTCGCGGCCCGTTCTTGCGGCGTCATCTCATTCCCCCTTGAATTGCGCCGGGCGCTTTTGCCGGAAGGCCATCACGCCTTCGATGTAATCGTGCGTGCGGCCCATGGCCGACTGGGTGTCGCGCTCCACGTCCAGCTGCTCGTTGAGCGTGCGCGTTCCCGCGTCGCGCAGCAAAGCGCGGGTGGCCACCAGCGCCTGGGTGGGCATGGTGGCCAGCTTTTCGGCCATGGCCAGCGCAGCCGCCAGCGGGTCGTCTTGCACGTCCCAGATCATTCCCCACTCTTTGGCCTGGGCAGCGGGCAGCTTGTCGCCCGTCATGGCCAGCGCCATGGCGCGCGCCAGGCCCAGCCGCTCCACCAGAAACCAGCTGCCGCCCGCATCGGGAATGAGACCGATCTTGCTGAACGCCTGGATGAAACTGGCGCCCGGGGCCGCAATGGCGATGTCACACGTCATGGCCAGCGAGGCACCAGCGCCCGCGGCCACACCATTCACCGCCGCCACCACCGGCATGCGCAGCGACTGGATGCGCCTTGCCGTGGGGTTGAAGGCCTGGTCAATCACCGGGCCGGGGTCGGCGCGTTGCACCAAGTCGGGGCCGGGCTCAAAGTCGAATTCGGCCAAATCGGCCCCGGCGCAAAAGCCACGGCCGGCGCCGGTAAGCACCAGGGCGCGAATGGTTTTGTCGGCCTCGGCCCGGTCCAGTGCGGCCCACAGGTCGCGGTGCATCTGGCGCGTGAAGCTGTTCAGGGCTTCGGGCCGGTTCAGGGTCAGCAGGGCCACGGCCCCGCGCGTTTCGTAGAGCACGGTAGCGCCTGCGGCGGGTGCATTCATGGGTAAGGTCTCCTCGGGCCGCTGTTGTGCGGCGCTTGTGGCGGGTGGTTTTCCGCCAATTTACCATTAACCGACCGATGAGTCGGTTAATGTTTTCCCTTGGTTGGCCCCAACCACCCAGGCCTCGCGGTCCGGCTATAGTTGACGTACACGTCAAACACAGCATCACCCATTAAAGGACATCCATGAGCGAAACCACCACCCCCGAACTGATCCAGGTGCGCACCGAAGGCCGTGTCGGCATCGTCACGCTGAACCGCCCCAAGCAGCTCAATGCCCTGAACGACCAGCTCATGAACGAGCTGGGCGCTGCGCTCAAAGCGTTTGACCTGGACGACGGTATTGGCTGCATGGTCGTGACCGGCAGTGAAAAGGCGTTTGCCGCCGGCGCCGACATTGGCGCCATGGCCACCTACACCTTTGCCGACGTGTACAAGGGCGACTACATCACCCGCAACTGGGAAACCATTCGCAGCATCCGCAAGCCGGTGATCGCGGCCGTGAGCGGCTTTGCCCTGGGCGGCGGCTGCGAGCTGGCCATGATGTGCGACTTCATCATCGCCGCCGACAACGCCAAGTTTGGCCAGCCCGAGATCAAGCTGGGCATCATTCCCGGTGCCGGCGGCACGCAGCGCCTGCCGCGCGCGGTGGGCAAGTCCAAGGCCATGGACATGGCGCTGACCGGCCGCATGATGGACGCCACCGAGGCCGAACGCGCCGGGCTGGTGAGCCGTGTGGTGCCGCTGGACAAACTGATGGACGAAGCCCTGGGTGCCGCGCTCATGATTTGTGAGTTTTCGCTGCCCAGCGTGATGGCGGCCAAAGAATGCGTGAACCGCGCTTTTGAAGGCGGCCTGGCCGACGGCGTGATGTTTGAACGCCGGCTGTTCCACGGCCTGTTTGCCACCGAAGACCAGAAGGAAGGCATGGACGCCTTTGTGAACAAGCGCAAGCCGGTGTTCAAACACGCCTGAACCCGGCTGCGTGGCCAGACAACGCGCACAGCACGGCCCAAAAAAACGGGCAAAAATGTCGCTATAATTCTGCCTGCTTCGGCGATATAGCTCAGTTGGTTAGAGCGCAGCATTCATAATGCTGATGTCGGTGGTTCAAGTCCACCTATCGCCACCAAAATTAAAAAGCGGACTCTGGTAACAGGGTCCGCTTTTTTCATGGCCGCAGCATCAGCGGACTTGCAGATCCACGCAGAGCTTGTAGCCCTCTTTGCGCACCGACCGGATGAATTCCCCGGCCCCCAGACAGACCGACATTTTTTTGCGCAGCTGCGAAATGCGGTTCTGCAAGCTGTCGCGGCTGACACTGGCTTGGGCACCGTCGTTGACGATGGCACAGGCGACTACTGGATCGGTGACAGCACCACGGCAGCAACACCGCAGGAACTGACGGCCGCCAAGATCGTGCTGGACGACGACCGCCCCAAGGCGCCGGCCCTGGGGACCGAGCCAGCAGCACCGGTGGCCGAAGCACCAGCACCGGCCGAGCCAGAACCCACGCCGCTGCCACCGACGCTGCGCTTTGACTCGACGACGTTCACGGCCGCACCGCTGCAGGATATGCCAGCCTTGTCGGTCGAGGTATTGGCCCTGCTTCAGCCTGCGATGGAACGCACCGAACCCGCCACCTTGACGCGCGCCACCGGGTTCCAGGCGCTGGTGTCCCCTGCGGCGGGTGGTGGGTTGAATCTGAACCGATCCATCAGCGACCAGTTCGTTGAGCGGGCCGCTGCTGGCAGCATTGTGTTGCCTTACGACACCTTCGTGCACGCCAGGGCCGACGCCACGATTCTGTTGCAAGCGAAATTGGCGAGTGGCGACAACCTGCCGGCATGGATCACTTTTGACCCACGCAGCGGAACATTCACCGCCAAGCCACCGGCAGACTTCAGCGGCGAACTGGTGATTGAAGTGACCGCCCGGGACGAGCAGGGCAATGAAGTGAAGACGCAGTTCCGCCTGCGGGTGGGAGACGCTCAGCTGGTGCCAACAGGCCGCAATGCGCTGAGCGAGCAGCTTCGCCTGGAGGCGCGGCGCGCTCACGGTTGGGCTGACATGGCCCGCACGGATGAGCGCGACGAGCTGAAAGCCCGAGCACAACCCGCACCGGTGAAGGCACCCGCCTGATGGCTGACGCACACCACCCGGCCATTCGCACGGTCCAATCGCTGGCGGTGCTGCTGGACCTGGCGCGCCGCGCGCGCCAGGCGGCCACAGCCCGTGAGCTGGGTTTTTTGCTGGCCAACGACACCCACCAGCTGGTGCCTTACCGCCAGGCCGTGCTGTGGGTGCCGGACTCGGGTGTGCACACCCTGTCGGGCGTGGTGCAGCCCGAGGCCAATGCGCCTTACGTGCAGTGGCTCTTGCAACTGAGCGAACACCTGGCTGCGCAGGGCGGTGACGCGGTGCGGGCGGTGGACCCGGCGCAGCTGCCGCCAGCGCTGGCCGATGACTGGGCCACCTGGTGGCCAGCGCACGCGCTGTGGCTCAGCGTGCCCGCGAAACAGGGCGCTGCCCCGACACAGCCTGGGCCGGCCTTGCTGCTGGCCCGCGACACGCCATGGACCACCGAAGAACAACGGCTGCTGACCGAATGGCTCGACACCTGGCACCACGCCTTTGCGGCCCTGCACCGACCCAAAGCGAGCGGTTGGCGCGCCGTCACGGCGCGGCTGCGCCACCATTTCAGCCGCCAGCCTGGGCAGCGCTGGTGGCAGCAGGCGCGTTGGCGCTGGGCAGCGCTGGCACTCGTCGTGCTGTGCCTGCCGGTGCGCCTGAGCGTGCTGGCCCCGGGTGAGCTGGTGCCGGCCAGCCCGGTGGTGGTGCGTGCGCCGCTGGACGGGGTGGTGGACATATTCCATGTGCAGCCCAACCAGACCGTGACGAAAGACCAGCCGCTGTTTGGCTTTGACGAGGCGCTGATACAAAGCCGGCTGGCGGTGGCCGCACAGGTGCTGGCCAGCGCCGAGACCGAGTACCGCCAGACCTCGCAGCAAGCCTTGACGGACCCCAAATTCAAGGGCCAGCTGGCCATGCTGGGCGGCAAGATTGAAGAAAAGCGCGCCGAGGTGGACTACCTGAGTGACCAGCGTTCTCGCGCCCGCGTGCTGGCGCCGCGCGACGGTGTGGCGCTGTTTGACGACCCTTCCGAGTGGATTGGCCGGCCCGTGACCACGGGCGAACGCATCATGCGCATTGCCGCGCCCGACGACAGGGAGGTGGAAGCCTGGCTGCCGCTGGCAGACGCCATTGGGCTGGACGACCAGGCGCCACTGAAGCTGTACCTGAACGCCAGCCCCCTGGCGCCGGTCACGGCTCGGGTGCGGTACATCGCCCACGACGCCGTGCAGCGCCCCGATGGCACACACGCCTACCGCGTGCGCGCCACGCTGGACGGCACCACCGACTACCGGGTGGGACTCAAGGGCACCGCGCGCCTGCAGGGCAGCTGGACACCGCTGGCCTTCTGGATGCTGCGCCGGCCGCTGGCCGCCTTGCGCACCACGGTGGGCCTATGAACCCCGCCCTGCCCCGCCTGCGCGAAGACCTGGCGTTGCTGCCCGGCCCGTCGTTGCCCGACGGCCAGCCCAGCTGGACGCTGCACGACCCAGCCCGCAACCTGTTTTTTCGCATCGACTGGCCCAGCTTTGAGATTTTGCAGCGCTGGCAGCTGAACGACCGCCAGGCCATTGCCGACGACATTGGCGCTGCCACGGCGTTGCACATGGACGCAGCAGACGTGGAGCACATGGGCCAATTTTTGTTGAACAACCAACTGACCCAGGCCGACGGCCCGGACAGCGCCCGCCAGATGGCTGAGCGGCTGGAGCGCCAGCAAGGCAGTGCATTCAAATGGATGCTGCACCACTATCTGTTTTTCAGGGTTCCGCTGGTGAGGCCCGACGCCTGGCTGGGGCGCTGGCAAAGCGTGGCGGGCTGGTTTGTCTCGCCCGCGTTTTTGTGGATGACGCTGGGTGCGCTGGTGCTGGGCACGGCGCTGGTGTTTCGCAACTGGGATGTGTTCACCACCAGCCTGGTGGACACGTTCAACCTGGAAGGGCTGGCGGCCTACGGCCTGGCCTTGTTTGCGGTGAAGTTGCTGCACGAACTGGGCCACGCGTTCACGGCCAAGCGCCTGGGTTGCCGGGTGCCCACCATGGGGGTGGCCTTTCTGGTGCTGTGGCCCGTGGCCTACACCGACACCAACGACACCTGGCGCCTCACCAACAGCCTGCACCGCCTGCGCGTGGCATCGGCCGGCATTGCCACCGAACTGATGATTGCCGCCTGGGCCACGCTGGCCTGGGCTTTGCTGCCCGACGGCGCACTGCGTTCGGCCGCCTTTGTGCTGGCCACCACGTCTTGGGTGGCCACACTGGCCATCAACGCCAGCCCCTTCATGCGGTTTGACGGCTACTTCATCTTGTCCGACTGGCTGGACATGCCCAACCTGCACGAGCGCAGCTTTGCGCTGGCGCGCTGGAAGCTGCGCGAATGGCTGTTTGCACTGGGAGAAGAACCCCCCGAGCACTTCAGCCCCACCGCGCAGCGCTGGCTGATCGCGTTTGCCTGGGCCACCTGGGTCTACCGCCTGGTGCTGTTCCTGGGTATTGCGCTGCTGGTGTACCACCTGTTTTTCAAGGTGCTGGGCGTGCTGCTGTTTGCGGTGGAGATTCTGTGGTTTGTGCTGCTGCCGCTGCACCGGGAATGGAAAGCCTGGGTCGCACGGCGCCAGGCCATACAGGGCAGCCGCCGGGCCCGGCGCAGCGCTTGGCTGCTGGGCGGGTTGCTGCTGTTGTTGCTGCTGCCATGGCCTGGCAAGGTGGGCGTGAGTGGCCTTTTGCGGCCGGCAGAGAGTTGGCCGATCTTCACCAGCAGCGCAGCCCGACTGGACGAGCTGCCCCGAAAAACCGGCGACCGCGTGGCCGCCGGCGACCTGCTGGCGCGCCTGTATGTGCCCGAACTGCACAGCCGCCAGCAAACGCTGCAGGCCCGCATCGACAAGTTGCGTTGGCAGGCGGCGTCGGCGGGGTTTGGCTCTGAATCGCGCCAGCAGTGGCTGCTGACCCAGGACAGCCTGAGCACCGCCGAGGCCGAAATGCTCAGCCTGCAAGCCGAGCTGAAACAAAACGCGCCCACCGCGCCTTTTGCCGGCACGCTGCACGACATGGACCCCGACCTGCACACCGGCCAATGGCTGGCGCGCAAGGAAAAGATAGCCATGCTGGTGCGCGAAGGCAGCCCCTGGCTGGTGGAAACCTGGCTGGATGAAGACACGGTGCAGCGCATTGCACCGGGTGACGGCGCCTTGTTCATCACCGATGCGGCTTCGGGCCCCGCCCTGCGCCTGACGGTTCAAGCCATCGACCGGGACGCCACCCGCGTACTGTCGCGCAGCGAACTGGCGGCGCACCTGGGCGGGCATGTGCTGGTGCGCGAGCAAGCCGGCGAATGGGTGCCTGAGCGGGCCATTTACCGCGTGCAGTTGGCGGTGAACGCTGACCAGGCGCGCGCCCTGGAGGCTTTGAGCCAGCATGCCTGGCGCGGCCAGCTGGCCATCCAGGCCCGGTGGGAAGCCCCGGCCAGCCGCTACCTGCGCCAGGCGCTGGCGGTGCTGGTCCGCGAAACGGGTTTTTGAACCCTGGCCCAAGCCAAACGCCCGCTGACCACGGTCGGGGCGCCAAGCGGTGCGGGCTACACTGCCCCTTTGTGTTCTAGCCAGCGGGCCCGCTCCGCTGCACTCCCTGCGCCATGGCCATCAAATCCACCATCTTCAAGGCGAATCTGCAAATTGCAGACATCGACCACGGCTACTACGCCGACCACGCACTCACCCTCGCCCGCCACCCCAGCGAGAACGACGAACGCATGATGGTGCGGCTGGTGGCGCTGGCGCTGCACGCCCACGAGCTGCAAGACACCTGCCGCGGCGACGGCACGCTGGCGTTTGGCGCCGGGCTGTCTGACCCGGAAGACCCGGACGTGTCGCTGACCGACTACACCGGGCGCAAGCGCCTGTGGATCGAGGTGGGCCAGCCCGAAGACAAACCCCTGGCCAAGGCCTGCAGCAAGGCCGACGCGGTGGTGCTTTACGCCTTTGGCTCGGCGGCGGACGTGTGGTGGCGCGGCATGGAAACCAAGCTGACCCGGCTGGACCGGCTGCAGGTGTGGCGCCTGCCCACCGAGGTGGCGCCCGCCCTGGCCGGCATGGCCGAGCGCAGCATGCAGCTGCAGGCCACGGTGCAAGAAGGTGCGCTCACGCTGTCCAGCACGCAAGGCAGCGTGCACATTGAGCCGGTTCGCTGGAAGTAAGCCACCTGGGCGGCTATGCGCCGTGCTTGCCCGGGTTCCAGCCCTGAGCGCCCAGCGCATCCAGGGCCAGCGCGGTGGGCACCGCTTCCAGCGGCGTGGCCATGGTGTCGTTCCAGCGGTTGAGAAACGCGAACATGGCCACCACGCCCAGCAATTCCACAATTTCACCGTCGCTCCAGTGCTGTTGCAGCTCGGCAAACTGCGCGTCGGTCACGGCGTTGGGCTGTGAAGACGCGGCCAGGGCAAAGTCCAGCGCCAGGCGCTCTTTGGCGCTGTAGTGCGGGCTGCTGGCATAGGTCCACACGTCGGCCAGCTTGGCGTCGCTGACGCCAAAATTTTTGGCACCCAGCAGCGTGTGTGCCTGGCAATACAGGCAGCCCGAGACCTTGCTCACAACATGCCCCACCAGGCGGCGAAAGCCCAGGTCCACCTCGCCTTCGGGGTCCATCACGGCGGCGTTCATCACCGCCAGCGCCTGGGCCAGCTTGGGCTTGCGCTGCATGGTGAGCACGCTGTTGGGCGTGAAGCCGAACGTGCCCAGAAAAAAGTCGAAATGGGGTTTGAGCTCAGGCGTGGTGCTTGGCGGCAGGGGTTGCAGGCGGGCCATGGTGTCTCCGGTTTGTAGCAAGGTGGCCGGATTGTCGCGCGCCAGCGAGCCGGGTCAAAACAAGGAAGCCTGGCCCGGGTCCGTCACAGGCCCGGCCTTTGCACGCGCTGGCGTGCGGCGTTGGCGCGAGCCATGTTTCTCCACAATGGCGGCTTTGCCGGCCCGCACCTCGGGCTGCGCCCGCCGCGCATGCAGCAGCGCCTTGGCTTCGCGGGTGGCCACCTCCAGGTCGACCAGCGGCATGGCAATGTCCACACCCACCCGCACGCCGCAGCGCGCCTGCACGTCGGGCGGCATGCGCCAGGGTTCAAACAGCCAGGCGTCGGGCACGCGGCGCATGGCGGGTAGCCAGCGGCGCACAAAGTGGCCGTGCGGGTCGTGGTCGCGCGCCTGCTTGAGCGGGTTGTAAACCCGGGTGGTGTTGATGCCGGTGGTGCCGCTCTGCATTTGCAGCTGGCTCCAGTGGATGCCGGGCTCGTAGTCGAGAAACTGGCGCGCCAGCCACAGCCCCACCGGGCGCCAGTGCAGCCACAGCGGGTAAGCCGCCACCGACACCAGCATCGCCCGCATGCGAAAGTTGAGCCACCCGGTCTCGCGCAACATGGCCACGCAGGCGTCCACCATGGGCCAGCCGGTGCGGCCCTGCATCAGGGCCTCCAGGTGGGCCGGGTTGCCCGCTTCGTCGCGCAGGCCGTCGTAGCCCCGGTGCAGGTTGCGCCATTCCAGTTCGGGCTCGTCTTCCAGCTTCTGAATGAAATGGCAGTGCCACACCAGCCGGCTCATGAACGCGGCCAGCCCCTGCTGCTGGCGGCTGGCCTCGGGCGGCAGCTGGGCCAGGTGCGCGCGGGTGGCTTGCACCACCTCGCGCAGGCTCAGGCAGCCCAGCGCCAGGTAGGGCGACAAGCGCGAACAAGCGCTGGGCGCCCGCAGGGGCGACGAAATGCCACCCCGGTACTGGGTGCTGCGGGCGTCCAGAAACTCGTGCAGCACAGCCAGACCCTGGGCGCGCCCACCGCGCTGGCGCAGGGGCGGGTCGGGGTCCAGCAAGCCCAACTGGGCCGTGCCGGGCATGGCGGGCTCGCGCCACGGCAGCGGCACGGGGCTGAGCTCGGCGGGCGCCAACACGCACGGCGCGCCGGTGTGCGCGGCCCACTGGCTCTGCCAGCGCTGGCGACTGGGCAAGCGGCGCACCACGCCAAACTGGGGCGTCTCTTGCCAGGCCACACCGTTGGCGCGGCACCAGCGGCCCACCGCCAAGTCGCGCCGGTAGGTGGCGGCGTTGCCGGTTTCTTCGTGGGCGTACAGCGCTTCAAACGGCGCCAGCGCCATCAGGCGCGACAGCACATCGGTCACTTCACCAGTGACCACGTGCAGGCGGGCGCCCAGCGCTTTCAGCTCGCCGTGCAAATCCAGCAGGCTTTCGCGCAAAAAATGCAGGTGCTGGGTGGCCGCGTCGGGCTCGGCCCACAGGCTGGGCTCCACCACATACAGGCACAGCACCGGCCCGCGCGCGGCGGCCTGGTGCAGCGCCGCGTGGTCGTGCACGCGCAGGTCGCGTTTGAACCAGACCACGCTGTAGCTCATGGCGTTGCGCGTTCAGCCGCCGGTGGCGCCTTGGACCACCCCGCAAGGGCGGAGCGGCCAATGGGAGATCGTGAAACGAACCATGAGTCGACTCCTGAAATAAAACGCTAAGAAACGAATGGCCCTGCATTTTGTCCTAGACAAAACAGATTGTGCAGCCTACATTGGTGTATCGGGTCAAAACTGCCCTGTTTCACCAAGTCGCCACCATGAATCTGCTCAACATCTGGCCCGGCTTTCAGCAAACCCCCGCAGGCCTGGAGCGCGTGGTGCTGCGCAAACTGCCCAAGGCTTTGTGGCTGGGCAGTGCGCTGCCCGCGCTGGTGGCACTGCTGGCGCGCTGCTTCCCCTGGAGCGGCAGCGAAATGGACGTGGCCACCCGCATCCATACCATCGACATCCTGGCCATTGGCATGGTGATTTTCTTCTGGTCGATGGTGCTCACCGTGGCCATTGGCGCGTTCATTGTGATGGTGATGAAGGGACCGGCCTATGTGGCCGACGCGTACCCGCTGGAGGATGCGGACCGCCCGGCACCCGACGCGCACTGAGCCGGGGCGTGAGACAATTTGGGTTGCCGCCCGGGCCTGCCCGGCGGCCGACCGATTGCCTTTCACAGCCTCTGGATGGACACCATGAACCGCTGCTTTTCCCCTCAAGCCACCGGCCGCCGCGGCGCCGCGCTGGCGCTGTGCCTGCTGGCCCTGGGCTTCTGGCCGGCCGCGCAGGCCCAAACACAATCGCGCCAGTTTCCTGCCGCAGCCCTGCGCGGCACCTTGGTGGTGGTGCAACCCCCCGTCATCAGCCTGGACGGCAAGCCTGCGCGGCTCTCGCCGGGCTCGCGCATTCGCAACACCACCAACATGCTGGTGATGTCGGGCGCGCTGGTGGGCCAGGAACTGACCGTGAACTACCTGCTGGAGCCCAACGGCATGGTGCACGAGGCCTGGATCCTCACGCCCGCTGAGGCCGCTGAAAAGCGCCCGCTCGCCAAACCCTGATCTCTCCCACCCACACAGGCCCCATTCAGCACACGCCATGGAACCGGCTTCGCCGGGCCACAGGCGTGGTCCCCCTTCTGGGGGGAAGCCGCGCAGCGGCGCAGGGGGTAACCCATATGCACAAAAAAGTCTTTATCAAAACCTTTGGTTGCCAGATGAACGAGTACGACTCGGACAAGATGGCCGACGTGCTGGGCGCGGCCCAGGGCTACACCCAGACGCAGGACGTGGAAGAGGCCGACCTGATTCTGTTCAACACCTGCTCGGTGCGGGAGAAAGCGCAGGAAAAGGTGTTTTCCGACCTGGGCCGCGTGAAGCACCTGAAGGAAAAAGGCGTGCTCATTGGCGTGGGCGGCTGCGTGGCCAGCCAGGAAGGCGCCGAAATCATCAAGCGCGCGCCCTATGTGGACGTGGTGTTTGGCCCGCAAACCCTGCATCGCCTGCCAGAAATGCTGAACCAGCGCGCGCGCCAGGCGCTGCCGCAGGTGGACATCAGCTTTCCCGAAATCGAAAAATTTGACCACCTGCCCCCGGCGCGGGTGGAAGGGTCGTCGGCCTTTGTGAGCATCATGGAAGGCTGCTCCAAATACTGCAGTTACTGCGTGGTGCCCTACACCCGGGGCGAAGAAGTGAGCCGGCCGTTTGACGACGTCCTGGTGGAAGTGGCCGGGCTGGCCGACCAGGGCGTGCGCGAGGTGACGCTGCTGGGCCAGAACGTGAACGCTTACCGCGGCAAGATGGGCGACACCAGCGAGATCGCCGACTTTGCGCTCTTGCTGGAATACGTGGCCGACATTCCCGGCATTGAGCGCATCCGCTA
The DNA here is from genome assembly GCF_058731905.1 of Hydrogenophaga sp. L99. Taxonomy (NCBI): domain Bacteria; kingdom Pseudomonadati; phylum Pseudomonadota; class Betaproteobacteria; order Burkholderiales; family Comamonadaceae; genus Hydrogenophaga; species Hydrogenophaga sp. L99. The sequence continues at coordinate 225,132 of NZ_CM178972.1, read as the reverse complement.
CACCACCAGCCACCCCAACGAATTCACGCCGCGTCTGATCGAGGCCTACGCCAAAATCCCCAAGCTGGTGAGCCACCTGCACCTGCCGGTGCAACACGGTTCGGACCGCATCCTCATGGCCATGAAACGCGGCTACACCGCCATGGAATACAAGAGCACGGTGCGCAAGCTGCGCGCCATTCGGCCCGACCTGGCCATGAGCAGCGACTTCATTGTGGGTTTCCCCGGCGAGACCGAGGAAGACTTCCAGAAAATGATGAAGCTCATTGACGATGTGGGCTACGACATCAGCTTCAGCTTCATCTTCAGCCCCCGCCCCGGCACGCCCGCCGCCAACCTGCCCGACGACACGCCACACGCGGTGAAGCTCAAGCGCCTGCAACAGCTGCAGGCCGCCCTGGAGGCGAACGTGGCGCGCATCAGCGCCAGCCGCGTGGGCACGGTGCAGCGCATTTTGGTGGAAGGCCCGTCGCGCAAGTCCAGCGCAGCCGTGCCCGAGCTGATGGGCCGCACCGAATGCAACCGCGTGGTCAACTTCCCGGCCGGCCCGAACGCAGCCCGCCTCGTGGGCCAGATGGTGGACCTGACCATCACCGAGACCAACGGCTACACGCTGCGCGGCGAGGTGCTGGTGCGCGAAACCGCTTGAATTCGGGGGCAGCGAACCCAACGCAGTGGGAAGCGTAGGGGCACTATTTCAAATAGCGGGCGTCCGACCAGGTGGCCAGCCACTGCGGCGCAAAAGCCACGCAGATGGCGGCAAACATGCCGGTTAAAAATGCATCGCCCCAGGCCATGAGCCAGCGTGCCACCAGGGCTTGTTCCAGCGCCGGGGCACCGGCCAAGCGGTGCAGCAGCTCCATCAGCACGCCCGACACAAAAACCGCGACCGCCGTGCCCAGAAAGCCGCGACCCAGGGTGTAAATGAATGGGTTGGGCGGCAGCCAGCGCCGCAACAGCACACCGATACCCAGCGCCAGTGTGGCAGGCACCAGCCCAACCCAGACCCACTGCGACAGCACCGACCAGGCATCGGCAGGGCCGATCCCCCACACAGCCAGCGCCACCAGCGACAACGCCAGCACAGCCAGCGGCCAGCCGAGCATGAGCACCAGCAGGCTGGCGCCCGAAAACTGGATCGCCAAACCCTGGGGCAGGGCTTGCGGCAGCAGCCACAGACCGGGCAGCAACACCACAGCCGCCAGCGCGGGTGTCAGCAACGCACCGGTCAACATGCGCCAGGGGCGCAGCCACAAGGCAGCCGCCAAGCACACCACGGCAAACAAAATTTCAAGACCGGACAGCATGGGGCGGAGTATGGGCTGCCGATCTGGCAAGCCGCTTGACTTCGGTCAACCCATGCCAGGCAACTTGGGCATGCCTTTCATGCCGCCCATGCGCTTCATCATCTTCATGAGGCCGCCGCCCTTCATCTTTTTCATCATGCCCTGCATCTGCTCAAACTCTTTGAGCAGGCGGTTGACTTCTTGCACGTGCACGCCCGCGCCAGCGGCAATGCGGCGCTTGCGCGTGGCTTTGATGATTTCGGGCTTGGTGCGCTCGCGCTGCGTCATGCTGCAAATGATGCCTTCCTTGCGCTTGATGTCTTTCTCGGCGCGGGTCAGGTCGGCTTCGCTGGCCTTGGCGGCCATGCCGCTGGGCAGCTTGTCCATGAGGCTGGACAAGCCGCCCATTTGCTTCATCTGGCGGATCTGGTCCAGGAAGTCGTTCAGGTCAAAGCCTTCGCCGCTTTTGACTTTGGCCGCGAGCTTCTGAGCCGCCGCCATGTCCACCCCAGCGGTCACCTGCTCCACCAGCGCCAGGATGTCGCCCATGCCCAGGATGCGGCCGGCGTGGCGCTCGGCGTCAAACACCTCCAGGCCGTCGATTTTTTCCGACACACCCGCGAACTTGATGGGCGCGCCGGTGATCTGCCGCACCGACAAGGCCGCGCCACCGCGGGAATCGCCGTCGAGCTTGGTCAGGATGATGCCGGTGAGCGGCAGTGCCGCGCTGAACGCCTTGGCGGTGTTGATCGCGTCCTGACCCTGCATGGCGTCCACCACAAACAGCGTCTCCACCGGGTTCAACACCGCGTGCAGTTCCTGAATCTCGCGCATCAGCGCTTCGTCAATCGCCAGGCGGCCGGCGGTGTCCACCAGCAGCACGTCAAAGTAATGGCGCTTGGCGTAGTCGATGGCGGCGCGTGCAATGTCCACCGGCTTTTGGTCGGGCGTGCTGGGGAACCACTCGGCGCCGGCCTGGGCGGTCACGGTCTTGAGCTGTTCAATGGCCGCGGGGCGGTACACGTCGCCCGACACGGTCAGCACCTTCTTCTTGCGCTTTTCGATCAGGTGTTTGGCCAGCTTGGCGGTGGTGGTGGTTTTACCGGCACCTTGCAGACCGGCCATCAAGATCACCGCCGGCGGCTGGGCCGCAAGGTTGATGTCGGCCACGCCAGCGCCCATGGTGGCGACCAGCTCGCGGTTGACGATGCCCACCAGCGCCTGGCCCGGCGACAGCGAACCCACCACCTCCTGGCCCAGCGCCTTTTCTTTCACCCGGGCAATGAAGTCGCGCACCACCGGCAAGGCCACGTCGGCCTCCAGCAGGGCCATGCGCACCTCGCGCAGCATGTCGGTGACGTTGCTTTCGGTGATGCGGGCCTGGCCACGCATTTCCTTGACGATGCGTGAGAGGCGGTCGGAGAGGGCTGAGGCCATGGGGTGCTCGGGACGGTGAAGGGGCCGCGGCAGCGGCGTCTGCGGTGCGGGCCTGAAGGCCCGCGTGCATCGGTGGGACTGGCCGGGCCCCAACGGGGTCTGTCCGGGCAAGACCGTTAAACTGTGCGAATGATTTTAGCTGTGCATCACGCCGCCTGACTGCGGCGTACAACGCGGATCCCATGAACCTGCTGCCCGCCCTCTGGTCGAACCCACCCGCTGCCCTGCTGTCCGCCGTGGCGGCGCTGTCGTATGCCGTGCTGGCCTGGGCGCACCCCCGCATGACGCCGAAGCAAACCCGCGCCGTGCTGGCCACGGCCTGGCTGCTGCACCTGCTGGTGCTCGTCACGGGCTTGTTCGAACAACCCGCGCGCTTTGGCTTTGCGCCGGCCCTGTCGGTCACGGCGTGGCTGGTGCTCACGGTCTACCTGGTGGAAAGCCGCCTGTACCCGCAGTTTCGGGCCCGCTGGACGCTGGCTGCGCTGGGCACCGTCACGGTGTTGCTGGCGTTGCTGTTCCCGGGTTCGCCCTACCCGGCGCTGCGTTCTTCGTGGCTGCCGCTGCACTGGGCGCTGGGCATCTCTTCTTATGGCCTCATTGGCGCCGCCGTGGTGCATGCCTGGCTGATGCAGCGCGCCGAAAAAGCCATGCGCCAGGGCACCACGACCGACTCCGCCATGCCCTTGCTGATGCTGGAGCGGCTGACCTTTCGCTTTCTCGCGGCCGGGTTTGCCCTGCTCAGCGCTACGCTGCTGGCCGGCTGGTGGTTTTCCGAAGCTCTGAACCACCGCTGGGTGTGGGACCACAAAACCGCCTTTTCCGTGCTCTCCTGGCTCACCATCGGCGTGCTGTTGTGGGGCCGCTGGCGCCTGGGCTGGCGCGGTCGCATGGCGGCGCGCACCCTCTATCTGGGCGCTGGTTTTCTGCTGCTGGGTTACGCCGGCTCCCGCTTTGTGCTTGAAGTGGTGCTGCAACGCGCCTGACCGATCGATTTCATGAAATACCTGCTCGTTCTGGCCGTGGTTTTGGTGGCCTTCTGGGTCTGGCGCAACAACCGCCTGACCGATGACGCCAGCACACAGCGCCCGGCGGCCCGAAAAAAGCCAACCCCACGCAAGCCCACCATCATGGTGGCCTGCCTGCACTGCGGCACGCACCTGCCCGAAAGCGAAGCCGTGCAAGGCCGCCAAGGCGCCTATTGCAGCGCAGAACACCGGCAGCTGAGCGAAGGCGCGGGGTCGTGAGCGCGGTGGGCGCCGAGGCCGTGCGTCAGCGCCTTCGGGGCCCGGGCGTCACTGAGATGAAACAACCCCCACGCTCACTTCGTTCGCTGCCCCCCGGGGGGGTGCGTCAGTGCCTTCGGGCGGCCGGGCGTCACTGACATGGCGCAGGAACGGCCGTCCCAATTCGCCCCGTCGTGGTTTTCGGGGCTGGAAAGCCACAGCACGCATGGGCGGGAGCAGCGCGTGCGGTCGTTTGTGCGGCTGTGGCGGGCGTTCATGCGGGCACGGGTGTTCATTGCCGCCGTGCTGCTGGCGCTGCAGGTGTTTGTGGTGGTCACGGGCACCGGTGGGCCGCACTGGCTGGTGGTGGTGTGTGCCCTGCACCTGAGCGCGGCGCTGGCGGTGCTGATCTGGTCGCGCCCCATCCAGCAAGGCCAACCGTTTCACCTGCAATGGCTGCTGACCATTGGCGTCGATGTGCTGGTGTTTGCGGTGCTGCAATATGTGCAGCAAGGCGGCATCAACTACACGCCCCTGTTTGCCTTGCCGGTGCTGCTGGCCTCTATTCTCGGGCCGCTGGTCCTGGCGCTGGCCACCGCGGCCAGCGTCACCTTGTTTTTGCTTGGTGAGGCCTGGCTCAGCGCCCAGCTGCTGAGCGATGTGTCCACCGCGCGCTTGCTGCAAACCGGCCTCACCGGCACCGGTTTCTTTCTGGTCGCGGTGCTGGCCAACCAGCTCGCGCTGCGGCTGGCCCGTGAAGAAGCGGTGGCCCAAAGCAGCCAGGCGGCTGCCCGCACACAAGCCCAGGTGAACGAACTCGTGATCGCCGGACTGAGCGAAGGCGTGCTGGTGGTGGACACCCACGGCGTTGTGCGCAATGCCAACCCGGCTGCACAAACCATGCTCATGGGCGAGGCCTACCCCCACGCGGCCAAACTGCTGCTGTCGGCCCGCCCCAACTGGGAAGGGCTGTCCAACCTGGTGCACGAGACGTTTTTGCTGGGGCACCCGCTGGAGGCTGAAATCACCATTGCGCAAGACGAACAAACCACCCACCGGCTGTTTGCCCGCACACGGCTGACCACGCAAGGCAGCCACGGCGCGGGCCTGTGCGTGCTGTTCTTGGAAGACCTGCGCGAAGTCGAAGCGCGTGTGCGCACCGAAAAACTCGCCTCCATGGGCCGCCTGTCAGCGGCGGTGGCGCATGAGATCCGCAACCCGCTGTCGGCCATCACCCAGGCCAATGCCTTGCTGGACGAAGAGGTGCAAGACGCGGGGCAAAAGCGGCTCACCCGCATGATCGACCAAAACGCCCAGCGCCTGGCCCGCATCGTCGACGACATCCTCAATGTGGCCCGCGCCCAGCCCAGCCCGAACGAAGCCGCCGCCTTGGTGCTGCCGCTGGACCAGACGGTTCGCCAGATCACCCACGAATGGACACGCCAAAACCAGGCACAGGGCGTGCTGGGCGTGCACCCGCACGCGCCTGCAGCGCATGTGGCGTTTGACCCCGAACACATCCGCCGCCTGCTGGTGAATTTGCTCGACAACGCCAAGCGCCACGCCAGCGGCACGCCCTCCTCCATCCGTGTCATCACCCAGCCGGCCGGCAACGACCGCATTCGACTGTCGGTCTGGAGCGACGGCAGCCCCCTTGAAGCCAGCGTGCTGCGCCACCTGTTTGAGCCGTTTTTCTCGTCTGAAAGCCGCTCCAGCGGCCTGGGCCTCTACATCTGCCGCGAGCTGTGCGAGCGCTATGGCGCCCAAATTGCCTACCAGGGCACCCGGCTGGACCAGCGCGACGGCAACGAGTTTTACGTGGTCATGCCGGCCGCCCATGGCAGCCGCACCCCGGTCCAGCAAAGCCTGTCGTACCCGCCTGGCGACTCGGTGCCCAGCCGCACCCAGCCCAGCCAGCTGCGGCCGGGCGATGCCCCGCTCACCATTCGCTGACCGCCTGCCTGGCCCCTTGAACATGTCCGCTCCACCCCGCGCTTCCATCCTCGTTGTTGACGACGAGCCCGACCTGCGCACGCTGTACGAACTGACGCTGCTGCGCGAAGGCTACGAGGTGGTGTCGGCACCCGACCTCACCCAGGCCCGCGAGTGGCTTGCGCAGCAGCGCTTTGACGTGCTGATCACCGACATGCGCCTGCCCGACGGCCTGGGCCTGGAACTGCTGCGCGAGCTCAACACCCAGCAACGCAGCGAAAAAAGCATCGTCATCACCGCCTACGGCTCGGCCGAAAACGCGGTGGAGGCGCTCAAAACGGGCGCCTTTGACTACCTGACCAAACCGGTCGACCTCAAACAGCTGCGCGCAGCTGTGCAGTCGGCCTTGCAGAGCCAGCGCTTGCCGCTAGCAGGGCGCCCAGACAGCACTGGCAACGGCACAGCTCGCCCGGTGGCGCCACCGCCGCCGAGCGGCGTGGCCTCGCTGGCGCGCATCGTCGGCGCATCACCCTGCGTGGTGCAAATCAAAAGCCGCATTGAAAAGGTGGCCACCAGCATGGCGCCGGTGCTGATCCTGGGCGAATCGGGCACCGGCAAAGAGCTCGTGGCGCGCGCGGTGCACGAATGCAGCCACCGCGCCAAGGGCCCGTTTGTGGCCGTCAACTGCGGTGCCATTCCTGAAAACCTCATCGAGTCCGAGTTCTTCGGCTCCCGCAAAGGCGCCTTCACCGGCGCCACCCAAGACCGTGAAGGCTACTTCCAGGCGGCCAAGGGCGGCACCCTGTTTCTGGACGAAATTGGCGACTTGCCCCTGGCCATGCAAGCCAAGCTGCTGCGCGTCATTCAGGAACGGCGGGTGCGCTCGCTCGGCGGCGTGCAAGAAGAAGCCGTCGACGTGCGGCTGGTCAGCGCCACCCACCGCGATCTGGCCGCCCTGGTGCACAGTGGCGATTTCCGCCAAGACCTTTTTTACCGCCTCAACGTGATCGAGCTACGCACACCCGCCCTGCGCGAGCGGCGCGAAGACCTGCCCGAGCTCGCCCACGCGCTCTTGCAACGCATATGCACCGAGTCGGGGTTGCCGGTGCCAGCACTCTCCCCAGAGGCGCTGGCGTGGCTGCAGTCGCGCGAACTGCCCGGCAACGTGCGCGAGCTTGAAAACCTGCTGCAGCGGGCCATGGCGCTCAGCAGCGGCGAGACCCTGGAGCCCAGCGATTTCGGCGACGCCGAACAGCGCGCAGCACACGCCGAGCCCGCGCCTGCCGCTATAGCCACGCCCACGGCGGCGCCAGACAGCCCCGCCGAGATCCCGCGCGACCTGCAAACCTACCTGGACGATCAGGAGCGCCAGGTGTTGCTCAAGGCCCTCAAAGAAGCCGACTTCAACCGCACCGCCGCCGCCGCCCGGCTGGGGCTCAACTTGCGGCAGATGCGCTACCGCATCCAGCGCCTGGGCATCGCCATGCCTTCAGACGCCGAACCCGACGACAGCGATGCCAGCTGACCGCACCGACCCGCCAGCGCCCTCGCAGTGGCAGGCCGGCTGGCTCCAGGCGGCCCGGGCCTGCCCTTCCCCCAACTTCGGGCCGCGCCCGCCGGGCGCCAGCATCGACCTGGTGGTGATCCATTCCATCAGCCTGCCTCCGGGGCAATATGGGGGACCCGAGGTGGAACAGCTGTTCACCAACCGGCTCGACTGGACGGCGCATCCTTACTTTGAACAGATTCGAGGCATGGAAGTGTCCGCGCATTTTTTCATTCGGCGCGACGGCGAGCTGGTGCAGTTTGTCGACGCCGATGCGCGGGCGTGGCACGCTGGCATCTCTTGCTGGCGGGGTCGCAACCAGTGCAACGACGACTCGATTGGCATTGAACTCGAAGGTCTGGAAGGCAAACGCTTCGAAGCCCCTCAATACGCCACCCTGGTGCAGTTGTGCGCGCGATTGGGCGAACGCTACCCCATCGCGCACATTGCGGGCCACGAACACATCGCGCCGGGCCGCAAACAAGACCCGGGCCCGGGGTTCGACTGGGCTGAACTGCAAACCCGGCTCGGCTGGTCGGCCGATTGTTTCCCCGAAGACACAATTTTTTCACGCCCGCGCAACGCTTGAAACCAGCCAGTTTTCGGGGCCATGGCCACGCCGCTTCGCTTGATTTGACGGGGGTTTCAGCCGCAAACCGGCCGGAAACCACCGCCGATGTTGACCAAAATAGAGCCGAGGCAGAGAACGCCAGCGTGTGTGCGGCGTGGCGCGGGGCCGGCCCATGGGCACACAGGGATGTCTTTTTTTACCAGACGAAAAGCGCAGCGTGCTTCGCCACGAAAATTCCCACAAACACTACCGGTAGTGGCTTGAACAGCCCCGACACACCAGATATAGTGTGCGCTGCGCTTTCGCAGTGACCGCGCATTTCTCACCGGCAAGACCCGCTGCGACGCGCCAACACCGCTGTTCGTGCGCCACGCGGCACCGTCTCAACCGATTTTGACCCCGGTCACTGCCCACCGAAGTCCGGCCGCCCACCTGCGCACCAGGTTGGACAAGCCCAACACAACAATCGAAAGAGGAACCATGCAGACTGCCCCATCCACCGCCCCCATGTTCACCGCAACCGCCCCGTCTGGCGCCGGTGCCGCCAGCGCTGTGTCCCTGGCCTCATCCAGCGCGGTTTTCGCCAACTACCAGATCATCCGACGCAACGGCGCGGTGGTGCCGTTTGAGCCCAGCAAAATCGCGGTGGCGTTGATGAAAGCCTTTCTGGCTGTGCACGGCACCCAGGGCGCTGCGTCTGCCAGCGTGCGCGAAACGGTGGACGGTCTGACGCAAAACGTGGTGCGTGCGCTGATGCGCTCGCGTCCGGGGGGCGGCACCTTCCACATTGAAGACGTGCAGGACCATGTGGAACTGGGCCTCATGCGCAGCGGCCACCACGAAGTCGCCCGCGCTTACGTGCTGTACCGCGAGCGCCGCACCCAGGAACGCGCCCACCAGGCAGAAGCGAGCCAGCCAGCCGAGGCCCTGCTGCACGTCACGGACGGCGGTCAACGCGTGCCGCTCGACCTGAACCGCCTGCAGCACCTGATCGAAGACGCCTGCAAGGGTCTGGGCAAAGACGTCAAGGCCGACCCCATCGTCGCCGAGACCAAACGCAACCTGTACGACGGCGTGCCCATCGAAGAGGTCTACAAAGCGTCCATCCTGGCGGCGCGCACCCTGATCGAGAAAGACCCGGACTACACCTACGCCACCGCGCGCCTGCTGCTGCACACCATTGTCAAGGAAGTGATTGGCGAAGAAGTGCCGTCCAGCGAAATGGGTGCGCGCTACGCCGACTACTTCCCCCAGTTCATCAAAAAGGGCGTTCAGAACGACCTGCTGGACGAACGCCTGCAACAGTTCGACCTGGCCCGCCTGGGCGCCGCGCTCAAGCCCGAGCGCGACCTGCAGTTTGATTACCTCGGCCTGCAGACGCTGTACGACCGCTACTTCCTGCACGTGCGCAAGAGCCGCATCGAGCTGCCGCAGGCTTTCTTCATGCGCGTGGCCATGGGCCTGTCGCTCAATGAGATTGACCGCGAAGCCCGCGCGATCGAGTTCTACGAAGTGCTGTCGTCGTTCGACTTCATGTCGTCCACGCCCACGCTGTTCAACAGCGGCACGCTGCGTTCGCAGCTCTCCAGCTGCTACCTGACCACCGTGCCCGACGACCTCGACGGCATCTACGAATCGATCAAGGAAAACGCGCTGCTGTCCAAGTTTGCCGGCGGCCTGGGCAACGACTGGACCCGTGTGCGTGCGCTGGGCAGCCACATCAAGGGCACCAACGGCGAATCACAAGGTGTGGTGCCGTTCCTGAAAGTGGTGAACGACACCGCCGTGGCGGTCAACCAGGGTGGCAAGCGCAAGGGCGCGGTCTGCACCTACCTGGAAACCTGGCACCTGGACATTGAAGAGTTCCTGGAGCTGCGCAAGAACACCGGCGACGACCGCCGCCGCACGCACGACATGAACACGGCCAACTGGATCCCCGACCTGTTTATGAAGCGCGTGATGGAAAAGGGCGACTGGACCCTGTTTTCACCGAACAACGTGCCCGACCTGCACGACCTGTTTGGTGCCGACTTTGAGCGCGCCTATGTCGCCTACGAAGCCAAGGCCGAGCGCGGCGAGATCAAGCCCAGCCGCAAGGTGCCTGCATCGGACCTGTGGCGCAAGATGCTCACCATGCTGTTTGAAACCGGCCACCCCTGGATCACGTTCAAGGACGCCTGCAACGTGCGCAGCCCGCAGCAGCACGCTGGCGTGGTGCACTCCAGCAACCTGTGCACCGAGATCACGCTCAACACCAGCGACACCGAAACCGCGGTGTGCAATCTGGGTTCGATCAACCTGCTGCAGCACCTGAAAGACGGCGGCATCGACCACGACAAGCTGCAGCGCACGATCAAGACCGCCATGCGCATGCTCGACAACGTGATCGACATCAACTACTACGCGGTGAAAAAGGCGCGTGACTCCAACATGCGCCACCGCCCAGTGGGCCTGGGCATCATGGGCTTCCAGGACGCGCTGTACGAGTTGCGCGTGCCCTATGCCTCGGGCGACGCGGTGAACTTTGCCGACCGCTCGATGGAAGCCGTCTGCTACTACGCCTACTGGGCTTCCACCGAGCTGGCCCGCGAGCGCGGCCGCTACGCCAGCTACAAAGGCTCGTTGTGGGACCAGGGCGTCTTGCCGCTCGACACGCTGGACATGCTGGCCAACGCACGCGGCGGTTATGTGGATGTGGACCGCTCGGCCACCCTCGACTGGGACGCGCTGCGCCAGAAGATCGCCACCGACGGCATGCGCAACTCCAACTGCGTGGCCATCGCGCCCACCGCCACCATCTCCAACATCATCGGCGTGGACGCGTCCATTGAGCCTTGCTTTGGCAACCTGTCGGTCAAGTCCAACCTGTCGGGTGAATTCACCGTCATCAACAGCTACCTGGTGAAAGACCTCAAGCGCCTGGGCCTGTGGGACGACGTGATGGTGATGGACCTCAAACACTTCGACGGTTCGCTGCGCCCCATCGACCGCGTGCCACAAGAAGTGAAGGCGCTCTATGCCACCGCGTTTGAAGTGGAACCGCTGTGGCTGGTGGAAGCCGCGGCGCGCCGCCAGAAGTGGATCGACCAGGCGCAAAGCCTGAACATTTATATGGCCGGTGCCTCGGGCAAGAAGCTCGACGACACCTACAAGCTGGCCTGGCTGCGTGGCCTCAAGACCACCTACTACCTGCGCACCACCTCGGCCACACAGGTTGAAAAGTCCACTGGCCGCACCGGTCAGTTGAACGCTGTGGCCATGTCGTCGGGCGACGCTGGCATGTCGGTGACACAGGCTGCGCCGGCCGCTGTTGAACCCGCCACTGACATCAAGTTTTGTGCCATCGACGACCCCGGCTGTGAAGCCTGCCAGTGACCGCTGACGCGGCCATTCGCGTGTGTTGTGGTGTCGAACATCGGACTTTCGATGCGACACCGCAACACAAACAAGCACCGTCACACATGAGCCCTTTGCTTTTGATGCAGACACTTTGATAATTCGCAGAATTGGAACCATCTATGTTGACCTGGGACGATCAAATCACGCCCTCATCGAAGCCAGCGACCAGCCCCGTGGCACCGCCCATGACCGGCTTTCAAGCGCCCCCCTTGGGAGCGCCGCATCCAGCATCTTCGTTCGCAACATCCACCGCCCCAGCGCCTGCAGCACGCCGCGTCAACGCGGCCGACAAGCGCATCATCAACGGCCAGACCGACGTCAACCAACTGGTGCCGTTCAAATACAAGTGGGCTTGGGAGAAATACCTGGCCACCTGCGCCAACCACTGGATGCCGCAAGAGGTGAACATGAGCCGCGACATCGCGCTCTGGAAAGACCCCAACGGTCTGACCGAAGATGAGCGCCGCATCGTCAAGCGCAACCTCGGCTTCTTCGTCACGGCCGACTCACTGGCCGCCAACAACATCGTGCTGGGCACCTACCGCCACATCACAGCGCCCGAGTGCCGCCAGTTCCTACTGCGCCAGGCCTTTGAAGAAGCGATTCACACGCACGCCTACCAGTACATCGTGGAGTCGCTGGGGCTGGACGAGTCCGAAATTTTCAACGCCTACAACGAAGTCAAGTCGATCCGCGACAAGGACCAGTTCCTGATCCCTTTCATCGAGGCGATCATGGACCCGAACTTCCACACCGGCACACCCGAAGACGACCAGACGCTGCTCAAGAGCCTGATCGTGTTTGCCTGCCTGATGGAAGGTCTGTTCTTTTATGTCGGCTTCACGCAGATTCTGGCGCTGGGTCGTCAGAACAAAATGACGGGTGCCGCCGAGCAGTACCAGTACATCCTGCGTGACGAGTCCATGCACTGCAACTTTGGCATCGATCTGATCAACGCGCTCAAGCTTGAAAACCCGATGCTCTGGACGCCCGAGTTCAAGGCCGAAATCAAGGCCTTGTTCATGCAGGCGGTCGAGCTGGAATACCGTTACGCCGAAGACACCATGCCGCGCGGCGTGCTGGGTATGAACGCGTCCATGTTCAAGGGCTATCTGCGCTACATCGCCAACCGCCGCGCGACCCAGATTGGTCTGGAGCCCATGTTTCCGAACGAAGAGAACCCGTTCCCCTGGATGAGCGAAATGATCGACCTCAAAAAGGAACGCAATTTCTTTGAAACCCGCGTGATCGAATACCAAACCGGTGGGGCGCTTTCCTGGGACTGACGTCCCTCGGCCAGCCAAGGGCCGCGTTGCCCCATTCAACCTTCACATGCACAACAAATATTCAAAACCCCGCCCCTGTCGCACCCGCGCCAGCGGCGGGGTTTTGTCACCCGATTCAACGCTCTGGGGTCCACTGTGGATGCATCCGCGAGACCCCATGGCGCTGAATCACTTCACCAGCACAAAGACTGGATGAAGTGCTCTTTGCAACTTGATCAAGGAGAACACAATGGCAACTGCGAAAAAAGCCCCGGCTAAAAAAGCCGCCCCGGCAAAGAAAGTCACCGCACCCGTGAAAGCGGCTGCACCTGCAAAGAAAGCGGCTCCAGCCAAGAAGGCCGCTGCACCTGCGAAGAAAGCTGCTCCAGCCAAGAAGGCCGCTGCACCTGCGAAGAAAGTTGCTCCGGCCAAGAAGGCCGCTGCGCCTGCGAAGAAAGCTGCTCCGGCCAAGAAGGCCGCTGCACCTGCGAAGAAGGCTGCTCCAGCCAAGAAGGCCGCTGCGCCTGCGAAGAAAGCTGCTCCGGCCAAGAAGGCCGCTGCACCTGCGAATAAGGCTGCTCCAGCCAAGAAGGCCGCTGCACCTGCGAAGAAGGCTGCTCCAGCCAAGAAGGCCGCTGCACCTGCGAAGAAAGCTGCTCCAGCCAAGAAGGCTGCTGCGCCTGCGAAGAAAGCCGCTCCGGCCAAGAAGGCTGCTGCGCCTGCGAAGAAGGCGGCTCCTGCAAAAAAAGCCGCGCCGGCTAAAAAGCCGGCAGCACCTGCGGCGCCTGCAGCACAGACGAAACTGAACCCTCAGGCTGCCTGGCCGTTTCCGACCTCCAGCAAGCCCTGAAGTCGTCTTTGAGATGAAAAAAGCCCGGCGCTTTTGCACCGGGCTTTTTTTATGACTGTTCGCGTCCAGACTTATCAGAAACAAGCAAAACCACTGGCATCAGGAACGCGCGGCACAGCTCCGAGAGGCTGCAAAGGCCCAGTGCAAACTCAGGCCGTGAATTGGTAGTTCTGACCGCCTCGGCTGGCGATCTTGGCTGCACCCATTTTGTTGCCGAGCTCGGCACAACGCGGCAACGACCACCCTTGCGCCAGCCCATGCAGCAAGGCCGCACGAAACGCGTCGCCGCACCCGGTGGGATCCAACACCTCGACGGCCTTGACACCGGGCACCAAGGTTTTTTGACCACCCTCCCAGACTTCACAACCCTGCTCGCCCAGGGTCACGATCAGTCCGTTGACCCGCGCCGCGATCTCCTCGAAGCCCAGCCCTGTGCGGTCGCTGAGCATCTTGCCCTCGTAGTCATTGACCGTGACCCAGGTCGCGAGATCAATGAAATGCGTCAGCTCTTCGCCATTGAACATGGGCAGGCCCTGACCCGGGTCGAAAACGAACGGGATACCGGCGGCATGCAGCTGTTGCGCGTGCTGCAGCATGGCTTCGCGCCCGTCAGGTGAAACGATGGCCAGCGTCACACCCGCATCGGTCGGCACCGCGTTGGCATGGGCGTCGGACATGGCACCGGGGTGAAAGGCCGTGATCTGGTTGTTGTCGCGGTCGGTCATGATCATGGCCTGGGCGGTGTAGTTGCCCGCCGTGGTCCCGATGAATTGCGTGTCCACCCCAAGAGCCTGCAAGCGGCCCAGGTAGTCCTGTGCATCGTTGCCCACCATGGCCAGCGGCACCGCTGGCGAACCGAGTTGGCGCAGGCCGTAGGCAATGTTGCCGGCACACCCACCGTATTCACGGCGCAAACCGGGCACAAGAAAAGACACGTTCAGGATGTGCAGCTGGCTGGGCAAAATCTGCTCGGCGAAGCGGCCCTCAAACGTCATGATGGTGTCAAAGGCCAGCGAACCGCAAACGAGGATGGACATAAAAATGGATTTCCAGAATCAAGGGTAAAAAACCAGGGCACGGTAACCCTCCATGGGCATGGCCTCGCCCACGGCGAGCGACAAGCGCAGACTGATGGTCACCGAGTCTTGTGCCGGCAACAACGCCGGTGCACCGGGCAACTCGGCGGGCAGAAATACCCGCCGCGCAATCACCGCGTCGCGGGTGTCGGTCAGGCTCAGTTCAAGCGCCGGCACCGCCAGCGCCACCGGCGCGGTGTTTTTGAGCACCAGGTCAAATGAATAAAAATTGCCGAGACGGCGCACCAGTGCCGAGCTGTCGATCACGATCGCGTCGATACGGCGCACCGGTGTGACTTCGCAGCCCAGCGGCGCGCACAGCTGGTTGAGCGCAGGAGCCAAACGGGGCTGCCAGGCTGCCAACGCGTCCCGCTCATGCAAAGCCCACTGCACCATCAAGACCAGGGCAAGCAACAGCGCAAAAACCGACAGCAGCGCCCGCATGCCAGGCGAGTGCCAGAACGCGCGGCGGCGCGCCTGCCGGACAAAGCCAGGCTCGGAATCGGATGGGTCCAACGCCTCAGAGGGGGATGGTGGTGCGGTTGACGCTATCTGGCTTGCTGCCTTCGCACCGCTGTTGGGTGTTTGCGCACCCAGTGGCACAGAAGCCGCCGCAGCACCCGAAGCACCGGCGGCAAACTGCTGCAATTCGGTTTGAAAATCCGAGTCGGGCTCCTGGAACGCCTCGTTCACGGGGGTTTCTGGCCTGGCGTCGCGGGTTTCCCCAGGCATCAGGTCTGGCGCTTGACGCTCCTCGTGCGCAAGCAGCGGCGCGGGCTCGGCGAGCCATCTGTCCGCCTCGGCCACGCTGCGGGTATCCACAGGCATGCTGCGTGCGTCGTGAATGGTCTCGGCCGGTGTTTCGGCAGCGGGGGTCTGCGCGGGTTCAGGCTCGGGATCGGGCTCCCAAAACGAGACGGGCAAATCCAACACTACAGCCGCATCGACCACCCCGACCGGCTCGGCTGGGCGCGGCGTTTCCGCCCCCTGGACGGCGGGCGCCTCGGCAACAGACTGCAACCGGGTTTCAGACGGGGCGATCGAAAAAGCCGCAGAGCCTGGCGTGTCGGCGTCGGCGTCCAGATCGTGCCGACGTTGTACGGGTCCCGTGGTTTCAGCAGTGGGCGCGGCAGCGGCGACCCCATCACCCTCAGCGGACGGAACCGCTGGCGCCCACGTTTCGAGGTACAACGTGGCATCAAACACGTCGGTACAGTGCCCGCAACGCACCCATCCGTCGGAGATTTTCAGCTGGTCGGGAACGACCCTGAACATCGTGCCGCAAGCGGGACAGCGGGTGGTGAAACTCATGCGCAGATTATTGCAGGCGACCCGCACGCCAAGCTGCGTTGTCTACACAGCGTGGACTGGGATCGCGAAGCGATGGAGCCCCGCATGACCGGCCAGAACAGCACGCGGGAAGCCATGGGGAGGACGCTCAGTCCTTGACCGCGGTCATGAGAATCCAGCCATCGGCCTCGTCGCTGACGCTCAATGCCACCCATGGGGCATAGGCTTCACGCAATTCATCGGCCTGGCGCGCCAATATGCCGGCCAGCACCAAGTGGCCGCCCGAGCGCACGTGGGCACAGAGCAAGGGCGCCAGCACCTTGAGCGGCGTAGCCAGAATGTTGGCGAGCACCAGATCAAACGTGCCATGGGCCAGGTCGGGCAAACCCGCGGCCAGCGTCACATGGTTGGCCGCAGCGTTGAGGCCGGTCGACTCGACGGCGGCGGGGTCGATGTCCACCGCCACAATGTCTCGCGCACCAAACTTGGCAGCACCAATCGCCAAAATACCCGAGCCGCAGCCGTAGTCCAGCACGCGCTGGCCAGACCAGTCGCGCTGCGCGGTCCAGCGCAGGCACATGCGGGTGGTGGGGTGCGTACCGGTCCCAAATGCCAGGCCGGGGTCGAGCCGGATCACCTGCTCTGCGGCGGCAGGCGGCTCGTGCCAAGTGGGCACGATCCAGAAACTAGGGGTGATGTCCACCGGGGCAAACTGAGACTGCGTCAAGCGCACCCAGTCCTGCTCGGGAACCGCCTGCACGCCCTGCACGGCGCAGCCTTCAAAAAAGTCTTGCAAGGCCAACAAGGTGGCCGCTTCGCGGGCCGCAGCTTCTTGCGGAAACAGCGCCACCACACGGGACCGTTGCCAGCCCTCTTTGGGCGGCGGCATGCCCGGCTCACCAAACATGGCCGACTCGGCCTCCGTCAGGGCGTCGGCGTCTTCCACCGACACGCTCAGGGCGTCAAGCGCCACGAGCGCGTCGCCGACCTGCTCAACGGCAGCCTCTGGCGCCAGCAGGACCAGTTCGAACAGCGTCCCGGCTACCGGGGGGTGGGGATCGGGTTCAACGTTCACGCTGCGACAGCCATTCTTCCAAGTAATGGATATTGGTACCGCCGGCAATGAAGCTGGCGTCCACCATGAGCTCACGGTGCAGCGGGATGTTGGTTTTGATACCTTCGATCACCGTCTCGGCCAACGCCGTGCGCATGCGGGCCAGCGCCTGCTCGCGGGTGTCACCGTGCACGATGATCTTGCCGATCATGGAGTCGTAGTTGGGTGGCACAAAATAGTTGGTGTAGGCGTGCGAATCCACGCGCACCCCAGGACCACCGGGCGCATGCCACGTGGTGATGCGACCCGGCGAGGGGGTGAACTTGTAGGCGTCTTCGGCGTTGATACGGCACTCGATCGAGTGGCCACGCAACTGCACCTGGCGCTGGGTAAACGGCAGTTTTTCACCGGCGGCCACCGCAATCTGGGTGCGCACAATGTCCACACCCGAAATCCATTCGGTCACCGGGTGCTCCACCTGCACACGGGTGTTCATTTCGATGAAATAGAACTCGCCGTTTTCGTACAGAAACTCAAAGGTGCCCGCACCGCGGTAGCTGATCTTTTTGCAGGCGGCAGCACAACGCTCACCAATCTTCTCAATCAGGCGGCGTGGAATCCCAGGCGCAGGCGCCTCTTCAATCACCTTCTGGTGGCGGCGCTGCATGGAACAATCGCGCTCGCCCAAATACACGGCGTTGCGGTGCGTGTCCGCCAGAATCTGAATTTCAATGTGGCGCGGGTTTTGGAGAAACTTCTCCATGTACACCTCGGGGTTGCCAAACGCAGCGCCGGCTTCGGCTTTGGTTGTTTGCACCGCGTGCAACAAAGCAGCCTCGGTGTGCACCACACGCATGCCACGCCCACCGCCACCGCCTGCGGCTTTGATGATCACCGGGTAACCCACCGCCTTGGCGGTGCGCTTGATGATGATCGGGTCGTCCGGCAGAGCACCTTCGGAGCCGGGCACGCAGGGCACACCGGCGCGGATCATGGCCTGCTTGGCCGACACCTTGTCGCCCATCAACCGGATGGACTCGGGCGTTGGGCCAATGAAGGTGAAGCCGCTTTTTTCCACACGTTCGGCGAAATCGGCGTTTTCCGACAGAAAACCGTAGCCAGGGTGGATGGCCTCAGCGTCGGTCACCTCGGCGGCCGAAATGATGGCCGGCATGTTGAGGTAGCTGTGGGTGCTGGACGCTGGACCGATGCAGACGGCCTCGTCGGCCAGGCGCACATATTTGGCGTCGCGGTCGGCTTCGGAATACACCATCACCGCTTTGATGCCCATTTCCCGGCAAGCCCGTTGCACCCGCAGTGCAATCTCCCCCCGGTTGGCGATCAGAATTTTCTTGAACATGCGCGCCAAGCCCTTTATTCGATCACGTACAGAGGCTGGCCGTATT
Organism: Hydrogenophaga sp. L99; assembly: GCF_058731905.1. Classification (NCBI taxonomy): domain Bacteria; kingdom Pseudomonadati; phylum Pseudomonadota; class Betaproteobacteria; order Burkholderiales; family Comamonadaceae; genus Hydrogenophaga; species Hydrogenophaga sp. L99. Next base: position 206,797 of record NZ_CM178972.1, on the reverse strand, counting down.
CCACCGCCTGACCGTTGTCCACCAAAATCTTGGTCACGGTGCCCGACTTGTCGGCCTCGATCTCGTTGAGGATCTTCATCGCTTCGACGATGCAGATGGTTTCGCCTTCTTTGATCGTGTCACCCAGTTCCACAAAGGGCTTGGCGCCCGGGCTGGAGGCACGGTAGAACGTGCCGACCATGGGCGACTTGACAATGTGACCCGTGGGCTCTGCGGCGGCTGCCGGCACCGCTGGGGCCAGTGCCTCTGCAGGAACGGCGGCCGCAGGCGCGGCCTGGGGCGCCGGAGCAACGGTGTAAGACACGGGTGCTGCAAAACCAGCGGGGGCGCTCTTGACGATGCGCACCTTGCCTTCGGCCTCGGTGATTTCCAGCTCAGACACGTTCGACTCGGAAACGAGGTCGATCAGGGTCTTCAGTTTTCTCAAATCCATGGTTTCTCCAACGAAAATCGCTTAAGTTGACTCAAATGCCATCAAATTCAGACAAATCGAGGCATGCCAACCCATCGGGTGCCGCAGTGTACACGATGAAAACGCCGCTGGCGTCGCCGGCCATCAACTCAAAAAGGCACGCCTGCCGCACCAAACCATCAGAGGTCTGACGCCGATATTGGCGGACTTTACCCGTTTTTCAATGAATGTTGTCGCATGTAACGGAAAGAGCGCACTTGAGGGCGCCCCTGTGCGACGAGCTACCCGAACGACCGACCGCAGTCAGACCAGCTGGACCCATTGGGCCAGATCGGCCTCCGAGACTTTGCCAATTTTCCGGTGCAGCACCGTCCCGGCAGCCCCCATGACCACGGTATAAGGCAGCCCCCCGGTGGGGTTGCCCAGATCCCGACTGAGCTGGGTACCGGCCAGTCCTGCCATGCCCACCGGGAAGTCCAGCGGTATTTTTTGCAAGAAGCTGCGCACGGCGCTGGGCTGGTCCACCGCCAGCCCGAGCACCTGCCAGCCCCGGGGCGCGTGGGTGCGGTAAAAAGCATTGAGCAAAGGCAGCTCTTCCACACAGGGTGGGCACCAGGTGGCCCAGAAATTCACCAGCAGCGGCTTGCCGCGCCAGCTGGCTAGGTCCACCGCCTCGCCTTGCGGACCCTCAAACTGGCTGGCCCAGAAGGCGGCCTCGGCATCCGTGGCGACAGGATTGGGCTGGTAACGCCACCAGGCAACCCCTACGCCGGCGGCGCCCGCCGCCGCGGCCACGCCCGTCATCAAAAGTGTGCGTCGGTTCGGTGTCATGGCAAGTGCTCTTGTGTTTCGGTGGGGGTTTGCGCCATCAGCGTGCGCAGGGCGGGCGCATCACCGCGGGGTTTGCGGCCTTGTGCGTCGGGCTTGAGGGCGCCGCGCAAATCGTCGAGGTCGTGCACCATCAGGTGCACCAGCACCCATTGGCCCAGCGCATCGCAGCGGGTGCGCAGCGTGAGCGCCTGCACCGGCTCACCGCGCCAGCCGTTGACCGTACCCGGGTGGTACTCCACGCGGTGGTCCAACAGCGCCAGCTCGGCCGACTTGGGGTCGTCGCAAAACAGCTGTATGTAAATATCGCTGTGGCGGGTGGCGGTGCCATGCCAGACCGCGCCGCCCAGATGCGGACGAAAGGCGGACAGTCGACCCATCCACAGCAGGGCCACGTCACGCAGCGCCTGGAGTTCGACGGCCTGGGTTTCAGGGCAAAAAACCGCAATGTATTCGCGAACCGCGGCGTCCAGGGTGGCGTTGTCGGGCAAGGCGGTGCGCGCATTCAGGCCCAGTTGCTTCACGGCGCGGCGCTTGGCAGCGGCGTATTCCAGCCCTTCTTCCACCACCAGGCGCGCAGCCACGGCAGCTATTTCGTTGTTGATGCTGTCCCGGTAGGCGTCCATGCGGAGATTGTGCCCGCTGCCAAGCGGGCTTGCGGGCCTCCCCGGCCATTCCCGCACGGGCGCCTAAAATCGCTGGATGCATATTCATATTCTGGGCATTTGTGGCACGTTCATGGGCGGCCTGGCCGCGCTGGCCCGCGAGGCGGGGCACCGGGTCACCGGCTGTGACGCTGGTGTCTACCCCCCCATGAGCGACCAGCTGCGCGCGCTGGGCATCGATCTGATTGAAGGCTTTGAAGCCGACCAGATGGCCCTGGCACCCGATGTGTATGTGGTCGGCAATGTGATCAGCCGTGCCAGACGCCCCGACGGAACGCCGAAGTTTCCGCTCATGGAAGCCATCCTCGAAGCCGGTGCACCCTACACCAGCGGCCCGCAGTGGCTGGCCGAGCAGGTGCTGCAAGGGCGCCACGTGATGGCGGTTGCCGGCACCCACGGCAAGACGACCACCACCGCCATGCTGACCTGGATTCTGGAATCGGCCGGCCTGCAGCCGGGCTTTTTGATTGGCGGCGTCCCGATGAATTTCGGCGTGTCGGCCAGACTGGGCGCGGCGCAGCGTCCGCAGGGGGCGGCATCACCGGACGGTGGCCCCGCAGCCAAAGCGCCGGTGTTCGTGATCGAGGCCGACGAATACGACACCGCGTTTTTTGACAAACGCAGCAAGTTTGTGCACTACCGGCCCCGAACTGCCATTTTGAACAACTTGGAATTCGACCACGCCGACATCTTTGACGACCTGAGCGCCATCGAACGCCAGTTTCACCACCTGGTGCGCACCGTGCCTGGCTCGGGCCGGGTGGTGGCCAACGGGCTTGAGGAGTCGCTGGACCGGGTCCTGCACATGGGGCTGTGGAGCGAACTGCGCAGCTTTGGCGCAGCGGTGAGCGACTTCACGGCGCAAGGCGAGGCGCATGCCTTTGACGTGCTGCAACGCGGCCAGGTGGTGGCGCGTGTGGAATGGGCGCTGACCGGCACCCACAACCAGCTCAACGCGCTGGCCACCATCGCGGCGGCTGAACACGTGGGCGTGACGCCCGCGCAAGCGGCGCTGGCCCTGGCCAGCTTCGAAAATGTGCGCCGCCGCATGGAGGTGCGCGGTACTGTGGCACGCGAGGGCCATTCCATCACGGTGTATGACGACTTCGCCCACCACCCCACGGCCATCCGAACAACGCTGGACGGACTCAAGCGCCGGTTGAGCCTGGCGCAAGCCGGTGGTGGCCGCATCCTGGCGGTGTTTGAGCCCCGCAGCAACACCATGAAACTGGGCACCATGAAGTCGCAACTGCCCTGGAGTCTGGAGGCCGCTGACCTCGCGTTTTGCCATGCAGGCGGGTTGGACTGGGACGCCGCCGAAGCCCTGCGGCCCATGGGTGCTCGTGCGCAAGTGGCGCACAACCTGGACGAGCTGGTGGCCCAGGTGGTGGCGGCCGCTCAGCCGGGCGACCACATCGTCTGCATGAGCAACGGTGGCTTTGGCGGTGTGCATGGCCGCCTGCTGACAGCCTTGGCCTAACAGGCTCCCGGGCTGGAGGAGCCCGCCCGCCAGCTCGGCGGGCGCCCGTCAATAGGACAGTGTTTGGCTCCGAACGTCCACCGACACCACCGGTTTGGCCAGCGCTGCACTGGCCGCTTTGGCAAAGGCCATGGCCCAAGGCCGGTGCGCTTCATCGCGAAAGCGCTCTTCACCAGCCGCCTGCGCCACACACAAAATCTTGTCGGCCGTCAGCACCTTGCCGGTGGACCGGATAGGGTCGCAGCCCAAAAAAGTGAATTGCTCGTCCAGCCATGTTCGGGCCAGATCGTGAGGCATGGGCTGCACTTCTTCCAGATCGAAACGGTAGGTGGACGGCTCACCCCAGGTCACGGTCACTTGACTGCGCATGCGGACAACTCCTTGAATACGGTACAGGGTACTTAAAACACCACCACATTGTGCCCTGACCGCTGCAAGCGGGCACACTCAATGGCTACCGGGCAAAGGCATGGGTACGGTCAGGTCGTTGGACACCCGCAGCGGCGAATGGTGCGCTTCGCGCATGATGCTGGAAGTCGCAAACACCTCGGAATGGCCCGATCGGGTCATGGCCAGGGTGTCGGGTACGGCTTGGTCAAGCTGCATGGCCACCATCGCACGGCGTACCGTGGGCTCAGCGCGCCGCGCACTGTCGGGGTCGCTGGTGATACCGCCCGCGTAATACAACGATGCCAGGTGGTGCGCCAGCTCGGCAGCAGGCGCACCGGTGCGCTCGCGCAACTCATTTAGCGTGGCGGGTTTCACCATCAGTTCGCGCATGATGAGCAGGTGCAGATCATCGAACCAGCGCGCCGGCATGGAAGGTACCCGGCGCAGGAAAATCGTTTGCTCGCGGTAGCGCTCCGGCAGCACATCGCGCAGGGTGCGTACCGCATAGGTCCACATCACGCGGTGCAACGGCAGCCGGATGAAAGACGAAGGAATGTCGTTGGCCAGGGCCGGGCGGCGCACCCATTCGGCCATCGACAGGTCAACCGGGCGCGCCGGAATCAGCAGCCCCACCTGCCAGCGGTCCAGATCGATCACCGCCAGCAGCTTGTTGTCGTGGGTGACGTGCACCACGCCCCCTTTGTAATGGGCCACACGGTCAACCAACTGTGCGCCCAGCGCAAACTGGGTGCGCAATGGACGCAACCAGGCCTCAAAGCGCTGCAAACGCTGGCGCACACTTTTTTCGCTGTCGGCCTCAAAAAATTCGGCCGAGGCAAAGCCTTCGGGCAAGGGGCTGGCAAAAGCCAGCGGGCGGTCTACCTCGGCCCGGTTGAGCGTGAGGCGCTCGCCCGTGCCGTGGGGATGGCGAATCACCACCGCGTCGCGCCCCAACACGTCCACCGACTCCCCGTAAATCATCCAGGCATCGGCCATGTGCGGATCGCAAGTGCGCCATTCGGGCCAGCCCGGCTGCGCCTGCGACGCCCAGGCCATCAGGCGCTGGCTCAGCAACTCGGGAAACCCCAGCAAACCCAGCCGCAGCACCGGTTGTTCCACACACACTCCCTAGATTTTTTGAATACCCAAACCGCACAGACACCGTTTGCACACCCGTTGATAGACCACTTGCTTTGGAGAATATCAAGTAGCCGTGCAACCGGCAATGGCACGGCACCCCGGCAGAGTCGCCAGAGCGCGCGCCGAGCACTCAAATGGGGGAAGTTGCATCACATCAGCCCGCTTTTTGGCGGGCGCTTTGAACCGCCTGCGACAGCACTTCCAGCGCTTGCAGAGAGTCTCCCCAGCCGAGACAGGCGTCCGTGATGCTCTGGCCATAGGTCAGCTTGCCCATGTCGTCTTTGCCCGGTGTGAATTTCTGCGCACCGGCTTCAATGTGGCTTTCAATCATCACACCAAACACACTGCGCGAGCCTGCCGTGATCTGGCTGGCGATCTCACGCGCCACATCCAGCTGCTTTTCGTGCTGCTTGCTGCTGTTGGCGTGGCTGCAGTCCACCATCAGGCGGGCCGGCAGCTTCGCGGCCTCCAGCTCTTTCACGGCAGCAGCCACACTGGCCGCGTCGTAATTGGGCGCCTTGCCGCCTCGCAGAATCACGTGGCAGTCCGGGTTGCCGTTGGTCTGCACAATAGCCACCTGGCCGTTTTTGTGGACCGACAAAAAGTGGTGACCGCGCGCCGCCGCCTGGATGGCATCGGTCGCGATTTTGATGTTGCCGTCGGTGCCGTTCTTGAACCCGATGGGTGCGGACAGGCCGGATGCCAGCTCGCGGTGCACCTGGCTTTCGGTGGTGCGCGCGCCGATGGCGCCCCAGCTGATCAAATCACCAATGTATTGCGGCGAAATCACATCCAAAAATTCGCTGCCGGCGGGCAAGCCCAGGCGGTTGATTTCAATCAGCAACTGGCGCGCGATACGCAGGCCTTCATCGATGCGAAAGCTCTCGTCCAGGTAGGGGTCGTTGATCAGCCCTTTCCAGCCCACGGTGGTACGAGGCTTTTCGAAGTACACGCGCATCACGATTTCCAGCGTGTCGGCGTATTTTTCACGCAGCGGTTTCAAGCGGCGGGCGTAGTCGATCGCCGCGGCTGGGTCGTGAATGGAGCATGGGCCAATCACCACCAGCAAACGCTGGTCTTTGCCGTGCAGGATGTTGTGAATGCGCTGTCGGGTCTGGCTGATCAGGGCCTCCACCGGCGTGCCGCCGATGGGGAAAAAGCGGATCAAATGCTCTGGGGGTGGCAACACCGTGATGTCCTTGATGCGTTCGTCGTCGGTCTGGCTGGTTTTGTCGACAGGACGGGCGTGCCAGGCATCGGCGCTGACAGGATTGGCTTTGGCATTCATCAAGGGACTCCTCGGGTTGATACAAAACGAAAGTGGCGAAAAAAAACCGCCGGGCTGAGGGCTCCGGCGGTTTGATCGAGATTCGGTGATGCGCTTACAGCTTCGCCTCTCGTCCGCCGGGGACTGAGAACCAAAAATAAAAGGCAAAAACAAAGCGCGTTTTCATAAGAGACCAATGTAGCACAGCCGGCATGACGCCTGTCTTACAGCGCCCGTCAGGCGGTACCGCCCACGGTGAGACCGTCGATGCGCAAGGTGGGCTGGCCCACGCCCACAGGCACGCTCTGGCCTTCTTTGCCGCAGGTGCCCACACCGCTGTCGAGCTTCATGTCGTTGCCGATCATGCTCACGCGGGTGAGCGAATCGGGGCCATTGCCCACCAGCGTGGCGCCCTTCACGGGGTACTGGATCTTTCCGTTTTCCACCCAGTAAGCCTGGCTGGCGGAAAACACGAACTTGCCACTGGTGATGTCGACCTGACCGCCACCGAAATTGACGGCGTACAAGCCTTTTTTGATGCTGGCCACGATCTCTTCAGGGCTTTTGTCACCACCCAGCATGTAGGTGTTGGTCATGCGCGGCATGGGCACGTGGGCGTAGCTTTCGCGCCGGCCATTGCCCGTGGGCTTCACACCCATCAGGCGTGCATTCATCGAATCCTGGATGTAGCCACGCAAAATACCGTCTTCGATCAACACGTTTTTCTGCGACGGATGGCCTTCGTCGTCCACGTTGAGCGAACCGCGGCGGTCGGGGATGGTGCCGTCGTCGAGCACCGTCACGCCCTTGGCCGCCACACGCTGCCCAATACGGCCGGCAAAGGCGCTGGAGCCCTTGCGGTTGAAGTCGCCTTCAAGGCCATGGCCCACCGCTTCGTGCAGCAAAATGCCTGGCCAGCCCGAACCCAGCACCACCACCATTTCGCCCGCCGGTGCGGGGCGCGCATCCAGGTTGGTCAGCGCCGACGCCACCGCCTCGTCCACATACTGCTGCACCATGGCTTCGTCAAAATAGGCCAAGCCAAAGCGGCCACCGCCACCCGACGAGCCCACTTCGCGGCGCCCTTTTTGCTCGGCAATCACCGTCACCGACAAACGGATCAGTGGGCGCACGTCGGCTGCCATGGTGCCGTCGGCTCGGGCCACCAGCACCACGTCGTATTCACTGGCCAAGCCGGCCATCACCTGCACCACACGCGGATCTTTGGCCTTGGCCATGCGCTCCGCGGTTTCCAGGAGCGCCACTTTGGCGGTGCTGTCCAGCGTGCTAATCGGGTCCAGCTCCGGGTACAGTGAGCGCGACTTGGCCACTTTGGTGGACGGTGTGCGCACCTTGCGCCCCTGGCCCTGGGCGGAAATGGAGCGCACCGTGTGCGCGGCATCGATCAACGAGTCCAACGAGAGGTCGTCCGAATAGGCAAAAGCGGTCTTTTCCCCGCTAACAGCCCGCACGCCCACACCTTGGTCGATGCTGAAGCTGCCGGTTTTGACAATGCCCTCTTCCAGGCTCCAGCCCTCGCTGCGGGTGTATTGAAAATACAGGTCGGCGTCGTCCACACCGTGCGACATGATTTCACCCAACGCCCTTTGCAGGTGCGAGGTGTTCAAGCCGTAGGGATCGAGCAAGAGGCTCTGGGCGCTGGCCAGACGGGCCAAGGTGGGTTCACGTGCAATCATGGCCCCATTGTAAGAAGGACCGGCGGGGCGCGCCGGGGCATGGTCTTGAAGCTGCATGCCCTCCCACGCGGACTACCTCAAGACTGCATGAGCCGCTTGGACTTGGCGATCGACATCAGCATGCCCAGCCCCACCCCCAGCGTGATCATGGCGGTGCCGCCGTAGCTCACAAAAGGCAGGGGAACGCCCACCACCGGCAAAATGCCGCTCACCATGCCCATGTTGACAAAGGCGTAAACAAAAATGTTGAGCGTGAGTGCACCCGCCAGCAACCGGGCGAACAGCGTAGGCGCTTCCAGCGCAATGATGAGGCCGCGCACCACCAGGAAGATGAACGCCACCATGAGCCCCAAGGTGCCCATCAGCCCGAATTCTTCCGAAAACGCGGCATAAATGAAGTCGGTGGTGCGCTCGGGGATGAATTCAAGGTGGGTCTGGGTGCCCTGCATGAAACCCTTGCCCCACAGACCGCCCGAACCGATGGCGATCATGCCCTGGATGATGTGGAAGCCCTTGCCCAACGGGTCTTTGGACGGGTCCAGGAGCGTGCAAACCCGCTGGCGCTGGTATTCGCGCAAAACCTTCCAGTCCACATCGGGCGCACACCATTGCGGCTCCATGGCAATCAGCACGATGATGCCGATGGCACCGAGCAACACCGGCGGCACGATGAGCTTCCAGCTCAAACCAGCGAAAAAGATCACAAACAGACCCGAGGCCACCACCAGCAGAGTGGTGCCCAGGTCGGGCTGTTTCAATATCAGCGCAGCGGGCACCGCCAGCAACAAGCCCGCCACCACGAAGTCCAGCGGCTTGAGCTGGCCTTCCCGGCGCTGAAACCACCAGGCCAGCATCAGCGGCATGGCAATTTTGAGCAATTCGCTCGGCTGAATGACGATGCCCATGTTCAGCCACCGCTGCGAACCTTTTCGCTCGATCCCAAACAGCTCGACCCCCAGCAGCAGCAGCACACCCAGCACGTACATCGGCACAGCCAGCGCCATCAAGCGCTGCGGCGGCACCTGCGCCACCAGAAACAGCACACCCGCTGCCAGCAGCATGTTGCGCCCGTGGGTGGCAAACCGTGTCCCGTGGTCAAAACCCACCGAATACATGGTCATGAGGCCCAGACCCGCCAGCAGCAGCACCGCCAGCACCAACGGGCCATCAAACCCCTGAAAGATCGGGGCGATGCGTTGCAGCAGGTTGGGTTTGTCAAAAGCGGCGGCCATGCAGCAATTATCCTTTGCATCATGACCGCCTGTTCTTCTGCCATCCGCAGCCCCCTGCCCACCACCCACCTGCTCTACTTGCACGGCTTTCGCTCGTCGCCACAGTCCATGAAGGCGCAGAAGGTGGCAGCCCGGGTGGCTGCTCAGCACCCAGGTGTGGTTTGGTGGTGCCCACAGTTGCCACCTTCGCCCAAGGAGGCCATGGCGCTGGTGATGGAAGGCGTGCGCGACTGGCCCCGCGAATCGATGGCGGTGGCTGGATCGTCGCTGGGTGGCTTCTATGCGCGCTGGCTGTCCATGCAAACCGGCTGCGCCAAAACGGTGTTGCTCAACCCGGCCGTGTTTCCCGCGCGCGACCTGCTCAAGTACGTGGGCGAACAGACCAGCTGGCACGATCCGAGCGAGCACTTCGTTTTCCAGCCCGCTTATGTGGACGAACTGCTCACCCTGGAGCGCGACGCCGCGCGCCTGGCGGCGCTGCAACCCGCCCAGCCAGAGCGGCAATGGGCGATCGTGGCGCAAGGCGACGAGGTGCTGGACTGGCGCGAGATGCTGGCGTTTTGCGCGGGCGGTGCGGTGCGCCTGCTGCCGGGCAGCGACCACGCCATCAGCGACTTTGACGAGCACATCGACGCGATGTTCGAGTTTTTGAACCTCACAAACTGATTCCGCCGGGCCAAAACCGCCCGCATGGGACAATCTCGCGCATGCACATTTTGTTTGATGAAGCCGGCAAACTGCTGACCGGCCGCCTCCTGTCAGAGGCCGAAAGCTCGCTCCAGGTTGAGCTCGATTCCGGTAAGCGCGTGAAGGTGAAGGCAGCCAACGCCTTGCTGCGCTTTGAAAAGCCCGCACCGAGCCAGCTCATGCCGGCCGCCGCCGCGCTGGCCGACAGCATGGAGCTGGAACTGGCCTACGAATTTGCCCCCGAAGAAGAATTCGGATTTGCCGACCTGGCGCGCGAGTATTTCAGCGCCAGTGCGGGTACCGAGCAGCAGGTCGCGGCGCTGCTGTGCCTGCATGGCGCACCGCACTATTTCCGCCGCGCCGGCAAGGGCCGCTACAAAAAGGCCCCCGCCGACATCTTGGCCCAAGCGCTGGCCGCCATTGAGAAGAAAAAGCAGGTTCAGGCGCAAATAGAAACCTGGGCCGCCGAACTGGCCAACGGGCAATGCCCGGACCCCGTGCGCCAGCAGCTTTACAAGATTTTGTTCAAGCCAGACAAAAACGCGCCCGAATACAAGGCGGTGGTGGAAGCCGCCCGCAACAGCCACACCGCGCCGCTGGCGCTGCTGCAAAACGCGGGGGCCATCTCCAGCGCCTACCAGTTCCACTGGCAGCGCTTTTTGTTCGACCAGTTCCCCAAAGGCACCGGGTTTGCGCCGCTGCAGGCACCGGTCATTGCCGACGATCTGCCTCTGGCACCGGTGCAGGCGTTTTCCATTGACGACTCGCACACCACCGAAATCGACGACGCGCTGTCGATCCAGGGCCTGGGCAGCGGCACCGTCACGCTGGGCATCCACATTGCCGCGCCCGGCCTGGCGGTGCTGCCCGACGGCCCCATCGACCAGGTGGCGCGCAACCGCCTGTCCACCGTGTACATGCCGGGCCACAAGATCACCATGCTGCCCGACGAGGTGGTGCAGGCCTACACGCTGGAGGCTGGACGCGACTGCCCGGCGCTGTCGCTGTACGTCACCCTGGACGAAGCCACGCTGGCCATTCAAGAGCGGCGCACCGTGCTGGAACGGGTGTCGATTGCCCACAACCTGCGCCACGACCAGCTGGACACGGTGATCACCGAAGACTGGCTGAACGGCGCAGCCCCGGCCAGTGAGGCCATTGTTGAGGCGCACATTGAAGTGCTGCAACCCCAGTTGGCCTTTATTTTTCGGCTGGCGCGCCACCTGAAAGCGCAGCGCGAGGTGGTGCGCGGCAAGCCCGAAAACTTCTCTCGGCCCGACTACACCTTCCGACTCGAAGGTGTGGTGGGCGACGAGCCGGCGGGTGACGAAACCGTGGTCATTGGCACCCGCCAGCGCGGCGCGCCGTTGGACCTGATGGTGGCCGAGGCCATGATTTTGGCCAACAGCAGCTGGGGGCAGTGGCTGGCGGAATGCGGCGTCCCCGGCATTTACCGCAGCCAGGCCAGCTTGCAGCCCGGCGTGAAGGTGCGCATGGGCACCAAGGCGCAGCCGCACGCCGGCATTGGCGTGCCCAGCTATGCGTGGAGCACATCGCCCCTGCGCCGCTACGTGGACATGGTCAACCAGTGGCAGATCATTGCCTGCGTGCGCCATGGCAAAACCGCGGCACTGGCCGCGCCCTTCAAACCCAAAGACGCCAACCTGTTCGCCGTCATCAGCGCGTTCGACGCGGCCTACTCGGCCTACAACGGCTTCCAGAACGGCATGGAGCGCTACTGGACGCTGCAGCACCTGAAGCAAAACCACATCACCGAAGTGACCGCGACGCTGATCAAGGACAACCTGGTGCGTGCCGACACCCTGCCGTTGGTGTTGCCGGTGATGGGCGCCGACGGCCTGCCCCGTGGTGCCCATGTGCGCGTGCGCCTGGGCGAGGTGGACGACATCACGCTGGACATCCATGGCACGGTGATTGAGCGCCTCGACCTCCCGGTTGAGGATTTGTCCGAGGACAACGGGGATTCGGGTGAAGACGACGAAGCGCTGGCGGCCCCGCTGGCGCTGGCGATTGACGTGGACGACGCCACCCCAACCGCCGACCCAACGCCGACCGACAGCGCCAGCTGAACGCAACCCGCCAGCCTAACCGCAGCCAAGGATAATTTCGGCGTGAAAACGGTCCTGATGTTCTTCAAACACCTGAGCACGCTGCAGCTTGCGCTGACCGTGTCGGTGGTGGTGCATGCGGGCTTGCTGACGGTGCGTTTTGTCGACCCAGAAGGCTTCAACCGCGTGTTTCAGGACACGCCGCTGGAGGTCATTTTGGTGAACGCCAAGAGCGACGAACGGCCTGAGAAGGCGACGGCGATTGCCCAGGCCTCGCTGGCGGGCGGCGGCGATGCCGACAAAGGCCGCGCCACTTCGCCGCTGCCGCCCAACACCCAGGCCCGCCTGGGCGACGCCACCGAAGAGGACGAACAGCAGATTGAAGCGCTCAAGGAGCGGCAAAACCAGATCCTGGCGCAGGTGCGCAAACAGCTGGCCAACATGCCTCCGCCCGACCTGGAAGCGGTAAGCCCCAACCCCGCGGCGGTCGAACGCGAACAGAAGCGCCAGGCGCTGGTGAAGATCCTTGCCGAGATTGAAAAACGCATCAACGAAGAAAACCAGCGCCCGAAGAAGCGCTACATCAGCCCGGCCACGCGGGAAGAGGTGTACGCCATCTATTACGACGAATTGCGCCGCAAGATCGAAGACCGGGGCACCAGCAACTTTCCAGAAACCGGCGGTCGCAAACTCTACGGCGAGCTCACCATGATCATCACCGTCAACCACACGGGCAACGTGCTGCACACCGAAGTGGTGCAACCGTCGGGCAACACCACCCTGGACCGCAGGGCCCAGGCGATCGTTCGCGGGCTGGAATTTGGCCGCTTCAGCGACGCCATGCGCCGCCGGGCCGACCAGATCGTGGTCGTGTCGCGCTTTCGTTTCACCCGCGACGAGACGCTGAAAACCCAGCTCTCAAGCCAATAAGACCGCGCCGCCATGAAATCGCTTGGACGCTGGGTGCTGTGGCTGTTGCTGGCTGGCGTGTCGCTACAAGTCTTCTTTGTGTTGCGGGTGGCGCTCATGGTGGTGGTGGACCCACACAGCACCGCCTTCATGCGCTCGGAGGCCTGGCGCATCGCCGGCGCCAGCCTGGGCAGCGACAAAGCGGGGCGCTGGTCTCACCAATGGGTGGACTACGACCAGATCAGCCCACACCTGAAGCGCGCGATCATGGCGTCTGAGGACGCCGGCTTTGCCCACCACGGCGGCGTGGACTGGACGGCGATCGAAGCGGCCTGGGAAAAAAACGAGCGGCGGCAGGCGCTGGCCGAGAAGCGCGCCGAACAGATTGAGCGCCGACTGGCCAAAAAGCCCGAAGCCGCCGAGGCGGCCGTGAAAGCCATCAAACCCGCCAAGATCATTGGCGGCTCCACCATCACCCAGCAACTGGCCAAAAACCTGCTGCTCTCAGGCGAGCGCAACCTGCTGCGCAAAGGGCAGGAACTGCTGCTGACCCTCACACTGGAAGCGCTGCTGAGCAAGCGCCGCATTCTGGAGATTTACCTCAACAGCGTGGAATGGGGCGAAGGCGTTTTTGGTGCCGAAGCCGCGGCACAACGCTACTTCAAGAAGCCGGCCGCCAAGCTCAGCCCGCAAGAGGCTGCCCGGCTCGCCGTGATGCTGCCCAGCCCCAAGTTTTTTGAGACACGCCAAAACTCGGCCTACCTGGCTCGCCGCACCGGCACCATCGTGGCCCGCATGGGCGACGTGCGCGCGCCATGAGACTGCCCCACCTCGCTTCGCACCTTCCGCTCGGCGGGGGGCGACGCCTGCGGTCGGTCGGGGGCCGTTCTGCGGTAGCGCCGGGCAGGGCACGCTCACCGTTGGCTTTTGGCGTTTTTGCAGGCTCTGCATGAACTGGCGTGCCCAGGCCATGGGCTTGTTTTTGCTGGGTTTTGTGCGCGTGCTAACAGGTGCGCAAGCGCGTTGGCACGGCTGCCCGCCCAAGGCCGAGCAGCGCATTTACTTTGCCAACCATCAGAGCCACGCCGACCTGGTGTTGATCTGGGCCGCACTGCCTAGCTCGCTGCGCAGCATCACCCGCCCGATCGCCGCGCGCGACTACTGGACAGCGTCCAACTTCAAGCGCTGGATCACCACCGAAGTGTTCAACGCGGTGTATGTGGAGCGCGAGCGCAAGGGCGACGAGGACCCCCTGCAACCCCTGGTCAGCGCGCTGGAAGGTGGCGACTCGTTGATTTTGTTCCCCGAAGGCACGCGGGGGTTTGACGAAGACCCGCAACCCTTTAAATCGGGCCTGTACAACCTGGCTCAGCGTTTTCCAGATGTGGTGCTGGTACCCACCTGGATACACAACGTGCAGCGCGTCATGCCCAAGGGCGAGGTGGTGCCGGTGCCGGTGCTGTGTTCGGTCACGTTTGGCGAGCCGGTAAAACTGGGGGCTGACGAACCGCGCGCCGATTTTTTAAACCGTGCCAGAGCGGCCGTGATGGCCTTGCGAGACGTCTGAATGGGCTCCTTTTTGCGCAGTCTGACGCCCGAGCAACAGGTGAGCCTGTTGTTTGTGGGCGTGTTTGGCTTGCTGTTGCTGGCCAGCGTGGCGGGCGTGTTGATGTCGCTGCGCGAGCGGCGCTCTGACAGCGCCGAAGAAACCGGCCGCGAACTGCGCCGCCACGACAACCAGGCGCTGCTGCGCACCTCGTGGATGGTGGCGCTGGTGTTCTGGATCGGCTGGGCGCTGGGCGACGGCGCGGGCATTGTGCTGTTTGGCCTCATCTCGTTTTTTGTGCTCCGTGAATTCATCAGCCTCTCGCCCACCCGACGCAGTGACCACCGCAGCCTGGTGCTCGCGTTCTTCCTGGTGCTGCCGCTGCAATACGCCCTCGTCTGGACCCAGCATTTCGACCTCTTCACGGTCTTCATTCCGGTCTATGTGTTTCTCGCCATTCCGGCGGTGAGCGCGCTGGGCAACGACCCCCAGCGCTTTCTGGAGCGCAACGCCAAGCTGCAGTGGGGCATCATGGTGTGCGTCTACGGCCTGAGCCATGTGCCTGCCTTGCTGCTGCTCGACTTTCCGCGTTTCGCTGGCCGAGAAGCCTTTTTGGTGTTCTTTCTGGTGCTGGTGGTGCAAACCTGCATGCTGGTGCAGCACCTGATGGCCAGGGGACTGCGGCGCCCGGTGGCGCCCGCCATCAGCGAGAGCTTTCACTGGCGCAGCTGGGCCTGGGGACTGCTGGCTGGTGGCCTGCTGGGCGCCTTGCTCTCGGGCTTCACGCCCTTCAAGCCGCTGCCAGCGCTGGGCATGGCCCTGGTGGCTTGCGTGGCCGGCACGCTGGGGCACCTGGTCATGAAAGCCATCAAGCGCGACCGCGGCGTGACCCACTGGGGCTCGGCAGGTCGCTCGGTCACCGGGGCCAGCGGCTTGCTGGACCGCGTGGATGCGCTGTGTTTTGCGGCGCCGGTGTTCTTCCACTCGGTTCGCTGGACCTTCCTATGAGAATTCTCGGCATTGACCCCGGCTTGCAGTGCACCGGGTTCGGCGTGATCGACACCGAAGGCCAAGCTCTGCACTATGTCGCCAGCGGCACCATACAGACCAGCCCCAAAGACGGCGCCCTGTTGCCAGAACGGCTGAAAATTTTGTTTGACGGCATCAGTGAAGTAGTCAAGCGTTACGAGCCCGAGGTATCGGCCTGCGAAATCGTGTTTGTGAACGTGAACCCGCAGGCCACGCTGCTGCTGGGCCAGGCCCGGGGCTGTTGCCTCACAGCGTTGGTGGCCAACGGCCTGAGCGTGGCCGAATACACCGCGCTACAGCTGAAAAAGGCGGTGGTGGGTTACGGCCGCGCCGACAAGGCGCAGATGCAGGAAATGGTGAAGCGCCTGCTGCAACTGCCCGGCCTGCCCGGCAAAGACGCCGCCGACGCCCTGGGCCTGTGCATCACCCACGCCCAGGTGGCGCGTTCGGTGGCGGCGATCAACAAGGTCAGCGCGCTGCAGGCCCGCACACACGCGGCCTACAAGGGCGGCCGAAGTTATTGACCCCCTGCGCCGGCCTTGCAGGCCGTCACCCCCTGGGGGCACCACCTCAACCATACAAGCCGGTTCCACGGTGTCCTGGGCTGGGCGCAGTGCGCCTACAGCAGCCGCTCCAGCACGAGCACGCCGAAGAACCCGAGCGCCGCGATCACGGTCCACTTCAGGATGATCATCCCCCACTGGCGAAAGTAGGCTTTGCCGGTGCCAATGTAAAACGCGAAGCACACGCCGGCGGCGATGAGCAAAAAGAAGAGGGTGAAGCGAAACAGCAGCATGGCAATGCGCCCTACCAAGCCGGTGCCAGTTGCGCGAAACCCGTCGGGGCGTCGCGGTCGCGCTCAAAACTCACGATCTCGTAGGCATCGGGCTGCGCCAGCAGAGCGCGCAACAGTTGGTTGTTCATGGCGTGACCGCTGCGAAACGCGCTGTAAGCCGCCAGCAGCGGTTTGCCCACGATGTAAAGGTCGCCAATGGCGTCCAGAATCTTGTGCTTCACGAACTCGTCCTGGTAGCGCAGGCCGTCGGCGTTGAGCACCTTCACGTCATCCATGACGATCGCGTTGTCCAGCCCACCGCCCATGGCCAAGCCGTGTGAGCGCATCATTTCCACATCGCGCGTGAAACCAAAGGTGCGGGCACGCGCGATTTCACGGGCGTAGGTCCCGCTGCCAAAGTCGAACTCGACCCGCTGCCCCGTGGAGCTCACCGCTGGGTGGTCAAACTCGATTTCGAAGCTCAGTTTGTAGCCGTGGTAAGGGTCCAGCCGCGCCCACTTCAGGTTGCTGCCCTCGCCCTCGCGCACCTCCACCGGCCGTATGACCCGGATGAAGCGCTTGGGCGCCTTTTGCATCACGATGCCCGCACTTTGCAGCAGGTAAACGAACGAGGCCGACGAGCCATCCAGAATGGGCACCTCTTCAGCCGTGATGTCCACATACAGGTTGTCCAGGCCCAGCCCGGCTGCCGCACTCATGAGGTGTTCGATGGTGTGCACCTTCACACCCCCGTTGGAAATGGTGGACGCCAGCCGGGTGTCGGTGACCGACGTGGCTGTGACCGCAATCTCCACCGGCTCGGGCAAATCGACACGGCGAAACACGATGCCCGTGTCCGGCGGCGCAGGCCGCAACGTCAACTCCACCCGCTGACCGCTGTGCAGGCCCACGCCGACGGCTTTGGTCAAGGATTTGAGGGTACGTTGAGCAAGCATCCAGCAATTTTAATTTTTTGAGCGGTTTCGCGCTGGGCAGGAAAACTATCCCGGTGATTGAACCCAACAAACCCAGACTGAGATTGATCGAACGGAAAGCGTAACGAGCGCTCCGAGGTGGCGCTGAAGCGCGGAGCCGTACTTGCGTACGGCGAGCACTGCAGGCGCCAGATCGGAGGGCGCAGTAGCTTTACGTCGATCAATCAGCTTGTTTGCGCAGGAAGGCGGGGATCTCAAAGTCGTCCATCCCGCCCGAAGCCAGCGCGTCCACCTTGGCCGCGGCCTGGGTGCGGTTGGTGCGCCACACGCTGGGCACGGCCATGGAGTTGTAGTCGGGCTGGGCATGGCCGGCACCTGGGCCACCCACCGCGGCGTTCATGGTGGGCACGTTGAATGGCACGTTGTCGGTGCCGGTGCGCAGCACCTGCAGCGGGGGCGCGGTGCGGCGCATGCCCTGGCGGCTCAGGCCGGTGGCCACCACGGTCACGCGCATTTCTTCACCCAGGCTGTCGTCGTAGGCAGCGCCGTAAATGACGTGCGCATCGGGCGAAGCGTAGGCCTTGATGGCGGTCATGGCTTCCTTGGACTCCTTGAGCTTCAGGGAACCCTTGGACGCCGTCACCAGCACCAGCACGCCTTTGGCGCCGGACAGGTCCACGCCCTCCAGCAGCGGGCAGGCCACGGCTTGCTCGGCGGCAATGCGGGCGCGGTCAGGGCCAGCGGCCACGGCGGTGCCCATCATGGCCTTGCCGGGTTCGCCCATCACGGTGCGCACGTCTTCAAAGTCGACGTTCACGTTGCCGTATTCGTTGATGATCTCGGCGATACCGCCCACGGCGTTTTTCAGCACGTCGTTGGCGTGGGCGAAGGCTTCGTCCTGGGTCACGTCGTCACCCAGCACGTCCAGCAGCTTCTCGTTCAGCACCACGATCAGCGAGTCCACGTTGGCTTCGAGCTCGGTCAGACCGGTGTCGGCGTTGGTCATGCGGCGGCCGCCTTCCCAGTCGAACGGCTTGGTGACCACGCCCACAGTGAGGATGCCCATTTCCTTGGCCACACGGGCGATCACGGGTGCCGCACCGGTGCCGGTGCCGCCACCCATGCCGGCGGTGATGAACAGCATGTGAGCGCCTTCGATGGCCGAACGGATTTCGTCAACCGCCAACTCTGCGGCATCGCGGCCTTTTTCGGGCTTGCTGCCAGCGCCCAGGCCCGTGGCACCGAGCTGAATGGTCTTGTGGGCGGCGCTGCGAGACAGGGATTGCGCGTCGGTGTTGGCACAGATGAATTCCACGCCCTGCACGCTGCGCGAAATCATGTGCTCCACGGCGTTGCCGCCGCCACCGCCCACACCAATCACCTTGATCTGGGTGCCCAGGTTGAACTCTTCCACTTCAATCATTTCGATGCTCATTTTTCTCTCCTGTTGTGCCCTTGAACCTGTGTTTCAGGGCGTTGTTTCAATGTCAAACCGTTGTTGTCTTGCGTGGGGTGGCCGCTGCGCGGCCCCGGCATCATCCAGGCGGCCCGGTGCAGGCCGTACATCGGTGCACCGGGTAGTGGCCCGCAGCGCCTCGGCGCGCGGGGCAAACAAGGACGCTGGACAGGTCGCTCATCGTGTGTGTGTGCTGCATGGTCAGAACGTCCCCACAAACCAGTTTTTCATGCGCTCGAAGGCGCCCTGCATGGAACCCGCCTTCTGCGCCACCTTGTGCCCGCGCACTCGGGCCAGGCGCGCTTCTTCGAGCAGGCCCATGACCGTAGCGGCGCGGGTCTGCGCCACCATGTCGGACAAAGCGCTGGCGTAATTCGGTACGCCCCGGCGCACCGGCTTCAAAAAGATGTCTTCGCCCAGCTCGACCATGCCCGGCATGACGGCGCTGCCGCCCGTGAGCACAATGCCGGACGACAAGATTTCTTCGTGCCCCGAATCGCGCACCACCTGCTGCACTAGGGCAAAAATCTCTTCCACCCGCGGCTCGATCACGCCGGCCAATGCCTGGCGGCTGAGCATGCGCGGCGCGCGGTCGCCCAGGCCAGGCACTTCCACCTGGGTGTCGGGGTCGGCCAGCAACTGCTTGGCGCAACCGTGTTCCACCTTGATGTCTTCGGCGTCTTTGGTGGGGGTGCGCAGCGCCATGGCGATGTCGCTGGTGATGAGGTCGCCCGCGATGGGAATGACGGCGGTGTGGCGGATCGCGCCACCCGAAAAAATGGCCACGTCGGTGGTGCCGGCGCCAATGTCCACGAGCGCCACGCCCAGTTCTTTTTCGTCGTCGGTCAGCACCGACTGGCTGGAGGCCAGGGGGTTGAGCATCAGCTGGTCCACTTCAAGCCCGCAGCGCCGCACGCACTTGATGATGTTTTCGGCCGCGCTCTGCGCGCCGGTGACGATGTGCACCTTGGCTTCCAGCCGGATGCCGCTCATGCCAATCGGTTCTTTCACTTCCTGGCCGTCGATGACAAACTCTTGCGGCTCTACCAGCAACAGGCGCTGGTCGGTCGAAATGTTGATGGCCTTGGCTGTTTCGATCACGCGGGCCACGTCGGCCGGGGTGACTTCGCGGTCCTTGATGGCCACCATGCCGCTGCTGTTGATGCCGCGGATGTGGCTGCCGGTGATGCCGGTGTAGACCCGCGCAATGCGGCAGTCGGCCATCAGCTCGGCCTCTTTCAGCGCGGCCTGGATGCTCTGCACGGTGGCATCGATGTTGACCACCACGCCGCGCTTCAAGCCGTGGCTGGCCGACACACCCAGCCCCGCCAGCTTGAGCTGACCGTTGGCCTGCACCTCTGCCACCACCACCATGATCTTGGCGGTGCCAATGTCGAGTCCGACCACCAAATCCTTGTATTCCTTGGCCATGATTGTTTCTTGATTACCTGGTTGTCTTTGTGGGGTCTGTGCTGTCTTCGATCACGGTGGTGACACCGCGCATGCGCAACGCGTAGCCGTTGGGGTAACGCAAATCCACCGACTGCACCGCGCCGGCGTAGCGCTCGGTCAGCTGGCTCAAGGTGGCGGTGAAGCGCTGGGTGCGGGCCAGCAGCTCGTCGGGACTGCCCCGGCCCAGCTCCATGCGGGCGCCGTTGTCGAGTTCGGCGCGCCAGCTGCCACGCTCGGTGAGCTCCAGCCGCGCCAGGCCCAGTTCCAGCCGCGCCAACTCGGCGCTGAGCAGCTGGTACAGCGCCCACACCTGGGCCGACTGATCAGGCGGGCCCACCAGTTCGGGCAGGCCATCGCTGTCGTCGGGGCTGGCTTCAAACACCTCGCCCAGGCGGCTCACCAGCTGGCCCGAGCCCGAAGCGCCCCACCAGGCCACGGCCTCGTGCTCTTGCAGGGTCACGCGCAGGCGGTTGGGAAACTCCCGCTGCACCACCGCGTTGCGCACCCAGGGCACCGACTCAAACATGCGCTTGACCTGTTGCAGGTCGACCGTGAGGAAGCTGGCCGACAGGCTGTTTTTCATTTGTGTGGCGAGCTGCGCACGGAACGTGACCACGTTCTGGTGGGCCACATCACCGTGCACCGAAATGGCTTTGACCGACCACACCGGATGGCGCACCGCCCAAGTACCCAGCGTGCCCAGGCACAGCACGGCAAACACCACGGCCAGGGCGTGGGTCGCCGCGGTCATGAGCTTGACATCGATGGGCAGGTCGGACTGGGTCATGGCAGGGGTTTAGGCCGTTGCAGGCACCGCGTTGTCCAGCGCAGCGCCGGCCAGCACGCTCAGGCACAGGTCTTCATAAGACAAGCCGGTGGCGCGGGCCGACATGGGCACCAGCGAATGGCTGGTCATGCCCGGCGAGGTGTTGATTTCCAGCAGGTAGGGCTTGCGGGTCTTGCCGTCGATCATCACGTCGGCACGCGCCCAGCCGCGGCAGTCCAGCGTGAGGAAGGCCTTGAGCACCAGCGCCTGAATGGCGGCCTCCTCGCCTTCCGGCAAGCCGCAGGGCACCAGGTACTTCGTGTCGTCGGTGAAGTACTTGTGCTGGTAGTCGTAGTTGCCGTCGGGCGCCACGATGCGGATGACGGGCAGCGCGCGAGCGCCCGCGCCGGTGCCCAGCACCGGGCAGGTCACTTCGTCACCGGCAATGAACTGTTCGCACATCACCATCGGGTCTTGGCCTGCCGCCAGGGTGTAGGCGGCGTCGCATTCGGCCAGCGTCAGCACCTTGGTGAGGCCAATGGTGGAGCCCTCGCGCACGGGCTTCACGATCATGGGCGAGCCCAGCGCAGCAAAGGCCGCGCGGGTTTCTTCGGCGCTGTGCACCTGGCGCCAGGCCGGTGTGGACAGGCCTTCGGCCAGCCAGATGCGCTTGGTCATGAGTTTGTCCATCGCCACCGCCGAGGCCATCACGCCAGGGCCGGTGTAGGGAATGCCCAGCAATTCCAGCGCGCCCTGCACCGTGCCGTCTTCACCGAAGCGGCCATGCAGCGCAATGAAGCAGCGGGCAAAACCCTCGCGTTTGAGCTCGCCCAGGTCGCGCTCGGCGGGGTCAAAGGCGTGGGCATCCACGCCCTTGGACTGCAGCGCGGCCAGCACGCCCGCACCCGACATCAGCGAAACCTCGCGTTCGGCCGAGCGCCCGCCCATCAGCACCGCCACCTTGCCCAGTTGTTTCGGGTCCATGTTCACCGTTGCCTTCATTGTTTTGACTCCTGAGCCAACTCGACCACCCGAGCGGCCACCGCGCCGATGGAGCCAGCACCCATGCACAAGACCACATCGCCGTCGCGCGCGTTGTCCAGAATGGACTGCGGCATGGCGCCAATGTCATCGACAAACACCGGCTCCAGCTTGCCGGCCACCCGCAGTGCCCGGGCCAGCGAGCGGCCATCGGCCGCCACAATCGGCGCCTCGCCGGCGGCATACACCTCCGCCAGCAACACCGCGTCGGCCTGGCCGATCACTTTCACAAAATCCTCAAAGCAGTCGCGCGTGCGGCTGTAGCGGTGCGGCTGAAACGCCAGCACCAGGCGCCGCCCGGGAAAGGCGCCGCGAGCGGCCGACAGCGTGGCCGCCATTTCCACCGGGTGGTGGCCGTAGTCGTCCACCAGCGTGCAGCTGCCGCCCGTGGGCAGGGCCGCTTCGCCATAGCGCTGAAAGCGCCGGCCCACGCCCTTGAACTCGGCCAGCGCCTGCACCACGGCCGCGTCGTCCACGCCGAGTTCCACCGCAATGCCAATGGCGGCCAGCGCATTGAGCACGTTGTGGTTGCCGGGCAGGTTGAGCACCACGTCCAGGTCGGGCAACTGAATGCCGTTTTTGCGCTGCACGGTGAAGTGCATTTGGGCGCCCACCGCCCGCACATTTACAGCCCGCACCTGCGCGTCTTCAGAGAAGCCGTAGCTGGTGATGGGGCGCGCGATCTGCGGCAAGATTTCTCGAATGGACGGGTCGTCCACGCACACCACCGCAGCGCCATAAAACGGCATGCGGTGCAAAAACTCGATGAACGCGCCCTTGAGGCGGCCAAAGTCATGGCCGTAGGTGTCCATGTGGTCGGCGTCGATGTTGGTCACCACCGACAACACCGGCAACAGGTTCAGGAACGAGGCATCCGACTCGTCGGCTTCGACCACGATGTATTCGCCCGAGCCCAGCTGCGCGTTGGCGCCAGCGCTGTTCAGGCGCCCGCCAATCACAAAGGTGGGGTCCATGTGGGCCGCCGCCAGCACACTGGCCACCAGGCTGGTGGTGGTGGTTTTGCCGTGCGTGCCGGCAATCGCCACGCCTTTTTTCATGCGCATCAACTCGGCCAGCATCACCGCACGCGGCACCACAGGCACCAGCTTGGCGTGGGCGGCCACCACCTCGGGGTTGTCTTCTTTCACGGCGGTAGAAGTGACGATGGCGTCAGCGCCTTCGATGTACCGGGCATCGTGCCCGGTAAACACTTTGGCGCCCATGGACACGAGGCGCCGCGTGGCCGCGTTTTCACCCAGGTCGCTGCCCGAGATGACATAGCCCTGGTTGAGCAGCACCTCGGCGATGCCGCTCATGCCGGAGCCGCCGATGCCGACGAAATGAATGTGGCGAATGGCATGTTTCATACTGTTTTCACTTTCGCGAGTTGCTCGCAGGCGGACACCACGGCCGCCACGGCATGTGTTTTTTCCATCTGTTTGGCTTTTTCGGCCATGGCCAGAAGCTGGTTGCGCTGCAAGCGTTGCAGCTGGCTCGCCAGCATTTGCGGGGTCAGTTCGTTCTGTTGCACCACCCAGGCGCCGCCAGCATCGGTCAAAAACCGGGCGTTGGTGGTCTGGTGGTCGTCCACCGCGTGCGGAAACGGCACCAACAGGGCGGCCGCACCCACCGCAGCAATTTCGGTCACGGTGCTGGCGCCGGCCCGGCACACAATCAGGTCGGCATCGGCAAAGGCCTGGGCCGTGTCGTCAATGAACGGCGTGAGCTCGGCCAGCACGCCGGCTGCGGTGTAGTTGGCGCGCAGCGCGTCAATCTGCTTTTCACCGCTCTGGTGAACCACCTGCGGGCGCTGGCCCGAGGGGATAAGTGCCAGCGCCTGCGGCACGGTGTCGTTCAGGGCTTTGGCGCCCAGGCTGCCGCCCACCACCAGCAGGCGCAGCGGGCCGCTGCGGCCAGCAAAGCGCTGCGCGGGTGCGGGCTGGCGAAGGAACTCCGCGCGCAATGGGTTGCCCACCCACTCGGCTTTCTTGAAGACATTGGGGAAGGCGGTGAACACCCGGTCGGCAATGCCTGCAAGCACTTTGTTGGCCATGCCTGCCACCGAATTTTGTTCGTGCAGCACCAGCGGTTTGCCCAGCAGGGTGCCCATCATGCCGCCCGGAAACGTGATGTAGCCACCCAGGCCCACCAACACGTCGGGCTGCACCCGGCGCACCACTTGCAGCGCCTGCCAGAAGGCCCGGAGCAGGCGCAGTGGCAGCAGCACCAGCGTCTTCACGCCTTTGCCGCGCACACCGCCAAAGTCAATGGTTTCCAGCGCGAAACCGCGCGGTGGCACCAGGCGGCTTTCCATGCTGCCAGGCGCACCCAGCCAGTGCACACGCCAGCCGCGCTCGCGCAGGGCTTCGGCCACGGCCAGCCCCGGGAAGATATGGCCACCGGTACCGCCGGCCATGATGAGGGCGCAAGGCTGGCGTTTCGTCATACACGGCCCCCTTTCATCAACGATGCATTCCGCATCTGCAGCCGCTGCGCGCCTGCCTGCCAGTTTTGAATAAACCGCCAGCTGATCATGACCGCCCACCCTTCATGAGCTGGCGGTTTTCATAGTCAACCCTGAGCACGATGGCGATGGCGATCAGGTTCAGCAAAATCGCCGAGCCGCCGTAGCTCATGAGCGGCAGCGTCAGGCCCTTGGTCGGCAGTGCACCCAGGTTCACGCCGATGTTGATGAAGGCCTGGAAGCCCATCCACAGGCCCACGCCCTGCGCCACCAGCCCGGCAAACACCTGATCGAGCGCGATGGCCTGGCGGCCGATGTGCATGATGCGGCGGGTGAGCCAGAGAAACAGGCCGATCAGCAACAGCACGCCGACCAGACCAAACTCTTCTCCAATGACGGCGAGCAAGAAATCGGTGTGGGCTTCGGGCAGCCAGTGCAGCTTTTCCACGCTGCCGCCCAAGCCCACGCCAAAGATTTCGCCCCGGCCAATGGCAATGAGCGAGTGCGACAGCTGGTAGCCCTTGCCCAGCGCGTGCTCCACGCTCCAGGGGTCGAGGTAGGCAAAAATGCGCTCACGGCGCCATTCGCTGGTGAGCACGATCATGGCAAACGCCGCCACCACCAGCACCGCCATCAGGAAAAACATTCGGGCGTTGACCCCACCCAGAAACAGAATGCCCATGGCGATCACCACGATGACCATAAAAGCGCCCATGTCGGGCTCGGCCAGCAGCAGCATGCCCACCACCAGCACCGCCAGCGCCATGGGCAACACAGCGCGGAAGAAGCGTTCTTTCACCTCCATCTTGCGCACCATGTAGTCCGCGGCGTACAGCAGCACCGCCAGCTTGGCCAGCTCAGAGGGCTGGAAGTTCATGATGCCCAGCGAGATCCAGCGCCGCGCGCCGTTGACGCCTTTGCCGATAAAAGGCACCAGCACCAGCACCAGCAACACCAGGGCCACGGCAAACAGCCAGGGCGCCATCTTTTCCCAGGCGCGCAGCGGAAACTGAAACGCCACCATGGCCGCGATGACGCCAATGGTCATGGAAATGCCATGGCGCAATACAAAGTGGGTGTGGGCATAGTTGGCAAAGCGCGGATTGTCGGGCAAGGCGATGGAGGCCGAATACACCATCACCAGGCCCCAGGCCAGCAGCGCCACCACCACCCAGAGCAAGGGCTGGTCAAAGCCAAGCTCGCGCACGGCCACGTTGCGGGTGCCGGCGTAGGTGCGGTTGGACAGGCGCACCGGCAAGCCGTCGCGCGAGGTGCCGCCTGCCAGCGCGCCAGCCAGGTCGCGCCCAATGAGCTTGGGCAAAGCGGACGCGAAAGCGCCGCGCCATTGCGCCAGCCGGTGAGTCAGGGCCGCCATCATGCGTAGCTCTCCAGATCCATACCCCGGTCAGCCGCCAGCTCGGCGACCGCCGCCACAAACACCCGGGCGCGGTGCACGTAGTTGTCAAACATGTCCAGGCTGGCGCAGGCGGGCGACATCAGCACCGCGTCGCCCGGGCGGGCCTGCTGGGCGGCCAGCGCCACCGCTTCGGGCAGGCTTGCGGCATCCAGCAGCGGCAGCTGCGCGTGCGCGACAGCGTCGCCGATGGTGGCGCGAATCAGCGGCGCATCGCGGCCGATCAACACCACCGCGCGGGCGTGTCCCACCAGCGCCTCGGTCAGCGGGTTGAAGTCCTGGCCCTTGCCGTCGCCGCCCAGAATGACGACCAGTTGGCGGTCAGCGCCCAGGCCGTTGATGGCCGCCAGCGTGGCGCCCACGTTGGTGCCTTTGCTGTCGTCGAAATACTCCACGTCGTCCAGAATGCCGACCGGTTCCACCCGGTGCGGCTCGCCGCGGTATTCCCGCAAACCATGCAACATGGCGCCCAGCGCAGCGCCGGTGGAGGTGGCCAAGGCCAGCGCGGCCAGCGCGTTGGCAGCGTTGTGCCGGCCACGGATGCGCAGGGCATCCACCGGCATCATGCGCTGGAAATACACCTCGTCTTCGGTGTCTGCGGCCCGCCCGCGTTTGCGGGTTTCGTCCAGCGCCAACGCACGCACCAGCCATTCCATGCCGTTCACCGCCTCAATGCCCCAGTCGCCCGGGCGGGTGGGTGCGCCCAGGCCAAACGTGGCGTAAGGCCGGGCCGGCTGCTGGCGGTTGCGCCCGCTCACCTTCACCGTGACCAGCGCCGGCTTCATGGCCATGACCTGCGGGTCGTCGCGGTTGAGCAGCATGAGCGCCTGGGCGCCAAAGATGGCCGCCTTGGCCTGCGCGTAGCCAGCCAGCGAACCGTGCCAGTCCAGGTGGTCTTCGGTGATGTTGAGCACGGTGGCTGCCGTGGGCACGCGGTCCCAGGCGCCACCGGCCACGCCGTCCAGCTGGAAGCTGGACAGCTCCAGCACCCACACGGTGGGCAGGTGCGGCGGCTGCGGCAGCTGCAGCGGTGGCGGCACCAACTGGACCGGGCCTTCGTCTTCTGCGGCTTCTTCTGTTTCAGCCTTGGTGGTGGCTGCTTCTACCGTTGCGGGCGGGCGCTCGTCTGGATCGGCAGGCAACCAGGCTTCGGGCAGGGGCGTGCCGGCGGCGGCCTCCGCTTCCGCTGCGGCCTTTAGGGCGTCTGCGGCCTCCGCCACGGCTTCGGCGTCCAGCGCCTGGCTGAGCACGTCGAGCAAGGCCGGCCCAATGTTGCCGGCCACGGCCACGTTCACCCCGGCGCGCTGCAGCAGCAAGCCGGTGAGCGAGGTCACGGTGGTTTTGCCATTGGTGCCCGTGATGGCCAGCACCTTGGGCGTGTAGGGGGTGTGTTCGCGCTGCGCCAGATCGCCCAGCGCCTGAGCAAACAAGTCGAGCTCGCCCACCACCGCCACCCCGTGGGTCTGCGCCCAGGCGTTCACGGCGGCCAGTTGTGCCGGGGCCAGGCCGGGGCTGCGGGCCACCAGCGTCCAGCCGCCCTGCGCCAGCAGCGCGTCATCGAAAGCGCCCGATACGAAGCGCGCCGTCGGGCACTCGGCCTGCAAGGTGACCAGCTGCGGCGGCGCAGCACGGGTGTCGGCCACCGTGACCCGGGCGCCGTGGCGCGCGCACCAACGCGCCATCGCCAGGCCGGAGTGGCCCAGGCCCAGGACGAGAACGTGGTGGTCGCGCAGGTGGTTCATCGCAGCTTCAAGGTGGACAGGCCCACCAAACACAACAGCATGGTGATGATCCAGAAGCGGACCACCACCTGGGTTTCTTTCCAGCCCTTTTTCTCAAAGTGGTGGTGCAAAGGCGCCATCTGGAACAGGCGGCGACCCTGGCCATAGCGGCGCTTGGTGTATTTGAAATACGCCACCTGCAACATCACCGACAGGGCTTCCACCACAAAGATGCCGCCCATGATGGCCAGCACGATTTCCTGGCGCACGATGACGGCAATGGTGCCCAAGGCGCCACCGAGCGCGAGCGCACCCACGTCGCCCATGAACACCTGCGCAGGGTGCGCGTTGAACCACAAAAACGCCAGCCCGGCGCCCGCCATGGCGGCGCAGAAAATGAGCAGCTCACCCGCGCCCGGAATGTGCGGCAGCAGCAGGTAGCGCGAAAACACCGCGCTGCCCGTGGCGTAGGCGAACACGCCCAAAGCAGAGCCCACCATCACCACCGGCATGATGGCCAGGCCGTCGAGTCCGTCGGTGAGGTTCACCGCGTTGCTCGAACCGACGATGACCAGATAGGTCATGACCACGAAACCGAACACGCCCAGCGGGTAGCTGATTTCCTTGAAGAACGGCACCATCAACCCGGCTTGAGGCGGCAGGTCCACGGTGAAGCCCGAAGCGACCCACTGGATGAACAGCTCCATCACCCGCAGGTTGCTGGTTTCGGACACGCTGAACACCAGATACAGCGCGGCCACCAGGCCGATAACGGACTGCCAGAAGTATTTTTCGCGCGAGCGCATGCCTTCCGGGTCTTTGTGCACGACCTTGCGCCAGTCGTCCACCCAGCCAATGGCGCCAAAGCCCAAGGTCACCAGCAGCACGATCCACACGAAGCGGTTGGACAGGTCAAACCACAACAGCGTGGACAGCGCGATGGCAAACAAAATCAGCACGCCACCCATGGTGGGCGTGCCGCCTTTGCTCAGGTGCGTTTGCATCGCGTATTCGCGGATGGGCTGTCCGATCTTGAGCGCGGCCAGGCGGCGGATGAAGAACGGCCCCGCGACCAACCCGACGATGAGCGCGGTCATGGCGGCCATGACAGCGCGAAAGGTCAGGTACTGAAAGACGCGCAGAAACCCGAATTCGGGTCCGAGGGTTTGCAGCCACAGGGCCAGGCTAAGCAGCATGCGGGGCTTCCTTGTGTTCTTGTTGTTGGGGGTGGGCTGCAGGCGCCGCAAGGGCTTGCAGCGCCTGCACGGCGCGTTCCATGCGCATGAAACGCGAGCCCTTCACGAGCACGCTGCGCACGCCGGCATCGGCCGCGGCCACGGTGGCACACACATGGGCCACCAGCGCGGACACGTCGGCCCAGTGCGTGGGCGCTGGCTCGCCCGCGGCCTGCAAGGCTTCGGTGGCCTGGCGCATCCAGTCGCCCGCGCAATGCACGGTTTCAATGCCGCAGGCCTGCGCATGGCGCAACACTTCCAGGTGAAAGGCCAGCCCTTGCTCGCCCACCTCGCCCATGTCGCCCACCACCAGCAAACGCGGGCCAGGCAGCTCGGCCAGCACGTGGATGGCGGCCACCACCGAGTCGGGGTTGGCGTTGTAGGTGTCGTCAATCAGGGTCACGCTGCGGCCCGCGAGCGCGAGCGACAAGGCCCGCGAGCGCCCGCCCACAGGCTCAAAGGCGTCCAGCCCACGGCCGATGGCGGCGAGCGGCACCCCGGCGGCCAGCGCGCAGGCGGCTGCGGCCAGCGCGTTGCGCACGTTGTGGCGTCCGGCAATGCGCAGGTGGCAGTTCAATGCGCCAGCGGGTGTGGCCATGCTCAAGGCCCAGGCACCGTCGGCCCAGGCGGTTTGCAGCGCGTGCACATCGGCGCTGGCGTCGGTGTCGCTGAAGGTCACTACGCGGTGGCTGGCCGCCAGCGCACGCCACACCGGCGTGTAGTCGTCGTCGCTGGGGAACACGGCCACACCGGCCGGGGCCAAGGCGCTGATGACGGCGCCGTTTTCGCGCGCCACGGCTTCTACCGTGGCCATGAACTCCTGGTGTTCGCGCTGCGCGTTGTTGACCAGCGCCACGGTGGGCTGCGCGAGGGCAGCCAGGTACGCGATCTCGCCGGGGTGGTTCATGCCCAGCTCCACCACGGCCAGGCGGTGCGCTTCGCGCAAACGCAGCAGCGTGAGCGGCACACCAATGTCGTTGTTCAGGTTGCCTTGCGTGGCCAGCGCCTGATCACCCGCCTGGGCGCGCAGGATGGACGCGATCATTTGCGTGACCGTGGTTTTGCCGTTGCTGCCGGTCACGGCAATCAGCGGCAAGCTGAACTGCTCGCGCCACAGGCGGGCCAGCTCGCCCAGCGCCAGACGGGTGTCGGGCACTTCCACACCGGGCATACCGGCAGCGGCCAGGCCAGCGTGTGCAATGGCGGCCACCGCGCCTTGTGCCGCGGCCTGGGGCAGAAAGTCGTGCGCGTCAAAACGCTCGCCCTTGAGCGCCACAAACAGGTCACCCGCTTGCAGGCTGCGGGTGTCGGTGTGCACGCGTGCAATCGGTGCTTGCACCGTCCCCACCGCGTTCGCACCGGTCAGGCGGTTCAATAACTGGGCCAAGTTGTTCATACGCTGGCCCCCTTCGCGGTGCTGCGCTGTTGCAGCGCTGTCTGGGCTTGCGCCAGATCAGAAAATGGTGTCTTCACGCCCTTGATTTCCTGGTAATCCTCGTGGCCTTTGCCGGCAATCAACACCACGTCGTGCGGCATCGCGGCTTGCACGGCCCAGGCAATGGCCGCAGCGCGGTCCGGCTCTGTGTGCGCGGCGCCCGGTTGGGCCAGCCCCGCCTGCATCTGCGACAGAATGGCCAAGGGGTTTTCGCTGCGGGGGTTGTCGCTGGTGAGCACGGTGTGTTGCGCGCCGCGCTCAGCCACGGCGGCCATGAGCGGGCGCTTGCTGGCGTCGCGGTCGCCGCCACACCCCACCACCGCCCACAGTGCGCCGCCGCGCTGCTGCGCCAGGGGCTGCAGCGCTTGCAGCGCTTTTTCCAGTGCGTCGGGCGTGTGGGCGTAGTCCACCAGCACCAGCGGCTGCTCGGGGTTGGCGCCGGGCACCTGTTCCATGCGCCCAGGCACGGGCGTCAGCGCGCCACAGGCTTGTACCGCATCGGCCAGCGCAACGCCTTGCGCGCGGGCTACCGCCAGCACACACAACAGGTTGGACACGTTGTAGCGGCCCACCAGCGGCAGGCTCAGGGGGTGCGATTCGATCAAGGCGCCGTCAGCGCCGCGCTCGCCCACCACCAGGCGCATGCCGTGGTCGGTGAAGCCGATGTCTTGCGCAAACAGCCGCGCTGGCATGGCTTGCCCAGCTTCTTGAATGCCAACGGACCACACGTCCAGCCCGCGCGCGCCCAGCGCTGCGGCCAGAGGCGCGCCCCGCGGGTCGTCCAGGTTGACCACAGCATGCATCAAACCTGGCCACTCAAACAAGGCGGCTTTGGCCGACCAGTAGCGGTCCATGCTGCCGTGAAAGTCGAGGTGGTCCTGGGTGAAATTGGTGAACACCGCCACGCGGATGCGGCTGGCGTTCAAGCGGCCTTCCACCAGGCCGATGGACGAAGCCTCCACCGCGCACGCCTTCACACCCGCGTCCACCATGCCGCGCAGGCGCGCTTGCAGCAGCACCGGGTCGGGCGTGGTCAAACCGGTGGGCACCAGCGCATGACCCGTGTCGCCGGCCAGCGGCGGCTGGCCAATGCCCAGCGTGCCGACCACTGCACACGGCTGACCAGCGGCCGACAACAGCTGTCCTGCCCACCACGCGGTCGAGGTTTTGCCGTTCGTCCCGGTGATGGCGATCAGGTCGAGCTGGCTGCTGGGGTCGCCGTAATACGCGCTGGCGATGGGGCCGGCCAGCGCCTTCAGACCCGGCACGGCCAGCACACGCTCATCGTTGAACCCAAAAGCCCCCACACCTTGTTGCTCCACCAGCACCGCTGCCGCGCCGGCCTGCAAGGCACCAGCGACAAAGCGGCGCCCATCGGTGGCAGCCCCTGGCCAGGCCACAAAACCGTCACCGGCGCAGATGCGGCGGCTGTCGCAATGCAGGTCGCCCTGCACGCGGCTGCGCAACCAGTTGGCCACCGCCTGGGGATCTTGCAGGGCCTGCATCAAAACGACTCCTCGACCACTTCGGTCACGATCTGGGGTTTGACGCTCATGTCGGGCTGCACACCCATGATGCGCAGCGTCTGCTGCACGGTCTCGCTGAACACGGGTCCGGCCACTGCGCCGCCGTAGTAGACGCCGTTGCTCGGCTCGTCCACCATCACCGCCACCACGATGCGCGGCGACTCCACCGGCGCCAGGCCAACGAAGAAACTGCGGTACTTTTTGTCCGCATAGCCCTTGCCTTCTTGTTTGCGTGCGGTGCCCGACTTGCCACCCACCGAATAGCCCATGGTCTGCGCACGCTGGCCGGTACCGCCGGGGCCTGCAGCCATTTCCAGCATCTTGCGCACAGCGCTGGCGTTCTTTTCGCTGAACACCTGCACGCCGCTGGCGGTGGTGTCGGTCTTGACCATGCTGACCGGAATCAGCGCACCGTCGCGCGCAAAGATGGTGTAAGCCTGAGCCAACTGAAACAAGGAAGCGGACAGGCCATAGCCGTAGCTCATGGTGGCCTGCTCAATCGGACGCCAGGTTTTGTAGGGCCGCAGGCGCCCGCTCACCGCGCCGGGGAAGGGCACTTGCGGCTTCTGGCCGAAGCCGGCCTGGGCATAGGTTTCCCACATTTCCCGGGGCGACATCTGCATCGCCATCTTGACGGTGCCCACGTTGCTCGACTTTTGAATGACCTCGTTCACCGTCAGGATGCCGTGCGGGTGCGCATCGTTGATGGTGGAGCCCCCAATGCTGATGCGGCCCGGTGCGGTCTGGATCGGGGTTGTGGGTTTGACCAAACCCTTGTCCAGCGCGAGTGCGGCGATGAAAGGCTTCATCGTGGAGCCGGGCTCAAAGCTGTCGGTGAGTGCACGGTTGCGCAGCTGCTCACCACTCAGGTTTTGGCGGCGGTTGGGGTTGTAGCTCGGGTAGTTGGCCAACGCCAGCACTTCGCCGGTCTGCGCGTCAAGCACCACCACGCTGCCCGCGCGGGCCTTGTGCTCCTGAATGGCATCGCGCAGTTTTTGGTAGGCGAAGTACTGCACCTTGCTGTCGATCGACAACTGCAGGTCGGGGCCGTCCACCGGTGGAACCACGTCGCGCACGTCTTCCACCACACGGCCGAGCCGGTCTTTGATGACGCGCCGAGAGCCCGCCTTGCCCGATAGCTGCTGGTTGAACGCCAGCTCGACGCCCTCTTGCCCGCGGTCCTCCACATTGGTGAAGCCCACCACGTGCGCGGCGGCTTCGCCCTCGGGGTACTGGCGCTTGTATTCACGGCGCTGGTAAATGCCCTTGATACCCAGGGCCGCAATCTCTTTGGCCACCGGCTCGTCCACCTGGCGCTTCACCCAGACAAAGGTCTTGTCCTCCTGGCCCAGGCGCTTGCGCAAATCGGCCAGCGGCATCTCCAGGAGCTTGGCCAGCTGGCGCAGCTTGGGGTCGGTCCGGTCCACGTCTTCCGGGATGGCCCAGATGCTTTGCGCCACCACGCTGGAAGCGAGGATCAGCCCATTGCGGTCCAGCACCCGGCCCCGGTTGGCCGGCAGCTCCAGCGTGCGGGCAAACCGCACCTCGCCCTGGCGCTGAAAAAACTCGTTACCAAACACCTGCACATAGGCGGCTCGCGCGCCCAGGCCGGCAAAGGCCACGGCCAAGCCGGCCACGATGAACTTACTGCGCCAGACCGGCGTCTTGCTGGCCAGCAGCGGGCTGGCGCTGTAGTTGATGCTACGGCTCACGGGACCGACTCCCCGGCGCGCGCAGCGGGCGACTCAAATACCGTCACGTATTGGGTGATGGCCGGGTTCACCGGGCGCATCTGCAGCTGCCGGCTGGCCAACTGCTGCACACGGGCCGGCGTGGCCTCGGCGCGTTTTTGCACCTGCAATTGCTCGTGTTCCGAGCTGAGCTTGCGCGTCTGCGCCTGGGCACGGTCCAGCGCGGTGTACAGGCGGCGCGATTCGTACTGGGTATGCACCAGATAAAACGCGCTGGCCAGCACCGCCACCAGCAGCACCAGGTTCAAACGGATCATGCGCACGCCCCCCCGCAGGTGCCCGCGCGCAGAGCGCCAGGCACTGCGTAATCGGGAACGCCGCGGGCTTCATTCATGCGGCCACCTCTGAGCGCTCGGCCACCCGCATGACCGCGCTGCGCGAACGCGGATTGGCCTTGACTTCGGCCTCCGAGGGCTTGATGCGGTGCACGCCGCGCAGGCGCATCGGCGCCGGCTCGGCAAACGGAACGCGGCGGTCCACCACCGTGCGCGAATGGCCGGCCATGAACTGCTTGACGATGCGGTCTTCCAGCGAATGGAAGCTGATCACCACCAGCTGACCGTGCGGACGCAGCACCTGCAAGCTGGCCTCTAGCGCTTGTTGCAGCTCTTCAAGCTCGGCGTTGATGAAAATCCGAAAAGCCTGAAATGTGCGCGTTGCAGGGTCCTTGCCCGGCTCGCGGGTTTTGACCGCGCCAGCCACGACTTCGGCCAACTCGCGGGTGGTTCGAAAAGGGCCCCGTTCCTGTCGGCGACGATCAATCGCCTTTGCAATCTGTTGAGCAAACCGTTCTTCGCCATAGTCACGGATGACCTCCGACAGGGTGGAAATATCGGCTGTTTCCAGCCACTGCGCCACGCTCTGGCCGCGCGTGGTGTCCATGCGCATGTCCAGAGGACCATCGTGACGAAAAGAAAAACCCCGCTCGGGGTCATCAATCTGCGGGGAGCTCACGCCCAGGTCCATCAGCACCCCATCGGCACTGGCAAGCCCCAGCTCACCCAGGTGGCAAAACCCCTGGTGCCGGATGGAAAAACGGCCATCGCTGGCCGCCAGTTCTTGCGCAGCCGCCACGGCCTGCGGATCCTTGTCGAACGCCGTCAGGCGCCCGAGCGGCGACAAGTGCTGGAGGATGAGGCGCGAGTGCCCTCCCCGCCCAAACGTCGCATCCACATAGTGCCCGTCCGGATTGATCGCCAAAGCCTCGACAGCTTCGTTCAGCAGAACCGTGTGATGAATCAGAGCGCCTTGCACCACAGTCCTTCAGAAAGAGAAATCTTTGAAGACATCGGGCATGTCGGCCTTCATCGCTTCGGCCTCCTGTGCGGCGTAAGCCTGCGCATCCCAAAGCTCGAAATAAGCACCCATGCCGAGCAAGATGGCGTCTTTGCTGATGCCCGCCGCGGCGCGCAGCTCGGGCGACACGAGCACACGACCCGAGCCATCCATCTCGACGTCCATTGCGTTGCCCAGAAAGATGCGCTTCCACCATTGCGCCTGCATCGGCAGCGCCGCAATGCGGTCACGAAACTTCTCCCACTCGTTGCGGGGAAAAATCATGAGGCATCCGTGCGGGTGTTTGGTGATGGTCAGCTGGCTGGCGGCGGTGGCGCTCAAGACGTCACGGTGCCTGGTCGGCACCGAGAGCCGTCCTTTGACATCGAGACTGAGAGATGAAGCACCCTGAAACACCGCGGCAGATCCTAAAAAAACACTTTTCACCACTTAATTGCACTTTTTTCCACTTTATCAGGAAAAGCAAGCAGCGCAACCCGCCAGCAACATATTTTTTCAATGAAATCAACCACTTAGCGAACATTCTGAAGCAACTTAAAGCTTAAAAATGCAGCAAAAGCAAGCACTTACAACATGCACTGCATGTGATGCTTGAAAACCCTGTTACACGCGGGGTTGGAGCCGCGCGGGTCGGCGGCGCGGAGGTGGTGAGGCGAATCGGTCGGCGGGTCGGTAACCCGTGCCGCGCAGCGCAACCCCGCATGCCTCCGCAGCACGCCAAGCGCAGGGGCCGCAAGGGCCTTCAACCCCTATTCGAGCAGATTTGACCGGATGCGCGCCGCACCCGGGCCCCGCATTCACATCACAAGATGTAGCGCGACAGGTCTTCGTTGCGGCTGAGTGCAGCCAGGCGACCGTTCACGTAAGGCGCGTCGATGGTGATGGTCTGGCCCTGCAGGCGTGTGGCCTCAAAGCTGACCTCGTCCAGCAAATGCTCCATCACCGTGGCCAGGCGGCGCGCACCAATGTTTTCAGTGCGCTCGTTCACGTCGCAGGCAATCTGGGCCAGTTGCCGAATGCCCTCGGGTGTGAAATGCAGCGTGACACCCTCAGTGGCCAGCAGCGCCTGGTACTGGCGTACCAAGGAGGCGTGGGTCTGCGTCAGAATCGCCTCAAAGTCGTCCACCGACAGCGACTGCAGCTCCACGCGAATCGGGAAACGACCCTGCAATTCGGGAATCAGGTCGCTCGGTTTGGCCAAGTGAAACGCGCCGCTGGCGATGAACAGAATGTGATCGGTTTTGATTATGCCGTACTTGGTGGTCACCGTGGTGCCCTCCACCAGCGGCAACAGGTCGCGCTGCACGCCTTGGCGCGACACCTCAGCGCTGCCCGAATCGCTGCGCGAGGTGACCTTGTCGATCTCGTCAATGAAGACAATGCCGTTTTGCTCTGCGTTGTGCAGCGCGCGGGTCTTGATCTCCTCTTCGTTGACCAACTTGCCGGCTTCTTCGTCAATCAGCAACTGCAACGCCTCACCAATTTTGAGTTTGCGCTTGCGGCGCTTGTCCTGGCCCATCTGGCTGAACATGCCGCGCAACTGCTCGGCCATGTCTTCCATGCCGGCTGGCCCCATGATTTCCATGGCGGGGCGCGCTTCAATCAAATCAATCTCGATCTCACGGTCGTTGAGCTCGCCTTCGCGCAGCTTCTTGCGAAACGCCTGGCGGGCGGTGCTGTCGGGCGTGGGCGCCAAGGTCGGCTCGGAGCCCACGGCACGCGGTGGCGGAATCAAAATGTCCAGGATCCGCTCTTCCGCGGCGTCTTCCGCGCGCACCCGCTGCTTGCGCATCTCGATCTCGCGGGTCTGCTTGATCGCAATGTCCGCCAGATCGCGGATGATGGAATCCACGTCCTTGCCCACGTAACCGACCTCGGTGAACTTGGTGGCCTCGACCTTGATGAAGGGCGCGTCGGCCAGTTTGGCCAGGCGGCGTGCAATCTCGGTCTTGCCCACGCCGGTGGGGCCAATCATCAAAATATTTTTGGGGGTGATTTCAGGCCGCAGCTTGTCGTCCACCTGCTGACGGCGCCAGCGGCTGCGCAGCGCAATGGCCACGGCACGCTTGGCACCGGTTTGGCCAATGATGAAACGGTCGAGTTCGGAGACGATTTCCTGGGGGGTCATGGAAGACATGCGCGTCAATCGTTAAACAGGGAAGGATCAGGCAACGGGGCACCGAGCTGCACACACAGCAACAGCCAACCCGAACCGTCAAAGCACTTCAATGGTGTGGTTCATGTTGGTGTAGATGCAGATCTCGCCCGCAATCTGGAGCGATTGGCGCACCACGTCTTCGGCACTCAAGTTCGTGTGCTGCGTCAGCGCCCGGGCTGCCGCCTGGGCATAGGCGCCGCCCGATCCAATGGCCACCACACCGTGCTCGGGCTCCAATACATCGCCGTTGCCGGTGATGATCAAGGCCGCGCTGTGGTCGGCCACCGCCAGCATCGCCTCCAGACGCCGCAGCACGCGGTCGGTGCGCCAGTCGCGGGTGAGCTCAATGGCCGCCCGTACCAGGTGCCCCTGGTGCTTTTCCAGCTTGGCCTCGAAGCGCTCAAACAGCGTGAAAGCGTCGGCCGTGGCGCCGGCAAAACCGGCCAGTACCTTGTCGTGGTGCAGCTTGCGCACCTTGCGCGCGGTGCCCTTGACCACGATGTGGCCCAAGGTCACCTGACCGTCACCGCCGATGGCGACCTGAACACCGTCGGGCGTCTCGCGGCGCACGCAGACGATGGTAGTTCCGTGAAATGATTCCATAAGAGCAAAGAAGTGGGGGTGATCGGATGAATCTCAAGCGCGGCACAGACCAAGCCTGCGCTACGCGGTGCGAACCTCAGGCACCGCACAGGCGGTTTCTCTGGGCTGGCGGGGCTGCCCCCCGAATGGGGTGACACCGAGGGCTGGGGCGTTACGGATCAGTCGTTGCGCAGCACCACTTTGGCGTATTCGGTGATGCCGATCACATGGAAAAACGCCGATACCAGCCGATGCGCATCCACAAACTGAACCATGCGCCCTTCGGCGTGGTGACCCGACACCCAGTTCAGCAAGGTACCGGCAGCCGAAAAGTCCACTCGAATCAGGTTGCGGCAGGAAATGATCAACACGTCCGCGCCCTTCAGCCGGTGCTCCAGCGCGGTCAACGTGTCCTGCGGATCGCCCCGGATTTCGCCCGACAGCTCGACCAGACCGAGGTTGTTGAACTCGGACGCTTGCCCGTCCATGACGGAGTCGCTGGGGTAGGTGGAAGGAACCTGCTCCAGCACGACCTCACCCAGCACCGATTGACCGGTTTCCGCCGTGTCGTCGTTCGACACCGACTGGAAATGGCACCGGGGCCGTTCCCAGCCGGGGGGAGACACTTCGTAGGTGACGCAAAAATCGAGCGCGGTGAGTTCAAACTCGTCTGGCCGATTCATGACGCGCAAAGCGGCCATACGCAGCTCCCACCAGAGCTGCTCCATATCGCGCCGCCCCGAGGGCGTGAGCTTCTTGAGCAGATCGCGCAGCTCGCTGGTGCCGCAGAAGCGCAGCTCCACATCTTGGTCGCCCCACAGGGTAAAAATACCCAGCAAGGCACGGGCAGCCTTGACGTCGATGGACTCGACCGGCGACCAGTCCAGAACCCAAGGCTGGCTGGCGCGCAGCAACACGTTTTGCAGCGTACCGACCGCGTGCGCGTCAATCACTGGCTCGCACACCCAGACCGCGCGATTGGGCGCAGCCGAGGGCTTGAAGCTCTTGCTTCCCATGCTGGAAACCAGCTCGGGCATGTCAAACCACTGCGGCGCCGATCGGTTGAAGCGGTTGACGAAGTCCACCGCATGGCTCTCGAAGGGCGCAAGCTGCCCCGTGGCTCGGTACAGGTCGAACAAGGCCAACCAGTCTTCTTGCTGATGGGCTCGGTTCCCGCCCTCGCCCAGCGCCTCGAGCAAACCTTGCTCAGCGCCCGTATCGTCACCGTTGGCAAACCGAATGGCCGCTTCCTCCACTTCGGGGTCTTGCGCCACCTCCTGCACGTCAAGCGCGAAGAAATGGGAGGCCGAGAAAACCGAGTTGGCGCTGTTGAGCTCACCCTGGGCGGTGGGCGCCATCAAACCGGTGCGGGCGGCAGATGGCGTTGGCGCAGCAGGCGCCTGGGCCACCAATTCGCTTTCCTTGGACGGTGACCAGGCTTTTCGAACGGCAGGAGCCGCCGCTGCGGGCACGGTTGGCACGGTTGGCTCGGTCGGTGCCGACTCATCGAAGGCCAACGGGCTGGCTTCGGTCTCGTTGTATTGCTGGATGCGCCGTTTTTCCTGTGGATCAGGCGCTGTTTTGCGGTCGGCGGCGTCGCTCTTGCGGCTCAAGGGCGTGCCGCCCGTGGAGTGCGTGCCGCTGCTCAGGCTGGAGCCCGTCACCAACGAGTCCGGCCCCTTGGTCTTCCACCACTGCATCGACATCTGGGCTTCGATCTCGTCGATTTTCTTGAGCGTCATGGCGCGGTCGTCCGGTTTGGACGGCAGGCTGCTCTGGAAAAACGAGGGTCTGACGCCCTGACCTTCTTCGCCCGAGGCTTCCCGACTGCGCACTTTGCGCAACAAATCGAATTCGCGCTTGCGCACAAAGTCATTGCGCCGCTTGCGCTCAATCATTTCCTTGAGCGCCGCCTTGCTGTACTCGCTCTCACGGTCGGCCGCGCGCGTGTCCAGATCCGACCAACTGGTGGTCGGATGGCGCACGAACTTCACCACCTTGGACAGGAAGCCGCCGTTGGATTCGTCCTTGGACATGGAGCGTCAGGTCTGGGTAGAAGAGTGGAAGGACCGTTAAAACTCAATCCCCAAACATTTTTTGCTTGAGCTCGCGGCGTTGCTGGGCTTCCAGCGACAGGCTGGCGGTGGGGCGCGCCATGAGACGGCCCACACCAATGGCTTCGCCGGTTTCTTCGCAGTAACCGTAGTCGCCCGAATCAATGCGTGCAATGGCCTGCTCGATTTTCTTGAGCAACTTGCGTTCGCGGTCGCGCGTGCGCAGCTCCAGGGCGTGCTCTTCTTCAATGGTCGCGCGGTCTGCCGGATCGGGCACCACCACGGTGTCTTCGCGCAGATGCTCGGTGGTCTCGCCCGCGTTGGCCAGCATGTCGGCCTTGAGCTGCGAAAGCTTGCGGCGGAAGTAAGCCAGCTGCAGATCGCTCATGTACTCGCTGTCGGGCATGGCCTGGACGTCTTGGTCGGTCAGCTGCTCGATCGACAGGGTCTTCCAGTTGTTCGCCCGCGTGGGATCTTTCTGGACGGAGGATGGCACGGGAGGGGTCATTACGGCACGTTCGTTCATGGTGGAAAAAGTCGCCTTGGCGGCATCGGGTGCGTGGGTGGGAACCACCGCTGCCTGCGTCATTTGCTCCATCATCACCTTTTTGGCGGCACGCTTGCCAAGTGGCCTTGGTGTGGGCTCAACAATGACCGGCGCAGGCGCAGAGCGAGCAGCTTTGGCAGGGGGCTTGGGTGTGGTTTTCGCCGCTGGTTTTTCAACCACCTCAACCGCCGCTTTCGCCGGTTTGGCGACAGCAGGCTTGGCCGCGGCGGGCTTCACAGGCAGTTGCGCTGCCACTTTGGCCGCGGGCTTGGCCGCGGGTTTCACGGCAGATTTGGCCACGGTTTGTTTGTCAGGTTTGACCGGCGAAACCACGGGTGTGGCGGTGCGGCTGGGGGGTTGGGTTGAACTGGACTTGGCAGATGCCGCCGCTTTTTTGGCTGCGACAGCCGGTTGCTTGGGTTTCACCGCCGCAGGGGTCGGGGCTTTGGTCGGGGTTTTCGCGGCAAGCTTGCTGCCGGCAGAGACCTTGGCTGGCGCGGCGGCAGAGCGCTCTTTGGCCCCCACTGCAGCTGATTTGCCTGGTTTTGCGGTCTTGGTGGCCGGGGCTTTCACAACGGGTCTCCTCTCAGTACCTGACGATGCGGGATCTTGGGGCCGGTCGATGCCGCGAACCGGGGTTCGCTGCGCCTCACGTTGAGCCGGTGAACTCGGCTTATTGGTTGTTATACCCCCGTTGCGGTCAGGCTCCAGATGGCCAGCCGCTGGTGGGCGGGTGGCGGGTCTGGCGGAGCCTTGGGCGACCGACTTGGGCCGCGATTGTAACGAGGGTGTGGCCGAAGGCTGCGAAATGCCTCCAGCAAGAAAGCCAAGGCGTTGGAGAAGAGAGACAAAGAGCACGAGCAGACCTTGTTTATGGAGCCGTCATGCCACGCGGTTTTCAGACCAGCGACTGGTCCAGCCCCTGAACCAGGATGTCCCGCGGCAGGTCGAGACCGATGAACACCATTTTGCTCACACGGGTCTCGCCTTCGGCCCACGGTGGCCCAAGGTCACTGCCCATGAGCTGGTGCACGCCCTGGAAAATCACCTTGCGGTCGGTGCCTTCCATGTCGAGCACCCCCTTGTAGCGCAGCATGCGCGGGCCATAGACCTGCACGATGGCGCCCAGAAAGTCTTCCAGTTTGGCCGGGTTGAACGGCCGGGTGGCGCGGTACACGAAGCTTTTTACGTCATCGTCGTGGTGATGGTGGTGGCCATGCCCCTCGTGCCCGTGCTGGTGCGACGGGTGGTTGCAGTGCTCGCCGTGCTCGTGGCCATGCCCGTGGTGGTCGTGACCATGGTCGTGGTCGTCTTCGACCTTGAGGAAATCGGGGTCGATGTCGAGCTTGGCGTTCAGATTGAAGCCGCGCAGGTCAAACACTTCCTTCAGCGACACCTCCCCAAAATGCACCGGGCGCATGGGCGCACGCGGGTTCATGTGCTTGAGGCGGTGGGTCAGGGCTTCCAGCTCGCCCGCGTCCACCAGGTCGGCTTTGCTGATGAAAATCTGGTCGGCAAAACCCACCTGGCGGCGTGCTTCCTGGCGCTCGTTGAGCTGGTTCGCCGCGTGCTTGGCATCCACCAGGGTCAAGATCGAGTCCAGCAGGTACTGCTCGGCCACCTCGTCGTCCATAAAAAAGGTTTGCGCCACCGGGCCGGGGTCGGCCAAGCCGGTGGTTTCAATCACCACGCGGTCAAAGTCGAGCTCACCTTTGCGCTTTTTCTCGGCCAGGTCTTGCAGCGTGGCACGCAGGTCGTCGCGAATGGTGCAGCAAATGCAGCCATTGCTCATCTGGATGATGTTTTCGGTGGTGTCGGCCACCAGGATCTCGTTGTCGATGTTTTCTTCACCGAACTCGTTTTCAATCACCGCGATTTTTTGGCCGTGGGCCTCGCTCAGCACGCGCTTGAGCAGCGTGGTTTTCCCCGAACCCAGGAAGCCGGTGAGGATGGTGGCGGGAATCAGGGACATGGTGATCGGTGCTCGTACGACGGAGTGACGGGAAGGCGACAGCGGGGGAGTGTATTCGACCAGCCCGCGCTCTGCCTGCTGTGGATCAAATCAGCTGCTTTTCATGATCACCAGGCCTTTGAGGTACTCACCCTCGGGGAAGTTCACCGTCATCGGGTGGTCGCAGGCGCCACCCAGGCGCTGCAAAATCGCGCCGTCCACGCCAGCGTCCAACCCGGCCGAGGCGACGATCTTGTGAAACAGCTCCACGCCGATACCACCCGAGCACGAAAAGGTGAACAGCACGCCGCCCGGGTTGAGCAGTTTGAACGCCAGGCGGTTGATGTCTTTGTAGGCACGGGCGGCGCGCTCGGCGTGCGCGGCGGTGGGGGCGAGCTTGGGCGGGTCGAGCACGATGGCGTCGAACTGGCGACCCTCGCCGATGAACTGACGCAACGAGGCATTGACGTCGGCATCCATGAAGG
The DNA here is from genome assembly GCF_058731905.1 of Hydrogenophaga sp. L99. Classification (NCBI taxonomy): domain Bacteria; kingdom Pseudomonadati; phylum Pseudomonadota; class Betaproteobacteria; order Burkholderiales; family Comamonadaceae; genus Hydrogenophaga; species Hydrogenophaga sp. L99. The sequence continues at coordinate 164,402 of NZ_CM178972.1, read as the reverse complement.
TGGCGCGTGCAGCGTCAAAACCGTTGAGTGCGAGGTTGGCTGCGGCCTGCTCCAGCGCAGGGGCTGACGAGTCGATGGACGTGACATGCCCGGCCCCGCCGGCCAGCGCGGCCACGGTGAAGCCCCCGGTGTAGCTGAAGCAGTTGAGCACCTGGGCAAAACCCAGGCGCTGGGTGTAGTCGTGGCAGACCTGGCGGCTGTCGCGCTGGTCCAGGTAGTAGCCGGTTTTGTGGCCATGGGCAATGTCCAGCCCCAGGCTCCAGCCGTGCTCTTTCAGCACCAGCGCGGTGTCGCCACTGCCGCGCAGCCAGCCGGTGGCCTCTGCCAAGCCTTCAAGCTTGCGCGAACTGGTGTCTGAGCGCTCGTACAGGCGCGGGCAGCCGGTGAGTTCGATCAGCGCATCGGCCAGTTCGGGTTTCCAGCGCTCCACACCGCAGGCGGTGAACTGGGCCACCAGGGTGTCGCCATAGCGGTCGACGATCAGGCCAGGCAGACCGTCTGACTCGCCATGCACCAGCCGCAGGCCGTTGCTGTCAATGCCCATGCGCTCGCGCAGGGCGATGGCGCGGGCCAACCGGCCACGCAAAAACGCAGCGTCGATGCGCTGCGCTTCGTCAAAGCTCCAGGCCCGCACGCGAATACGCGATGTGGGCGAAAACGCGCCCCAGGCCAGAAACTGCCCTTCGTGGCTTTCCACACGCACGGTCTCGCCCGCATCGGCCCCGCCTTTGGCGATGGCGCCGTCAAACACCCAGGGGTGGTGGCGCTGCAGGGATCGGTCTTTGCCGGGCTTGAGTCGTATGGTTTTCATCTGGGTATTGTCTCCCCCCGCGCCGGCCTGCGGCCGTCACCCCCCCCCAGGGGGCGGCACTGGCCGTCCGGCGAAGCCGGACCGGCGGTGCCCTGGATGGGCTTCCCTGCTTTTCTGCGACTTTGCCCCTCTCCGGATCTGGGTGCACAAATCCGGAACGCGGCGGAACCGGCTTGGCCAGGCGGCACCGCGTTGCCCCCTGGAGGGGGTTGAGCGAAGCGCGGCGGGGGCGTCCCTGTTCAGGGGCGCAGGTAGACGAAACCTTCGCGGGCTTGCAGCTTGGCCACTTCGTGTACGCCAGCAGGCACCACCGAAGCTTCCATCACCAACTTGCTGGCGTCGATCTTGCGCGACACCAGGGTGTTGTTGCAGACCCGGAATTCCACACCTTTGTTGGCCAGGTCGGCGATGGCGCCGGCAAAAGGCTGTTCCATCTGGTTGGTGGCGCCCTGCAGCAGGAAGTCAATGCCCAGGCCGTGGGTGACGACCACGATCTTGGCCTTGGGATCGGCCGCCAGGTGGTTGCGGATGTTGTTGAGCCCACGCGAGGCCTGGGGAATGCCTTCGCTCAGGTGGTACACGACCTTGATGACGTCGTCAGCCGCCTGGGCCTGCAACGAGGTGGCCATGACAGCGGCGAACACAAGGGCCTTGAGGGTGGCAAAAATTTTGAACATGGGACGTCTCCGGGGTAAATGGGTAAGGCCTGATAGCCATTGCTTATAGACCAATGAATTGTCAGACAAGCACCCCGAAATGCTACAGGGATTACCCGAAACGGCACGGCCACCAGAACCACAGCCCAGCGCCGACAGGGGTTGCTCCGTACCTCAGCGACTTGTGTCTGGCGAGCCGCTGGGTGTTGGGTCATCTCGTGCCGCATCGGCGGACGCGGCAGGCACTGCGCCACGGGCCTGCGCGCGCGGATGGGCCGCGTCGTACACCTGGGCCAGATGCTGAAAGTCCAGCCGCGTGTACACCTGCGTGGTACTGATGCTGGCATGCCCCAGCAGCTCCTGCACGGCACGCAGGTCGCCGCTGGACTGCAGCACGTGGCTGGCAAACGAGTGGCGCAGCATGTGGGGGTGCACCGGCGTAGCCAGCCCGGCCAGCAGCGAGCGGCGCTTGAGCCGCACCCGGATGTGCTGCGGCGTGAGGCGCTGGCCGCGGGCGCTGATGAAGAGCGCTGGGTCGTTTTGCGGCCAGGCGCTCCTGGCCGCCAGCCAGGCGGCCAGCGCGGCCAACGCGGCGCGACCCACCGGCACGCTGCGGCGCTTGGCGCCTTTGCCCAGCACGTGGGCCTCGCCAGCATCGGCGTCGATCCAGCCGCGCGCCTGGCCGCTGGCGGCCACGTCCAGCCCCACCAGCTCGCCAATGCGCAGGCCGCAGCCATACAACAGCTCGGTGATGCAGCGGTCGCGGGCTTCCAGCATCGGGTCGTCGGCTTCGTGTTCGTAAGAAGCCAGCTGCACCGACTCGTCCACACCCAGCGCTTTGGGCAAAGGCTTGCCGGCTTTGGGCGCCCGCACGTCTTGCACCGGGTTGTGGTCCATGAGGCCCTGGCGACCCAGCCAGATATAAAAACCGCGCCAGCCCGACAAAATGAGCGCAATGCCACGGGCGCTGCGCCCGCCGCTGTGCATCTGCGCCACCCAGCGGCGGATGTGCGGGTTGTGCACCGAGCGCAAAGGCAAGCCTGCCTCAGCGGCGTGGGTCACGAGCTTTTCCAGATCCAGGGTGTAAAGCGCCACGGTGCGCTCGGCCAGCCGCTTTTCTACCCGCACATGGGTCAGGTAGGCCCGCACCAGAGCGGCGTCGTCCAGCGTTTGCAACGAAGCCGCCACGTCGGTCATGGGCGAAAGACGCTCAACGTCAGACCACCGCGGCCGGCACCACCGGCCTCAGGCGCGACAAGGCGGCGCTGGTGAGCTCACCGATGCGTTCGAGGAAATCGGTGCCCATGTCGGCCGAAAACCGCTGTGCATCCCCAGAAGCCAGCACCAGCAGGCCAAAGGCTTGTGGCGCCGCGCCAGCGCGCAGCGGGATCAGAGCCAGCGAGGCGGCGGCGGTGGGATCGTCCAGCCAGCGGGCGGCTTCGAGGCCGGGGTTGGTGCCGCAGTAGGGGCGCGTGAGGGATGAGGCAAACGCCATCACGTCGTCGCTGGCGCCTTGGGCAAACGGCTCGTTGGCAAAATCGGGCGCCACCCCCCAGACCTTGATGGCCACCTGGGGCACCAGAAACTGCGCGGCAATTTCGCGCGCCGCCACGCCAGGCAGCTCGCGCGCTTCGCGGGCGCGCAGCAGCTCGCGGGTCCAGCGTTGCAGCTTGTCGGCAATCGCGGTGTTTTCCTGTCCGTGGCGAATCATCTCGGCAGCCTTGAGCTCGAGCCCGCGGATTTTTTCGCGCAACATGCCCGCCTGGCGTTCCTGCAAACTCACCGCGCGCTGGCCGTGTGGGCTGGTCAGCTGAACGGCAGCCAGCAGGCTGGCGTGGCGCTCGAAAAAATCGGGCGTATTGGCCAAGTAGTTGGCAATGTCGTCTTCGGTGATCGGGGAAATCGGTTCGTGGTTCATGTGGGGTGTGTCGGGGTTAAGGCCACTCAGGGCAGGTCGGGCACGTCAATCTCGCCCTCAAAAACGGTGGTGGCCGGGCCGGTCATCAACACCGAGCCATCGTGCGCCGGGCTGTCGTGCCATTCAATGGTGAGCACGCCGCCGCGGGTGTGCACGTCAACCCTGGCGTCCAACAAGCCCAGCCGAATGCCTGCCACCACGGCCGCACAGGCGCCGGTGCCGCAGGCCAGGGTTTCGCCAGCGCCGCGCTCGTACACGCGCAGGCGCACCTGGGTACGGTTCACGACCTGCAAAAAGCCGGCGTTCACACGCCGTGGGAAGCGCTCATGCTGCTCCACCAGTGGCCCCTGCACCAACACCGGGGCGGTGTCCACATCGTCCACCAGCAACACGGCGTGCGGATTGCCCATGGACAGCACCGAAACCCACGCTTGGCTGCCATCGGGCAGGGCCAGTGGCCAATGCTCAAAACCCGCCATGGGCTGGGCCGGCAGGCCGCTGGCGTCAAAGGGCACGCGGGCCAGCTCAAACACCGGCGCCCCCATGTCCACGGTCACACGGCCATCGGGGTCCATGCGCAGCTCAATCTCACCCTGCTGCACCTTCACCCGCAGCGGGTTGCGGGCGCTCAGCGCTTTTTCGTGCACGTAGCGCACAAAGCAGCGCGCGCCGTTGCCGCAGTGCTCCACCTCGCCGCCATCGGCGTTGTGAATCACATATTCGAAGTCGAGCCCCGGCGCGGGCGAGGGTCGCACGCTCAGGATCTGGTCAGCGCCCACGCCAAAGTGGCGGTCGGCCAGCCAGCGGTACTGGGCCGTGCTCAGGCCCAGGCGCCCACGGGTCTCGTCGAGCACGACGAAGTCGTTGCCCGCGCCCTGCATCTTGGTGAATCGAATGTGCATGGGCGGATTATCGCCCTGCGCCAATGGGCCAACGCAGGCCCTGCCACTGGCAGACCGGCGACAGAAGCCGCCCCCGGGCATCCTTCACAATGGAGCGATGGTCAGACCCACCCAGCTCCTACACACCCCCCGCACGCCCGCCGCGCTGCGGCCCGCCGCCACCGTGCTGCTGCTGCGCGACAGCCCCCAAGGCATTGAAGTGCTCATGACGCGCCGCTCCATGACGGCGAGTTTTGCGCCAGGTGCCTACGTGTTCCCCGGCGGCGGCATCGACGCTGCCGACGCGCTGGCGCACAGCCAGTCCACCCGGCGCGCCACACAAAGCGATGTGCACCTGACGCAAGCCATCGCTGCGATCCGGGAAAGCTTTGAAGAACTGGGCGTTTTGCTGGCCCGCCGACCGGACGGCTCGCACCTGGGCACGGCCGATATTGCCGCGCTCGACCGCCAGGCGCCCTTTGCCGCCGTGTGCGCAGCCAACGGCCTCACCCTGGACGGCGCTGAGGTGTTCGTGCTCTCCCACTGGATCACCGACCGCGACCTGCCGCGCCGCTTCGATGTGCCTTTTTTGGTGGCGCGCATGCCCGAAGGGCAGGAGCCGGTGGCCGACGAGTCCGAGCAGTTCGAGCCGCTGTGGGTGCGCCCGGCCGACGCGCTGGCGCGCCATGCCGCCGGCGGTTTCTTCATCATTTTCCCGACCATTCGCACGCTGGAGCGGCTGCAAACCTACCCCAGCGTGCAGGCCTTGCTGGACGCCTGCGCCGTCAACGATGAGCCGCTGTTCACCAGCTGCCCGCGTGCCGGGCTGCTGGGTGGCAGCGAGTCGCGCCACATGGAGCACGAAGCGCCGTTTGGCGAGCTGGCCCTTGTCAGCCCCGATGGGCAGATCGTGCACAGCCTGGACTGGCAGACCGAGCGCCCCGTGGCGCTGTTGAAAAACGTGCAGCGCCTCACCGCGCCCAACCCCGGGTTCATGACCGGCCCCGGCACCAACAGCTACCTGGTCGGCGACCCGACCACAGGCTACGCGGTGATCGATCCAGGCCCGGACGAGCCCGAGCACCTGGAGCGCCTGTGGCGTGCGGCGGGTGGCGACATCCGCGCCATCGTCTGCACCCATTCGCATCCCGACCACTCACCTGGCGCTCCGCGCCTGCAGGCCCTTTGCAGCACCGCCGCGCGCGAAAAGCCACCCATTCTGGGTCTGCCCAGCGCCACCACAGCCCGCGAGAACAGCCGATTCACCCCCGAGCGCGACCTGGCCGACGGCGAGCGCCTGGTGCTGCAAGGTGAAAACGCCCAAGGCACCGTCACGCACACGCTGCAGGTGGTGCACACCCCAGGCCACGCGGCCAACCACCTGTGCCTGGTGCTTGAAGAAGACGGGCTGCTGTTCAGCGGCGATCACATCTTGAACGGCAGCACCACCGTGATCGACCCGCCCGACGGCAACATGGGCGCGTACCTGGACGCCTTGGACCGGCTGGCCAGCCTGTGTGACACCCACGTCATCAACTTCATCTTGCCCGCGCACGGCTACGTGCTGGGCGACCTGCGCCAGAGCGTCGACAACCCGTCGGCTCCTGCCGAAGGTGGCGCCAAAGTAGCCATCAACCACCTGAAGGCGCACCGCCTGGCCCGTGAAGCCAAGGTGGGCCGCGCCATGACCGCACTGCCCCACGGCACGCCCGACGACTGGGTGAAGCTGGCCTACGACGATGTTCCCGAACGGCTGTGGCCGGTGGCCAAGCGCTCCATGCTGGCGCACGTCGAACGCATCCAGAGCCTGGGAGGTTTCAACGCATGACACCTCGCACCCCCACCCGGGTGTTGCTGCTCGCGCTGATGGGCAGCGCCCTGCCCCTGGCTGCCCAGGCCAGCATGAACCTGGCCCTCGAAAAGGGCTGCCTGGGCTGCCACGGCACGCCCCCGCGCGGCAAGGCACCGACCATGACCGAACTCGCCAACCGCTACGCCGCCGCCCAGGGCGACGAGAACGAGATCGCCCGGCTCACCGCCCATCTGCGCGAACACCACCTGTTCGGCGGCGTGGCGGCCCACGAACGGCTCAGTGCCGAAGAAGCCGGTCGCTTTGTGCGCTGGCTGGTCGACGGCGGCCGCTGAAAGTCCGCACCGTGCGCATCGCCTTCGTCTCCGACATCCACGGCAACCTCACCGCACTGGACGCGGTCATCGCCGACATCGAACGGCGCGGGGTGGACGAGGTCGTGAACCTGGGCGACACAGTGAGCGGTCCGTTGCTGCCGCTGGAGACGGCCCAGCGCCTGAGCAAGCTGCCCTGGCTGCACGTGGCGGGCAACCACGAACGGCAGGTGCTGCAGCTGCCGCTGGCGCGCCAGAACCCATCCGACGCCTACACCAGCGGCCGGCTGGCCGACGCGGACAAGGCCTGGCTGGCCGGTCATGCCGACCCCTGCGAACCGCGCCTGCACAGCGGCCAAGTCTGGCCCGAACGGCTCGGCGGCGACGTGGCCCTGTGCCACGGCAGCCCGCGCAGCGACATCGAATACCTGCTGGAAACGCCGGTGGGTGAAGAGGCCCGACTGGCCAGGCCCGACGAGATCCAGGAACGCCTGGATGGCCGGATTCCGCCGCACATCACCTTGCTGGCCTGCGGGCACTCCCATGTGCCGCGCGCGGTCCACACCGCCAGCGGCTTGCTGATCGTCAACCCCGGCAGCGTGGGCCTGCCCGCCTACGACGACGACCATCCCTACCCGCATTCGAGTTTCCACCGCATCGAAACCGGCAGCCCCGATGCGCGCTACGCGGTGGTGGAACGGCAGAGCGGGCACTGGACCTGCGAGCTGATCAGCGTGCCCTATGACCACGAATCGATGGCCGGGCTGGCCGACCAGCGCCAGCGCCCCGACTGGGCCCACGCCCTGCGCACGGGCTGGATGGCGCGGTGAATAAAGTGTGAAGCGCGCCGTTACGCCGGATTCTGTGCACCCGTGACATTCTTGCGAACGCCCTGGGCGTGACCGTCATTCCTCTGGGCCGCTGGTCACCCAAGCGGCTCGGTGCTACCTACCCGCCAACTCCGCGGAACCACGTCAACGTTGGCCTATTTGGTATTGCTGCGCGTAGAGATTGCCCGTTTCACCCGAACTGAATCGGCTCGTCTCTGTTGCTCTGATCCTCACCTTAGGGCCCGCCAGGTTGCCCTGGCTGGCTTGTCGGTGGAGAGGTGTTACCTCCTACGCTGTCCTGTGCAGTCCGGACGTTCCTCCAGCACTCCCTTTCGGGTTCCCTTGCGGGCTGTGCCAGCGACGGCCTAGCGCGCTTCACCCCGCTATTATCGCTACCTGGCAGCACCAGGCCGCCGACTGCTTGATAACCACAAGCCCCAGACACCATGATTCGCATCTCAGAACTCAAATTGCCGCTGGCCGATGTGCCGGCCGAACACCGCCGCGCCGCCGATGCACCGTCGGAAACCGACGAAGACCGAACACCGCCGCCGCACCCCACGGACGCGCTGACCCGGCTGGCCGCTGCGGCCCTGGGCATTGCGCCGGCCGACATCGCAGCGCTGCAGGTGTTCAAGCGCAGCTTTGACGCCCGCAAGGCCGATTTGCTGGCGGTGTACATCGTGGACCTGACGCTGGCTGACCCGGCCCAGGAAGCCGCCCTGCTGGCCCGGCACGCGGGCCACCCGCACATCCACCCCACGCCCGACATGGCCTGGCACCCCCCTGGCCACGCGCCCGCGCACTGGCCGGCTGACGAAGCCGACCGCCCCGTGGTGGTGGGGCTGGGGCCATGTGGCCTGTTCACCGCGCTGGCGCTGGCGCAAATGGGCCTCCGGCCTATCGTGCTGGAGCGCGGCAAACCGGTGCGCCAGCGCACCAAAGACACCTGGGGCCTGTGGCGCAAAAAGGTGCTCAACCCCGAAAGCAACGTGCAATACGGCGAAGGCGGCGCCGGCCTGTTTTCCGACGGCAAGCTCTACAGCCAGATCAAGGACCCGCGGTTTCTGGGCCGCAAGGTGATGCATGAGTTTGTGGACGCTGGCGCGCCACCCGAAATTCTGTACATGGCGCACCCACACATTGGCACCTTCAAGCTGGTCAAGGTGGTGGAAGCCATGCGCGAAAAAATCATCGCGCTCGGCGGTGAAATCCGCTTTCAGCAGCACATGTGCGGCCTGCAGCTGGCCCCCACCGACGGTGGTGGACACCAGTTGACCGGCCTGCAGGTGCGCCGGCTGGACACGGGCACCGTGGAAACGCTGCCCGCGCGCCGCGTGGTGCTGGCGCTGGGCCACAGCTCGCGCGACACCTTTGCGCTGCTGCATGACGCAGGCGTGTTCCTGGAAGCCAAGCCGTTTTCGGTGGGCTTTCGCATTGAGCACCCGCAAAGCGTGATCGACCGCGCCCGCTGGGGCCGCCACGCCGGCCACCCGCTGCTGGGCGCGGCCGACTACAAGCTGGTGCACCACGCCAAAAACGGGCGCGCGGTGTACAGCTTTTGCATGTGTCCGGGCGGCATGGTGGTGGCTGCCACGTCCGAACCGGGCCGGGTGGTCACCAACGGCATGAGCCAGTATTCGCGCAACGAACGCAACGCCAACGCGGGCATGGTGGTGGGCATTGAGCCAGCCGACTTTCCACAGACGTTTCCGCAAGACACGCCGCTGTGGACCGCCGCCTTTGGCGAAGCAGACGGTGCGCGCTACGCCACCGAAGCCCAGGCGCTGGCCGAGCGGGGCCAGACACACCCGCTGGCGGGCATCGTGCTGCAGCGCGAGCTGGAAGCCCGAGCCTACGCCCTGGGTGGCGGCACCTACGAAGCGCCCGGCCAGCTGGTGGGCGACTTTGTGGCGCAAAAGCCATCCAGCGCACTGGGCGCGGTGGAACCTTCTTACCAGCCGGGTGTGAAGCTGGGCGACCTGGCACCCGCCCTGCCCGCCTATGCCATTGAAGCCATGCGCGAGGCCATTCCGGTGTTTGGCCGCAAGATCAAGGGCTACGACATGGCCGACGCGGTGCTCACCGGGGTTGAAACGCGCACCTCGGCGCCGCTGCGCATCACCCGCGGGGCCGACTTTCAGAGCCTGAACACGCGCGGCCTGTATCCAGCGGGCGAAGGCGCTGGCTATGCGGGCGGCATTTTGTCGGCCGGGGTGGACGGCCTGAAGGTGGCCGAGGCGCTGGCGCGCGATGCGCTGGGGCTGCCGGCCTGAACAGCGGCCCGATACCCAACTTTACAAACCGGCCATCAGCGCTTGACACAGCGCCCGCATGCTGAAGGCTCCTCATCTCAGGAGCTTTTTCGATGACAACCATGAACAAACCCGTGTTGCTTCCCGTGATGGCCGGCTTGCTGGCGTTGGCGGGTGCCGGTGCCGCACAGGCCCAAGACGAACAAGGCCGCGTGATCAGCAGCACCCCCGTGGTGCAACAGATCGCGGTGCCCCGCCAGGTGTGCCAGGAGCAGGTGGTGACGGTGCCCGGCCAGAAGTCGGGCGCTGGCGCCATCGTGGGCGGCATTGCTGGCGGCGCCATGGGCAACGCCATCGGCGATGGCAGCGGCCGGGCCCTGGCGACCGTGATCGGCCTGATTGGTGGCGCCATGGTGGGCGACCGCATTGAAGGCGGTGGCCAGGCGCGCACCCAGACGGTGCAGCAATGCAGCACGCAAAACTTTTATGAAAACCGCACCGTGGCCTACAACGTGGTCTACGAATACGCCGGCCGCCAGTACACCACCCAGATGCCGCAGGACCCTGGCCGCTATGTGCGCCTGAGCGTGACGCCGGTGGACAACCTGCCCCCGCCGCCGCCTGCCCGCTACGCACCGCAACCCCAGGTGCACTACCAGCCGGCCGCACCGGTGGTGGGCCGCGTGGTGGTGGGCACGCAGTTTTACCCCGCCTACACGGTGGCGTCGCCGCAGGTGGTTTACATCAACGGCTACCGGCAGGCATCTGTGCAGCAGATGCACCCGCGCCACGACCGAAAAGACCGGCATGAGCGCAAGGAACACCGCCGCGAACGGCAGGAGGACCGGTGGGAACGCAACTGGCGCTGAAAGCCGTAGAGCCAATTGACAAAAAAGAAGCGACCCTCGGGTCGCTTCTTTTTTGGGAGCGCCGCAAGCAAGCGGCGCAGGGATCAAGACTTTTGCAGTGCAGCAATGCGCTCTTCAATCGGTGGGTGCGTGCTGAACAGTTTGCCCAGCCCACCGGCAATGCCCAGCGCCTGCATGGTTTTGGGCAGTTCACCGGGCGTCAGGCCGCCCAGGCGGGCCAGCGCATTGATCATGGGTTGCTTGCGGCCCATCAAGTTGGCGGCGCCCGAGTCAGCGCGGAATTCGCGCTGGCGGCTGAACCAGGCCACGATGATGGCGGCCACAAAGCCCAGCACGATGTCCATCACGATGGTCGTGACCATGTACCCGATGCCAGGGCCGCTGCTCTGGCTGTCGCCTTTGCGCAAAAAGCTGTCCACGGCGTAGCCGATTACCCGGCTGAGGAACACCACAAAGGTGTTCATCACGCCTTGAATCAGCGTCATGGTGACCATGTCGCCATTGGCAATGTGGGCGACTTCGTGACCGATCACGGCCTCGACTTCTTCCTTGGTCATGTTTTGCAGCAGGCCCGTGGACACGGCCACCAGGGCCGAATTTTTGAAAGCGCCGGTGGCGAACGCATTGGGCGCCCCCTCAAAAATGGCCACTTCGGGCATGCCGATGCCGGCCTTTTCAGCAAACTTTTGCACCGTCTGCACGATCCAGGCTTCGTCAGCGGTCTGGGGCTGGTTGATCAGCCGGGCACCCGTGCTGAACTTGGCCATGGGCTTGCTGATGAGCAGCGAAATGATGGCGCCGCCAAAACCGATCACCAGCGAAAAGCCGGCCAACGCCGTCATGTTCAGCCCGTTGGCCGTGAGAAAACGGTCCACGCCCAGGATGCGGGTGGTGACCAGCAACACCGCCATGACAGCGAAGTTGGTCAAGACAAACAACAGGATGCGTTTCATGAAATCTCCGAAGAAAGAAAAACTGACCGAATCATAGTGGGGATCAGGGCTGCGTTTTCAAGTCAACGCTGGCCGGGTATGAGACCCGAAAACCCCGCGGCAGTTCACACCTGGGGCAACAAAAAACGCCGCTCCCAGGCGCTCACCTCGGCCAGGTAGCTCTGGTGCTCCAGACCTTTGACGGCCAGGTAAGCCTGCACAAACCGCGCGCCCAGCAAGCGGGGTGCATGCACGCTGTGTGCCATCTGTTCGTGGGCGGTCGAAAAAGTATGCGGCAGGCCGCGCGCCTGGTGGTAGCCGTTGCCTTCCACCGGAGCGGTGGGCTGCAGGCGCTCTTGCATGCCAGCCAGCCCGGCGGCCAGCGTGGCGGCCATGGCCAGGTAGGGGTTGGCGTCGGCACCGGCCAGGCGGTTTTCCACGCGGCGGGCCACCGGCGGGCTCACCGGCACACGCAGGCCGGCGGTGCGGTTGTCGTGGCCCCACTGCACGTTGGTGGGCGCCTGGCTGCCCGCCACATAGCGTCGGTAGCTGTTGACGGTGGGTGCATAGAGCAGCATCAGGTCGGGGGTGTAGGCCTGCAAACCGCCGATGTAATGCAAAAACGCCTCGCTGGCCGAGCCGTCCGCTTGGCTGAACACATTGCGTCCCTGCGCGTCCACCACGCTCTGGTGCAAGTGCATGGAGCTGCCCGCCTCGGCCGCCATGGGCTTGGCCATAAAAACAGCGTTCAGCCCATGCTGCAGAGCGATTTCACGCGCGGCGGTCTTGAACAAAAAAGCCTGGTCGGCCACGGCCACCGGGTCGCCGTGCAGCAGGTTGATCTCGTACTGGCCCGGGCCGACTTCGTGCAGCCAGGTGTCGGTGCGGATGCCCAGCGTGTCGATGGCGGCGTGGAACGCATCCCAAAACGGTGCCAGCTCGTTCAGCGCGTTCATGCTGAAGGCAGATTGACCGACCTCGGGCCGACCGCCACGGCCCAGCGGGGCGGTCAGCGGCTGGGTCGGGTCGGTCATGGCCGCGGTCAGGTAAAACTCGATTTCGGGCGCCACCACGGGCTGCAGCCCCAGCGCCTGGTAACGCGCCACCACCTGCTTCAGCACCGAGCGCGGCGCAAAGTCGCACAGACTGCCGTCCATCTCCACGCAGTCGTGCACCGCCACATAACGCGCCACGCTGGCCCAGGGCGCTGGCTTGAGGGTGGCCAGGTCGGGCACCAGGCGCACGTCGGGGTCGCTGTCGGGAAATATCGGGTCGACACTGTATTCACCGGTGACGCATTGCATGGGAATGGCCTGGCAGATGCGCAGCTCGCTGCCCGCCGCGAAGCTGGCCGCCGGCATGAGCTTGCCGCGCGGGTAGCCGGTCACGTCGGCAAACATGCACTCCACATCGCGCACGCCGCTGGCCTTGAAATGCGCGGCCAGTTCGGCGCTGTCGGCACTTTGCGACAGGTTCAGATGCGCCCACGAGGGCGAAACGGGCAAGGTCATGGGTGGTCCTGCAAAACAATCGGTGAGCGCCTGGGCTCGGGGTGCAGCGTGGGTCAGGCCACCACGCGCTTGGGGCGAAACACCCCGGCATCCGCGTAGTAGGCGGGGTCTTCATTGGCCGGGCACCAGCCCGGCACGCCCAGCACCGGCAACGGGGTGAAGGGCTTGGTGGCCAGATCGGCGGCACTCAGGCGAGCGGCCAGCCAGCCGTCCCAAGCGGCCAGGTCGTCGCCCAGCGCCAGCGGCACCGGCTCGCGAACCACGTGGGCGGTGATGGACTTGTAGGGCACCATCAGCTTCTCCAGCAGGGCATGGCCAAACAGCACCAGCCGGGCTTGCGCCCACAGCGGCCGAAGGTCCACAAAAAGACGTGTCCAGTCACGCGCCAGCAGCGCGTCCCAGAGCGCATCGGGGGCTTGCAGCAAGGCGGCGTTTTCGTCAAACAGCGTCAACCCGTCGCGCACCGCACCGCGCACCTGGCCCACGCCGGCGGTGGCAATTTCAGTCGCCTGCAGCTGGTTCAGCCGCCGCTTGGTTTGGGGAAACCGCATCCAGCACAAACCATTGAAAAAATCGTGCAGGCCTTCGCGGGTGGGCACGGCGCCGGTGTTGAAGATGTGGGCTTCATAGGCCACGCCAGCGGGCAATTCGGCTTGTGGGATGAAGCGCGGCACGGACAAGCCCACGGCCCGCGCTGTCAGCGCCTGCGGCAAGCCCACACCGGCGTCGCACGCCTGGCGCACAGCCGCGCCATGGGCGGCGACCGGCTCAAACCAGGGTTGCGACCAGTCGGGCGCTGGCCAGACTGCCACACCTTCGCCAGGTGCGCACATCGCGAAATCAGGCCACGAGTTTCCAGGGCAGCGCTTCGCCCGAGCGCAGCGGCTTGAGCTCGGCTTCGCCAAACGCAAAGCTCTCGGGTGGCGTCCAGCTTTCGCGCTGGAGGGTGATGGTGCCGGTGTTGCGTGGCAGGCCGTAGAAGTCCGCTCCAAAGAAGCTGGCGAAACCTTCGAGTTTGTCGAGCGCGCCAGCGGCATCAAAGACCTCGGCGTACATCTCCATGGCGGCGTGCGCGGTGTAGCAGCCGGCACAACCCGTGGCGTGCTCTTTCAGGTGCGCCGGGTGGGGGGCGCTGTCGGTGCCCAGAAAGAACTTGGGCGAACCGCTGGTGGCGGCAGCCACCAGGGCCAGGCGGTGGGTCTCGCGCTTGAGCACCGGCAGGCAGTAGTAATGCGGGCGAATGCCGCCGGTGAAGAGGGCGTTGCGGTTGTAAAGCAGGTGGTGGGCGGTGAGCGTGGCGGCGGTGTAAGCGCCTGCTTCGGTCACATACTGCGCCGCTTCTTTGGTGGTGATGTGTTCAAACACCACCTTGAGCTCGGGAAAGTCGCGGCGCAGCGGGATCATTTGCTGTTCAATGAACACGGCTTCGCGGTCAAACAGGTCGATGTCGGGGCTGGTGACTTCGCCATGCACCAGCAGCAGCAGGCCGGCGCGCTGCATGGCTTCCAGCGTTTTGTAGGTTTTGCGGATGTCGGTCACGCCGGCATCGCTGTTGGTGGTGGCACCGGCCGGGTACAGCTTGGCGGCGACCACGCCAGCGTCTTTGGCGCGGGCAATTTCGTCGGCCGGCAGGTTGTCCGTCAGGTACAGCGTCATCAGCGGCTCGAAGCTCACGCCGGCGGGCACGGCGGCGCGGATGCGCTCGGCGTAGGCCATGGCCTGGGCGGCGGTGGTCACCGGCGGGCGCAGGTTGGGCATGATGATGGCGCGGCCAAACTGGGCGGCGGTGTGCGGCACCACGGTGCGCAGGGCGTCGCCGTCGCGCACGTGCAGGTGCCAGTCGTCCGGGCGGGTGATGGTGATGTGTTTCAGGGGGGCCGTGGTGCTCATGGTTCTATTTTCGCTCAGCGGGTGGCGGGTGGCGCCGACGCGGCGTCCAGGTGGTTTTGCAGATCGGACCAAAACTTTTCGACCGGGCCTTTGGCTTTGCGGGCCGAGGGGCGTTCGCGGTAAATGCGGATGTCGAGCGTGGTTTCAAACACTCCACCGGCCGGCACCAGTTTTTTGGCACGCACGTCTTTGCGTACCGCGCTGGAGGGCAAAAACGCCACCCCGTGCCCTTCCAGGGCCATGGCCTTGAGGCCTTCGGCCATGTCGGTTTCGTAAATGCGGTCCAGGTGCAGGGGCGTGGCGCTTTGCTTGAGGATCTGGTCCACCGCACGGCCCAGGTAGGCGCCGGGAGCATAGGCCAGGTAAGGCAGCGGCTGGCTGGCGGTACCCGGCAGCGCATACAGCGGCCCACCGTGCTCGTTGGGTTTGACGTAGGGCGACAGCAGTTCACGGCCCAGTGGCAGCATTTCGTAGCGCTCGGCATCGAGCTGAATGGGCTGGGCCATGTGGTGGTAGGCGATGAGCAGGTCGCAGCTGCCCTCCACCAGGCGCATCACGGCGTCGTGCACATTGAGGGCGATCAGCCGGCTTTTGATGGGGCCACAGGCTTCGCGCAGGCCCGAGAGCCACGACGGAAAAAACGTGAAGGCCAACGTGTGCGGTACCGCGAACTCGATCACATCCTGCGCGGCCACCGTGTGCGCACGCAGCATGGCGCGGGTGCTTTGCAGCGCTTGCAGCATTTCCAGCGACTGGTCGTACAGCGTTTGCCCGGCTGGGGTGAGGCGGGTGGGGTACGAAGACCGGTCCACCAGATCGGTGCCGGCCCAGGCTTCCAGTGACTGGATGCGGCGCGAGAACGCGGGCTGGGTCACATGGCGCAGCTGGGCCGAGCGGCTGAAGCTGCGGGTTTCAGCCAGGCTGACGAAGTCTTCAAGCCATTTGGTTTCCATGGCCGCGGATTATGCGCGCGGGCGAAATCCGGTGTTTTTCGCCGCTTTGCGGCCGAGCGCTTCCGGTACCATCGCCTCCAACTAGGGTTAACCCTAATATTTCACACCATGACGAAAAATCCACCCGATATCCGCCCGTCCCGCATCGCCCACACAGGGCTGCGCCAGAAAATCATGTCGGCCGAGGCGGCGGCCGCCCTGATTGAGCACGGCGATCACGTCGGCATGAGCGGCTTCACCGGCGCTGGTTACCCCAAAGCCATTCCGCTCGCGCTGGCCCAGCACATCCAGGCCCACCACGACGCGGGCAAGCCCTTTCGTATCGGCGTCTGGACCGGTGCCTCCACAGCGCCCGAGCTCGACGGCGCACTCGCCAAGGTGGGCGGCATGGACATGCGCCTGCCCTACCAGTCCGACCCGACCTGCCGCGCCCGCATCAACGACGGCGAGATGGCCTACATCGACATCCACCTCTCACACGTGGCGCAGTACGTGTGGTTCGGCTTTCTGGGCAAGCTCAATGTGGCGGTGATCGAGGTCGCGGGCATTCTGGAAGACGGCCGCCTGATCCCGGCCACCTCGGTGGGCAACAACAAGACCTGGCTGGACCAGGCCGACAAGGTCATTCTGGAAGTGAACCACGGCCACAGCCTGGGGCTGGAGGGCATGCACGACATCTACTACGGCACCGAGCGCCCGCCGCACCGCAAGCCGATCCCCATGACGCACGCGGGCGACCGCATCGGTGAACCCTACCTGCGCTGCGACCCGGCCAAGGTGATCGCCATCGTCGAAACCAACCTGCCCGACCGCGACACGCGCTTTTCGGCGCCCGACGAAGCATCCAAACGCATCGCCGGCCACCTGATGGCCTTCCTGCAGGACGAAGTGGCCCAAGGGCGCCTGCCCCCCGAGCTGCTGCCGCTGCAATCGGGCGTGGGGAACATCGCCAACGCGGTGATGGAAAGCCTGAACGACGGCCCGTTCAATGATTTGCAGGGCTACACCGAGGTGCTGCAGGACGGCATGCTCGCCATGCTCAAGTCCGGCAAGATGGCCATGGCCTCGTCCACCGCGCTGTCGTTCTCGGCACCGGTGATGGAAGAGTTTCTGGCGAATCTGGACTTCTACCGCGAACGCATCGTGCTGCGGCCGCAGGAGATCAGCAACCACCCCGAGGTGATCCGCCGCATCGGCATCATCGCCATGAACGGCATGATCGAAGCCGACCTCTACGGCAACGTGAACTCCACCCACGTGATGGGCACGCGCATCATGAACGGCATCGGCGGCTCGGGCGACTTCGCGCGCAACGCCTACCTCTCGGTCTTCATGACGCCGTCCACCGCCAAGGGCGGCAGCATCAGCTGCATCGTGCCCATGGTCAGCCACGTGGACCACACCGAACACGACGTGCAGATCGTCGTGACCGAACAAGGCCTGGCCGACCTGCGTGGACTCTCACCCCGCCAGCGCTCGCGCCACATCATCGAACGCTGCGCGCACCCAGATTTCAAACCAGCGCTGCTGGACTACGTAGAGCGCTCTGAAGCCAATGCGCGTGCGGGGCATGCCGGCATGCACACGCCGCATTTGCTGGACGAAGCGCTGAGCTGGCACAGCCGGTATGAGCGGACGGGGACGATGCGGGCGGCGTAAAGGCACGGCTGCCGAACAGATGTTTGGCTGGCGTGGCCCTCTCCCCTGGCCACTCCCAGAGGGAGAGGGGGAAAGACCGGCTCGCCGGAAGGGAAGCCCGTTCCCGTTCCCGTTCCCGTTCCCGTTCCCGTTCCCGTTCCCGTTCCCGTTCCCGCAACCATGCTTTGCCGTGTGGCCGGGCTGAGCAGCGCAGGGGCGCGGGGATCAGAAATTCGCATGTCCGAAGGCCGCGAAGCGGACAAGTTTGCGAATTTCCCCCGCGAACCGAGCAGCGCAAGGCACCGCGAAGCGGCCCGGACTTCGGCTCGCCTTTCTTTTGCTTACTTTTCTTTGGCGAAGCAAAGAAAAGTGAGGCGCCCGCCGGGGCGAGACCCGCCCCACAAAAGCAACCCCAACACAAAACGGTCAGTCCGTCCCAGACTGCTGCAGCGCCCACATCCCCGAATAAACACCCCCAAGCAACACCAGATCCGCGTGCGTCCCCCGCTCCACAATCTCCCCGTTGACGAGCACCAAAATCTCGTGCGCATCAACCACCGTAGACAACCGGTGCGCAATCACCAGCGAAGTCTTGTTCCGCGCAGCCGTTTTCAATTCCGCCTGGATCGCCCGCTCGTTCGCCGAATCCAGCGCCGAAGTGGCTTCGTCAAAAATCACGACGGGCGGGTTTTTCAGCAGCGTGCGCGCAATCGCCACGCGCTGCTTTTCACCGCCTGAGAGCTTCAAACCCCGCTCGCCCACCATGGTGCGGTAGCCCAGCGGCAGCTTTTCAATGAAGTTGTGAATGTGCGCGGCCTGCGCGGCGGCCACGGCAGCGTCATGGCCGGCGTCGGGGCGGCCGTAAAGGATGTTGTATTCGATGGTGTCGTTGAACAGCACCGTGTCTTGCGGCACGATGCCAATGGCTTGGCGCACGCTGGACTGCGTCACCTGGCGAATGTCTTGCCCGTTGATGAGGATGCGCCCGCCGCCATGCGGCCCCGTGTCGCCGTGGTTGCTCACATCGTAAAACCGGTACAACAGGCGTGCCAGCGTGGACTTGCCCGAGCCCGATGGCCCGACCACCGCCACCGTTTTCCCGGCGGGAATCTCAAAGCTGATGCCGTGCAAAATTTCGCGCGCGGGCTCGTAGGAGAAGCGCACATTTTCAAAGCGCACCGCGGGCGCGCCGCTGAGCGCGAGCGGCTGGGCGCTGGGGTCGTCGGCAATTTCGCGCTCTTTCTCCAGCAGCACAAACATCTTGTCCAGGTCGGTCAGGCTCTGCTTGATTTCGCGGTACAGCACGCCCAGGAAGCCCAACGGTATGTAGAGCTGGATCATGAAGGCGTTGACCATCACCAGGTCGCCCAGCGTCATCTCGCCGCTGGCCACGCCCTGGGTGGCGCGCCAGAGCATGAGCACCAACGCAATCGCAATCACCAGCTGCTGCCCGGCGTTGAGCATGGACAGCGTGGTCTGGCTCTTGATGCGGGCGCGGCGCAGTTTCTCCAGCGCCTCGTCGTAGCGCCGCGCTTCAAACGCTTCGTTGTTGAAATACTTGACGGTCTCGTAGTTCAGCAGCGAATCCACGGCGCGCGACTGGCTGGTGGACTCCAGCTCGTTCATCTCGCGGCGGAACTTGGTGCGCCACTCGGTCACCACCACGGTGAAGCTGATGTAGAGAACCAGGGCCACCAGGGTGATCCACACGTAACCCATGTCGAACTTCGTGCCCAGCACCGTCAGCACCATCGTCACTTCAATCAGCGTGGGGACGATGCTGTAAAGCGAATACGAAATGAGCGACTGCACGCCGCGCGTGCCGCGCTCGATGTCGCGCGTCATGCCGCCGGTCTGGCGCTCCAGGTGAAAGCGCAGGCTCAGCGCGTGCAGGTGGCCAAACACCTGCAGCGCGATGCTGCGGGTGGCGCCCTCGGTGGCCTTGGCGAACACCAGCTCACGCAGTTCGGTAAACAAGGTGGTGGACAAACGCAAGCCCCCGTAAGCCAGCAACAGCCCCAGCGGCACCACCAGCAGCGCCTGCGGGCTGGTGGGTGAAATGGTCATGGAATCCACCAGCTCTTTGAGCAGCAGCGGCACGCTCACGTTGGCCACTTTGGCCGCCACCATGAAGCCCAGCGCGATCAGCACGCGCCATTTGTATTGCCACAGGTAGGGAAACAGGCGAGAGAGCGTGGCCCAGTCGGAGCGCTTGGCGGCGGGCGCGCCGCCCCCGGGGTGGCTGGTGGGCAAGGCAACGGTGGCTGGGCTGGGAGAGTTGGGGCGCATGCAGGAGAATGGTGGTCTGTTGAAACCAGATTGTGCCCATGTCCAACGAATCAAGCCCCCGCCCAGAAACCGCCCTGCCGCAAGACCGCGAGCTGGTGCTCAAGGTCATCCCTATGCCGGCTGACACCAACGGCAACGGCGACATTTTTGGCGGCTGGGTCATGGCCCAGGTCGATCTGGCCGGCTCCGTGCTGCCGGCGCGCTATGTGCGCGGGCGCATGGCTACCGTGGCGGTGAACCAGTTCATCTTCAAGCAGCCGGTGCGGGTGGGCGACATCCTGAGCTTTTTCTCGCACGTCACGCGCGTGGGCAACACGTCCATCACGGTGCAGGTCGAGGTGTTCGCCGAGCGCTTCTCGGCCCAGGGGCAATACGTGAAGGTGACCGAAGCCAGCCTGACCTACGTGGCGATCGACAAGGACGGCAAGCCACGCGCCATTCCCAAGGAAGGCCTGAACATTCCGGGTTTGGCGGGCTGAACCGCGCTCAACTCGGCCAGCGCGAACGCCAGGTGCGGTAAATGTGGCTGGCCAGTGTCTGGCTGCCAGCCAGGTGCTGCTGGGTGGCGGCGTGCATGCGGGCCGGGTCTTGCACGCTGTCCGGGTGCAGCAGCACATGCAGCGGGTAGGCTTGGCCGGGGTGGGCCAGCCACGCGGCGATCTTGGCCGGGGTGATCTCAATGTGGAACTGCATGGCCAGGTGCTGCCGAATGGCGAATGCCTGGTGCACGCAGGCCGGTGAGCTGGCGATCAGCTCGGCGTTGGGCGGCAACTGCACAAAGTTGTCCTGGTGCCACTGAAACACCGTGGCCACCGGAGCGTCGCCCAACCAGTGGCGCGCCGACGCGCTGCGGCCAATGTGCAAGGGCAACCAGCCCACCTCGGGCTGCGGCAGCTGTTGCACTCGGCCACCGAAAGCCCGCGCCATGAGCTGGCCCCCCAGGCAATGACCAATGACGGGAATACCCAGCGCATCGGCCTCTTGAATCAGCGCCTCGGCCTGGCGCAGCGAGGGACGCTCGTCGTTGGCGCTCCAGGCACCGCCCAGCACGGCCAAACCTCGGAAACCCCGCACCGAAGTGGGGTACGCGTCACCAGCTTCGGTGCAGCGCACCTGCCAGCTGGCGCCTTGCTCGTCGAGCCATTGGCCCAGGTAACCCGGGCCGTCTTCCAGCAAGTGCTGCAACACCAGCACGTCGGCAGGGGTGGAGAAATCGGTGGATGTCATGGCCCGATCATAGAAAACGGTCAGGCGGCTGCGGCCAGCGCAGCCAGTGGCGCGGGCATGGCAGACGAATGGTGGTCCACGATGCGCCACAGGCCGGATATGCCTGCGGTGCGGCGGTAAGTGAAGCTGAAGCGGGCCGGCACCTCGCGCAGGTGCGGCGCGGGGGACAGCGTGAGCGTGTAGCGGCCCGAGCTCACCGCCACGTCGCCAAACACCCTGGGCAGCGCCTCCACCAGCGCCATGCGGGGCACGGGTTGCAGGGCAAACACAGCGTCGAAATACGCCGCAATGCCCTGTGGCGTGGTGATGAGCTGCGTGGCGGTTGTGCCCCAGAGCACCGCTTGCGGGTCGTACAGCGCGGCCATGGCCGCCGCATCGGCGCGGTTGAAGGCTGCGATCCAGGCCTCGGTGGCAGAGCGCACCGAAGCTTCATCCATGTCAGCACAGGCCTTGGCCGCCTCAGGCTTGCGGCCGATCAGCGCCGCGTTCATGGCGCGCCCTCGCCCCACCAGCCCACGCGCGGGGCGGCCAGCGCCTCGGCCAGCTCGGCGGGCGTCACCTCAACCTCCATGCGCAGCAGCGCACCCGCCATGGATTTGCCCAGGTTGTCCAGCCGCAGGTTGCGCGCGCCACCGCCTTGCAGTGCACCCCGCAGCACCAGTTTGATCGCCAGCAGGTTGGGTAACAGCCAGGCGTCCACCTCGCCAGTCATGTCGCTCCCCAGCCACGGCATGAAGTGGGTGCGCACCCGCTCGGCCGTCACTTCGCGGGCCAGCAGCGCGTAGCCCGCTGCGTTCCAGGCGAACAGGCCAAAGTCCACCCAGTCGGCCTTGTCGCCGCTGCGGGCGTGGGCCAGGCGCGCCAGCGGCACGCGAACCTTGTCCTTCATGTCAACCGATGTGTTCATGGCGCCGACCCTTCCAGCAGTTGCACGCGCACACCTGGCTCCACCGCCGCGCGGGGCACCAGGGTGGGCCAGATGCCCAGCAGTTCGCTGGTGTTGTGCAGGCCATGAAAGCCGCAGGTGTAGGCCGGCCCGCTCAGCGCGAGCCAGGGAAACAAGCGCCCGAAGCCATCGGCGGCGGCTTTCACCGGGGTGCGCAGCACCATGCGTGTCCACACCTCGTTGAGCTGGTTGAGGGCGTCGGCATCGGGCAGGGGCGCCAGGGCGCCGTGGGCCGAATTCAGGCCGGGGTGCTCGATGTACAGCTCGTCGTGCGGTATGCGTTTTTCAAGCAACTGGGTGAGGATAGCGGACTGCGCGGCCTGAGCCTTGTCCCAGGCATCGGGCCATGAAAAGCCCCAGGTCACCTCGGCTTTGTAGCCGTCGCGGTAGCCAGCCACCACCTTCAGCTGGTCGCTCGGCGCCTGCCCGCGTGCACCCGTGAGGCGCACCCGGTCGTGACCTTCGTCGTGCAGGGTGATATGGCCCATGTCCAGCACCACGTCGGGCGCATGGTAAGCGTGCGGGTTGTGCACCTCATACAGCAACTGCTGGCGCACGGTGTCGAAGTTGACGCGCCCGCCCGTGCCCGGCGCCTTGGTGATGAGCGCGGTGCCGTCTTCCCACACCTCGGCAATGGGGTAGCCAATATGCGTCAGGTCGGGTATGGCCTGCCAGGCACCCTGGCTGCCAAAGTTGCCGCCACTGCCCTGGCCCGAGCATTCCAGCAGGTGCCCCACGGTGAGGCCTTGCGCCAGGCGGTCCAGGTCGGCCTGGGCCGTGGCGCCGGTGAGCGTCCAGCCCAGGCTGTGCACCAGCGGGCCCAAAAACAGCGCTGCGTCGGCCACGCGCCCGGTGATGACGATGTCGGCCCCCGCGTCCAGCGCCTGCACGATGGGCTGCGCGCCCAGGTAGGCGTTGCCAAACACCAGGCGCTCGCGCACACCCGCCACCGGTTCGCCGGTGAACAGGTGCGCCCAACCGTCGGCCGGCTTTGAGGCGTCGAGCAACTGCGGCAACACGTCGTCGCCGGTGACCACCGCCACCCGCGCCGTGAAACCTTTGGCGGCAAATGCCGCCAGCACCGCCTGCGCGGCTCCGTGCGGGTTGAGCCCGCCCGCGTTGCACACAAAGCGCACGCCGCGCTCAGCCATGAGCGGCCATAGCCGCAGCAGCATGGGCACCACATCGCGGGCATAGCCCAGCGCCGGGTCGCGCTGGCGGTCTTTTTGCAAAATGGCCAGGGTGAGTTCGGCCAGGTGGTCGCTGGCGATGAACTGCACGTTGCCGCGTTCGATGCTCGCGACCACCGGTTCCCAGTTGTCGCCGTAAAAGCCGAGACCGGCACCAATGCGTATGGACTTCATGGCAGGCTCTTAACAATGAAGTATTCAGCATAGCGCCCCGGCATGCGTTCACCAAGCGGCCGCTTGGCACAAATGTCCGTTGTGTCGCCTACAGCACTGTCCTGCGGGAAACCCCCATGGGCAAGCCTTTGAGTCCCCGACTAAGCTCCGCAAAAGCACGGGCGTTCGGAAATGCCACCTGCATACGCAGGTGTTCACCCGTCTGGCGCCCCAGAGAACAATTTAGGAGACAAGCGTGCAATTGCTGCAACTGCTCATCAGCGGTGTGGCCCAGGGCTGTATCTACGGACTCATCGCCCTGGGTTTCGTGCTGATCTACAAGGCCACCGAAACGGTGAGCTTTGCCCAGGGCGACCTGATGATGGTGGGCGCCTTTGGCGGCCTGGCCGCCATGACCGTGCTGGGCTTCCCGTTCTGGCTGTCGGTGCCCGCCGCCATTGTGGGCATGGGCGTGTTTGGCGTGCTGCTGGAGCGGGTGGTGATCCGCCCCATCCTGGGCCAGCCGGCGTTTTCCATCGTGATGCTGACGATTGGAGTGGGCTATGTGCTGCGCGGGCTCATCACCATGATCCCCGACATTGGCACCGACACCCACACCCTGCCCGTGCCCTATGCGGGCGAGGTGCTGCGCCTGGGCACGCTGGTGGTGTCGGCCGAGCAGGTGGTGGTGATTGGCGCCACCGCCGTGCTGTGCGCCGGCCTGTTTGCCATGTTCCGCTACACCAAGCTCGGTATTGCCATGCAGGCTTCGTCGCAAAACCAGCTGGCGGCTTATTACATGGGCATTCCCGTGAAGCGGCTCAACGGCCTGGTGTGGGGCCTGGCTGCCGCGGTGGCGGCCATTGCCGGCCTGCTGCTCGCGCCCATCACCTTTGTGCACGCCAACATGGGCTTCATCGGCCTCAAGGCGTTCCCGGCGGCGGTGGTGGGCGGCTTTGGCAGCCTGCCCGGCGCCATTGTGGGCGGGCTGATCATTGGCATCGTGGAGGCGCTGGCGGGCTTCTACATGGCCGAAGGCTTCAAGGACATTGCGCCTTACATCGTGGTGCTGATCATGCTGGTGCTCAAGCCCAACGGGCTGTTCGGCGAAAAACTCCGAAAAAAGGTTTGATGACATGAACCCCCACGTTCATCACTTCGTGTATTCACTGCCCCCCGAGGGGGCCTCAGCCTCCTTGAGGCGGCTCTGCGGAGACTAAATGAGATTTCTCTTCAAGACCGACTACAACCAGGACATCCGGCTGGCCAAGCACGGCGGCCATACCTTCTGGTACAGCCTGCTGGGCGTGCTGCTGGTGGCAGCGCCCTGGCTTATTCAAGAGTACTGGCTGGCGCAACTCACCTTTGTGCTGATCTACGCCATCGTCGGCCTGGGGCTGATGCTGCTCGCCGGCTTCACGGGCCTGTTTTCGCTGGGCCATGCGGCGTTTCTGGGCGTGGGCGCTTACACGCAGGCCATCATGGTCAACGCGGGCGTGCCGTTTCCCATTGCGCTGGCTTGCGCGGGTTTGCTGTCGGCCGCTGTGGGCATGGTGGTGGGCTTGCCGGCGCTGAGGGTGAAAGGCATTTACCTGGGCATGGCCACACTGGCGTTTGGCTTCATTGTGGAAGAGGGCATGGCGCGCTGGGAAAGCATGACCGGCGGCAACTCGGGCCTGATGGTGAACCAACCCAGCCTGTTTGGCTGGGAACTGGACTCGTCCAACGAGTTTTACTTCTTGTGCCTGCTGATCACCGTGGCGTCCACGCTGGCCATCGTCAACCTCATGCGCTCAAGCACCGGCCGGGCGTTTGTCGCTATCCGCGACTCGGAAATTTCTGCGCAGAGCATGGGCATTCACCTGGCGCGCTACAAAACCATGAGCTTTGCGCTGTCGGCTGCGCTGGCCGGTATTGGCGGTGCGCTGTACGCCCACAAGATCCAGTTTTTGTCGCCCGACCAGTTCAGCCTGCTGCAGTCGGTCGACCTGCTGCTGATGGTGGTGATTGGCGGCCTGGGCTCCATCCACGGGGCGTTTCTGGGTGCCATTTTCATCATCGTCATGCCGCAGCTGATCGCCATTGGCAAAGACTTTTTGCCCGCCGTGATTGGTGAAGCCGCCGGCATCAAGGGCGTGGTCTACGGCATGGTGTTGATCGCCATTGTGTTGTTTGAACCCATGGGTCTGTACGGCCGCTGGCTCAAGATCCGCACCTACTTCCAGCTCTTTCCGTTCTACCGCAAGGGTATGTTCAAGCGGCAAAAGAGCTTCCAAAAATCCGACCGGTTGAAATGATGGAACACCACCCCCGCGCCGCTTCGCGTCACCCCCTCAAGGGGGCAACACCTGCCACCCGGCAAAGCCGGTTCGGCGGTGTTCCCGGCTTGGGCTTCTTCGCCTGTGCCGCTTCTGTTTTGGCGAGTCTTTCATGACAGACGACATCCTTCTTTCAGCGAAGAACCTCAGCGTGCGCTTCGGCGGCGTGCTGGCGGTCAACAACGTGAGCTTCGATGTGAAGCGCGGCGAGGTGTTCACCCTGATCGGGCCCAACGGCGCCGGCAAGACCACGGTGTTCAACCTCATCAGCCGCATCTACACGCCCACCACCGGCACCATCGACTACGCCGGGCCGCAAGGCATGCTCAAGCTCACCGACCAGCCGCCGCACAAAATAGCCAGCCTGGGCATTGCGCGCACCTTTCAAAACATCGAGCTGTTTGAACACGCCACGGTGCTGCAAAACCTGCTGATTGGCCGCCACACCCACCGCAAAACCGGGCTCTGGAGCGAGATTTTCTTCACCGCCAAAACCCGCGCAGCCGAAATTGAGGCGCGTGAAAAAGTCGAGCAGGTCATTGAACTGCTGGACCTGCAACACCACCGCGAATCGATGGTGGCCGGGCTGCCTTATGGCGTGCGCAAAGTGGTTGAGCTGGCGCGCGCTTTGTGCACCGAACCCAAGCTGCTGCTGCTGGACGAACCCTCTTCAGGCCTGAACGTGGAAGAAACCGAAGACATGGCGTTCTGGATCACCGACATCAAGGACGAGCTGGGCATCACGGTGCTGATGGTGGAACACGACATGACCCTGGTGTCCAAGGTGTCCGACCGCGTGCTGGCCATGAGCATGGGCGCCGAACTGGCCACCGGCACACCGGCCGAAGTGCAGCGCGACCCCGGCGTGATCGAGGCCTACCTGGGCTCGGTGGACGACGTGTCCAGCCTGCGGCGTGAGAACCACGTGGGAGCATCCGCATGACGGCCCCGGTCACTGACAACGCCGTGCTCAAGCTGCTCAACGTCGAGAGCGCCTACGGCCCCATCAAAGCCATTCGTGGCGTGAGCCTGCAGGTGCGCCGCGGCGAAATTGCCACCGTGCTGGGCAGCAACGGCGCGGGCAAAACCACCATTCTGAAAACCATCAGCGGCATCATCGACCCGCGCAAGGGCAGCATCGAATTCAAGGGCGAAAACATCACCGCCCAGGACCCGGCGCACATCGTGCAGCAGGGCCTGATGCACGTGCCCGAAGGGCGCGAAGTGTTTCCGCTGCTCTCGGTGCGCGACAACCTGCTGATGGGCGCCTACACCCGCAAAGACCGCGACGGCGTGGCGCGCGACATGGAGGTGGTGTTCAACTACTTTCCCATTTTGCGTGAGCGCGCACTGCAAGACGCCGGCCTGCTCTCGGGCGGCCAGCAGCAGATGCTGGCCATCAGCCGCGCCCTCATGGCCAACCCCGACCTGATCTTGCTCGACGAACCGAGCCTGGGCCTGAGCCCGAAGCTCACCAAAGAGATCTTCGAGATCGTGGTGCGCATCAACCGCGAGCGCGGCACCACCATCTTGCTGGTGGAGCAAAACGCCAACATGGCGCTGAACGCTTCGGACTACGGCTACGTGCTGGAAAACGGCCGCATCGTGATGGAAGACACCTGCGCCCACCTGCGCGAGAAGGACGACATCAAGGAGTTTTACCTGGGCATGAAGGAAGAAGGCGTGCGCGCAGACCGGCGCTGGAAGAAGAAGAAAAATTGGCGCTAGATGTGGCTCCCCCCGCAGCGCTTCGCGCTACCCCCCAGGGGGCGGCACTGGCCGTCTGGCAAAGCCAGCCCGGCTGTGCCCTGGGTTGCACGGCTCCCCTGCGTATCGAATGTGGTTTTGACCTTGGACATCGAGCATGAGTAATCTCTGGGACCTCTCCGGCATCCAGCCGCAAACCGCCGTGGTGTTGCCCGGCGACACCATTCCAGCCATGTTCTGGAACGCGGTGAAAGCGCGTGGCCCCAACGTCTGGATGCGGCAGAAAGACTTTGGCATCTGGCACAGCTGGACCTGGAACCAGACCGCCGAGGCGGTGCGCGAAATCGGCAACGGCCTGCTGGCGCTGGGCTTCGCGCCGCACGACACGGCCTCCATCTTGTCCAACACCAACATCGACTGGGTGCTGGCCGACATTGCCGTGCTCAGCGCGGGCGGCGTGTCCAACGGCATTTACCCCACCGACGCAGCCGAGCAGGTGCAGTACCTGTGTGAAGACTCCAGCACCACGGTGCTGTTTGTGGAAGACGACGAACAGCTCGACAAAGCCCTGGCCGTGCGCGAGCAACTGCCCAAGCTGCGCAAGATTGTGGTGTTTGACATGGAAGGCCTGCGCGACCTGCACGACCCGCAAGTGATGAGCCTGGACGCGCTGCGCGCGCTGGGCCGCGAGCACGCCAAACAATTCCCCGACGCCTTGCAAGCCCGCGTGGCCGCTTGCAAACCCAGCGACCTCGCCATTTTGGTTTACACATCAGGCACCACCGGCAAACCCAAAGGCGCCATGCACAGCCACCACGGGCTGGTGTACACCGTGCGCGGCTACAACACGCTCATTGCCCGCAGCGACGCCGACGAATGCATGTGCTTCTTGCCGCTGTGCCACATTGCCGAGCGCATGGGCGGCGAGTATTTTTCGCTCTACACCGGCGCCAAACTCAACTTCGTTGAAAACCCCGAAACCGTGCCGGAAAACGTGCGCGAGATCGCACCCACGGTGTTCACCGCCGTGCCCCGCGTGTGGGAAAAGTTTTACTCCGGCGTCATGATCACGCTGAAAGAAGCCGGCAAGCTGCAGCAAGCCGCCTACGCCTGGTCCATTGGTGTGGGCCAGCGCGTGGCCGACCTGGTGATGGCGCAACAGCCGGTGCCCGCCCCGCTCAAGCTGCAGTTTCACCTGGCGCGGGTGCTGGTGCTCAACAACGTGCGCAAGCTCATCGGCATTCACAAAGCGCGTTTTCTGGTCACCGGCGCCGCGCCCATTTCACCCGAGCTGGTGCGCTGGTACATGGCCCTGGGCGTACCCATGCTGGAGGTGTGGGGCATGACCGAAACCTGCGGCGCGTCCACCGGCGTGCCGGCCGAGCGCATCAAGCCCGGCTCCATTGGCCCAGCCGCGAGCTACAACGACGTGCGGCTGGACCCGGTCACCAGCGAAATCTTGGTGCGCGGGCCCAACGTGTTCATGGGCTACCTCAACCAGCCCGAGAAAACCGCCGAGACCATCGACGCCGATGGCTGGCTGCACACAGGCGATGTGGGCGTGGTCGATGAGGAAGGGTTTTTCCGCATCACCGACCGCATGAAAGACATCATCATCACCGCAGGCGGCAAGAATATCACCCCCAGCGAACTGGAAAACGAGTTGAAGTTCTCGCCCTACGTGACCGACGCGGTGGTGATCGGCGACAAGCGCCCTTACCTCACCGTCATCATCATGATTGATCAGGAGAACGTCGAAAAATATGCGCAGGACAACGACGTGCCGTTTTCCAACTACGCCAGCCTCACGCGTGCCCCCGAAGTGCAGCAGCTTATTCAAGACGAGATCGACCGCGTCAATAGAAAGTTTGCCCGGGTGGAACAGATCAAAAAGTTCTTCCTGCTCGACACCCAGCTCAGCGCCGAAGACGAAGAACTCACGCCCACCATGAAGCTCAAGCGCAAGCTGGTGGAAAAGAAATACAACCCGCAAATTGAAGCTATGTACAGCTGACGCGCAGCCAGTGCTTTTTGATCACCCATCCCATTCACAACGAAGGAGACACGAGACATGAAACACACCCTGACATTGATCGCCGCCAGCCTGGCCCTGGCCAGCACAGCGGCCATGGCGCAGTCGCAAGGCGTCAGCAAAAACGAGCTGGTGCTGGGCTCCATTCAAGACCTGTCCGGCCCACTGGCCGGCTTTGGCAAGCAGGTGCGCTTTGGCATGATGCTGCGCGTGGACGAAGCCAACGAGCAAGGCGGCATCAACGGCCGCAAGATCAAGCTGCTGGTGGAAGACTCGGGCTACGAGCCACGCCGCGCCGTGCTGGCCGCGCAGAAGCTCGTCAACCAGGACAAGATTTTTGCCATGGTTGGCCACATTGGCACCGCCCAAAACATGGCCGCCATGCCGGTGCAGTTTCAGAAGAACGTGATCAACTTCTTCCCCGTGACCGCCGCGCGTGAAATGTACGAGCCATTCCACAAGCTCAAGTACTCGTTTGCCGCCACCTACTACGACCAGATGCGCGTGGCCGTGCCCAAGCTGGCCAAAGAGAAAAACGCCAAGAAGGTGTGCACCATGTACCAGGACGACGAGTTCGGCCTGGAAGTGTTCCGCGGCGCCGAGGCCGGCCTGAAGGCAGCGGGCATGCAGTTTGCCGAAGTCACCACCTACAAGCGCGGCGCCACAGACTTCTCGTCGCAAATGCAAAAGCTGGCTTCGTCCCAGTGCGACCTGGTCGTCATGGGCACCATCATTCGCGAGACCATTGGCGGCATTGCCACCGCCCGCCGCCTGGGCTTCAACCCCACCTTTATCGGCTCCAGCGCCGCTTACACTGACTTGATCCACAAGCTGGGCGGCCCCGCCATGAACGGCTTCTACGCCACCATGACGGTGCAAAACCCCTACACCGACGAAGCTTCACAGCCGATCCGGTTCTGGGCCAACAAGTACAAGACCAAGTTCAACGAAGACCCGACCGTGTTCTCGGTGTACGGCTACTCGCTGGTTGACTCTTTCTTGCGTGCTGCAGGCAAAGCCGGCGCCAACCTGACCACCGACAGCTTCATCAAAGCCATGGACACGATGGTGATCCCACCGGACATTTTCGGCAGTTCCGAGATGACCTTCAGCCCCACCAAGCGCCTGGGCAGCGACGCCACCCGACTGTCGCAGCTGCAAGACAACCGCTGGAAAGTGGTGTCTGAGTATTTCAAGGTGAACTGAGCACGGTCTCTGTTCAGCGCGGCCGTCAGTGTGCAAACGCTGACGGCCTTTTTTCATTGAAATGAGGCGCTTTGCCCTTTCCCCCGCAGGACCCGAGATGCACATCACGCCCCAGCGCGAGCCGCGCTTTGACCCCCTCACCGACGAGAAGGTTTCGATCTACCAACCCGACCAGCACGGGCGCATATTCCCCGGCATTCCCCACTTCACCAGCCACGCCGAGCACCGGCGCCACCTGAAAGAACGGCTCGTGGGCGCCTGCCGCGCCTTTGCGCTGCAGGGCTTTGACTACGGCTTTGCCGGGCACCTGACGGTGCGCGACCCCGAGCACCCGCACCTGTATTGGACCAACCCCATGGCGGTGCATTTTGCGCAGGTCAAGGTGTCCAACCTGATCCTGGCCGACCACCAGGGCCATGTGGTCGAGGGCCAGCATGCGATCAACCGCGCCGGCTTTGTGCTGCACGCCGCCGTGCACGAAGCCCACCCGGACATCGTCGCCATGTGCCACGCCCACACGCTGTACGGCACGGCGTTTGCGGCACTCGCCCAGCCGCTGGAGCCCATCTCGCAAGACGCCGCCGCGTTCTTTGAAGACCATGTGGTCATCAGCGACGAGGCTGGTCAAGTCGCGGTCGAGGTAAAAGCCGGGTTGAAAGTGGCCGACTGGTTCAAAGGCGTCAAAGCCGCCATCCACCAAAACCACGGTCTGCTGACCGCCAGCCGCCACAGCATCGAAGCGGCCGCGTTCTGGTTCATTGCGCTGGAACGCTGTTGCCAGCAGCAGCTCCTGGTGCAAGCCACAGGCATCAAACCCCGGCTGGTGCCGCCGGAGAAGGCACGCTACAGCCGAGAGCACGTCGGCAGCGAATACATTGGCTGGCTGCACTTCCAGACCATCTGGAACGACTTGCTGCGCACCCAGCCCGACATGTTCGATTGAGCAGCACAGCAACCCGGCCCGCCAACGCGGCCACGCCACCCCCATGAGCATCACGCCCGCCTGGGCCGCCCTGCTGGCCGACACCCTGCTAGCCCTGCACCTGGGCCTGGTGGTGTTTGTGGTGGGCCTGCTGCCCCTGGTGTTGCTAGGCGGCGCAAGGGGTTGGCGCTGGGTGCGCCGGCGCGGCCTGCGCCTCACCCACCTGGGCCTCATGGCCTTCATCACCGCACAAACCTGGCTCGGCCAGCTCTGCCCCCTGACCGTGTGGGAACAAGACCTGCGCCGCCTGGCCGGCCAGGGCAGCTACACGCATAGTTTCATCGAGCACTGGCTGTCGCGCCTGCTGTATTGGGAAGCCCCTTGGTGGGTGTTTGTGGCGGCCTACACCGGGTTTGCGGTGCTGGTGGCGGTGGCGTGGTGGTGGGTACCACCGAAGGGCCACTGTGCGGAATGACAGGTCACGCGGCGTCAACCGGTAGTGAAATCAAACCGCGAAAAAATGGTGTTTCATACAATCCCCAACTTATGAAACCACCCGTCGCCCATGCCGAATTGATCGCCACTTTCAAGCGGGCTGAAGCAGATGCTGCGCACAAGCGTGGACTGATCATCAAGGCCGCCCAAAAAGGCCCCAAAGCCATTCAAGCCGCCGTCGGTACCGCGGAGCGGGCGGACAAACGCAGGGACACGTTTGCGAAAAAGCTGCAGGCCTTGGGTGTGATGCTGGAGGGTTGAGCGGGGCTGAACTTCTGGTGAGCGGCCACCTCCACGGCGCTCCGTGAAAGGAGGCTGTCGTTGGGCTGTTTTCAGCCATCAGCTGACCTTGCCCGGCGCCAGCCGGGTACCCGATAAAGGCTGCTTGCTGTCGGTGACCTTGCGCGCCTGAATGTCGGCCCCCCGCGGTCACCTGCCGTTCAAGGACGTAAGTGTCGAACGGCCGCTGTATCTGCGTTACCGACTACTCAATACATGATGGCCCGGTCGTGCGTCGAGAACGACTCCTTGCGCTAGAGGCCAGAGGTGAGCGGCTGTTCACAGAAACAGCACGTGAATACCCCAAAAATGCCCTATGTGACATCGCCAGCGATGAAGAAAATTCTGGCGAGAGGTCAGACCATGGGAAACGTCACCGATGTCCTGCCGGCTGGCCGAAGGATTACCTAGGTTCCAACAAGTCGCATTGAAATCTCTCGCGAGGCGGCAGTGAGAACGGGCAGGTGTACTTTCACGATCTGCTGCACGGTCGCCACCTTGTGCATCCACGTCAAATTGAGCGCAGCGATCACCTCGTCACCGGCCCAGATTGGTACAGCAATCGAGTCCCTGTCGTCGTTCCATTCTCGACGCGTCTGGTCGAAGTGCCCACCAAAGTCAGGGGTCCTGTGCCCGTACCCCAATCGCCGTGTTTCGTCGAGCAGGCGTTCCACCATCGCGGGCTGGCGCGCCATGAAATTGCCAGGCTCGTTGCTGGCCACTAGGCGCTGCAGCATCGCCTGACGTTCGCTCTCGCTGCAGAAAGCAATGTAAGCCCGGCCCGACGCAGATCGCAGCATGTTGATGCGAAAGCCGATCGGCCCCACCGGCACGTGCGAGAAGTAGGACTTCGGTCGATTGGTTTCGACCACCTCCATGCAATCGAGGCGCGGAACGGCCAGCACGGACGGCCAGTTGACCTTGCGACACAGCCGCTCCATCACCGGAGCCGCTACCTCGACAAGGTAGTTCTCGTCGTTCAGCTGCGGGGCGCGTGGCAGCAGGGTGTGGCTTGCCATGTAAGCGCCATCAACAAGACGCTGCCAGACCATTCCTCGCTTCTCGAGCGTAACGATCAAACGCGTCAAGGTGGCTTTCGGAAGGCCAGTCGCAAGGAACAGGTCGTGCAAGCTGGCCGCCCGTGCCTGGTGCAAGTACTGCAGCACCTCAAGGCCCCGGTCCAGGGCGCGGATCGACTTGACTTTGTAATCGCGCATGGCTTGTAGATTTCGGTGAGTTTCACCAGGAGAAAACTTCTTTCGTGATCCTACCCGATGAACTTGCTTGCCGCGAATACTCACGTCCATCCCGGATCTCAGATACCAGGGAGCAAAAAACGACAGGAGACAAGACAGCGCCGGGCGCCGCCATTCAGCCCGGTGCGCCATGTCTCCTTATCTGCTGCACGGTCGCAGTTGCATCCAAGGAGTCATGTTCATGAGTTTTTCCCACGAAGACGTGCAGCGCCTGCTGCAACTGCTGGACAGTTCGCATTTCGATGAACTGCACCTGGAAGCCGATGGCATCAAGCTGTCGCTGCGCAGGGGTGGCGCTGCTGCGAGCCCAGCGCCCATAGCGCCTGTGGCTTCTGCTCCTGCATCCTTGCCGCCAGCGACGCCTTCAGCACCTGCGGCAGCCCCCGCTGCCGCGGCGCCCCAGGCCAGCGGTGACACCAGCTTGCTGGAAGTCCGGGCACCGATGCTGGGTACCTTCTATGGCGCGCCCAAGCCGGGTGCCGAACCCTTTGTCGCCGTCGGCGGTCGCGTCAGCGCGAACACGGCCGTGGGGATCATCGAGGTGATGAAACTGATGAATTCGATCTCCGCTGGGGTCGAAGGCGTGGTGGTCGAGGTGCTGGCCCGCGACGGTGACCTGGTCGAGTTCGATCAGGTCCTGATGCGTGTTCGTCCGGCTTGAGCACGACCATGAAGACAGCAGACCAACTGGCCGTGGACGGCCCGATCCGGCGGGTGCTGGTGGCCAACCGCGGTGAGATCGCCGTGCGCATCATCCGCACGCTCAGGCGCCTGGGCATCGAATCGGTGCTGGCCGTTTCGGCGGCCGACCGCAACAGCATGGGCGCCCGCCTGGCCGACCGAGCCGTGTGCATCGGCCCGGCCCGTGCCACCGACAGCTACCTGCGCATCGGCACGCTGATCGAGGCGGCGCGGGGTGTCGGCGCACAGGCCATTCACCCGGGCTACGGATTCTTGTCGGAACGCGCGGAGTTCGCGGCGGCCTGCGAAGAGAACGGCCTGATCTTCATCGGCCCGACGGCCGAACAGATCGAACGCGTGGGCAACAAGCTCGAAGCCCGGCGCTGCGCTGAACAGGCCGAGGTGCCCATCGCGCCCGGCGGTCAGGTGGATAACCTGCCCGCAGCGCTGGAGATGGCCGAGCAGATCGGTTACCCGGTGTTGATCAAGGCCGTGGGTGGTGGCGGCGGGCGCGGCTTGAAGCGCGCCAACACACCGGCCGAGCTGAGCGCGCTGTTCGACCTCGCCAGTTCCGAAGCCCTGGCGGCGTTCGGCGACGGCCGGGTGTATGTGGAATGTTTCGTCACCCAGGGCCGCCATGTGGAAGTGCAGATCCTGGGCGACGGGCAGAGCGTGATCCACCTGGGTGACCGTGATTGCTCGGTGCAGCGCCGTTACCAGAAGCTGGTCGAAGAAGCACCCGCGCCGCACCTCAGCGATCAGATGCGCCGCGACTTGCACGCCGCTGCGGTGCGCTTCTCCAAGCACATCAACTACCGCAGCCTGGGCACGATCGAGTTCCTGGTCGATGTCGCGCGCCAGCGCTTTTACTTCCTGGAGATGAACGCGCGCATCCAGGTGGAGCACCCTGTGACAGAACAGATCACCGGGCTCGATCTCGTGGCCGAACAAATCATCGTTGCGCAAGGCCACCCACTGCGCATGAAGCAGGCCGACGTTCGACTGACAGGCCACGCGATCGAGTGCCGCATCAACGCCGAGGACCCGACGCAAGATTTCCGCCCGGCACCCGGCAGGCTCTCCACGGCCCACTTCCCGGCCTGGACGGACCTGCGCGTGGACACCCACATGGAAGCCGGCGCGATGATCCCGCCGTACTACGACTCGATGATCGCCAAGGTCATCGCCACAGGCAGCGACCGCGAGCACGCCCGGCGTCTGCTGGAGTCTGCGCTGGCCGATGTGCGCATCGACGGCGTGCTCACCAACATCGCGCTGCATCGCGCCGTGCTGGCCACGCCAGAGTTCATCGAAGGTGGGTTCGACACGGGCTTTCTCGGTCGCTTCCTGGCGGGCTCCGGCGCGGCCATCTTCGGCCAGCCTGTCACGCCGCCCGCCCCACAGGCCAGCACCCTCACCGCTTCTGAAGGACCACGCTCATGAGCGCCAACACATTGAGTTCCAGCGGCCCCGACTTCATCGACACCACGCTGCGCGATGGCAACCAGAGCCTGTGGGGGGCCACCGGCCTGCGCACCGGGATGATGCTGGAGGTCGCCCCCGATCTCGACCGCGTCGGCTACCGCGCGCTCGACTTCACTACCAGCACGCACATGGCCGTCACAGTGCGGTTCCACAAAGAGAATCCTTGGGAGCGCATCCGCCTGATGAAGGCGCTCATGCCGCGGACGCCGCTGAGCTTTCTGTCCACCGGCATGCGCTTCATTTCATGGGAGACGGCGCACCCCGAGCTGATGGCGCTGTCTTACCAATTGCTGGTGCGCAATGGCATCGAGCGTTTCATGGTGATGGACCCCATGAACAACATGCAGGCCGTGACCGACAGTGCCACGGCCATCGCGGCGGCGGGCGCACGCGAGATCGTCGGCGCCATTGTCTACACGGTCAGCCCCATCCACGACGACGCGCACTTTGCCGACGCGGCGCGCAAGCTCGCTCTGGTTCCGGCCATCACCCGCGTCTACCTGAAAGACCCGGGCGGTCTGCTCACACCCGAGCGCGCTCGCACGCTGCTGCCAGCGCTGCACGCGGCGCTGGGCGGCAAGCCGCTGGAGCTGCATTCGCATTGCACCATCGGCCTGGCCCCGTTCACCTACGCCGAGGCTCCGGAACTGGGTGTGCAGTCCCTGCACACCGCCGCACGGCCCCTGGGCAACGGCAGCAGCCAGCCGGCCATCGAAAACGTGGTGGCCAACCTGCAAAGCCAGGGCGTCTCGGTGAATCTGGACATGGAAGCCGCGGCCCGCGTCAGCAGCTTCTTCAACAAGCTCGCCGCAGCCGAAGGCCTCGCCACCGGCGTGCCGCAGGAGTACGACATGCGCTACTTCCAGCACCAGTTGCCGGGCGGCATGATCGGCACCATGCGGCGCCAGCTGCGCGAAATGCGCCAGGAGCACCGCCTGCCCGAGGTGTTCGAGGAGGTCGCCCGCGTTCGCCGCGAACTGGGCTACCCGATCATGGTGACGCCGTTCTCGCAAGTGGTCGGCACCATGGCTGTGATGAATGTGCTGGCACCCACGCGCTACGCCAACGTGCCCGACGAGGTCATTCGCTACGTGATCGGCCGCTTCGGCACGCCGCCCGCACCGATGGACGCCAACGTCCGCGACCGCATCGAGCAGCTGCCCCGGGCGCGCGAGCTGGCCACGCAAGCTGCGATGCCGGAACTAGCGGAGTTGCGCCGCAAGTTCGATTCGCGCCTGTCCGACGAAGAGTTCATCTTGCGCGCCACCATGCCCGCCGAGCAGGTGGACGCGATGGTGGCCGCAGGCCCTTGCCGCCAGCACTACAGCGCCGTGGCCAGCCCGGTGGAGCGGCTGGTAGGTGAGTTGGCGCGCCGACCCGATGTCACCCACGCGCGGATCGAACGGGACGGCTTCCTGCTGGACCTGCGGGCCAACCCAACCGCCGCGACCCAAGGAGCAGCAACATGATTCAGACATTGGCACACACGCCTGGCCCGGCGTACGCTGAAACGAGATTGGCCAATGTGCGTGGCTTTGTGTTCGACATCGACGGCACGCTGGCACTCGCGGACAAGCGCCTCAGTGGCTACCAGCCGTTACCGGGCGCCTGCGAGTTGCTCGCCTTGCTACGCCAACGGGGCATCCCCTATGTCGGGTTCACCAACGGCAGCACCAAAACGCCACAGAAGTTGTCGGAGGCCCTGACGGCCATCGGCATCGAGCTTGACGAGCGGCACACCCTGACCCCCGTGAGCGTGGCAGTCGACTTATTTCAACGCCGTGGCTACAAGCGGCTGCTGGTGCTCGGTGGCGAAGGTGTCTGGAAGCCCCTGGCGGACGCCGGCTTTGATGTCGTGCGTTCGCCCGAGCGGGCAGACGACGCCGATGCGGTGCTGATTGGCTGGCATCCGGAATTTGGCCTGGGTGACCTGGACGCCGCATGCCGGGCCGTGTGGGCCGGCGCGGCGTTCTACACCGTCTCCAAAGCCGCGGTGGTGGCTAGCCGGGAAGGCCGCACGCTGGGCATCTCGGGTGCGCTGTCGGCAGCCGTGGCCAGTGTCACGGGCAAAAAGGCGGTGGTCGTCGGTAAGCCATCACCCCAGGCGCTGACCTGCGCCAGTGGTCGTCTGGGTGGTGTGAGGCCTGCCCAGATGGCGATCGTTGGCGACGACATCAGCCTGGAAAATGCGATGGCCCACCGTGGCGGCGCCATGTCGATTGGCGTGCACACCGGTCTGAACAGCGCCGAGGATTTCGAGCGCCTGTCGCCCGCCAGCCGAGCCCACCTTTCAATCAGCGGCGTCGACCGCTTGCTGGAGTTGCTGTCATGACCGCCTCGACCGCAGTGGTGGCACCTGTCGAGGTGCTGTGGACGCCCCGACCGGACCAGATCGAGCCGACCCGGCTCGCGGCCTACATGCGCTGGCTGGCCACCGACAGGGGCTTGAACTTCAACCGCTACGACGCCCTGTGGCAGTGGTCCGTGGACGAACTGGAGGCTTTCTGGCAGTCGATCTGGGACTATTTCGAGGTGCAGGCCGATGGGGCCTGCGAACCGGTGCTGGGCTCGCAGGCCATGCCCGGCACGCAGTGGTACCCGAACGCCCGGTTGAACTACGCCGAACACGTGTTTCGCCGCGCCACCGATGAACGCCCGGCGATCATTGCGCGCAGCGAAGACACCGGCACCCACGAGGTCTCCTGGGCCGACCTCCAGCGCGACACCGGCGCCATGGCGGCCCACCTTCGCGCCTTGGGCGTGGGGCCTGGCGACCGCGTGGCGTCGTACATGCCCAACCGGCCCGAGACGGTGGTGGCCTTCCTGGCCTGCGCCAGCCTGGGGGCGATCTGGTCCAGCTGTTCGCCCGACATGGGCGCCACCGTGGTGCTCGACCGCTTCCGCCAGATCGAGCCGAAGGTGCTGCTGGCCGTGGACAGCTACAGCTACAACGGCAAGATCCACGACCGGCGCGAGCTGGTCGATGAGTTGTTGG
The DNA here is from genome assembly GCF_058731905.1 of Hydrogenophaga sp. L99. NCBI lineage: Bacteria > Pseudomonadati > Pseudomonadota > Betaproteobacteria > Burkholderiales > Comamonadaceae > Hydrogenophaga > Hydrogenophaga sp. L99. The sequence goes on along the minus strand of NZ_CM178972.1, from coordinate 125,953 downwards.
GCGCCTTGCCGACCGTTCGGCACGTGATCCATGTCGCAGGGCCGATCTGCCGCGCTGCGTCCCACAAGCCGCCGGCGTGGCGCGATCGCACGGAGTGGTCTGAGGCCATTGCGGCCGACGCCGAGCTGCGCTTTGAGCGCCTGCCTTTCTCACATCCGCTATGGATCGTCTACTCGTCGGGCACCACCGGGTTGCCCAAGGCCATCGTGCACAGCCAGGGTGGCATCGTGCTGACACACCTGAAGACCATGGCGCTGCAGCACGACCTGCGGCCAGCCGACCGGCTGCTGTTCCTGGGCGGCACCGGCTGGATTGTCTGGAACCTGCAGATCGGGGCCTTGTTGACCGGCGCGAGCATCGTGCTCTATGACGGCAACCCGGCCTGGCCCGATGCGGCCGCGCTGTGGCGCTTCATCGACGAGCAGAAAGTGACCCTGTTCGGTTGTGGTGCGGCCTACCTCATCAACTGCAAAAAAGACGGGCTGCGGCCGCGCGACATCGCACCGTTGCAGAGCCTACGCGCCATCAATGCCACGGGGTCTCCGTTACCCATAGATGCCTACCACTGGGTCTACGACGCGGTTAAGCCCGATCTGTGGCTCGCCTCGATCAGTGGCGGCACCGACATCGCCTCCGGCTTCGTGGCCTGTGCGCCGATCCTTCCGGTGACGGCGGGTGAGATCCAGTGCCGTGAGCTGGGCGTGGCGGCCTATGCGTTCAACGACAAAGGCGAACCCGTGACCGACGAGGTGGGCGAACTGGTGATCACGAAGCCCATGCCGTCGATGCCGATTTGCTTTTGGGGCGACCCCGAGCACCGGCGCTATCTGGAGAGCTACTTCGAGATGTACCCCGGCCTCTGGCGCCATGGCGACTGGCTCCGCTTCACCGATCGCGGCACCTCGGTGATCTACGGCCGCTCGGATTCGACCATCAACCGCCACGGCATCCGCATGGGCACGGCCGAAATCTACCGGGTGGTGGAAGAGCTGACCGAGATCCGGGACAGCCTCGTGGTCGATCTTGAGTACCTCGGTCGGCCTTCGTTCATGCCGCTGTTCGTGGTGCTTGAACCTGGGCAGGTGCTGAACGACGCTTTGAAAGCCCGGATCGTTCAACAGATCAAGACCAAGGCGTCTGCCCGTCATGTGCCCAACGAGATCTACCAGGTCGACGAAATCCCGCGCACGCTCACCGGCAAGAAGATGGAGGTGCCGGTGCGCAAGCTGCTGCTCGGGGCAGAGCCCGAGAAAGTGGCCAGCCCCGATGCGATGGTCAACCCGAAGAGCATTTCCTTTTTCCAGCGACTGGCAGAACAGCTGAAAGATGAGCTGAATGCTCCGCAAACCAGCTGACCCGATGTCACAACCGTTCGTTTTTTAACCCCCCCGCGGAAAGCTGCAATTCGACGGCAACCGCATACCTACCGTGTAGCAACACAAGGAGACAAGCATGAGCAACAAACCCAAAGTCCTGATGATCATCACGCTGGACACCAAGGCAGTGGAAGCGAAATTCATTCGCGAGGTGCTGGAGTCGCAGGGCGTGGACGTGGTCCACCTCGACGCCAGCATCCGCAGGTCCACCGACTCAAGCGTCGAGATCCCGCCAGAGGCGATTGCGGCAGCGGCAGGCAAGACCCTGGAAGAGGTGCGCGACCTGAAGCACGAAGGCAAATGCCAAGGGGTCATGATCGAAGGCTCGGTCAAGTGCGCCCTCGAGTACCACGCCAAGCACGGCCTGAGCGGCATCATCGGTGTGGGCGGTTCGATGGGAACCGCCCTGGGCACCGTTGTCATGGGCATGTTCCCGTACGGTTTGCCCAAGGTGATGGTGTCCACCATGGCGTCGGGCTTCACCAAGCCCTTTATCGGCGCCAAGGACATCAATATGTTCAACCCGGTGTGCGACATCGCCGGCCTGAACAGCATCACCCGCGACGTGTTCCGCAATGCCGCGCTGGCCACCGCAGCCATGGCCAAGAACTACTCGCCCACACGCGTCGAACCCAAGCCGCTGGTGGCGATGACGACACTCAGCACCATCGACGCTTGCACCGTCAACGTGCGCAAACAGCTCGAAGCCAAGGGCTTTGAAGTGATGGTGTTCCACACCCTGGGCACCGGCGGCATGGCGATGGACCAGATCGTGAGCGAGCGCGACGTGGTCGCGGTGGTCGACACCTCGCTGGTGGAGATCAATGACTTTCTCAACAACGGCCTGTGCAGCGCCGGTCCGGACCGCGCCAAATCGGCACTGGCGAAGGGTGTGCCAGTGATCTTCGCGCCAGGCAATGCCGATTTCATGGTGGCCGGTCCGATCGACATGGCCAAAACCATGTTCCCGAACCACCGTTACCACATGCACAACCACGCCCTGACGGCGGTCCGCACCGAGCCGAGCGAACTCAAGGCGCTGGCCGACCACATGGGTGGCCTGATTGCCGATGCCAAGGGGCCTGTGTCGTTCTTTGTGCCACTCACCGGCTTCTCGCACCACGACAGCCCGGAAGGCCACTTGCACGACCCGGCCATGTGCCCGGTGTTTCTCGACGCACTGAAAGCCGCCTTGCCGAAGACGGTGGTGGCTCGCGAGTTCAACTGCCACATCAACGACGCACAGTTCGCAGACGCCATCGTTGAGCAGGTGCTGGCTTACACAAAAAACCGGGCAATGGCCACGGCGTGAAGGCGCGCGGTGCGCGCCGTACCTTCTGGCGTGCACCGCTTCCCCCGCGCTCCTTGCAGGAAATGACATGGACATCGACAAGCTGATCGCCATCGACACGCACACCCACCTGGAGGTGTCGTGCCGCAACCCGTTCGACAACTACGGGGAAGCGTACGACCGCGCGGCCGACAAATACTTCCGATCCAGCAGGCGCCCGACGATGGAGGAAACACTCGCCTACTACCGAGAGCGCAAGGTCGGTTTCGTCAATTTCACGGTCGATGCCGAGGCGCAACTGGGACGCCAGCGCATCAGCAACGAAGAGATCGCGGAAGCGGCCATGGCCAACAGCGACATCATGATCGCGTTTGCCAGCATCGACCCGCACAAAGGCAAGATGGGGGCGCGCGAAGCGCGGCGGCTGATCGAAGACTTCGACGTCAGGGGCTTCAAATTCCACCCGACGGTGCAAGGCTTCGAGCCGCAGGACCGCATGGCCTGGCCGATCTACGAGGTCATCAACGAATACCAGTTGCCCGCCATCTTCCACAGCGGGCACTCGGGCATTGGTTCAGGCATGCGTTGTGGCGGCGGCCTGCGGCTGCAAAACTCCAACCCCATGCTGCTGGAGGACGTGGCGATCGCCTTCCCCGACATCCAGATCGTCATCGCTCACCCGAGCTGGCCCTGGCAGGACGAAGCGATTTCCCTGGCGATGCACAAGCCCAACATCTGGATCGATCTGTCGGGCTGGAGCCCCAGGTATTTCCCGCCGCAGTTGGTGCAGTACGCGAACACGCTGCTCAAGGACCGCATCCTCTTTGGCAGCGACTTTCCGCTGATCACGCCGGATCGCTGGATGAAAGACTTTATGGAAGCGGGCTTCAAGCCCGAGGTTCATCCCTTGATCTTGAAGGACAACGCGGTGCGGCTGTTGAAGCTCAAACCAGACGCAAGCCCAGCCGCCTGACGCGGTTGGTTTTTATCGGTCGGTGACCCAGGCAAGGTCAGGGGCGCGCCGATGCCAGTCCGTTGCTTGCTGGAACGCAGAGCCCAGGGCCAGCAAGCGCGGCTCGGCCCCCGTCCGCCCGACGAGCTGGATGGCGACCGGCAATCCGAGTGCATCAAAACCCGCAGGCAGACTCAGCGCGCAACCACCCACATGGTTGACCCAGCGGGTGAACTGGCCCAGCGGCGACCCGCGTTCGTCGACAGAGCTGAGGTCCGGCGCGCTGCAATGCACAGTGGGCAGGAGCAGCACTTCATCGGCCGGCAACCACCGCCGAAACCGCTCACTGGCTTCGACGCGCGCGGCGCGGGCGGAGCGGATGGTGTCTGGGTCAGCCACGCGAGCTTGTTCGAAACGACGTTGCAGTTCCGCTCCGAATCCGCTCGGATCGGCCTCGAACCGCGCGCGGTGCAGGTCCCAGGCTTCAGCGCCGATCAACGTTCCTGCGTCTTGCGTCAGATCGGCCAGGGCGAACGGCGGCACGCTCTTGCTCGGCAGCGCGCCCAGGCGAACGAAGACGTCCACCGCCGCGTCCAGAGCGCGCTGAACGGCGGGTTCCACCGTGACCGGATAGGCTGTGCTGTCGAGCACGCGAAGACGCCAGCCATAGGGCGCTGGCATCGGCGCCAGGCGGATGCCCGTCAGCACCTCGAACAGTCGAGCACAGTCGTCTGCGGATGACGCCATCGGACCCACGCTGTCGTACGACGGAGCCAAAGGAAACACACCGTCTTCCGGGATCAGGCCGAAGCTGGTCTTGAGCCCGGTGATGCCGCACAACGCGGCCGGCATCCGTATAGAGCCTGCGCTGTCGCTGCCCAAGGCGGCCCGCACCATGCGCGCGGCCACCGCAACCGCCGAGCCGCTGCTGGATCCGCCGGCCACCCGCACGGTGTTTCCGTCCCAGGGGTTGCGCGGCGTGCCCATCGCGGCGTTGATGCCCCAGCCGCCAAAGGCGAGTTCGACCATCTGTGTGTGGCCGACGACGTGGGCGCCGGCATCCAGCAATCGCTGGACGGCGGTGGCGGTTTGGGTCGCCCGCCGCGCCGACAACATGGGCGAACCAACGCTGGCGATGTCGCCGGCGAGGTCGAAGCAGTCTTTGATCCCGATGTCCCATCCGTGCAATAGGCCCGCTGCAGTCGGAGGCTGCCCGGTGGATCTGACCCGGACAAACGCGTGCAGTGCGCCGTTCAGGGCGTCAAAAGTTTCTTGACGGGCTGCCGTTGAACTCATTGACTCGGCGGAGAGTCACCCGTGCCGCCGTTCGGCCGGCCATTCAGTCTGTAGCCCACCGGCAAGAGTTGTAATCCGAGGCGGTGTTCGATCTCGCCCCAGATGCCTCGCGGCACAAACAGGGCAAACAACAACGCGGTCGCGCCGAGCCCGATGAGGTAGGTCACCCCGGTGGCGCCGAACAGGGTTTCGATGGTGAAAAACAGGACCGCGCCAAGGATGGGGCCTTCGTAGGTGCCGATGCCGCCGACCAGCACCATGAAGATCATGTAGGCCGTCCATTGCACGCTGAAGTAGTTCTGGGGCTGGAACGTGATCGAGCTGGCGAGCCACAGGGCGCCCGCTGCCGCGCAGCCAAACGCCGACAGCACGAAGATCAGGCGCTTGGAGGGCAGCACACGAACGCCCACCGAGCCGGCCGCTTCCTCGTTGTCTCGGATGGCCTGCGCGGCGGTGCCCATCTTGCCGCGCAACATCACGAACACGAGCCAGGCCAAGGCGGCCATGGTGCCCAAGGCGGCCCAGTAGGTGTAGTTGCGTCGGTCCTCGGCGGCATAGGCTTGCAGCGCGATCAGCGAGGTGCCCGTTTCGCCCTGAACGAGGTTGTCCAGGTTGACCAGCAGGTGGCACAGAGCGGCGACGACCCACATGCCGATCGCGAATTCACCGCCGCGAAGTCGCAGCATGAAAGCGGCGATGGGTATGGACAGCGCACCGACCAGCATCGCCGCCAGCAACAGCGCCAGGTACGGGCTGACGCCCCAGTCGGCCAGGCGGATGGCGGCATACGCCCCCAAGCCAAAGAACGCCTGGTGCCCCACGGACAGCAGGCCGGCGTAGCCCGCCAGCGCGTTCCACATCAGGGCCAGGATGCCGTAGATGAACAGGGTGGTGAGTCGCTCCACCACGTTGGGCGACAGGAACAGCGGCCCCGCAACGAGCACGAGCTGGGCGGCCGCCACCAGCGACACGGTCATGATCGAGGGCAGGGTCCATCGCGTGACGCGGGCGGTGGTGCCCGGGCAGGTGATGGCAACGGGAGGGTGTGGAGTCAGGTTCATGGCGTTCAGGCTCGGCTGCGGGATCGGCTGTTGAAGCGGCCGGTCAAAGATCGGGTCCAGCGGCGCAGGGTGTTCGCGGCGTACACCCGTGCCAGCAGCACCACCAGGAAGACGACATGCCCGGCAATGAGGAAGCCTTGTGGATGCACCTGCGCGCCGATGCTCTGAGCGACACCCAGAACAAGGCCGCCCAACAGCGTGCCCCACAGGGAGCCGCCACCGATGATCACCGCTTCGAACGCGAAGATCAGTTGGTAGGGGCCGGTGTAGGGATCGAACGTGGCCCGCATGGCGAGGAAGGCGCCGGCGACCGCCACCGTGGCCATGGCGATGGCCGTCGAAGCCGCGTACACAGCCCGTGCGTCCACCCCGACCAGCTGCGCCGTGTCCGGGTCGTGGGCCGCGGCGCGGATGCGCCGGCCCAACGCGGTGTGACCCAGCATGAGATTCAGTCCACCCAGCAATGCGATAGCGACGGCCAGCGTAAGCACCGCAAGCTGGCCGACGATGATGCCACCCGGCAGGGTCCAGCCGTCGTAGCTGAGCGTGTCGATGTAGGGCGCCAGCGAGCGGGTGTCGGCACCGAAGGTCTGGAACATCGAGTTGTCCAGCACGCTCGCGAGACCGAAGGTGCTCAGCAAGGGAATCAAGGCGCCTGCGCGGGCGCTGCGCTCCAGCACCAACCTGTGCAGCACCCACCCGATCAGCGCCATGACCGGGACCACGGCCACGAGCCCCAACAGGGGATGCACCTCAAAGCGTTCGGCCAGCACGAACAGCATGTAGGCCGACAGCACCGCCAGGCTGCCGTGCGCCAGGTTGATGATGCCCATCACGCTGAACATGAACGCCAGACCGCACGCCAGCAAGGCGTAGTAGCCACCCAGCATCAGGCCTTGGACGAGTTGGTTGAGCCAGATCATGTTGCTGTTGCCCGTGGTGGAGAGGTGCTTGACGCGGCGCTTGAGTCGGCGCTGGGCGTGGATGTGCGATGACCGAAGTAATGCTCCATCACCTGCTCGCGTGTCATTTCGTCGGCACGCCCGCTGGCCACAACCCGGCCTTCGAGCATGCAGACGATGCGGTCTGCGACCTGAAACGTGCGCTGCAGGTCCTGCTCGACGAGCACGACGGTGGTGCCGTGGGCCGTGCCCTTGCCCATCAGCGTTCGCAAGGAGTCGTAGACGCCTTGCACGGCCAGCGGCGAGAGGCCGAGGGACACTTCGTCCAGCAGCAGCACGCGCGGATTCGTCATCAGCGCGCGGCCAATGGCCACGGCCTGCTGCTGACCGCCCGACAAGGTGCCGGCGGCCGCCTTCAGTTTGGGTTTGAGTTGCGGAAAGGCGTCGAGCACGGTGCCCAGGTTCCAGCTGCCCTCGCGCTGGGCCGACAGGGCAACCAGCAGGTTTTCCTGCACGGTCATCGCGGGGAACAGCTTGCGCCCTTCGGGCACCAGAGCCAGCCCGGCCGCGACCCGGCGGTGCGCCGGCAGCGCGCTCACGTCCACACCGTCGAAGACGATGCGCCCACCCGTCACCGGATGCACGCCCGCCAGCGTTCGCAGCAGCGTCGTCTTGCCCGCGCCGTTGGCGCCCACGAGCGCCAGTGTTTCGCCTTGCTCGATCTCCAGGCTGATGCCTTGAACGGCCTTCAGCAGACCGTGCCGGGCCTCCAGGCCTTCGATTTTTAAGAGACTCATCTTCCGCCCCCCAGGTACGCATCCACCACGGTGGCGTTGGACAGCACTTCTTGGGGATCACCTTCGGCAATCACGCGGCCCGAGTCCATGCAGACCAGCCGCTTGGCCACCTGCAGCAGCACATGCACGATGTGCTCGATCCAGACGATGGCGATGTCGCGGCCGTGCAGCACTTGGATGGTTTGCACGAGTTCAGCGGCTTCACCGTCGGTGAGCCCGCCGCCGATTTCGTCCAGCAGCAGCACCTGCGGGTTGGTGGCCAGCGCGCGCGTCAGTTCCATCCGCTTGCGGTCCAGCAGGCCCAGTGTGGCGGCGCGCCGGTTGGCCACCTTTGTCATGCCGCAGAGTTCGATCGCATCGATGCAACGCTCGTACGCCTCGGCCTGCCGGAACCCACCCCCGTGTGTGGCCGCCGTGAAGACGTTCTCAAACACCGTCATGCCGCTGAAGGGCTGCGGCACCTGGTGAGTGCGCACGATGCCCATCTTGCAGCGCGTGGCGGCGTCCATCGACGACACGTCGCCGCCCTTGAAGCTGATCGTGCCGGCCGTGGCGGCTTGCGATCCGGACAAGAGACTGAGCAAGGTCGTCTTGCCGGCGCCGTTCGGGCCGACGATGCCGATCGCATCGCCGCGCCGGACCTCGAAGTCCACGCCGTCCAGGACGACCAGCGCACCGTATTGCTTGCGCAGCCCTCGAGCAGAGAGCAAAACATCCGTTGACGACATGGTGTTGCGAGCGTGCGTGGGTTCAGGCGTAGGTGCGAAGCTTGGCCGCCACCGGGACGGCGGCATCGCCCGCGTTTTCGGTGATGACGTAGTCAAGCTTGTACTTCGAGCCCTCAGCGGCCTTCACCCACTGCGTACCGATCAGCGGCGTGGCGCAAACGCCCGGGGCTGGGCCCTTGGTGAAGTCGATCTTGCCCACCATGGTGGTGGTCACCAATGAGCCCAGCGCCTTGGCCACGCTGGCCTTGTCCTTCGGGTTGGTGCTGGCCTTCAAGGCTTCGAAGCCGGCTTCGAGCAGCGACATTGACGCACCGAGTTGCTGGTTCCACTGCTTGTTCGACGCCTTCTCGTAGCCGTCGGCCAGCTGCAGGCTGGTCACCCCGGTCAGTGGTGACTTGAAGGGGAAGGTCTTGTGCCAGTAGCAGCCGCTGGAGAGGTTGAAGCCGAGCGGCCCCAGCGCCTCCACGGTGGACGGGAACAGCCCCGTCTTGGCGACCTGAACAATCTTGAATGACTTTGCCAGACCCTGCTGCGCAGCCTGACGCCAGAAGGCGGCGAAGTCCGGCGGGCTCGGGAAGGTGTTGAAGATGTCGCACCCTTCGGCCTTGAATTTCGCGATCTGCGCCGAGAAGTCGGTGGTGCCGGTCTCGTAGGGGCCAGCATCGACGACGGTGAAGCCGGCCTTTTGCAACGCCGGCGCCAGACTGGCGCGGATGGCGTTGCCATCGGCGTCGTTGGGGTAGAGCGCCGCCACCTTCTTGTTGTTGGGCAACTGGCCCCACTGCGAGGTGTAGCACTTGGCGAACTCACCGACGCCGAACGAGAAGTGGAAGGTCCACTTGAATGGCGAGGGCTGGCCCGGCTTGGCGCCGCGACCAAAGTAAAACACCTCCCATGGCGCCACGGTCGACAGGCAGGGCACGCCCGCACCTTCGCAAGCGTCGGCAACAGGGTTCACGGTTTCGGGAGCCGATGTGACCAGAATGAGGTCGACCTTGTCGGAATTGATCAGCGTCTTGGCCAGCTGGCTGGCCCGGGCCGGATCGGACTGCGTGTCACGGTCCAGGATCTCCACCGCGTAATTCTTGCCGCCCACGGTCAAGCCGTCTTTCAACGCATTGCGGGCCTGTTCGAGCACATAGCCGTCGGCCTCGCCGAAGCCTGCCAACCTGCCGGTTCGCGGGCTGATGAAACCGACCCGGATCGTGTTGGCGCCATCGGCGCCCTGGGCGAAGATGGCGCTGGGGTTCAGCAGCGCCAAGCCGACGGCGCCACCGGCGCCGAGCACGGTCCTCCGAGAGGGCAACGGGTGGGATGTGGTGTTCAAGGTTGTTTTGTTCATGGTTGTCTCCTGGTGTTGATAAGGGAAGGAAGGCTATCGGGATCTACTTGGCCATGCAGCCACCGTCGGTGACCAGCATCAATCCGGTCGTGAAACTCGACGCTGCTGAAGCGAGGTACAGCGCCGTTCCCTTGACCTCGCTAGCGTCGGCCACGCGTCCCATCGGTGTGAACGCCGTGATCGCGGCGACGAAGTCGGGGTCGTCGTACTTGCCATCCGCGAGTCGGGTGCGAAAGAAGCCGGGACAGATCGCGTTGACCTGGATGTTTTGCGTCGCGTACTCCAGTGCGAGTTCGCGTGTCAGGTTCACCACCGCGCCCTTGGCCGCGTTGTAGGCGGGGATGGGCGCCACGCTCGACGCTCCGGCCAGGCCCCACATCGAAGCCACATTGATCAGCTTGCCGCGCTGCTGGCGCACCATGATCTTCAACGCCTCGCGGTCGGTGTAGAAGACGCCCTGCAAGTTGACCGCGATGACGGCGTTCCAGTTGTCGGTCGGGTAATCGTGCAGCGGCTGCGGAGCGGGGTCCGCAATACCGGCGTTGGCAAATGCAATGTCAACACGACCGAATGCCTTCTCGGCGGCCTGGAAGAGGCTCGCCACATCCGCTTCACGGGTGACATCACATCGGATGCTGAGCGCCTTGCGTCCCAGTGCCTCAACGCGCGCTGCGGTCGTTTCGTTCTTTGCCGTGTCGATGTCGGCGCAAACGACATCTGCGCCTGCCTCTGCCATCGCTTCGGCGAACTGGTATCCGAGACCGTTGCCGGCACCGGTGATCACGGCCACTTGGCCGCTCAGGTCGAACATCTTCAGCACATGCATGGCATGGATCTCCTGGCTTGCAGCCGGCTCGGCTGGCAATGTTGATGAACCGGATTCAGCTCACTGTCATCGCGCCATCGGCGACGAGCTCGGCGCCCGACATCCAGCGCGACAGGTCAGAGGCGAGGAACAGCGCCAGGTTGGCGATGTCGCTGGGCAGACCGGTGATGCCCAGGGGATGTGCCGCCTTCATCTGCATGTAGGCGTCATCGCGGTCCTTGAACATGCCGAGGTTCACGAAATCGCTGAGCAGCTTTTCGCCCATCTCGGTTTCCACCAGGCCCGGGTGGATCGAGTTCACCCGAATGCCGTAGCCGAGCCGGCCAAACTCAACCGCTGCCGCCTTGGTCAACAAACGCACCGCGCCCTTGGACGCGGAGTACACACCCAGACCGGGCGTGCCGATCAGACCGGCCACCGACGACAGGTTGACGATGCTGCCGCCCTTGCCAGCGCGACCGCCTGGCTTCATCGCCCGCACCGCGTGTTTGTGGCCGATGAGAACGCCGGTCACGTTCACGGCGAGCAGCTTCTGGATGTCGGCAACGGTGATGTTTTCAAAGAAGCAGGTCTGCTCGATGCCGGCGTTGTTGACCAGGATGTCCAGTCCGCTGAAGCTGTCCAGCGCGGTGTCGATGAATGCGATCCATTGGTCTTCGATAGACGTGTCGTGCGCCACGAAGACGGCCTGGCCGCCGGCTTCGCGAATCTGCTGGGCGACTTGCTCACCGCGCTCGGCCTGTACGTCGCCCAGGACGACTCTTGCCCCCGCCTTGGCCAAGGTGCGAGCCACCTCTGCGCCGATGCCGCCTGCTGCGCCTGTGACGGCCGCAACTTTGCCACTCAGATCAATCATGTTGTCTCCATTGCGCCGGTCGGTGGGAATGGCTTTTCCCACTTCCATATTTAGGCGTCGTTTGTTTTTCCTCGATCCGGTGTTCGGTCTTGGAATGGTGCGAATGATGTGTTCCTGATGACTCTGCCCTCTATCCATCTCGAACATAATTTCACCGAGTGAAAAGTGATGAGCACAAGGGTAAGTCCTAATAGATGACGCTGAGATCAGCGAATTTGATGCGCAGCGATGTCTCCAGCTGCAGCAGCGCTGCCGTAACCGCTACAGTGCATTTCTTGTTGGCAATCCAAGCGAATGGAGCGTGAGATGAAAGCGGCTTTTTACGAACAAACCGGGCCCGCTGACCAGGTGCTGGTGGTGGGCGATGTGCCCGACCCGCAGCCCGCACCCGGCGAGGTTCGGGTGCGGCTGCAGTGGTCCGGCCTGAACCCTTCCGACGTGAAGGCGCGCTCTGGTGCGCGCGGCCCTGTGATGCCTTTTCCGCGCGTCATTCCGCACAGTGACGGCATGGGGATCATTGATGCGGTGGGTGCCGGTGTTGATTCGGCACGAAACGGCGAACGGGTCTGGCTCTGGAACGCTGCCTGGGCCCGACCTTTCGGCACCGCAGCAGAGTCGGTGTGTTTGCCCGAACAGCAGGCCGTTCCCTTACCTGACAACGTGCCCGGTGAAGTCGGCGCGTGCCTGGGCATTCCTGCGCTGACGGCGTTGCATGCCGTGTTGACCGATGGCGGCGTTGAAGGTCAGCGGGTGCTTGTCGCTGGGGGTGCGGGCGCGGTGGGGCACTACGCCGTGCAATTTGCGCGCTTGCTGGGTGCGCGTCAGGTCATCTCGACGGTCAGTTCGACTGTGAAGGCTGAGTTGGCCCTGGCTGCAGGCGCCGATGTGGCGATCAACTACCGCACTGAAAACGTTGTGGATCGCGTGCTGGAGGAAACACAGGACGAGGGGGTCGACCGGGTGATCGAAATGGACATCGCCACGAATGCGGCCATCGACATGGAGGTTGTGCGTCCGAACGGTCAGTGGGTGGTCTATGGCAGCGGCGCAAGACAGTTCACCCTGCCGTTTTTCCCGATGATCTCGCGCAACTTTGCTGTCCGTTTTTTCATCGTCTACAACCTGAGCGATTCGGACCGCCGACGCGCGATCGAGGTACTGACCGACGTTCTGCGGCGCGACGCGCTGCAGCACAACATAGGGATGAAGCTCCCCTTGAAATCAGTTGCTGAGGCGCATCAGGCGGTCGAAAGCGGTGCGGTCACAGGCAACGTGGTTCTGTCGACCAGTTGATTTTCCTTGAATACACATCATCGGTATCGGCGTGCACTTCAGTGAGATAAGTTCGATGTATCGAACGGATCTCAGGGTTGGTACCACCAGCCCAGGCAATGGTGAAGGGTTTCATGGTTCGGCCCCGCCCGTGTCGCGGCATTCCTTTGACCGCAGCACCTCGTACAGCCGCCATTTGAGCCAGCGCCGGTCGCCGTCCCCAACAGCCGCTTCGTGGCAATCCGCGTAAGAGGGCCTGGCAGCAAACAACGGCAGCAATCGCTGCACTGCGGTTGTTGCTGGCCAGGACCTCTCGGGCTGCTTGGGGCCGTCAACAGCCCCTCAACACCCCCCAACCCGCCGAGCCTCCACCTCAAACGGGTTGTCCCAATACACATCCCGCCCACGCAGCCCCTGCCAGGCCCCGGCCAGCAGGTAAGCCGGTAAAAACAGCGGGCCCCAGCGCTCGCACTGGTGCACGTGCACCTGCTCATGCGCGCGCAGGCGTTCCAGCGCTTGCGCGTGGGTGCCCAAAATGACGTGGCCGAAGGTGATGGCGGCGAACGGCCAGGGGCGCCGGGGTGGCTGGCGCAGAGCGGCGATTTCGAGCGCGCCGCCGATCCGGCGAATGCGTGCGCCCAGCGGGAGCAGCAACAGACCGAGCGCCAGGCCAATGAGCGTGTTGGGCGCAGCCCAGAGCACACGGGCCCAGTGCATCACCCAGAAGCCCCGTGAGGGCTTCGACAGGGTCAGCCCGAACGGTTGTGGCATGGGGCACCGATCCGCATCAAGAAACGATGTAGGCGCCCGAGCCGCAAGACAGCAGCTTGCCGTCTGGCCCCAGAAATTCCATGCGGGTAGACGCCACGCGCGAGCCCAGGCGCATGACTTCGGCGCGCAGTTCAAAGTGGCTGCCGATGCCGGGGCGCAGGTAGTCGATGCGCAGGTCGATGGTGCCGAGTTTGGCGAAGCGGTGCAGGCGTTGTTCGGGCGCTTCGTCCATGTGGCGCGCGCCAATGGCGGCCATGCAGGCGAGGCCGCCCATGGCGTCGAGCCCGGCGCTGATGACGCCGCCGTGGATGCGGTTGTAGCTGTAGTGGCCCACCAGCTCGGGTTTCATGTCGATGCGGGCGGTGACGCGTTCGGGCAGCACGCTGGTGATCTTCAGGCCGAGCACCTGGTTGAAGACGATTTTTTCTTCAAAGATGGCTTTGAGGCCGGTGATGAAGGCTTCTTCAAATTCAGCAGGCGGGGTGGTGGTTTTGGTCATGCGGGCATTGTGGGGATTGGTGAGGGCTGGCGCCTGGGCGCCACCTTTGAACGTAACCCGTGATTTTGAGGGTTGGCGAGTGGCGCTACAGCCCCAGCTGGCGGGCGGCCAGTTCTTTCATGATGTCTTCGGCGCCGCCGCCGATCATCATGACCTTGACTTCGCGGTAGATGCGCTCGCTGGTGGTGCCGTGCATGTAGCCCATGCCGCCGAGCAGTTGCACGGCGGCGTCGGCACAAAACTGCATGGTCTGGGTGGCGTGGTTTTTGAGCAGACAGACCTGCGCCACCCAATCCGTTCCCTGGTCGCCGGCATCGGCGCGGGCGCCCAGCGCGTCCACCCAGGCCTGGGTGCTGGCGATGCGCATTTGCATGTCCATGAACTTGTGGCGAACGGCCTGGCGTTCGATAAGGGCGGCGCCGAAGGTGTGGCGTTGGCGGGCCCAGGCCAGGGCTTCGTCAAAGCAGGCCTGGGCAAAACCCAACGCCATGGCGGCCAGGGCCAGGCGCTCGCCATTGAAGTTGCCCATGATGATGCGAAAACCGGCGCCCTCTTGCGCCAGCAGGTAGTGCGCGGGCACGCGCACGCCGTCAAACCGCAGGTGGGCGGTGTCTGAACAGTGCCAGCCCATTTTGCGCAGCGGGCTGCGCGATATGCCGGGCAAATGGCCGGGCACCATGAGCATGGAAATGCCGCTGGCACCCTGGCTTTGCAGGTTGGTGCGCACGGCGAGCGCGATCCAGTCGGCGCGCATGCCCGAGGTGATGAACACTTTTTCCCCGTTGACCACGTAGTCGCTGCCGTCGAGCCGGGCGGTGGTGCGCAGGCTGGCCACGTCCGACCCGCCGCCGGGCTCGGTGATGCCCAGCGCGGCGATTTTTTCACCGCGCAAAACGGGCGGGATGATCTCGGCCTGCTGCTCGGGCGTGCCGTGGGCCAGCAGGGGCGGCAAGCCAATGTTGTGTGAAAACAGGCTGGCCATGACGCCGCCACTGCCACCGTGGCGGGCCAGGGTTTGCGACATGGCGTTGCGCGCCGACCAGGGCGCGGGCGTGCCGCCCAAGGCTTCGGGGTAGCCCAGGCCCAGCAAGCCCAGCCGGGCGGCGTCGCCGTAGAGCGTGCGCGGAATTTCACCCGCGTCGTCCCAGGCGCTCACGTGGGGCGCAATGGCCTGGGTGGCAAAGCGGCGCACGGTGTCGATGAGAGCGCTGCGGTCTTCGGCGGTGAAGTCGGTGGGGCTGGGGTGGCTCATGGGGTGCGCCTGGGGTGTGAGCGGTTGGGTGAACGGGTGGCGGGCTCTGCTGTGCATACCTCCCTGCCCCGCTGGGGGCCGGTTGGGGCGGGGGCTCTACGGGTGCCGTTGCACAGGCCAAGAAAAGGTGTTGTGTGGTTTGCCGATGCTTTCGCGCGCGGGCCCCCATCCCAGCCTTCCCCCAGCGGGGGAAGGGGCCGGACACGGCGGCTGGGTGAGAGCACCTTGAAAGGCATGCCGATCAGACCGCAAAGGTGGCCAACAGCTGGCCGGGCGTCACTTGCTGGCCCACGGCAGCGTGCAGGCTTTCCACCGTGCCGTCGCGCGGCGCGGCCAGGGTGTGTTCGAGCTTCATGGACTCAATGACCAGCAGCGGTGCACCGCGTGCCACGGTGTCGCCCACCTGGGCGTGCAGAGCCAGCAGTTTGCCGTTGAACGGGGCACGCAGGTCGCGCCCTGCGGTGGCACCGCCAGCGCCGTCGCGCGGGGCCAGGCTCAGGTCGTCCAGCCACAGGTCTTGGCTGGCCTGCGCTGCGGGCAGTGAACCGCCGCTGACCTGCACATGCCAGCACGGCACACCGGCCACCGGCCCCAGGGCCACGGCACGGGCCTGCCAGCCCACGCCGTCCAGCGTGATGCAGCGCTCGCACGCAAGGCCGGTTTGCACCTGGGCCACATGGGTTTGCTCGTTCAAAACCACCCGCACCGAGCCGCCACCAGTTTCTTGCACGCTGAACGCCAGGGTGTCGGCGCCCACGCGCCAGCGCAGGCTGCGTGCGTAGGGGCTGGGCAGCGCGGCGGCTGGGGTGGCGTTGGCATACAGCGCGGCCAGCGCGGCCACCACCCGCGCGGCGGGGGTGGGCTGCAAGGCGGCGCGCACGGTGGGGCCGTGGTCGGCCAGAAACGGAATGAGCGCCCCACCCGCGCGAAACACCGGGTGCTGCAGGCAGCTGGCCAGAAAAGCGCGGTTGGTGGGCAAGCCCAACACCTGGGTGTGCACCAGTGCGTGGCCCAGGCGGTCCATGGCTTCGGCGCGGGTGGGCGCGTGGGCAATGAGCTTGCCCAGCATGGCGTCATAAAACGGGGTGACGGTGCTGCCGGTTTCCAGCGCGTGGTCAAACCGCAGGCCGGGCGCCGCGGCGGGCGCGCTGAAATGGCGCACGCGGCCGGTGTGGGGCGTGTGGTCGTCGTCTTCGGCGCACAGGCGCACTTCGATGGCATGGCCTTGCCAGCGCACCTGGTCTTGCGTGAGCGGCAACGGCTCGCCCCGCGCAATACGCAGTTGCCATTCGACCAGGTCGAGGCCGGTGAGCATTTCTGTGACGGGGTGCTCGACCTGCAGGCGCGTGTTCATCTCCATCAAAAAGAAGCTGTTTCGGGCTGAGCCCACTTCCGTTCGAGCTGAGCCCACCTCCGTTCGAGCTGAGCCACCCTCCGTTCGGGCTGAGCCTGTCGAAGCCCTCGCCCACTCCTCCTCCAGCAAAAATTCCACCGTCCCCGCGCCCACATACCCCGCCGCCTGCGCCAGCGCCACGGCGCAGCGGCCCAGCTCGGCGCGCAGCGCGGGCGACACCGCCGGGCTCGGGGCTTCTTCAATGATTTTTTGGTGCCGGCGCTGCACCGAACAGTCGCGTTCACCCAGGTGGATGCAGTGGCCGTGGGCGTCGGCAAACACCTGCACTTCCACATGGCGCGGGCGCAGCAGGGCGCGTTCGATCAGCAGGTCGCCGTTGCCAAAACCGGCCAGAGCTTCTGACCGGGCGCTGTGCAGCGCGGGATGCAGCTGGGCCATGTCGGTCACCAGGCGCATGCCGCGCCCGCCGCCACCGGCCACCGCCTTCACCATGAGCGGAAAGCCCAGGCGCGCGGCCTCGGCCTCAAACACCTCGGGGCTTTGGTCGGCGCCCGCGTAACCCGGCAAGCACGGCACGCCGTGGGCCAGCGCCAGGGCCTTGGCGCCCGACTTGCTGCCCAGCGCGCGAATGGCGGCCGGCGGTGGTCCAACCCAGACCAGCCCCGCGTCCACCACGGCCTGGGCAAACGCCGCGTCTTCGCTCAAAAAACCATAGCCGGGGTGCACCGCGTCGGCACCGGTGGCGCGTGCAGCGGCCAGCAGCAGGTCTGCCCGCAGATACGAATCGGCCGCGCTCAGGCCGCCCAGCGCCACGGCGGTGGTGGCTTCGCGCACGTGCAGGGCATCGCGGTCGGCGTCGGAATACACGGCCACGGTGTCGATGCCCATGGCGTGGGCGGTGCGGATGACGCGGCGGGCGATCTCACCCCGGTTGGCGATGAGAAGTTTCTGCAGGCGTTTCATGCGCCGTCCGCCCCGGTGTTCACCCACGGCGCCGGCTGCTTGCGGGCAAAGGCCACCAGGCCGGCTTCGGCTTCCGGGCCGCGCAGGGCGGCGGCGAAGGCCAGGGCGGCTTCGTCGCGCAGGTCGGGCACGCGGCCGCGCAGGCGCTGCAGCAGGCGCTTGGTGCTGGCCACGGCGCCGGGTGCGGCGTGGTTCAGGTGTTGCAGGGTGTCGTGCAGTGCGGCTTCCAGCGCGCCGTCGGCGGCCAGGTCGTTCACCAGCCCCAGGCTCTGGGCCTCGGCAGCCAGCCAGCGGCGCCCTTGCAGCAGGCACTGGCGGGCCGCGGCGTCGCCCAGGCGCATCCACACAAAGGGCGCAATTTGGGCCGGTGGCAGGCCCAGCGTGACCTCGGGTGTGCCCAGCACCGAGCGCTCGGTGGCGATCACATGGTCAGCGCAACACACCAGGCCAAAGCCACCGCCCAGGGCCGGTCCGTCCACCGCGCACACCAGCAGCTGCGGCAGCTCGGTGAGCGCGTGCAACACGTCGCCAAAGCTGCGGTTGGCGGCCAGCAGCGGGTCGGTTTCGCCGGGTGGCAAGGGCTGCCCAATGGCGCTGGCGAAACTGCCCAGACTGCCCCCGGCACAAAACGCGCCGGCCGCGCCGGTGAGCACCACCACGCGCAGCGTCGCGTCGTGCTGGGCGCGCAGGCACGCCTCAAACAGCGCCAGCACCATGCTGTCGCTCAGGGCGTTGCGGGTCGCCGGATCGTTCAGCGTCCAGCGCTCCACATCGCCATGCCGCACCACCAGAAAATTGCTCATAGAGATCACCCGTTATAGATAAGGCCCGTTAAAGTCTGAACTTTGTCTGATTTTCGCGATCAGAGTGTCATGGAAAAAGAAAGCGCAAGAAGTCAGACACTGGAGCAACTTCACGAACGACGCAAACAGGTCGTGAGGCTGTACAGACAAGGCACCAAGATCATGCAGATCGTCACGATGACGGGGCTGAGCTACCCGACAGTGCGAACGGCTATCGATCTGTTTGACGCTGGCGGCTGGGGTGCGATACGTCCCGCTGTTCGTGGACGAGCCAGAGGCGATGGCCGGGTGCTCGGTCAGGCGCAGGAAGACACCATCCAGCGCCTGATCATCGACAAACGCCCCGAGCAGCTCAAGATGGATTTCAGCTTGTGGAGCCGGGCCGCAGTGGGTCAGCTCATCGAACAGGAATTTGGCATCAAGCTGCAAGTGCGCAGCATCGGCAAGTACCTCACCCGCTGGGGCTTCACACCGCAAAAGCCCATCAAGCGCGCTTACGAGCAAAGCCCTGCTGCCGTGCAGGCTTGGTTGGAGGGCGAGTACCCCGGCATTGAGCAGCGCGCCAGGGCCGAGGGGGCCGAGATTCACTGGGGCGACGAGACGGCCTTGGTCAACACCGATGTGCGCGGCAGGAGCTTCGCGCCAGCGGGCAAAACACCGGTGGCCATGGCCGTGGGCGGCACCCGTCAAAAGCTCTCCATGATTGCCACGGTGACCAACCAGGGCAAGACGCGGTGGATGATCATTGACGAGGCTTTCGATGCTGAGAAGCTCATCGAATTCCTACAAGCTTTGATCAAGGACGCGGGTAAAAAAGTCTTTCTGATTCTGGACAACCTGCGGGTCCACCACAGCAAGCTGGTGAAGGCTTGGGTGGCTGAGCGGCAGGACAAGATCGAGTTGTTCTACCTGCCCAGCTACAGCCCACAGCTCAACCCAGAGGAGCGGCTCAATGCGGACTTGAAGCAGGAGATGGGCAAGCGCGTGCCGGTGCGAACCAAGGCCAAGCTACGCGATGCGGCCAACGATCACATGGCGATGCTGGAGCAAAACCCCGAGCGCGTCATGAGCTACTTCCAGGACCGTCACGTTCGATATGCAGCTTAAGACTTCACAGGGCCGGATCAATAGATAGAAGTGCATTCACCGGGGGGGGGGGAAGCCGCGTCAACGGCGCGGGGGGGTCTTCTGCATCCCCATGCTTTTGGCCAAAATGCCGAGCATCACCTCATCGGCCCCGCCACCAATGGAGGCCAGACGGCCGTCGCGGTACATGCGTGAAACCTTGTTTTCCCAGGTGAAGCCCATGCCGCCCCAAAACTGCAGGCAGGTGTCGGGCACCACGCGGTTCAGCCGGCCGGCCTTGAGCTTGGCCATGGTGGCCCATTCGGTCACGTCTTCGCCGGCCACGTAGTGTTCGCAGGCCATGTAGGTGAGCGCGCGCAGGCTCTCCACGTCGGCTTTGAGTTCGGCCAGCTTGAACTGCACCCACTGCTGGTCGGCCAGCGTGGCGCCAAACAGCTTGCGCTCGTGCGCCCAGTCCACCGTCCACTGGATGCAGTTGCTCAGGCTTTGCAGCGTGCTGGCGGCGCACCACAGGCGCTCTTCCTGAAACTGCTGCATCTGGTAGATGAAGCCTGCGCCCTCTTGCCCAATGCGGTAGCGCTGCGGCACGCGCACCTCGTCGAAATAGATCAGGCCGGTGTCGCTGCTGTTCATGCCGATTTTTTTGATCTTTTTGCCCACTTCAATGCCGGGCAGCAGCCGGCCGTTTTCGCGCATGGGCACCATCACCAGGCTTTTGTTTTTGTGCGCGGGGCCTTCGCTGGTGTTCACCAGCATGCACATCCAGTCGGCCTGCAGGCTGTTGGTGATCCACATTTTTTGCCCGCTGATGACGTAGTCGTCACCGTCTTTGCGGGCAAAGGTCTTGATGCCGGCCACGTCGCTGCCGGCGGCGGGCTCGCTCACGCCAATGCAGCCCACCGCATCGCCGGCAATGGCCGGGGCCAGAAACTGGGCGCGCAGTTCGTCGCTGCCAAAGCGGGCGAGCGCGGGCGTGGCCATGTCGGTCTGCACGCCAATGGCCATGGGCACGCCGCCGCAGTCAATGTGGCCCAGCGCCTCGGCCATGGCCAGGCTGTAGCTGTAGTCCAGGCCGGCGCCGCCAAAGGCTTCGGGCTTGGTGAGCCCCAGCAAGCCCAGCTGGCCCAGCCCCTTGAACACCTCGTGCGCGGGGAAAATTTCAGCGGCTTCCCACTCGTCCACATGGGGGTTGATCTCGTCCTGAATGAAGCGCTTGAGCGTGTTCTGGATCTCGCGGTGCTCGTGGGTGAATTGCATGGCTGGTCTCCTGGGTCAACTGGGCCGTTCGCCCTGAGCTTGTCGAAGGGTTCACCAACGCGTTGGCGAGGGCTTCGACAGGCTCAGCCCGAACGGGGGGATCTACATTCGCGCGACGCCAAACTGCATGGGCCGGGGCTGGTGGGCTGCGGCCTCGGCGCAGGTGTCCAGGCAAAAGCTCAGCACAGCGCGCGTGTCGCGCGGGTCGATCACGCCATCGTCCAGCACCAGGCCGCTGGTGTAAAACGCGTCGGCCTGGCTTTCAAACACGTTCACGATCTGGTCAAACTGGGCCTGCATCTGTGCCGGGTCGGGCGTGATGCCTTTGCGCGCCATGCCGGCCTCGGCCACGATCTGCATGGTGCGCGCGGCCTGCTCGCCGCCCATCACGGCGGTGCGCGCGTTGGGCCAGCTGAACAAAAACCGGGGCGCGTAGCCCCGGCCACACATGCCGTAATTGCCCGCACCAAACGACGCACCGCACTGGATGGTGATTTGCGGCACGGTGGCGCTGGTCACGGCCTGAATCATCTTGCTGCCGTGTTTGATCATGCCGCCCTGCTCGCTGTCTTTGCCCACCATGTAGCCGGTGGTGTTTTGCAGGTAGATGATGGGGTGGCCGAGCTGGCACATCCACTGGATAAAGTGCGTGGCCTTGTTGGCGCCGGCCACGTCGATCGGGCCGTTGTTGCTGATGAGGCCCACCGCATGGCCGCCGATGCGGGCTTGCGCGCACACCGTGGCGGCGCCGTAGAGGGGTTTGAACTCGAGGATGTCGGACGCATCGGTGATGCGCAGCATGACCTCGCGCATGTCCACCGGCTCGCGGTGGTGGGCGGGCATGAGGGACAGGATGTCTTCGGCGGGGAAGGTGGGATCGGGGGAACCCTCACCCCTGCCCTCTCCCGCAGGCGGGAGAGGGAGCGAGGCACCTTCTCCGGCGCGCGTGTCTTGCCCCCTCTCCCGCTCGCGGGAGAGGGTTGGGGTGAGGGTCTGCGCGTTCCATCCCAGCCGCCTCACCACCGACCGCGCCAGCCCCAGCGCCTCCCGGTCATCCTCCGCCAGATACTCCCCCAGCCCCGACACGCTGGTGTGCATTTCGGCCCCACCCAGCTCTTCTTCGGTGGCCACCTCGCCGGTGGCGGCCATGAGCAGCGGTGGCCCGGCCAGAAACGCCCGCGAGCGGCCGCGCACCATGATCACCACGTCCGAGAGCCCCGGCATGTAAGCCCCGCCGGCGGTGCCCGAACCGTGCTGCACCGTGATCACCGGCAAGCCGGCCGCCGA
Source organism: Hydrogenophaga sp. L99 (assembly GCF_058731905.1). NCBI lineage: Bacteria > Pseudomonadati > Pseudomonadota > Betaproteobacteria > Burkholderiales > Comamonadaceae > Hydrogenophaga > Hydrogenophaga sp. L99. The sequence goes on along the minus strand of NZ_CM178972.1, from coordinate 103,982 downwards.
ATGGCGCGCCAGGTTGCGAAACAGGGCACCGCCGAGCACAAAGCCTTCCACCTTGTATTTGGTGAGATTGGCGCCCGCGCTCTCCACCAAATGGATAAAGGGCAGCTTGTTTTCCAACGCGATGTCTTGCACGCGCAAGATTTTTTCCAACCCGCGCGCCTGTATGGCACCGGCTTCAATGCCCGAATCGCTGGCCACCACCATGCAGCGCACGCCGCTGATGAAACCCATGCCCGCCAGCATGCCGCCGCCGGGCACCGACCTGTCGGGGTCTGGTTTGTCTTGCAAAAAACCAGCCAGCGAACACAGGGGCACAAACGGCGCCCCCGGGTCCAGCAGCAGCGCCAGGCGCTCGCGCGGCAGCAGCTGGCCACGCTTGTCAAACACCGGTTTCGATTTGGCCGAGGCCTGCGCGGCGCGGTCTTCCAGAGCGCGCAGCTGGGCGATGCGCGCCAGCATCGCGTCTCGCCGTTGCTGGGCTTGCGGGCTCTGGGGGTTGAAGCAAGACTCAAACATGTGCGCCCACCGATCTCCGCTCAAACCGAAAAAACCCCCGTTCGGGCTGAGCCTGTCGAAGCCTTGGTATCGGTGTGGGTGGGCCCTTCGACAAGCTCAGGGCGAACGGGGTTGGGCTCAGTGCGAGCTGTTGATTTTTCATTCCTGAAACACCTTCGGCGTCACATAGCGGTGAAAGCCATCAAACGGTTTCACCGCATCGCGGGTCTGCACCTCAACGGGCGCGGCCGCCTGGCCCCAACCCATGCGCACCTGGGGGCGGGCGCCGTCCACGCGCAGCACGCTGCCGCTGATGAAGCTGGCCGCCGGCGAGAGCAAAAACACAATGGCAGCGGACGTCTCGGCCTCGTTGCCAAAGCGCCCGGCGGGCACGGTGCTGCGCATCTCGCGCAGCATGTCGCCGGCCTCGGGCGGGTAGTGATCCATGCCACTGGACGCGATGTAACCCGGCGCCACGGCGTTCACCCGCACGCCGCTGCGCGCCCATTCCAGGGCCGCCGTTTCGGTGAAGCTCACCATGCCCGCACGCGCCGCGCCGCTGTGGCCCATGCCGGGCATGGAGCCCCACATGTCGGCCACGATGTTGACGATGGATCCGCCATGCGCCTGCATGCTTTGCACATAGCATTCGCGCGCCATCAGAAAGCCGCCGGTGAGGTTGGTGTCGATCACCGCCTGCCAGCCCTTGGCGCTGATGTTTTCCAGCGGGGTGATGTACTGCCCGCCGGCGTTGTTCACGAGCGCATCAATGCGCCCGTGCGCCGCCACGATGGCCGTGACCACGGTGCGCACCGCGTCTTCCTGTCGGATGTCGCAGCTGTGAAAACTGGCGCGACCACCGTCGGCCACGATCTCGCCGGCCGTGTCTTGCAGTTTGGTCAGGCTGCGCCCGATCAGCACCACATGGGCGCCCAGGCTGGCCAGTTCGTGCGCGGTGCAGCGCCCAATGCCCGAGCCACCGCCCGTGACCACCACCACCCGGTGCGCCAGCAGCCCGGGCGCAAAAGCCGAGCGGTATGCACCGCCTGCTGAAGCGTTGGGTTTCATGTCGGATCCTTCAAAAAGAGCTGAAGCGCGGTTTCGGTCAGGTCGTCCAGCGTGGCCTGGCGGGTCGCGTCGTACCACTGCACCGACCAGTTCAGCGCGCCAAAAATCATCAAACGCGCCAGCCCCGGGTCGCCCTGCAGTTCGCCGCTGGCGTGCAGTGCCTGCAACACCGGCACCCAGGCGGCTTCGTAAGCAGCCTTCAAGCGGTTCACCTCGGCGCGCTGCGCTTCGCTGAGCGAGCGCCATTCGTAGAGCATCACGGGAATGAAGTCGCTGTCGGGGCCCAGCAGCACCTCAAAATGGCTGCGCACCAGCACCCGCAGGCACTCGCGCGCGCTCAGGGGCAGCGGGTCGTCGGCACCACTTTCGGCGGCGGCGCCCACCGCCTCGGCCTGGCGTTGCAGCGCACTGCGCATGCCTTCTTGCATCACCGCGCCCAGCAGCGCAGCCTTGTTTTCAAAGTGATAAAACGGCGAGCCCGAGCGCATGCCCGCCGCAGCGGCAATGTCGCGCGTGCTGGTGGCGGCAAAACCCTGCTGGCGAAACAGGCGCGCCGCCGCGTGCAGCACCGCCTGGCGGCGGTTGCCGTCGTCGCGCTCGTCAGCGGTTTTGCGCGGACGGCCGCGCGAGCGGCGTTGGGCGTCGGGGGCGGCAATGTCAGGGGTCGCAGGGCTCATGGTGGGGCACGATAGCAGCCCTCCTTATTTTCAGCAAGCAAATGCTCTGCATAAATAAAACCACCTGTCACGCGCTGGACAAACAGGCGCCAGCCTTGACATTCCTCAATTAGCCCCCGGACCGCACAGCCACCCTGACCACGCTGTGAATAAGATTGAACCATGCATGGACCTTTTACCGAATTTGCCATCCTTCTCCTGATCTGTGCCTTGGCAGGCGCGGTGTTTGTGCGGCTGCGCCAACCGGTGCTCATCGCCTACATCGTGGTCGGTGTGGTGGTGGGGCCGGCGGTGTTGGGGCTGGTGACGGCGCACGACCAGATCGACTTGCTCGCGCAGGTGGGCGTGGCGGTGCTGCTGTTTGCGGTGGGTTTGAAGTTGGACCTGCACCACATCCGCCACATCGGGCCGGTGGCGCTGGCCACGGGGCTGGGCCAGCTGGCGTTCACCATCGTCATTGGTTTTGCCATCATCCTGGCGCTGGGGCGCGACGTGATGGATGCCATCTACGTGGCGGTGGCGCTCACGTTCTCCAGCACCATCATCATCGTCAAGCTGCTCTCGGACAAGCGCGAGCTGGACAGCCTGCACGGGCGCATTGCGGTGGGCTTTCTGATCGTGCAAGACCTGGCGGTGGTGGTGGCCATGATGGCCATGAGCGCGCTGCGAGGCACGGGCGATGGCGGCGGCGACACCGGCCTGCTGGACGTGGCGCTGTCGCTGGGCTGGCGGCTGACCCTGGCTGCGGTGCTCATGTATGTGCTGATGCGCTGGGTGCTGCCGGCGGTGGTGGCGTCCATGGCGCGCTCGCAAGAGCTGCTGCTGGTGTTTGCCATTGCCTGGGGTGTGGCCCTGGCGGCGCTGGGCGAATGGGCCGGATTCAGCAAAGAGGCCGGCGCCTTCATGGCCGGCTTTTCGCTGGCCTCCACGCCTTACCGCGAAGCCATGAACGCCCGACTAACCGGCATCCGCGACTTTCTGCTTCTGTTTTTCTTCATCGACCTGGGGGCCAAGCTCGACTTCTCCACCCTGGGCGCCGAGGTGGTGCCGGCCATCGTGCTGTCGGTGTTTGTGCTGGTGGGCAACCCGCTCATCGTGATGGCGATCATGGGTTACATGGGTTACCGCAAGCGCACCGGCTTCATGGCCGGGCTCACGGTGGCGCAAATCAGCGAGTTCTCCATTGTGTTTGTGGCCATGGGCATCACGCTGGGCCACATCGGCGTGCAGGCGCTGGGCCTCACCACGCTGGTGGGGCTGATCACCATCACGCTGTCCACTTACATGATTTTGTATTCGCAACCGCTGTACGAGCGGCTGGCGCCCTGGCTGGGCGTGTTTGAGCGCAAAAATCCGTTTCGCGAAATTGCCGCCGAACAGCAGCCCGCGCAAAACAACCCCGCCGAGGTGATCGTGTTTGGCCTGGGTCGCTACGGCAGCCGCCTGCTGGTGCAACTGCGCGCGGCCGGCATTGAAGCCGTGGGCGTGGACTTTGACCCCGAGGCCGTGCGCGCGCTGCAGGCGCGTGGTTTGCCGGTGTATTTCGGCGACGGTGAAGACGCCGATTTTCTGGAAAGCCTGCCCCTGAAGCACGCCCGCTGGGTGATCACGAGCTTTCCGCAATGGGAGTCCAACCGCGCGCTGCTGCACGCCTTGCAATCGGCCCGCTACAGTGGCGAGGTGGCGGGTGTGGTGCGCGATGCGGCCCACGGCCGCGCCATGACTGAGGCGGGCATACAGCGCATCTTCAACCCGTTTGACGACGCGGCCGACCACGCCGCTGAACGCCTGGCCCACGACATTCGCCACAAGGAGCAAGCCCCATGAAACCGACGCAACCGATCCTGGCGGTGACCGACTTTTCGCCACTGGCCCGGCACGCTGCCGAGCGCGCGGCCCGCTTGGCCCATGAAACCGGTGCGCCGCTCACGCTGATGCATGTGATGCGGGGTGGCGCCCTGCACAACCTGCGGCAGTGGCTGGGCACCAGCCACCCGCTGGCCACCCAGCTGGAGGCTGACGCCCAACAACAACTCGACCAGCTTGCGGCCGATCTGCACACCGCGCGGCATGTGAGCGCGCGCACGGTGCTGGCCAGCGGGTCGGTGCTGGACGAAATTGGCCAGAAAGCCGAGGCACTGAACGCCGCACTGCTGGTGCTGGGCGCGCGTGGCGAGGGTTTTTTGCGCCGCCAGGTGCTGGGCACCACGTCCGAACGCTTGCTGCGCCGCACCACGCGCCCGGTGCTGGTGGTGCGCCAGACGCCCCACGCGGCTTACCGCCGAGTGATGGTGGCGCTGGACTTTTCGCCCTGGTCGTTGCAGGCGCTGGCGGTGGCGCGCAGTGTGGCGCCGCATGCTCACCTGGTGTTGTTCAACGCCTTTCAGGTGCCCTTTGAAGAGAAACTGCACTTTGCCGGCGTGGACGCCACCACCATTGAGCACTACCGCCAGCAAGCCCGCACCCACGCCGTGCAGCAGGTGCAAGCACTCGCCGCCAGTGCGGGGCTCAAGGCCGGCCATTGGGAGCCTTGCATTGTGGAAGGCGACCCGTCCTTGCGCATGGCCCAGCAAGAGCTGGCACTCGACTGCGACCTGGTGGTGCTGGGCAAACACGGCCAGTCGGCAGCCGAAGACTTGCTGCTGGGCAGCGTGACCAAACACATGCTGGCCGAGGGCAGCGCCGACGTGTTGGTGTCTACAGCAACATGAAGCGCTCCCACCGCGCGTTGCGTGCCCCCGGCTTTGGCGCGCGTCCATGTTTGAACGGTTTTGCGCTCGGCTCGGTGGAGGCCTGCACATGCCGCTGAGCACACCCGGCCCCCTGCTGCGCGCACTGGCCTGCGTGGCGCTGGCCGCCGCGGTGCACCAGGCGGTCGAGGCGCCCAGCGCGCTGCGCGCGGGCTTGGCTCTTTTCACACTCATCGGTGCGCTGTGGGTGACCCAGGCGCTGCACCTGAGCGTGACCGCGCTGCTGGTGCCGCTGCTGGCCGTGGCGGCCGGGCTCATGGGCATGCGCGAGGCCCTGGCGTCGTTTGCGCACCCCATCATTTTTCTGTTTTTGGGCGGCTTTGCGCTGGCTGCGGCCTTGCAACAGCAAGGGCTCGACCGCGCCCTGGCCCACGCCGTGCTGCGCTTGGCGGCCGGGCACCGCGCCCGCGCCGTGGCGCTGCTGTTTGCACTGACCGCGCTGCTTTCCATGTGGATCAGCAACACCGCCACCGCCGCCATGGTGCTGCCCATGGCCCTGGGGCTGCTGCGCGACGGCGATGAACACGAAGCCGACACGCCTGACGGCATCGGTCCGCGAGAGCGCATGTTTGTGCTGCTGGGCGTGGCCTACAGCGCCAGCATTGGCGGCATTGGCACGCTGGTGGGCAGCCCGCCCAACGCCATTGCGGCGGCACAGGCGGGCATTGGCTTTGCCGACTGGATGCGCCTGGGCCTGCCCATGGTGGCGCTGCTGATGCCGCTGATGGTGGGGGTGCTCTACCTGATGCTGCGCCCGCGCCTGGGCGGACGCATGGTGCTGGAGCCGCAGGCCTTTGAATGGACCCGCGCCCGGCGCACCACGCTGGCCATCTTTGGTCTGACGGCCGCTGGCTGGGTCGGCTCCGCACCGCTGGGCCAGGCGCTGGGCATCACCGCCGACCTGGACAGCTGGATCGCCATCGCGGCCCTGGTGGCCCTGGTGGCGAGCCGCACCCTGGACTGGGACACCATCGAACGCCAGACGCACTGGGGCGTGCTGCTGCTGTTTGGCGGTGGGCTGGCGCTGAGCCAGGTGATGCAGGTGAGCGGCGCCAGCGCCTTCATGGCTGACGCGCTGGTGGGTGCCGTGCAAGGGGCGCCTGCGCTGTGGCTGCTGCTGGGCGTGGTGGCCTTTGTGGTGTTTCTCACCGAGCTCGTGAGCAACACCGCCAGCGCCGCGCTGTTGATCCCGATTTTTCTGGGGGTGGGGCCGGCACTCGGCTTGTCGGGGCCGCTGCTGGCGGCTGCCATCGCGGTGGCGGCGTCGTGCGCGTTCATGCTGCCCGTGGCCACGCCCCCCAACGCCATTGTGTTTGCCACCAACCTGGTGCCGCAGGCCACCATGATGCGCTGCGGCCTGGTGCTCAACGTGGTGTGCATTGGCGCCATTGCCCTGGTGGCCGAGGTGGTTTTTTAATGGACAGCCTATGGCATTCGATCAGCCTGCTGGTGGGCGGCCTGGGCCTGTTCCTGCTGGGCATGGCCATGATGACCGACGGCCTCAAGCTGGCGGCCGGCCCGGCCCTGCACAACATTTTGACCAAGGCCACACGCACCCGCTGGCACGCGCTGGGGTCGGGCGCACTGGTCACGGCCATGGTGCAGTCGTCCACCGCGGTGGGCGTGGCCGCCATCGGTTTTGTCAACGCCGGCCTGTTGGGGCTGGCGCCCGCGGTGTGGGTGGTGTTTGGCGCCAACGTGGGCACCACCATGACCAGCTGGATCGTGGCGCTGGTGGGCCTGAAGTTCAGCGTGGAGGCGCTGGCGCTGCCGCTGGTGGGACTCGGCGCAGTGATGCGCCTGGCCGGTGAACACCAGCGGCGCGGCGCGCTGGGCACGGCGCTGGCCGGCTTTGGCCTGCTGTTCATGGGCATTGGCCTGCTGCAACAGGCTTTTGTGGGCCTGGGCGACCAGATCAGCCTGCCGCAGGGCACCGACGCGCTTTCGGTGCTGACCCAGCTGGGCATTGGCCTGCTGATGACGGTGCTGATGCAGTCGTCCAGCGCGGCCATGACCATCACCCTGGCGGCCGCCCAGAGCGGGCTCATTGGCCCGCAAGGCGCTGCAGCGGTGGTGATCGGCGCCAACATCGGCAGCGCGGTGACCACCGCTCTGGCGGGCATTGGCGCCACGCCCAACGCCCGGCGCACCGCCGCCGCCCACGTGATCTTCAACCTGCTCACCGGCACGGTGGCGCTGCTGCTGTTGCCCTGGCTCATTGCCGCCTTGACCACCGCACGCGAAGCGCTGGAGCTGCCGCCCGACCCCGCCACCAAGCTGGCGCTGTTTCACACCACCTTCAACGTGCTCGGCGTGTTGCTCATGTGGCCGCTGGCCGACCGCCTCACCCGCTGGCTGCTGCAGCGCTTTCGCGCACGCGAAGAAGACGAAGCCCAGCCCCGCTTTCTGGACGACAACGTGTTGGCCGTGCCCACGCTGGCGCTGGACGCGCTGGAGCGCGAGGTGACCCGCTTCGGGCAGCTGTGCGTGCGCATGGCGCGTGCCGCCTTGGGTGGCGCCGCACCCACCGCGCTGGTGAGCGACCAGACCGTCATGACCCAGCTCGACGCCGCAGTGGAGGCATTTGTTGAGCGCATGAGCCGCTCGGCCCTGACCGCCCGGGGCAGCGAACGGTTGGCTGAGCTGCTGCGCATACAGCGCTACTACGCAACCTGCGCAAGCCAGGCGCTGGCCGCGGCCCCGCTGCAACTGCCTTCGGCCGCTGACGCCGCGCTGATGGAGCACCACCAGGCCTTTGTGGCGGCCACGCAGGCACTGCTGAGCGCCCACGACGAACCGGCGCCAGCCGGCACGGCGCTGGACCCTCAGGCCATGGAAGCGCGCTACCAGGCGCTGAAAGCCGCCGTGCTGGCTGCGGCAGCCTCAGGCATGCTGCCGCTGGCCGACATGGAAACCCTGCTGGGCCGCTACAGCGCCTTGCGGCGCGCCGTGCAGCAAGCCCTGAAGGCGCGCAGCCGGCTGCACGTCCAGACCGCCGGGTAAGCAGGCTGTGGGCCTGCGACGGACCTGGCGCCAGGTCTGAGCCGGCCCACCGCCCACCATGCAGCGCTCGCACCCATCGGGTTTACCCTGGAATTCTCAACAGAAATGTTCCGTTTTAACGAATAAATCATCCATATTTGTCTGCTTTTTAAAGCGGCGCGTGTGCCTTAACCTTCAATCCGTTTTATTCCCTTTTTACCGGAGACCTTGATGAAGAAATCCCTTTCGCTGCTGGCCATGGTGTTTGCCTTGGGCCTGTCCACCGTGGCCATGGATGCCGAGGCGGCTCGCCGCATGGGCGGCGGCAAGTCGCTGGGCATGCAGCGCGACGCCACCCCGGCCAAAGCGCCCACCGCAACCCCTGCGCAAACGCCATCGGCCGCTCCTGGCGCTGCGACTGCAGCACCGGCCGCCGCCGCTGCCGCTTCCAGCCGCAGCAAATGGATGGGTCCCATCGCCGGCCTGGCGGCGGGCATTGGTTTGATGGCGCTGGCCTCGCACCTGGGCTTTGGTGAAGGTCTGGCCAACATGCTCATGATCGGTCTGATGATCATGGCCGTGCTGGCGGTGGTGGGCATGGTGATGCGCAAGCGCGCCGCCGCCCAGGCTGGCTCCAGTGGTGGCATGGCCTACGCCGGCGCTGGCGCAGCAGGTGGCTCGCAGCAAACGCCCGCCTTCAAAGCGGCCATGCCGGCTGCGGCCTACACGGGCACGGCTTCGGGCGGCTCCATGATCGGCGCAGGCATTGGTGCCAACGCTGCTTCCGGCAACCGCATCCCAGCCGACTTTGATGTGGCCAGCTTCGTGCGCAACGCCAAGGTCAACTTCATCCGACTGCAAGCCGCCAACGACGCTGGCAACCTGGACGACCTGCGCCAGTTCACCACGCCAGAAATGTTTGCCGAACTGAAAATGGACCTGGCCGACCGCGGTGCCGCTGAGCAGCACACCGACGTGGTGCGCATCGACGGTGACGTGATCGACGTGGAAGAGAACGCCGACGGCTACGTGGTCAGCGTGCGCTTCACCGGCGAAACCCGTGAAGGCGACAGCGCGGCCACCGAAACGTTTGACGAAATCTGGCACCTGAGCAAGCCCCGCCAGGGCTCGGGCGGCTGGTTGCTCGCCGGCATTCAGCAAATGCAGTAAAACCGCTGCGCGCCTGGCCACAGCGCCAGGCAAAGCCGGTTCCTCAAGCCCCTGCGCGCCAGCGCCGGGGCTTTTTGCATGTTGGAGGGCAGTGGTCTGGCCGGCGCAAGCGTTGCGGGCACACATCGATAGGCACGGACGGGGGGGGTGCGACGCATCGCTTACTGCTTAAGGCGTATATTGATGGCGTCACGCACACCACCATTCACCCAAAAATAAGCCGCTCACCATGGCCCTGCACGAAATTGTTTACGCCAGCATCGCGAGCAAGCCACTGAAGCCGCACGAGCTGCACGCGTTGCTGGTCCAGTCCCGCAGGGACAATACAGCCCTCGGCATCACGGGCATGCTGGTCTACCACGCTGGCAAATTCCTCCAGTTGATTGAAGGCGAACGGGCGGTCATCACAAACCTGTACGAAACGATCACCAGGGACAGCCGGCACCTGACGGTGGACAAGATCTGGGACGCCCCGCTGAAAGCACGCAGCTTTTCCGACTGGTCCATGGCTTTTGTGAGCGACCACGCACTGGCACTGACGGCCACGGAGGGCTATGCGCTGCTGACCGCCCAGGAGCTTTTTGCTGAAAGCGGTGACGCCACCGGCAAAAAACTGCTGCTCAGCCTGCGCGACCACCTGCTGCGCAGCCATTGAGGGGCTGAAAGCGGCAGCAAGGGACGCGTGGTGCCCTGCGCGGGGCCCGACAATAGGTGCATGGACACTTACCTCATCATCCTGGCCTTGGGCGTGGGCGCCTTCGCCATGAAAAACATGGAGCAGCGCCAGCGTATTGGCTTGCTCAGCGGCTATCTGCGCCAGTACCAGCTGGAAAAGCTGATGGAAAACCTGACCGAAGGCTACCTGCGGGCGCTGGGCGAAAGCGACCCCCAGCGCAGCGAACCGATCTGGCGCATGCTGGAAAGCACCGAGCAGTCGGTGGCCGACCAGATGGGCCGCCTGGCTGCCGACATGGCCCACATGGGTGAAGAACAGGCCCGCGTGCTGCGCTGGCCAATGGCGGTGCCCCTGGCCAGCCGCTGGCTGCCCGTAGCCACCTTCGACCTGCGCCAGCTCATGGCCATTCACGCCAAGGGTTTCGCCAGCGCTTTGCAAAATACCGCTGGCCTGACTCGCAAAGAACAGGCGTTCACGCTGTCGGCCGAGCTGTTTTTGTTCCAGCACACCTGCCACTGGTATTGCCGCTCCAAAGCGGTCGCGTCGGCACGCTTGCTGGCTCGACAGAAAACGTCGCACGAACAGGTGCTGAGCGCGGTGTCACCCACAACCCGGCAGGCCTACACCGCGCTGGTGGGCGCGGCCTGACAGCGGGGCCAGGCTTGTGGCGCCCGCATTGCCCGTTCTGTATTCGTTTCGCCGCTGCCCCTACGCCATCCGGGCGCGACTGGCGCTGTGCCAGGCCGGGGTGCCCGTGGAACTGCGCGAGGTGGACCTGAAACGCAAGCCGACGGAGCTGCTGGTGGTGTCGCCCCAGGCCACCGTGCCGGTGTTGGTGACCGAAACCGCGGGGGTGTTGACGCAGAGCCTGGACATCATGCACTGGGCACTGGCGCAGGCCAGCGACGCCAGCTGGCTGCAGCGGGGCGACGGAGCGCTGGCACGCCAGCTGGTGAGCACCACCGACAGCGACTTCAAACACTGGCTGGACCGCTACAAATACCCCGAGCGCCACCCCGATCGCGCACAGGCGGCCTACCGTAACGAAGCGATACGTTGCCTGATCGAACCACTGGAAGCCGCCCTGCTGGCCAGTGGGCACCTGGGTGGTGATGGCCCTTGCTGGGCCGATGCGGCGGTGTTCCCGTTTGTGCGGCAGTTTGCCGCAGTGGACGCCGCGTGGTGGACCGCATCGTCCTGGCCCGCCAGCCAGCGCTGGCTGACAGGCTGGCAAACCAGCGCCTTGTTTGCCACCTGTATGCAGAAATACCCGGTGTGGCAGCCCGGCGATACGCCGCAGCGTTTTCCCGGCTAAGGCGTCAATCGCCGCCGCCGTCCGTTGCGTCTGTGGTGGTTTCAGTGGCGGGCGCTGAGGGCGTCTTTTCGGGAAAGCACATTCGCTCGCCGTTCCACTGCTGGCCGCACCAGCAGAGGCCTTCGTCGTTGATGATGCAAGTGCCTGTGCCGCAGCAACGGTCGTCGTCCATGGTGATCGTCCTGATAAAAAGAGTGCAGCGGCTACACGTGCGCTGCATCACCCGCGAGCTTACGCGGGTCCCAAAAACCTGACAGCCCACCGCCCTTCGGCGGCGCCACGTTGAACGCTCAGAGCTGAGAAAAGTCGGGCTTGCGGCGCTCCATGAACGCGGTGAAGGCCTCGCGCGCAGCCGGCTCGCTGAGCATGCGGCCAAAGCTCTGGCCTTCCTCGGCCATGGTCGCCATCACTTGCTGTGACTGGCCTTTTTTCATCAGGCGCTTGGTCTCGATGAGCGAGCTGATGGGCTTGGCCGCCAGCTTGCGCGCCACGCTCTGCGCATAGCCCGCCGTTTCGGTGGGGGGCAGCACACGGTTGACCAAGCCCACTTCCAGTGCCGCCTCGGCCATGAAAGGCTCGCCCAGCAGCAACGCTTCTGCCGCGCGGTGGTAGCCCAGCATCTGGGGCACCAGCAAGCTTGAAGCGGCTTCCGGGCACAGACCCAGGTTGACGAAGGGCATGGAAAAAGCGGCGTTGTCGCCGGCGTAGACCAGGTCGCAATGGAACAGCAGCGTGGTGCCAATGCCCACCGCCGGGCCACACACCGCGGCAATGACGGGCTTGGGGAACTGCGCCATGCCGCGCAGGAAGCGGAACACCGGCGAGTCGTGCGTGGCGGGCGGGTTGTTTAGAAAGTCGCCAATGTCGTTGCCGGCGGTGAACACCGTCTCAACACCCTGAAACACCACGCAGCGCACGCTGGCATCGGCTTCTGCGGCCTGCAGCGCGTCGGCCAGGGCGCCGTACATGGCGGCCGTGATGGAGTTTTTCTTGTCGGGGCGGTTGAACGTGAGGGTGCAAACGCCGGCTTCGGTGTGGACGAGGATATCGCTCATGGTCGGTGAAGTGTCGCTGGATGGAGACGGCCTGCGCCAACCCTGCTCAGGGGTTTGAAGGCTGACCGTCGGGAGCTGGAAGTTACCCAATCAGGCATTGCGCAAAGTCCTGGACCAGACAACAACGCCGTGGCGGTTTTGCGCAAGCTTTGCAAATTAACACGAAAGGTGCGCGCCGTCTGGGTTCAGCTGCCCAATACGGGACACGCACCCTACACTTTGGGCTGCCGCAAACGGGCTTGCCCGTGGCACCCATTTTTTGACCTCGCTCACCCCGAGCGCCCCACCCATGCCTACCGCTTCCGCCTCCCTTCGTTTGCTGCACCGCCTGCTGCTCTTGGGCTTGGCCGCCGCCACGCTGGCGCTGGCTGGCCCGCTGTGGGCCGCCGAGCCTGCGCCGCGCACAGACACCGCCGCCCGCCCGGTGGTGGGCCTGGTGCTTTCGGGCGGCGGTGCGCGCGGGTTTGCGCATGTGGGCGTGCTCAAGGCACTGGAGGCCGCGCAGGTGCCGGTGGACCTGATCGTGGGCACGTCCATGGGCGCGATCATTGGCGGCCTGTATGCCAGCGGCATGAGCGCCGAAGAACTGGAGCGCGAGATATTGGCGGTGGAATGGGGCGACCTGTTTGACCGCCGCGAGCCACGCCAGCTGCTGTCGCAGCGCCGCAAGGAAGAAGACTTCGAGCTCTCGCCGGTGTTGCAGCTGGGTTTTCGCGACGGCGAGTTTCGCCTGCCCAGTGGCGCCGTGTCGACCCGCTCGCTGGAAATGCTGCTGCGGCGCTACACCCTGTCAACCCGCCACCTGGCCACGTTTGACGGCCTGCCCACCCCCTTTCGCGCGGTGGCCACCGACATGGAAACCGGCCAACCCGTGGTGATGGAGCACGGCGACCTGGCGGCGGCGTTGCGCGCCAGCATGTCGGTGCCGGGCGTGTTTGCCCCGCTGGAAGTGGACGGCCGCCTGCTGGGTGACGGCGGGCTGGTGAACAACCTGCCGGTGAACGTGGCCCGGCGCATGGGGGCCGATGTGGTGATTGCGGTCAACATCGGTACCCCACTGGCTGGGCGCGAAACGCTGGGCAGCGTGCTGGGTATCACGGCGCAGATGGTCAACATCCTGACCGAACAAAACGTGCAGGCCAGCATCGCCACGCTGACCACAGAAGACTTGCTGCTGTTGCCGCCGCTGGGTCAGCTCACGTCGGCCGACTTCAACCGGGCGGCCGAGCTGGTCAAGATTGGCAACGATTACGCCCAGAGCATCAGCGAAGCCCTGGTGCGCTTTGCGGCCGAGCCAACCCGTTACCAGCAATGGGCCAACGCGCGCCGCACACAGCTGGCGGCCAATACCCAGCGCATTGGGCGCATTGCCAGCGTGCGCTTTGAGGGCGTGAGCGAAGAGCGCGCCCAGCGCCTGGCCGTGACCCTGGACACCGCGGCAGGCTTGCGTGTGGACGTGCCGCTGATTGAAGGCGACCTGCAAAAACTGGCCGCTACCGGTGACTACGAACGGGTGGACTACCGCCTGAGCCGGCGTGAAAACAGCGGTGAAGAGGACCTGACGATTCGCCTGCGCCCCAACGACTGGGGCCCCAACTACCTGCGCGTGGGCCTGGACCTGCGCACCGATTTCCAGGGCCAAGGCGCTTTCAACCTGCGCATCAGCCACAACCGCCACTGGCTCAACGAGCACGGCGCCGAATGGCGCAACCGCGTGCAGCTGGGCGAAACCCTGGGTCTGTATTCTGAAATCTACCAGCCGCTGGACAACGCCAGCGAGCGCTTTGCGGCGGCGTATGTGGACGCGAGCCTGCGCAAGGTGGGGCTGTTCGGCGCCAACGGCGATGCGCTTGCACTCGTGCAGCGCCAGGGCATTCAGGTCGGTGCTGACGTGGGCTGGCCCATGGGTTTGCTCGGCAATCTGGGTGACATGCGTGTGGGCGTGGTGGCCTCGCAGCGGCGCACCACGCCCGAGCTGGTGGCCGGACTGGTACCGAAGGAGGTGGTGCAATCGCTGGGCTGGCGCGAAGTGGGCCTGCGCGCGGCCGTCATTTCAGACCAGCTCGACTTCGCCAACTTTCCGTCGGACGGCTACCGCTTGAAAGGCGAGGTGGTGGCGGGCCGGCGCAGCTTCGAGGGCAACGGCAGCACCAGTTTCACCCGCATGGAAGGCACCGCCACCGGGGTCAAGACCTGGGGCGTGCACACCTTCAACCTGGGGGCGCGTTTCGCACGCGCCAGCCAGATTCCACCTGGGGCACTTGACGAGTATTCGCTCGGCGGCTTCCAGCAACTGTCGGGCTACCGGGTGGGCCAGGTGGCGGGCAATTACCTGCTGTTTGGGCGCCTCACCTACTACCAGCGCCTGCCGGTGCGCATCGGGGTGGCAAGAGCCCTGTTTGCGGGTGGCTCGCTGGAAGCGGGCAACGCCTGGGCGCAAAGCCGCGACATCAGCTTTGATGGTTTGCGGGCGGGCAGCAGTCTGTTTGTAGGCGCCGACACCGGCATTGGGCCGCTGTACCTGAGCGTGGTGAGCGCACCCCGCGGCTACACCGGGCTGTACCTGTTCCTGGGCCGGCCGTGAGCCAGCTTCAGTTTTTGTAGTACACCACCTGATGGCTGGTGGCCAGCAGGTGGCCGGCTTCGGTCCAGAGCTGAGCGGTCTGGTCAAAAAATCCGTTGCGAAAGGCCTGCGCCCTCGCTTGGCCGAGCACCCAGCCATGGCCCACTTCGGCCAGCAGCGCGGAGCCCGCGTGGAAATACACCGTCATCGACACCGTACCCGCAGGGACGTGTGTGGCGCGGCGCAGCCAGATGCGCGGAAAAAACACATCGGCCAATGCAGCGAGACCGCAGAGGTCCAGCGAACGTGGCTGGTGCTCACGCA
This sequence comes from Hydrogenophaga sp. L99, assembly GCF_058731905.1. Lineage (NCBI taxonomy): Bacteria > Pseudomonadati > Pseudomonadota > Betaproteobacteria > Burkholderiales > Comamonadaceae > Hydrogenophaga > Hydrogenophaga sp. L99. The sequence goes on along the minus strand of NZ_CM178972.1, from coordinate 88,907 downwards.
TCCACAGCCGCGAGAGGCTGTCGCTGCCCGTACCGTCCCAGCTGTTCGGGATCGCGCCTTCGATAGGGCGCATCTCGTAGCGCCTGATCCACTCGACCGGTGACGGCACGGTGTACGGCGGCACCTCGGCCGGGGTCGGAACAGCCGGCATGGGCTCGTCGTCCACACTCCAGGTTTCACGGCGCGCGGCGGTCACGGCCGACGCAGTGACCACCGTCTCAGCCTCGCCCGAAGCGGCGATCTGCGTGATCGCCATGACCCAGTGCTGGGTCGAGCGGTTGGTGCGCACCGGCTGCGCAGACACCGTGAAAGGGCCGTCGGCCAGGGCGGCGCAAAAGTTCACGGTGAGCGACAGCGGCTCGCCCAACAAGGCGGGATGCTGCATCACCGCGTTCAGCACCGTGGCCGCCGTGATACCGCCAAATGGCCCCACCATGTTGGCGTAGGCGGGTGACGTAGCACCGGTGTACTGGCCATCACCGGTGGCGGTGAGCGCGATGGCCTGGTCAAAGATGTGTGGGTTCATGGGCCCCAGTTTGCAGAAGACGGCGCCGATCCTGAGTCGTCTCCGAGACGATGTGCATTCGGCAAGGGCACCGCGGAACCGGCTTTGCCGGGCCGCCAGTGCCGCCCCCCTTGGGGGGGGTGACGCGAAGCGGCGCGGGGGGGGGCGGGTGTTCACACCCGCTCAAAAATACCCGCAGCGCCCTGCCCCATGCCCACGCACATCGTCACCATGCCGTACTTCTTGTTGTGCCGGCGCAGCGCGTGCACCACGGTGGCCGCACGGATCGCACCGGTGGCGCCCAGCGGGTGGCCCAGCGCAATCGCGCCGCCCATGGGGTTGACCTTCGCCGGGTCCAGGCCCAGCGTGTTCATGACCGCCAGCGACTGCGCGGCAAAGGCTTCGTTCAGTTCAAACCAGTCGATGTCGTTCTGGTGCATGCCGGCGTATTTCAGCGCGGCCGGAATGGCTTCCACCGGACCAATACCCATGATGTGCGGCGGCACACCGCGGCTGGCGTAACTGACGAAGCGGGCCAGCGGCGTGAGGTTGTAGCGCTTGATGGCCGACTCGCTGGCCAGGATCAGCGCACCCGCACCGTCGCTGGTTTGCGAGCTGTTGCCGGCGGTGACCGAGCCCCGCGCCGCAAACACCGTACGCAGGCGCGCCAGGCTCTCGGCCGTGGTATCGGGGCGCGCACCTTCGTCCAGGCTCACGGTGCGGGTGGTGGTGGTCACCTCGGCGGTCTCCAGGTTCACCTGGCGCTCGGTCACTTCCACCGGCGTCATTTCGTCGGTGAACTCGCCCGCCTTCATGGCCGCCACGGCGCGCGCGTGCGACTGCACGGCAAAAGCGTCTTGCGCGTCGCGCGACACCTTCCATTGCTGCGCCACCTTCTCGGCCGTGAGGCCCATGCCATAGGCAATGCCGTATTTTTCAACGTCGTCGGTGTCGCTGAAAATGGCGGGCGACAAGCTGGGCGAATTGCCCATCATGGGCACCATGCTCATGCTTTCCACACCGGCGGCAATCATCACCTCGGCCTCGCCGACCCGGATGCGGTCGGCCGCCATCTGCACAGCCGACAGGCCCGACGCACAAAACCGGTTGACGGTGATGCCACCCACGGTGTTGGGCAAGCCGGCCAGGATGGCGCCAATGCGCGCCACGTTCAAGCCTTGCTGCGCTTCGGGAATAGCGCAGCCACAAATGATGTCTTCAATGGCCTTGGGGTCCAGCCCCGGGGCCTGGGCCAGCGCCGAGCGCAGCGCAATGGCCAGCAGGTCGTCGGGGCGCAGGTGCTTGAACGAACCCTTGTGCGAGCGACCAATGGGGGTGCGGGTGGCGGCGACGATGTAGGCGTCTTGAATCTGTTTCATGGGAGGTGCCTTCGGTATTCGTTTTTACGCCCTCTCCCGCATGCGGGAGAGGGTTGGGGTGAGGGCCTGCAACAGGTGCCAGATTCTTTCCAGCACGGCAGGTGTTTCATTCATCACTTCATGGTTCCAGAACCGGACCACAGTCAGGCCCTGGGCTTCAATCAACGTGGTTCGCGCTTGGTCATATGCCTGCTGCTCGCTGTGCTGGCCACCATCGACTTCGATCACCAGGCCTGCTTCCAGACAAACGAAGTCGAGGATGTAAGGGCCGAGCGGGCGCTGCCGGCGAAACTTGAAATCCTGGAAACGGCGGCCACGAAGATGCTGCCAAAGCAGGAGCTCGGCATCGGTCATCTGCCCGCGCAACCCACGTGCTTTCACCTTGGCGTCCGCCCTCACCCCAACCCTCTCCCGCACGCGGGAGAGGGGGTAAGTCACTGCGGCCTCGGTCGACTGCATTGCGTCAGTTCCGCACAGGGCGCCCGGTGTTCAGCATCCCCAGAATCCGCTCCTGCGTCTTCGGGTGCACGATCAGCGAGCAAAACGCCTGGCGCTCCAGCGTCATCAAATACTCTTCGCTCACCAGCGTGCCGGGGTCCACGTCGCCACCGGTCACCACGTGCGCAATCAGCGACGCGATGTGGAAGTCGTGCTGGCTGATGAAACCGCCGTCGCGCATGTTGACCAGGCTGCCCAGAATGGTGGCTTTGCCCGAACGGCCAGCCACCGGGAACAGGCGCTTGTGCGGTGCGCGGTAGCCGCCGACAAACAGGGCCTTGGCTTCGTTGATGGCCACAAACAGCAGCTCGTCTTTGTGGGGAACGATCACATCGGAATGCAGCACGAAACCCAGCTGACGCGATTCCAGCGCGCTGGTGCCGACCTTGGCCATGGCCGCTGCGGTGAAGCCTTCGGTCAGGAAGGGCAGCAGGTCTTTGCCGGTGGAGGTTTCGGCGTTTTCCGCGGCGCGGCGGGCGATGTAGGTCAGGCCACCGGCGCCGGGGACCAGGCCCACGCCCACTTCCACCAGTCCGATGTAGCTCTCCATGTGCACCACGCGGCGCGCGCTGTGCACGGCCAGTTCGCAGCCACCGCCCAGCGCCAGGCCGCGCACGGCGCTCACCACCGGCACGTTGGCATAGCGCAGGCGCAGCATGGTTTGCTGCATGAAGCCCTCGGCATCTTCAATGGCGCTCACACCCACCGCCATGAAGGCGGGCAGCATGGCTTGCAGGTCGGCACCGGCGCTGAAAGGCTCGTCGCCCGACCACACCACCAGGCCCTGGTATTCCTTCTCGGCCAGGTCCACCGCCGCCATCAAGCCTTCGCACACGTCGGGGCTGATGGCGTGCATTTTGGTTTTGATACTGGCGATCAGCACCTCGCCGTCCAGCGTCCACACACGCAGGCCGTCGTTTTCTTCGATGGTGGTGCCCGCGGTTTCATACTTTGCACCCGCTTCGCCGAGCAACAGCTCGGGGAAGTGCTGGCGTGCGTAGACCGGCAGGCTGCGGCGCGCTTCAAACACGCCCTGGCTCGGGTTCCACGAACCCTGCGCCGTGTGCACGCCGCCGGCGTCGGCCACCGGGCCTTTGAACACCCAGTCGGGCAGCGGTGCGCGGCTCAGGGCTTTGCCTGCGTCAATGTCCTCTTGCACCATCTTCGCCACGTCCAGCCAGCCGGCTTCTTGCCACAGCTCAAACGGACCTTGCTTCATGCCAAAGCCCCAGCGCATGGCCTGGTCCACGTCGCGGGCGGTGTCGGCAATGCTGGCCAGATGCACGGCGGCGTAATGAAAGCTGTTGCGCAGAATCGCCCACAGAAACTGGCCTTGCGGTCCTTCGGCGTTGCGCAGCAACTTCAGGCGCTCAGCGGCCGGGCGCTTGAGCATGCGGCCATACACCTCGTCGGCCTTGACACCGGCGGGCACGTATTCACCGCTCTCCAGCTCGTAGCGCAAGATGTCGCGGCCCACTTTTTGGAAGAAGCCGGCCTTGGCCTTCTGGCCCAGGTGGCCAGCGTCAATGAGCGCCTTGAGCACCGGCGGTGTGCCGAAGCTCTCGTAAAAAGGATCGCTCTCCAGCGACAGGTTGTCTTGCAGCGTTTTGACCACATGGGCCATGGTGTCCAGCCCCACCACGTCGGCGGTGCGGAACGTGCCGCTGCTGGCGCGGCCCAGGCGCTTGCCTGTCAGGTCGTCCACCACGTCAAAGGTCAGGCCAAAGTTGTCCACCTCTTTCATCGTGGCCAGCATGCCGGCAATGCCGATGCGGTTGGCGATGAAGTTGGGCGTGTCTTTGGCCCGCACCACGCCCTTGCCCAGCCCACTGGTGACAAAGGCTTCCAGGTCGTCCAGCACCTGCGGCTCGGTGGTGGGTGTGGCGATCAGCTCCACCAGCGTCATGTAGCGCGGCGGGTTGAAGAAGTGGATGCCACAAAAATGCGGTTTGATGCTCTCGGGCAGCGCTTCGCTCAGCTTCGTGATCGACAGGCCCGAGGTGTTGCTCGCCACGATCGCGTGCGGTGCCAGGAAGGGCGCGATCTTGGTGTACAAGTCGAGCTTCCAGTCCATGCGCTCGGCAATCGCTTCGATGATCAGGTCGCAGTCGCGCAACTGCTCCATGTGCTCTTCGTAATTGGCCTGCCCGATCAGCTCGGCGTCGCTCGCCACGCCCAGCGGCGAGGGCTTGAGCTTTTTCAGGTTGTCGATGGCGCGGGTCACGATGCCGTTTTTGTGGCCTTCCTTGGCCGGCAGGTCGAACAGCACCACCGGCACTTTGACGTTGACCAGGTGCGCAGCGATCTGCGCGCCCATCACGCCGGCGCCGAGCACGGCGACTTTTTTTACTTGAAATCGGTTCATCAGTTGGTTTCCTTTGGGCGCTGCTCAATGGGCAGCACTGGAGGGGGATTCGGTCGAGAGGCACCGCAGAACCGGCTTGGCCGGGCTGCTGGTGCCGCCCCCTTGAAGGGGTCGCGCCGGGCGCGGAGGAGGTACTTCAGTTGGTCACCCGAACCCAGGTTTGCGTGCGCCCAATGCCAAACACCGAACCGCGCACTTCCAGTTTTTTACCGGCTTCAATCGGTGTCAGGCGCAGGGTGTAAGCCTTGCCGTTTTCGGGGTCCAAAATTTTGCCGCCCTCCCACACGTCCTTGCCTTCGGTTTTCTTGGCATCGCGGATGATTTCCATGCCCAGCACCGGTTTGCCCTTGCGGTCGTCGGTGCACAGATCGCACACCGCGTCCTGCTTGGCGTCCTTGCGCAAGAGCTTGGCCACCCTGCCAGAGAGCACACCACCGTTGTCGGCAATGACGATCTCGGACTTGATCTCCTTGGTCTTGTCGTCGATCGAATGCCAGACGCCCACGGGGGAGGTCTGGGCCCAGGCGCCGGTCGCAAAAACCGCCATAACAACGGTAGCCAGGGAAGTCTTGATCATGTGAACACCTCTGAAGATGGGACGTGAGGAAGGGATCAACCGGCTCAAGCCAAGGCCGCGTCGGTGTCCATCAGCACCTTGCTGCCGGTGCGCGCCGTGCGCATCAGCGTCGCGGTTTCGGGGAACAGCTTGGCAAAGTAGAAACGTGCGGTCTGCAGCTTGGCCACATAGAACGGGTCGGTGTTGCCGGCGGCAATTTCGCGCAAGGCCACCTGCGCCATGCGGGCCCAGAAATAGCCAAACACCAGGTGGCCGGCGACGCGCAGGTAGTCCACCGCAGCAGCGCCCACTTCGTCGGCGTTTTGCATGCCCTTGAAGCCCAGCTCCATGGTGAACTTGGTGATCTGCTCACCCAGCACCGCGATGGGGTTGATGAACTCGGCCATTTTCTCATTCACGCCCTCTTCTTGCACCAGCGCGCCCACCAGCTTGCCAAATTTCTTCAGCGTGGCGCCGTTGTTGCCCAGCACCTTGCGGCCCAGCAAGTCCAGGCTCTGGATGGTGTTGGTGCCCTCATAAATCATGTTGATGCGGGCGTCGCGCACATGCTGCTCCATGCCCCATTCCTTGATGTAACCGTGGCCACCAAACACCTGCTGGCACTGGGTGGCGGCGTTGTAGCCGTTGTCGGTCAGGAAGGCTTTGACGATGGGCGTCAGCAGCGACAGCATTTCGTCGCTCTCTTTGCGCACCTTTTCGTCGGGGTGGTTGTGCGACTTTTCCAGCAGCACCGAGCTGTAAATGGCCAGCGCGCGGCCGCCTTCGGCGTAGGCCTTGGCGGTGAGCAACATGCGGCGCACATCGGGGTGCACGATGATCGGGTCGGCCGGTTTGTCTTTGGCCTTGGGGCCGGTCAGGCTGCGCATCTGGATGCGGTCTTTGGCATACGCCAGGGCGTTCTGGTAAGCCACCTCGGTCAGCCCCAGGCTCTGGTTGCCCACGCCCAGGCGGGCAGCGTTCATCATGACAAACATGCCCTGCATGCCCTTATTGGGCTGGCCCACCAGCGTGCCCACCGCGCCGTCGAGCACGATCTGCGCCGTGGCATTGCCGTGGATGCCCATTTTGTGTTCGAGGCCACCGCAGTAAATGCCGTTGCGCTCGCCCAGCGTGCCGTCCTTGTTCACATGAAACTTGGGCACGATGAACAGGCTCACGCCCTTGATGCCGGGGGGCGCATCGGGCAGGCGGGCCAACACCAGGTGGATGATGTTGTCGGCCATGTCGTGTTCACCGGCGCTGATGAAGATCTTGTTGCCGGTGAGTTTGTAGGTGCCGTCGGCCTGTGGCTCGGCCTTGGTGCGCATCAGGCCCAGGTCGGTGCCGCAGTGGGGTTCGGTCAGGCACATGGTGCCGGTCCATTCGCCACTGGTCATTTTGTGCAGGTAGGTGGCCTTCTGCTCGTCGGTGCCGTGCGTGTGCAGCGAAGCATAGGCGCCGTGCGTAAGGCCAGGGTACATGGTCCAGGCCTGGTTGGCGCTGTTCATCATTTCGTACAGGCACTGGTTCACCACCAGCGGCAAGCCCTGACCGCCGTAGGCAGGGTCACAGCTCAGAGCAGCCCAACCACCGTCCACGTAGGTTTTGTAGGCTTCCTTGAAGCCGGTGGGCGTGGTCACTTCGTGGGTGTCGCGGTTGAGCTTGCAGCCCTCGGTGTCGCCGCTGATGTTCAGCGGAAAAATCACCTGGGACGCGAACTTGCCCGCCTCTTCCAGCACCGCGTTGATGGTGTCCACATCGGTGTCGGCGTGCTGGGGCATCGACTTGAATTCGTCGGTGACGTGCAGCACCTCGTGCATCACAAACTGCATGTCGCGCAAAGGCGGGTTGTAGACGGGCATGAAAAACTCCTGAAATGGGTTTGTGAGAGAAAAAGGGTCAGGCAGCGCGGGGTTTGCGCGCCCGAGAAACGCGCGCGGGGCTGGCCGCGGCGGGTGCGGGTGAGCTGAAGCGCCCCACGATGCCCTCAAAAGCTTTCAAGGCGCGGCGCAACGAGTCGGGGCTGCGCAAAAAGCGGGCTTCGTAGTGCAGCGCCAGAATGAGGGCATGGATTTCAAAAGCCATCTGGTCGGCGTCCGTGTCGGGGTTCAGATGGCCCTCGGCCACGGCGAGTTCCACCGCCCGGCGCATTGCCGATAACCAGGTGTTGACCGAGCTGGCCAGCGCGTCGCGCACAGGGCCCGGGCGGTCGTCAAACTCCACCGCGCCGCTGATGTAGATGCAACCCGAGTCGATTTCCACCGAGGTGCGCTTCATCCAGTTGTCAAACATGGCCCGCAGGCGCGGCAAGCCACGCGGTGCGGACATCGCGGGGTAAAACACCTCTTCTTCAAACCGCGTGTGGTACTCGCGCACCACCGAAATTTGCAACTCTTCACGCGAACCGAAGTGGGCAAAAACGCCCGACTTGCTCATCTGCATGACCTCGGCCAGCGCACCGATGGACAAACCTTCCAGGCCGATCTGCGTGGCCAGGCCAAGGGCGGCCTCGACAATCGCTGCCTTGGTTTGCTGGCCTTTTTGCATCGGCTTGCTGGCGGCGCTGGCGCTTTGCGAACGGCGAACAATGGACGTGACGCTCATGCGGTGGGGGCGGCAGGGCCGCGTTGGGTGGCGAAAAAAGCAAACCGCGCGATAAATCGAACGGTCGTGCTATTTTTACCGCAAAAAAAGCCCTGCGGTGCATTGCAGGGCTTTTTTTATGGGGAATTGCTTAGAGCACAAGCCCTAAAACCGCCAGGACAGCCGCCCGACAAGGGTTAACCCGTAGTTCAATGCGTTGCTCTTTGCCCCTGGCTGCTCACGCTCAGAGTCGGCCAGCCGGTAGCAGCAAACACAGGCTGTGTTCCAGGCTTTCGGTGGGCACGCGCTTGAAACCGCTGCGTGCAAACCGTTGCAGCCGGCCGGCGCAAAACGCGGTGATGACCGAAGCGTCTGCCTGCGCGTCCACGGTCGGCGTGGATGTGCCCACCAGCACCGCCGCCTCGCGCAGGTTCTGCCGCAGGGCGGCTTCAATTTTGTCGAAAAACAGGTTCATGCGCTGCTGCAGGCGATCGTTTTCAAACACCAGCGCGTCACCCACCATGACGCGCGCCATGCCAGGGTTCTTTTCACCAAACTGCAGCAGCAGCGTGACCAAGCGGCGCGAGCGCAGCAGCGGATCGGGCTCGCGGTCGCCCAGCTGGTTGATCAGGCCGAACACCGATTGCTCGATGAACTCGATCAAACCTTCAAACATTTGCGCTTTGCTGGCGAAATGGCGGTACAGGGCGGCCTCGCTCACGCCGAGCCGAGCGGCCAGTGCCGCCGTGGTGATGCGCTCGGAGCCCGGCTGCTCCAGCATGGTGGCCAGGGCCTGCAAAATTTGCACCCGGCGCTCACCCGGCTTGGGGCGCTTGCGCCCCGCCGAGCCTTCAGCTGGCTCGGCCGTCTCGTGGCGTTGGGTGTCGTCAGATGCCGCGGTGGGCATGGGCTCTGGGCCGTTGGGTGTCATGGGCAGTCGGTCCGTTCGTGTTCGGCTGGCGGGCTGCGTTCCCGGCCCGGTGGTTGTCTTCCCCTGCTTACATTTTGATTCTCGCACAGGGGTTTGCGGCCCCGCCGCCTACCCCATGCCGCACGGAAAAAGACCTCAGTGTGAACGGATCATGGTGCCGAAAGGCTCGTTGCCCAACACTTCCAGCAGCAGCGCGTGGGGCACACGCCCGTCGATGATGTGCACCGCGTTGACACCGCTCTTGGCCGCGTCCAGCGCGCCGGCAATTTTGGGAATCATGCCGCCGCTGATGGTGCCGTCTTCGCACAACTCGTCAATGCGGCGCGGCGTCAACTCGGTGAAGAGTTGGCCTTCTTTGTCGAGCACGCCGCGGATGTTGGTGAGCATGAGCAGCTTTTCAGCCTGCAGCACGGTGGCCAGCTTGGCCGCCACCACGTCGGCGTTGATGTTGTAGCTCTCGTTGTGCTCGCCAAAACCGATCGGGCTGACGACCGGAATGAACTGGTCGTCCTGCAAAGCCTTGACCACGCTCGGGTCGATGCTGACGATGTCGCCCACCTGGCCCACGTCGTGCTCCCGGCTGGGGTCTTGCTGGTCGGCTAGGCGAAGCTTCTGGGCGCGAATCATGGCGCCGTCGCGCCCGGTCAACCCCACCGCCTTGCCACCCGCGGCGTTGATCAGGCCCACGATGTCTTGCTGCACCTCGCCGCCCAACACCCACTCGACCACTTCCATGGTTTCGGCGTCGGTCACGCGCATGCCCTGGATGAACTCGCCTTTTTTGCCCAGGCGCTGCAACAGCGTTTCAATCTGCGGGCCACCGCCATGCACCACCACCGGGTTGATGCCCACGAGCTTGAGCAGCACCACGTCCTCGGCAAAGTCTTGCTGCAGGGCCGGGTCGGTCATGGCGTTGCCGCCGTACTTGATGACCATGGTTTTGCCGTGGTACTTGCGGATGTAGGGCAGGGCCTGGGCCAGAATTTCAGCTTTTTCGCGGGGGTGGATGTGGGAGAGGTCTACTGGGGTGTGGGTGGTCATTCTTTGCTTTCCGGCGGGTTGACGTTTGGCAAATTGTAGGCGTCGTGATCTGCATTTTTGGCGCCTGTGGCGTGCCGGGTCGCGCCCCGGCGGCGCCTCACTTTCTTTTGCTTCGCCAAAAGAAAGTAAGCAAAGAAAAGGCGAGCCGAAGCCCGGGCCGCTGCGCGGTGCCTTGCGCTGCTCACGTCGAGCGGGGTCGGGCTGAACTCGCTGCGCTCAAACAACGCCCGCCCTGATCCGCTCGCCCCTGCGCTGCTCAGCCCGGCCACACAGCAAAAAGCGGGATCGGATTCTGGAACGGACTTCCCTCCCAGAGCTGCGTGCCGGGCTCCCTCTCCCTCTGGGGCAGGGGTGAAGTCAATACCCATCACTCCGCCGGAGAGCGTGTCCCCGTATCCGTACCCGCTTCCGGGTTCCGCCGTCATGCGCTGGCGAGTAGCGCAGGGCTGGGCGGATCAGGGCGGGCGTTGTTTGAGCCGAAGGCGAGTTCAGCCCGACCCCGCCCAGACCGAGCAACGCAGTGTGCCCGCAGCGCAGCGGAGGGACAGCGCATCCGGCTCGCCTTTCTTTTGCTTACTTTTCTTTGGCGAAGCAAAGAAAAGTAAGGCGGCCGCCGGGCCGAGACCCGGCCCACAAAAGCCACAAAAGCCACGAAAGCGAACAACACAAAGGCAAAGAAATCAGAAGTGAATCCCCCGCATCATCTGCTGCATAGCCACCGCCTCCGGCGACAACTGTGGCTTGGCCCCCTTCTCCCCCTTCGCCGCAGAAGAATCCGGGAACATGCGAAAACTGGTGTTCATCACGATCTGCGCCACCCGTGGCACAAACGCGTGCAACACCTGCCCTGTCACGCCCAATCGCGTCGCAATGCGCACCGGCTTGAAAATGCAGGCCTGCGCGATCATGTCAGCCGCCTCTTCAGGCGCCAGAGTCGGCACATTTTTGTAGATCTGGGTCGGCGCGATCATCGGCGTGCGCACCAGCGGCATGTTGATGGTGGTGAAGCTGATGCCCTGGTCGGCAAACTCGCTCGACGCGCAGCGCGTCCACGCATCCAGCGCGGCCTTGCTGGCCACGTAGGCACTGAACCGAGGCGCATTGGTCAGCACGCCAATGGAGCTGATGTTGACCACATGGCCCTTGCGTTTGGCCACCATGCCCGGCAGCAGGCCCATGGTCACGCGCAGGCAGCCAAAGTAGTTGAGCTGCATGGTGCGCTCGAAATCGTGGAAGCGGTCGTAGCTGCCTTCAATGGCTCGGCGGATCGAGCGGCCCGCGTTGTTGATCAGGAAATCGACACCGCCGTGGTTGGCGATCAGCAGTTGCACAAAGCGGTCTGCGTCGGCCATGTCCGCAATGTCGGCGGCGTAGGCGATGAAGGCATAGCCCTTTTCCTGGGCTTCCTTGCAGGCCTCATCTAGCTTGTCCTGGTCGCGCCCGCAGATGATCGTCACCGCACCCGCTTCTGCAAACTTGTGTGCCGCAGCAAGGCCAATGCCGGAGCTGCCGCCGGTGACCAGCACCACCTTGCCCGCGACCGTGCCCTTCAGGCTGCGGTCGATGTGCAGGTCCGGGTCGAGGTGGCGTTCCCAATAGTCCCACAGGCGCCAGGCGTAGTCCTTGAGGTTCGGGCACGCAATGCCGCTGCCCTTGAGCGCGACCAGCGTTTCGCGGCAGTCAAACCGCGTCGGGTAGTTGACGAAGTTCATCATGTCCTCGGGCAGCCCGAGGTCTTGCATGATGGCGCGGTACACGCGGCGCACCGGTGCCAGCGCCATCAGGCCCTTCTTCACGCTCTTGGGTATGAAGCCCATCAACGCGGCGTTGATGAACAGATTCATCTTGGGCGCGTGCGCGGCCTTGCTCAGAATGTCGAGCACATCGCCCACGCGGTAGCCCATGGGGTCGACCAGGTGGAAGCACTGGCCACTGGCGCGCTTGTGGTGGCTGATGTGGTTGAGCGCATCCACCACGAAGTCCACCGGCACGATGTTGATACGACCGCCCTCCAGGCCCACGCTGGGCATCCAGGGCGGCAAGATCTGGCGCATGCGCTGGATCAACTTGAAGAAGTAATAGGGCCCGTCGATCTTGTCCATCTCGCCGGTCTGGCTGTCGCCCACCACCAGCGCCGGCCGGTACACGCTCCAGGGCACTTTGCATTCGTTGCGCACGATCTTTTCGCTCTCGTGCTTGGTCATGAAATACGGGTGGTCGATGTTCTCGGCCTCGTCAAACATGTCCTCGCGGAACACGCCCTCGTACAGGCCGGCTGCTGCGATGGACGACACATGGTGGAAATGCTTCGCGCCGATGGCCTTGGCCAGCTCCACCGTGTTGCGCGTGCCATCAATGTTCACGGCGATCTGGCTCTCGGCGTCAGCCTCCAGGTCGTACACCGCCGCCAGGTGGTAGAAGTGGTCCACCTGGCCCTTGAGGGCTTTCACCATGTCGGCACTGACGCCCAGTTTTTTGCTCGTCAGGTCACCAAACACGGGCACGGCCCGCGCCGGGCCAACGCCCCAGTATTCGAGCAACGCGGGCACCTTGCCTTCGCTCGCCTGGCGGATCAGGAAGTGCACCACCGAGCCCTTGCGCTCCAGCAGTTTTTTGACCAAGCGCTTGCCAATGAAACCGGTCGCTCCGGTCACGAAATAATGCATAAGGACTCCTGATTGCGGTTTTCTGCGTTCGCGGTACTGAAAAATGACGGCCATTCAACCCCCCATTTTTGCCCACGAATGCGGTCCGGCGATTCCGCAATAACCCGCGCTCAACACCGCCTGCCCGACCGCTGTCCACCGCATGTGTTCAAGCGCTCGCTTTAGTCACGCGCCCCTACACAGGCGGGGGCCTGCCGGCTTACATTGCCAGCACGTCACGGGCCAATCGCCCTGCCCACATTACCCTTAACGCATTCCTTGGAGTTCACCATGGTCAAGAAAATCCAGAAATCTGGCACCGACAAAAAAGCCGCTGCAGCCAGCTTCAACTCGCCCCTGTCGGGCGCCATCAAAGATTCGGCACAGCAGATCTGGCTGGCCGGTCTGGGCGCTTTTTCCAAGGCCCAGGAAGAAGGCGGCAAAGCCTTTGACTCGCTGGTGAAAGAGGGTCTGTCGATTCAGCGCAAGACACAGGCCGTGGCCGAAGAGCGCATCTCTGAAGCCACCAACCGGGTGAGCAACATGGCCACGGACATCTCCAGCAAAGCCGCAGGCCAATGGGACAAGCTGGAAAACATTTTTGAAGACCGTGTGGCCAAGGCGCTGAACAAGCTTGGCGTGCCCTCGGCGCGCGACATCGAATCGCTGATGGAGCGCATTGACACCCTGAGCCAGGCGGTGCACCGCCTGGGCGGCAAAGTGCCGGCCAAGGCGGCCACCAAGGCCCCGGTCAAGGCAGCGGCCAAGCCCGCTGCGCGCAAGGCTACCGTGAAAGCCCCAGCCAAGACTGCCGCCAAAACCCCTGCAAAACCGGCGGCCAAAGCGCCGGCCAAAGCCGCAGCAAAAGTGGCCCGCAAGGCCGCGCCACGCAAGGCGGCTGAACCCGTGGTCGAAGCCGTCTGAACGACAACCTGGCAGCGCATTGCCAGACACGAGAAGGGACGCTTGACGTCCCTTTTTTACGCCTGCCAGGCATGCTGCAGCGCAGCACTTCCAGCAACCTCCGAGGTCTACACTCGAACGCATGATGCAAGCCCGCCAAGCTCCCGCCCGCTCCACCGCGCCTGCTGCGCGCCAGCGCACCGAACGGCGTGCGCGCCCCCGCATTGCGGTGGCCCTGGCCGGTGGCGGGCCGCTGGGTGCCATCTACGAAATAGGTGCGCTGTGCGCCCTGGACGACTGCCTGCAAGGTCTGGACTTCAATGCCTGCGACCACTACGTGGGTGTGTCGGCCGGGGGCTTCATTGCGGCAGGACTGGCCAACGGCATGACACCGCGCCAGCTCTGCGCCATGTTCATTGAAGACCTGCCCAATCCAGAAAACTTCGATCCCTCCTGGCTGCTCAAGCCCGCCTGGGGCGAGTTTGGACACCGCCTGCAGCGCCTGCCAGGCCTGCTGGGCAGCGCCCTGTGGGCCTGGGGTGTGCAGGGCAAGCCGCTGACCAACGCCTTTGAGCGGCTGGGTGCCGCCTTGCCCACCGGCCTGCTCGACAACGAGGGTATTCACCAGCACATTGAGCACTTGTTCAGCCGCGAGGGCCGCAGCAACGACTTCCGCGAGTTGCGTGCGCGCCTGACGCTGGTGGCCACCCAGCTCGATACCGGCAACGCCGCCCCGTTTGGCCGCCCAGGCTGGGACCACGTACCCATTTCGCGGGCCATACAGGCCAGCGCCGCGCTGCCTGGGCTGTTCCCGCCGGTCAATATTGAAGGCAAGTACTATGTGGACGGTGCCCTCAAGAAAACCCTGCACGCCACCGTGGCACTGGACGAGGGCGTGGGCCTGCTGCTGTGCCTGAACCCGCTGGTGCCGTTTCACGCCAGTGAGCACCCGCGCAGCACCAAACGCATCCCCTCGCTGGTGGAAGGCGGCTTTCCCGCCGTGATGAGCCAGACCTTTCGCTCGATGATCCATTCGCGGCTGGCGCTGGGGCTGAAGCACTACGAACGAGCCTACCCCGAGAGCGACATCGTGTTGATCGAACCCGACCAGCGCGATGCCGAGCTGTTTTTTGCCAACACCTTTAGCTACCGCCAGCGCCGCGAAATGGCCGAACACGCCTACCAGCAGACGCGGCAGCTTTTGCTCGAACGCCAGGCCGAACTGGCGCCGAAGCTGGCCCGTCACGGCGTGCACCTGGACACCGCCGCGCTGAACGACCCCGCGCGGCACCTGCTGGCACCCGCGCGGCGCCGGGCCAAGGCGCAAAAGGGGCGAGGCGCATCAGCCACCCAGCGGCTGCACGCCACACTGGACCAGCTGCAACACCAACTCGGGCTGCCCCAACACCCCACGCGCAGCCACTGAGCGGGCCAAAGGACACACGCCACATGGTCAAAAAAGCCCCTCGCCGCACCGCAGAGCGCATTCTGGAGGTGACGCTCGAACTGTTCAACCGCTTTGGTGAGCCCAACGTGTCGACCACGCTGATCTCGGCCGAACTCGGTATCAGCCCCGGCAACCTGTACTACCACTACCCGGCCAAAGACGAACTCATCAACTCGCTGTTTGAACGCTACGAGCGCTCGCTGAGCGAGCTGCTCAATGCCAGCGATGGTGTGCGCAACGTAGAAGACGCCTGGTTTTTCATGCACTCGCTGTTTGAAACCATCTGGGCTTACCGTTTTTTGTACCGTGACCTGAACGACCTGTTGTCCAAAAACCGGATGCTCGAGACCCACTTTCAGGCGGTGCTGAAAAACAAGACCCGCGCCATCCGCGCCTTGCTGGCCAGCATGAGCCGCAGCGGCGCGGTCGACATTGACGCACGCGAAGTGGAGCCCACCGCCCACTGCATGGTGGTGGTGCTGACCTACTGGCTGAGTTTTGAATATGTGCGCGACCCCCGCAACGCGCTGGAACCCGACAACGCGCAGCAAGCGCTGATGCGCGGCGCCTACCATGTGCTCAACCTGCTGGCGCCCTACCTGGAAGCCAGTCAGCGCCAGCACCTGCTGCAGCTCACCGGCGCGTACACCGCCCCAACCTGAACCGGTCCAAGCCACACACATGCACCAATGGCCCCCTTTCCCGTACCCGGGCGCGTACCGTTTCGACGCAGCGAGCCTGCCGGACCACTGGGCGCGCCTGCACCGCGGCGACGCGGAACCGCTGCCGACCGAGCCCGATGTGCTGCGCGCCTGGGCGCTGTTTCACAACGGCGACTTTCAGCAAGCCGCAGAAGCTGGGCTGGCCTTGGATGCTGCCGGCGCCACCGTGGCCAACAAGGCCACCTGCATTTACGCCAACTACCTCGAACCCCGCGAAGAAGCACGCCTGCTGTTGTTGAAAACAGCGGCCAGCCGGGCCGAGGCCCAGCAACAGCAGGCGCCCGATCTGGCTGGCGCCTGGTATTGGGAAGCCTACGCATTGGGCCGCTACAGCCAGGGCATCAGTGTGGCCAAGGCGCTGGCACAAGGGCTGGGGTTGCGCATCAAAACCGCGCTGGAAACCACCCTGCGGCTGGCGCCCCACCACGCAGACGCCCACCTGGCGCTGGCGGCGTTTCATGCCGAAGTGATCGACAAGGTGGGCAGCCTCATTGGCGGCATGACCTACGGCGCGCGAAAAGACACCGGGCTGGCCTTGTACCAGCAGGCCCTGGCGCTCAACCCGGACTCACCCATCACACTGGGTGAATACGCGAGCGGGCTGTTGATGCTGGAAGGCGAGAGCGCCGCCGAGCAAGCGCTGAGCCTGCAAGAACGCTGCGCCGCCTTTGAACCCCTGGACGCCATGGAGCGGCTGTACGTGGACGCCGCCCGCGTGGCGCTTCGCACGTAAGCGCCTGCGGCAGGCGACCGCTCTGGGTACCGGCTCAGGGCGTGTTCAAACCATCCACCGCCTGAAACAGCGCCTGCCGCGCCTGCGCCACCACCTGGGCGCGCCAGGTATCGGTGTTGACATAAAATGTGTCCAGCATGCGCTGCTTGATGGCCTGTCGCAACGCCGCCGGCGCTTCGGGATGCTGGTGCAGCCAGTGGTCCCCACGCAAAGCGTTGATCACGTCTTCAATGGGCAAGGTCCCGTATTCCAGCGCCATGCCGGTGTACTCGGCCTGCGGGCACTCTTCGTAGGCCGCACCCCACATCAGCCCGGTCAGGCGCGCCGACGTGGAGCTGCCGTCGTAGATGGAGGTGACCGGCGTCTGACCGCTGCCGTCCCACCAGCGGCGGGCCCGGGCCAGCGCGGCGGGCTCGTCGCGACACGCACAAATGCGCTCGCCCACACCGCTCGGGCCCAGCCCGGTGTGCAGGTCGATCCAGGCCAGTCGGCGGGCCTTTCGCGCATGGCTGCGCAACACCTGGCGCAGGGTCAGGTTGCTCCAGGTGGGCGCTGTGCCGCCAAAAAACAGGCCGTCGGCAAACGCATGCTGCCCCTGCGACACCGCGGCCTGGTAACGCGCCAGGCCGTGGGTGGCCACATAGGCGTCTATCGCGGCCTGGTTGTCGGGCTGCGGCGGCCAGTCGTGGGGCAACAGCAGCGCATGCAGCTCGGCGTAGGCCGGGTTCTGCGGCAGGGGCTGGCTGAAGTCCTGAAAGTTGCGGTTGAGGTCCACGTTTTCGTGGGTCACACGGCGCACAAATGAAAAGCCATGCGGGTTGAGCGCGTGGATGTACAACACCGCCACCCCGGCCGCGCGGGCGTGTGCGCGCCATTCGGCGTCGTGGGTGGCAAACACCTGCACGCCGGAGCCACAGTAGCCTTCAGCCCCGTGGCAGGCGCTGCTGACGATGAGCAGGCGCTCGGCGTCGGGTGCGCCGTCCATCGCCACGTCCATCGCCAGGGTCTCGCCGTCCCTGCCGGGCAACGGGTGGTTGTGGCTGGTGATGGCCATGCCGGCGGTGGCAGCCCCCTCCAGGAACTGCACCCGCGCGCGGGCGTAGGACGGCGAAAACGCGGCTTGCGCGCTGATCATGCGCCCGCCCCGGTGCGGGGCTGGGCCAGCCATTTCTCGGCCAGGCGCACCCAGAAGGTGGCACCCAGCGGTATCAGGTCGTCGTTGAAATCGTAGCTCGGGTTGTGCAGCATGCAGGGACCGCCGCCGTGGCCCATCTCTCGGTGCGCGCCGTCGCCATTGGCAATGAAGGCGTAGCAACCGGGCCGCTCTTGCAGCATGTAGGCAAAGTCTTCGGCGCCCATGGTGGGCTCCTGGTCCAGCACCTTGTCCGCTCCCACAATCTCGGCCATCACAGCCCGGGCAAAGGCGGTCTCCACCGGGTGGTTGATGGTGGGCGGGTAGTTGCGCTTGAACTGGAATTCGCAGGTGGCACCAAAAGCGGCGCAGGTGTGCTGGGCGATCTCGCCCATGCGGCGCTCGATCATGTCCAGCACCTCGTAGGTGAAGGTGCGCACCGTGCCCTGGATCTCGCAGCTGTCGGGCACCACGTTGGTGGCCTCGCCGGTGTGGATCATGGTGACCGAGATCACGCCCGCGTCCACCGGCTTTTTGTTGCGGGTGATGATGGTCTGAAAGGCCTGCACCATCTGGCAGGCCACGGGCACCGGGTCGATGCCGTTGTGCGGCAGCGCGGCGTGCGCACCCTTGCCGCGTATGACGATGTGAAACTCGTTGCTGGACGCCATCACCGGACCGGTGCTGGCAGCAAACGTGCCCACCGGCAGGCCGGGCCAGTTGTGCATGCCAAACACCGCTTCCACTGGAAACTGTTCAAAAAGGCCGTCCTTGATCATCTCGCGTGCGCCACCGCCGCCTTCTTCGGCCGGCTGGAAGATCAGGACCACCGTGCCGTCAAAATGGCGGTGCTTGGCAAAATGCTGGGCTGCTGCCAGCAGCATGGCGGTGTGCCCGTCGTGGCCACAGGCGTGCATCTTGCCGGCGTGCTGGCTGGCGTGTGCAAAGGTGTTGTGCTCCTGCATGGGCAGGGCGTCCATGTCGGCACGCAGGCCAATGGCCCGGCCGCAGGCGCCGCCATCGCGCCCGTGCACGATGCCCACCAGGCCTGTGGTGCCCAGACCGCGGCGCACCTCAATGCCCCACTCGGTCAGCTTTTGGGCCACCACATCGGCCGTGCGCACCTCTTGAAAACAGAGTTCGGGGTGGGCGTGGATGTCACGCCGCACAGCGGCAATACCCGCCGCCTGGGTCAGGATGGAGTCGATCAGTTGCATGGGCGCCTCTCAGTGCCGCAGGCCGGCACCAGGTTGAAAAACGACCATGGTACCGAAGACCCGCCCGGTACCAGCGCCCCGTGGGCGACACCCCTAACAACCGCCGGGTGGTGGCAAGAGAATCAGCGGCGGATGCGACCGTCTTCGGTCAGAAGGGTCAGCTCAACGAACTTGGAGCCCGTGTGTTTGCTGGGGGAAAAATCCACCGGAAAGCCCCCCAGGTTGACATTTTGCATGCCCTGAATGGCGGTAATAAACGCATCGCGGGTCAGCGCGCGCCCGGCCCGCTTCACCGCTTCGGCAAACACCTTGGCCGCCACGAAACCTTCCATGCCCGAGTAGTTGGGCACCACTCCGCGCTTGTCTTTCAACGCGGCCAGGTAGTCACCCGACAACCGGGTCACGGGCGCATAAGGAAAGGGCATCACCTGGCTCACCACCACGCCACGAGCCTCGGCACCCAGCTCATCCATGAGCGCCTGCGTGCCCACGAACGACACGTTGTAAAAGTTGCCCACGAACCCCTGTCGGCGGGCGAGCCGAATGAAGGTGGCGCAGGCCTTGTACGCGCCAATCTGCACAATGGCTTCGGGCTTCACCGCCATGATGGTTTTGATCGCCTGCTCCACATCAACGGTGTTGCGCTCCACCGTGCCCAGGGCCGCAGGCTCCAGACCAAGACCCTTCATGGCGCGGGCCACACCCTCCAGCCCGGTCTTGCCGTAGGCGTCGTTTTGGTAGAAAACCGCAATTTTCTTGATACCCACTGCCGTCACCTGGCGCACGATCGCGGCGGTCTCGTCGAAATACGAAGCCCGCACATGCATGGCGTAGCGGTTGAAGGGTTCACGCAAGGCCTCTGCGCCCGTAAAGGGCGCAAAAAAGGGCACTTTGGCCTCGGTGGCCAGCGGCAGCGCCGCCAGGCTGGTGGGGGTGCCGACATAGCCAAACAGGGCAAACACATCGTCGCTGATGAGTTGCTTCGTGTTGGCCACACAGCGCTCGGGCTCGTAACCATCGTCCAGCCGCTTGATCTCGATGCGGCGGCCGTTCACGCCGCCCTTGGCGTTCAAGTCTTCAAAATACAGCTGGGCGCCCAGATGAAATTGCAAGCCCAACTGCGTGGCCGAACCACTGAACGGCGCCGACTGGCCCAGCAAGATCCGTGTGTCGCTCACACCGGCACTTTGCGCCTGCGCGCTGCTGCTCCAAGCCCCCATGGTAGCCGCGCCCAGCAGCGTCCCCACGTTTGAAATGACCTCACGACGTCGCATACGGGTTCTCCTGATATGCTGTTTTTCTTTGTCCGATTCCTGCGCGGCAGACCCCGGGATGAATACTTATGTACCCTACAACATACACTGGTTTTGACCATGTCTGAGCCGACCTCCGGCAGCCATCAGCCGACAAGCCCGATACAAAAAGCCGTGCGAGGCGCCTGCCCGCACGACTGCCCAGACACCTGCGCGCTCATCACCACCGTTGAAAACGGCGTGGCCATACGCGTGCAGGGCAACCCGGCACACCGCCACACCGATGGCGCACTGTGCACCAAAGTATCCAGGTACACCGAGCGCAGCTACCACCCCGAGCGCCTGCTGCAGCCGCTCAAGCGGGTGGGGCCGAAAGGCAGCGGGCACTTTGAACCGGTGGACTGGGACACCGCGCTGGACGACATCGCTGCCCGCCTCAAAGCCATTGCAGCGCGCGACCCGCAGGCCATTCAGCCCTACAGCTACGCCGGCACCATGGGCCTGGTGCAGGGCGAAGGCATGGCCGCGCGCTTCTTCCACCAGCTGGGGGCCGCGCACCTGGAACGCACCATCTGCGCATCGGCCGCCGCCGAGGGCTTGATGAACACCCTGGGTGGCAAGGTCGGCATGAAGGTCGAGCACTTTGCCGAGTCCCGGCTGATTCTCATCTGGGGCAGCAACTCGATTGCGAGCAACCTGCATTTCTGGCGCCTCGCGCAGCAAGCCAAGCGCGACGGTGCGCGGCTGGTGTGCATTGACCCCCGGCGCAGCGAAACCGCCGAAAAATGCCATGAGCACATTGCCCTGCGCCCGGGCACCGACGCCGCCCTGGCGCTGGCCCTGATGCACGAGCTGATACAGCACGACTGGCTGGACCACGACTACATCGCCCAACACACCGAAGGCTGGGAAGGCCTGCGCGAGCGCGCCTTGCAATGGCCGCCCGAGCGCGCAGCCGCCGTGTGCGGCGTGCCGGTGCAGCAAATCACCGACCTGGCGCGCGCCTACGGCACGACGAAACCCGCAGCCATCCGGCTCAACTACGGCATGCAGCGCGTGCGCGGCGGCGGCAACGCGGTGCGCGCCGTGGCCTGCCTGCCGGCACTGGTGGGCGCCTGGCGGCACCGAGCGGGTGGTTTGCTGATGTCGGCATCGGGGCATTTTTCGGTGCAACGTGCGGCGCTGCATCGGCCCGATTTGCTGGGCCAGCGCACACCGCGCACCATCAACATGGTCACCATTGGCAACGACCTGTTGCGCGAAGCGTCGCCGGAATTCGGCCCGCGCATCGAAGCACTCATCGTTTACAACAGCAACCCGGTGGCGGTGGCGCCCGAGTCGGGCAAGGTGGTGCAGGGCTTTGCGCGCGACGACCTGTTCACCGTGGTGCTGGAACACTTCCAGACCGACACGGCCGACTACGCCGACTACATTTTGCCGGCCACCACCCAGCTGGAGCACTGGGACATACACACCAGCTACGGCCACACCGACGTGCTGCTGAACCTCCCTGCCATTGCCCCGCTGGGCCAGGCGCGCACCAACACCGACATCTTCCGCGCGCTGGCCACGCGCCTGGGTTTTGACGACCCATGCTTTGCCGACGACGACCTGCAACTGTGCCGCACCGCCTTTGGCGACACGGTTAGCTTTGAGACGCTGCTGGAACAGGGCTACGCCACCCTGCCCCTGCCCGAGGCGCCGTTTGCCCACGGGGGCTTCCCCACCCCGTCAGGCCGTTGCACCTTTTTCAGCCCCCGGCTGGCCGCGCAGGGCCAAGACGGTCTGCCCGACCACCTGCCCAACTTCGAGGTCGCAGGCAGCAGCCCACATTTCCCGCTGGCCATGATCTCGCCGCCAGCGCGCAACTTCCTGAACTCGACCTTCGTCAACGTGAAAAGCTTGCGCGACATGGAAGGCGAACCCCTGCTGGAGATGCACGCCGACGACGCCTTGGCGCGTGGCATCCAGACCGGACGCATGGTGCGCGTGTTCAACGACCGCGGTGAATACCGCTGCAAGGTCAAGGTGAGCGCGCGCGCGCGGCCGGGCGTGGTCAACGGGCTGGGTGTGTGGTGGCGCAAGCTGGGGCCGTTTGGCACCAACGTGAACGAACTCACCAGCCAGAAGCTGACCGACATGGGCAATGGCCCGGTGTTTTACGACTGCCTGGTTGAAGTGGCCGGGCTGCCCGAGAGCACCTGATGCGCTGGCGCGCCACGCTGACCGCCCTGGCGCTGGCGCTGGCCCTGTCGGGCTGCGCCAGCCGCGACCTGGGGGTTGGCTACTACTGGCAGTCGGTGACCGGGCACCTGCGCCTGATGCACGCAGCCAGGCCGGTGCAAGACTGGCTGGACGACCACCAGACACCCGCCAACCTGAAACAGCGCCTGCTGCTGGCCCAGCGCATCCGAGCCTTTGCGGTGACCGAACTGGCCCTGCCCGACAACGCCAGCTACCACCGCTACGCCGACCTGCAGCGCCGCGCGGCGGTTTACAACGTGGTGGCGGCGCCCGCCCTTTCGCTGACGCTGCACACCTGGTGCTTTCCGGTGGCGGGCTGTGTGGGCTACAAGGGCTATTTCAGCGAGGCCGATGCGCAGGCCTTTGCCCGCAGCCTGCCCGACACGCTGGAAGTGACGGTGTACCCGGTGCCGGCGTATTCCACCCTGGGCTGGATGAACTGGGCCGGCGGTGACCCGCTGCTCAACACCTTCATGGGCTACCCCGAAGGCGAGCTGGCGCGCCTGCTGTTTCACGAACTCGCTCACCAGGTGGTGTACGCCAAAGACGACACCATGTTCAACGAATCGTTTGCCACCGCCGTAGAGCGCCTGGGCGGCGCTCGCTGGCTGGCGCAAGAGGCCAGCGAAAGTGCGCGGGAGACCTACCGGGTGTTCGACGAGCGGCGCCAGCAGTTTCGAGCCCTCACGCGCGGGGTGCGCGGGGAACTGCAGGCCATTTACAGCGACAGCCGCTGGGACGACGAACACAAGTTGCGCCTCAAGGCCGAGGTCATGGCCACATTTCGGCGCGATTACGAAACGCTCAAAACCCGCTGGGCTGGCTTCGCCGGGTACGACGCCTGGGTGGCGCGGGCCAACAACGCCAGCTTTGGCGCCCAGGCGGCCTACGACGAACTAGTGCCGGCGTTCATGGCGCTGTTTGAACGCGAGGGCCGGGACTTCAACCGGTTCTATGATGCGGTACGCGCCTTGGCGGCGCAGCCCAAAGCGGCGCGGCATGCGGCCTTGGGGCAGTTAAGCCCCGTCACCATCACGCAGTCTGCGCGCCCCTGAACCTCAGCCCCACGGAACACGACATGGCAGACATTCACATTCGACGCGACCACCACCTTGGCCTGAGCGGCGCGCGCAAGGTGGCCTGGAAATGGGCCGAGCAGGCCGAGGCCGACTTCGACATGAGTTGCACCTACGCCGAAGGCGACGACGTGGACGAGGTGCAGTTTGCCCGCAGCGGCGTGAACGGCACCTTGCGGGTGTCAGCCGACCACTTTGAACTGGACGCCAAGCTGGGCTTTCTGCTGGGCGCGTTCAAAGAGCATATTGAAGGCGAAATTGTGAAAAATCTCGACCAGCTGCTGGCGGCCAAAAAGCCCGCTGCGCGCAAAAAAAAATAGCCCCTCAACGGGGCTGGTGAACGCAGAGGCTGGCGCTTGGCCGCTCAGCTCAACGATTCGATCAGGTCCACGTACTGCTGCATGGCTGTCTCGTTGGCGGTGCCTTTCAGGCCGTTCCAGGCGTCCCATTTTGCGCGGCCCACCATGTCGCTGAAGCCGGGTTTCTTCTCGGCGTTGTCGCCTGCGGTGGCTTGCTTGTAGAGCGCGTAAAGCTTCAGCAGCGTGGCGTTGTCCGGGCGCTCGGTCAGGTTTTTGGAGTTGGCGACGGCGGCATCGAAACGGGTTTGAAGGTCGGACATGCAGTTTCTCCAGATAGGTAAGGGGTGCGGCGGACGGATGAACGAAAAACGTTCACCGTATCAGGGCCAGCCCGGTATCTTACGGGCAGCCTTGGCGGCAAAATAGACGCAAACACCCACAACACGCCGCGCCCGGCTCACCACCCGGTGACGCTGCACAGGGCCGGCAGCAGGAGACGACATGGTTCAGCGCGTTGCCCCAGCAACCCAAGCCCAGGCCCCATCCGTTCGCCGGACCACACCGAGCGCCCAACCCGGCGGGCCTGCGCCGCGTAGTGCCGTGAAAGCGCTGGCCACCACCCTGGGGCTGGAAGGTGAGCGCATGAGCAAGGTGGACACCGCCTGGCTGCGCATGGACTCACCGTCCAACCTAATGATGATTGTGGGCGTGTGGATTCTGCGGCCCGGCATCAGCCTCGCGGCGCTGAGCGAGCGGGTGCAAGAGCGCATGCTGCCCTACCGGCGCTTTGTACAAGCGGCCCACCAGGACGCCGCAGGCGCACATTGGCTGGACGACCCCGACTTTCAACTCAGCCGCCATGTGGTGCGCCACACGCTGACCCGCCAAAGCGGTCAGACCGAGCAAGATGCCCTGCAAGCGCGCGTGGCCGAACTCGCCATGCAGCCGCTGGACCACAACCACCCGCTGTGGCGGTTTGAGCTGGTCGAGCAATACGGTGGCGGCTCGGCTTTGATCGCGCGTATCCACCACTGCATTGCTGATGGCATTGCGCTCATCAGCGTCATGATGAGCTTGGTGGACGGCGGCGCCCTGCCCCCGCAACGCAAGAAAACCCAGCCCAGCCGCACGGGTCTGGACGGCGCTGAAGAGTGGGTGGCCGACACCCTGATTCGCCCGCTGGGCGACCTGACCGCCCGCGCGCTGGAAGTGGCCGGGGGTGGCGCGGCCAAATCGCTTTCGCTGCTGGCCGCACCGCAGCAAGGCCTGAGCGACACGCTGGACCAGGCCATGAACCTGGCCCGCATGGGCGGGCAGCTGGCCAGTGATCTGGCTGCGCTCGCGCTGATGCCCGACGACTCGCCAACCCGGCTGAAGGGCCAGCCCGGCCAGCACAAGCGGGTGGCGTGGTGCGAGCCGATACCGCTGGACGAAGTGAAGGCCATCGGCAAAGCGCTGAACTGCTCGGTCAACGACGTGCTGCTGAGCTGTGTGGCCGGCGCTATTGGCAATTACCTGCGGGCCATGGGCGACAACCCCGCCGGGCAAGAAATTCGCGCCATGGTGCCGATCAATCTGCGCCCCATGGAAGAAGCCTGGAAGCTGGGCAACCGCTTCGGGCTGGTCCCGCTGGTGCTGCCCATTGGCACCGACAACCCGGTCGAGCGCGTATTTGCGGTGCGCTCGCGCATGAACAGCCTCAAGGGCAGCCTGCAACCCCTGCTCACTTTTGGTTTGCTGTCGGTGGCGGGGCTGCTGGTGAAGCCCGCGCAAGACGCATTGCTGAGCCTGTTTGGCCGCAAAACCACGGCCGTGATGACCAACGTGCCCGGCCCGTTGGGCAAGATGAAACTGTGCGGTTCCACGCTGGAACAAACCATGTTTTGGGTGCCGCAAACGGGCACCGTGGGTCTGGGGGTGTCGATCCTGAGCTACGGCGGCGGCGTGCAATTTGGCGTGATGGCAGACAGCCATCTGTGCCCCGAGCCCCAACGCATCATTGACCAGTTTCACCCGGAATTTGCCCGGCTGCTCACCCTGACGCTGATGCTGCCCTGGGGTGAGGCGGGCGACCCAGGCTGACGCGGGTCAGACGGCCAGCAAGCGCCGGTCAGCGATTTCCAGCAGGCCGTCAAAAATCAGGCTGTCCACCAGCTCCACCTGGGTGGACATGCTGGGCGCCATCTTCCAGCCGGCGCCACCAGTCATGTACACCACCGGGTCGGCGCCGCAATGCTGCCGCAGGTTTTCCACCATGCGCTGCACCGCGCCGGCAATGGCAAAGGTGCCCCCGCTGGTGAGCGCGTCGCTGGTGTTGGTGGGAAAGTCGCGCACCTCACCGGTGGGCACGTGCAGCCCGGCCGTGCCCGACTCCAGCGCCCGCAGCATGATGCCGTGGCCCGGCAAAATGATGCCGCCCAGAAAGCAGCCTTCGGCGTCAATGGCCTCCACAGTCACCGCCGTGCCCACCATCACGACCACACACGGCCGCGAAGGCCCTTGGGCCAACACGCGCTGGCGCGCACCGATCATGGCCACCCAGCGGTCCGAACCCAGCCGTGCCGGGTGGTCGTAACCATTGACCAGCCCCGCTTCGGCACTGCTGGACACCACCCACTGTGGCGCAACGTCCCAGAGCTCCAGTTGCTCCTGCACACGGCGCTTGACGGCATCCCCCGCCACCACGCAACCGACAACCCAGCGGGGCGCGGGCAGGTCGCACCAGTCGCCTTCGGCCAGCTTTTCAATGTTTTCCAGAAACTGCGCCCCGTGTGCCAGCAACCGTGCGCCAGCGCAAGGTGCGTCATACAGAGCCCATTTCAGGCGGGTGTTGCCAACGTCGAGGGCCAGAAAAGTCATGCGCGCATTATCACCATGCGCGGCGGACGGTCTTGCGGCAGTGCAGCATAGGCGCCGCACGCCTCTTTCAGATCAGCCCGATCCAGCAAGCACGCTGCACGGCAGCGAGCTTGTTGTCGGTCTGGAGTTTGGCCATGGCGTTGGCCAGGTGGTAATTCACCGTGCGCTCCGAGCAGTCCATGCGCAGGGCAGTTTCGCGGGCGGTCAATCCTTCAAACGCCAGGTTGAGGCTTTCCTGCTCACGTGGGCTCAGGCTCACGCGCTGCTCGGCAATGGCCCTGCGCAGCATGGGCCAGATGTTGAACGCCGACCAGGCCAGCGTGGCGGCCTCGGCACGGCCGGCAAACATGCGCGGGCTGAACAAAAAACATTCAAAAGCGCGCCCCGCCGGCAAGGTAAACGCGACCCGCACCAGCGTTTGGTAACCATGGGCCAGCCAAAGCCGGCGCCAGCGGCTGGCCGGATCCAGGGCCGATTTGGATATGTCTTGCCACGCCACCAATGGGGCATCGCTGTCGCGCCAGCTGGCGCCAAAGTCGCGGCTCTCGGCCAGCGCCTGCGCCGGCCCCAGCAAACGCGGCGGATGCACGGCCAGCACCTCGCGGTCGTCCACACTGCCCAGCGGGTTGGGCCCCAGCACCAGAACCGACTCCACCCCCTGGTCGCTGAGGGCGGTCACCCAGTCGGCCAGCACAGCATCGACCCCCACACTGTCAAAATTGACAGGCAACGTCATGGCCGTTGCACGCAATTGAACAGACAATGCGCTGCTGCTCGCCGTGCACAGCACGAGCGGGAGTCGTTGGATGATTGAAAGGAAAACATAGTGCCTTTGGACCGGTTGTGGTTCCACAGCGCCAAAGCGCGCCTCGGTCGGTGGCTGCTGGACGAAGTCGTTCACGCACCGCTGGAGCCTATTTTGCATCCATCGCGAATGCGTCTGTGGTGGGCCGGCTTCTGCACCCTAATCGGTAACCTGATCTTTTACTGGTTATGGCAGACCGTTTGGCCACAGCCGTTTGAGAGCCTATGGGCCCGCGCGTGGGTTGCCGCCATGGGACTTTTGCTGCTCCTGCCCTGTGTGACAAAGGACACCAGCACACGCTGCAGCACCTTGATTTTTTCGGTGGTGTGCTGGACGTCGTTACCCGCATTTTTTTTCTGGATGTACTGGATGAACGCAGGGAATGCGACCTGGCTCGCCAGCATCAGTGCGATGTTTCTGATTTATTACCATCTCACGGATTGGCGGATTGCCACGGTGGGCAGTGCGGTTGGGGCGCTGGTCGGATGGGCTGCATCGCACATGCAAATCAACGCGACGACCGCTTCAGTGCCCAGTGAAAATATGGCGATCATCGTGTTTGCGTGGGGCATCGCTTTCTTGTTGGGCGCGTCCAGCGCCAACCTGCGCCGTGTCCGCCTGATCAACACCCTGAGCACCATGGGCGTGATGGCACACGAACTGCGCACGCCCCTCGCCACAGTGAACCTCATGGGCGACGTGCTGCGCACGCTGGCCAAGCACGACATGCCAGAGGCGAAACGCAAGAAAATTGACGAGCTGTCCACCCGACTGCAAAACTTGGTGCGCAGCATGAACCGGCAGATCGACACCCAGATTTCCAACGCCCAGCTGCTGCGCCTGCCGCGCGAACAAGAACCCATCATGGCGGCCGAACTGGTGCAAGAGGTGATCAACGGCTACCCCTACCGATCCACCCGCGAACGCGACTGTGTGCGGGTTCACATTCAGCAGGATTTCTGTTTTGTGGGTTCCCGCCCGTTGTTTGCCCAGGTGCTGACCAACCTGCTGAAAAATGCCTTGCACGCACTGGCCTCAGCCAGCAACGCGCCCAACCCCGGCGATCTTCGGCTGGATGTGGGTCTGCACCACGGCAAAGGCCGCATCGCGGTGTCGGACGACGGCGTGGGCATTGCACACGAGCAACAACACCGCATCTTCGAACCCTTCTTTTCCACCCAAAGCGGCGCCGGCAGCGGCCTGGGGCTCACATTCTGCAAAAACGCGGTCGAGGCGGCTCAGGGCACGATCAGCGTGCATTCCGAACCGGGCTTGGGCGCCGTGTTCATGATCGACCTGCCGCTGAAATGCTGAGCGCATTCTGACCCTTCACGCTCTGACAACCCACGCACCCAACGTATTTCCCGATGGCACTGACGATTTCCCTCTTTCAACGCCCTGGCAGCATTTTGTTTCTGGACGACGACCCGGACTACCTGGACATGCTGGGCATGGTGGTGCCGCCGAATTGGCAGGTCGAGTTGTTTTCACGCCCCTCGGGCTTTGCCGAGCGCATGCGCCAAGAGCCAGCCCGCTGGGAAGCCGACGCTGCTGCGCAACTGCACATGCTGGATCGCTGGCGCCAGGGCCAGCCGCTGATGCCACAAATACTGGACTATTGGGCCAACACGCCCTCGCGCTACCAGCTGGCCAAGGCCTGTGTGATCGACTACGCCATGCCCGGCACCAACGGCTTGCACGTGCTGGAGACCTTGCTGGACTGGCCTGGCTCAAGGGTGTTGCTGACGGGCCAGGCCGACGAACAAGTGGCGGTCAAAGCGTTCAACAGCGGCCTGATTGACCAGTTTGTACCCAAGCAAGACCCCGACATCACCCGCCACCTGCTCGGCGTGCTGCACAAGTTGTCGGTAGCCGCACACCCGCGGCTCAACACGCTGTGGCGTGCCGCTCTGCGACCAGCCCAGCAGTCCTTGTTGCAAGTGCCTTCGGTGGCGCAGGCGCTGCAGGCCTACACCGCTCAACACTGGGTTGAATACGTGGTGCTCGGAGACCCGTTTGGCTTGCTGGGACTCACCGCCAACGGCGAATGCCATTGGCTGCAACTGGAGCCCACACCCGGCCTGAGCGACCTCGCGGAACTCGCAGGCTCGGCCGGGCTGGGTTTTGACCTGGTGCGGTCCATCGAAAACGGCCAGCAACTGGCCGCCATCGAACTGCACCAGCAACTGGGACTGATGGGACCGGTGCGCACCGCACCGACCATGCCGATGGGGAGCGACGGCGCCTTGTACGCCGCCAGCTTCGTGCTGGACGCGGCAGATCTGCCACAGCCCATTTACCCCTACAGCCATTTTCTGGCTGCCCAGGACACCCGCATCATCCAGGACAGTTGAGCCCTGCGGCCCGAGCGCGCCGCGCAATCGGCCAGTCCCATGGTTTCACCAGCGGCGCTATCTCACGCGCCACCGAGGTGACGTGGTCCAGCTCGGCGTCGGTCAGGGCTGCGTGCAAGGTCAGGCGGACCATGGTGCGGTTGCGCGTCGTTGCGGGTGCGCAAAAAACCGCGCCAAACACACCTCGCTCCTCCAAACGATCTCGCAACACCAAGGTATCCGGCTCGGTACCCGCTTCCAGAGCAATGATCTGCTCGGTGCCTTGATGCACGGGAAAACCCAGGTCCGTAAACGCGGCCCGCATACGCCGTGTCAAGAGCTGCAGCCGTGCGCGCTCGTTGTCACAAGCCTTAACCACGTCCAGTGTCGCGTTCAGGGCCGCCACCTCGTGCGGCAGCAGACAAGAGCTGAACATGTTGTGGTAACTGGTGCTCAAAATGTAGTTGCGCAAGCCAGTGGGAATGTTGAAGTACCCCGCTCGGCCAGCAAACGCCTTGGCCAGACTCGCTGTGATGAAGTGAACGCGATGGCTCAAACCCAGCTCCATGCACAAACCAGCTCCCCCGGGGCCGTGGGTGCCCAGCGAATGGGATTCGTCAACCAAGATCATGCACTGCCCAGCCTCTGCCACATCCACGACCTCAATCAACGGCGCCACCGCCCCGGTGGTGCTGTACACCGAGTCGACCACCACAAGCCCGGGACCATGTTTTTCAATCATCCTGCGCAGGTGCTCCACGTCGTTGTGGCGAAACGGATGAGCCGGCGCACCTGCTCGCCTGGCACCTTCCCACAGCGAGGTATGGGCCAGCATGTCGATGTAGACCGGCGTATGGGCGTCAGCAATGCACTGCAGCAGCCCCATGTTGGCGGCATAGCCCGACTGGCACAACACACCGTCGTCTTTGCCTATCCATTGGGCAAACTTCTTCTCGAACGCCCGCACGGGGTGTGTCTCCAGCAGGAACGATCCCGACTGGATGACAAACTCCGCATCATGGCGAATGGCCGCGGTTTGTGCCTCAACAATCGTTGGATGCCCGGTGATGCTCAGGTAATCATTTCCATTGAGCCTCACAGCATCGGCGCCAGGATCTCGGCCATGCACCAGTGAGCGACCGCCCCATAGATCGTTCCATCGGCTGATGAAGTCCTTTTCGATCCGGTCGCACAAATGCGCCGACAGGGCTGGGTTGATGGGCGTTTTTTCGCGGGTCAGTTCAAGCTGGTCCATGGAGTTCTCCTTAAGGAAAAGAAAACCCCATTGAAAAAAAAATGCGTGAAAAAATGCACAAGCCCTGTCAAGGTTGACAGGGCTTGTTACGCTTTCTTCTCAAGTTTGGTGCTGTTCTGCCGACAAGCGGCGCCAAAAAGCAACAGACGGCGACGCCGACTCAGTTCTGGCGCCAAGGCAAGCCCTGGTGGCGCCATCCACCCTTGTGACCACGCTGGGCGCTGGCATCGGGGTCGCCCTCGAAACCTTCCAGAATATTGTAAGCCTCCAGGCCCAACTCGGTTGCCCGCTTGGCTGCGGCAATGGAACGCACGCCACTGCGGCACAGCAGCACCAGCTTTTTCCCGCCAGCGCCGGCTTGGCGCACCGCATCATCAAATTGCGGGTTCATGACCATGCCAGGCCACTGCTTCCAGGCCGCAGGCACCGCGCCGGGCACAAACCCGACCCATTCGCGCTCGGCATCGGTGCGCACGTCCACCAGCGCGGCCTCGCCCGACTGCACCCATTGCCACGCCAGCTGGGGCGAGACATCGCCGGCATACGAACCCGCGTGGGCGCCGGACGCCGGACGCGGTTGCATCAGCAAGGCGCCGTCAGCGTCGTGCCGGATACCGGATGTGAGGTTGGCCGGCACCGCTTCGTCAATGCGGCGGGGCTTGGGCAAGCCCAGCGCATCCATGATGGCCACAAACTCGGCCTCGGTTTTGCCGGCCACGCGGGCGTTGCTGGTCTTTTCCTGGCCGATGGTGGAGTGCGTGCGCCCCTGGTAGTCGTGCCCCGGCCAGACCGTGGTGCTGTCGGGCAGGGCAAACAGCACCGCCGTGAGGCTGTGGTACAGGTCGTGGGCGCTGCCCGACTGGAAATCGGTGCGGCCGCACCCGTTGATCAGCAAGGTGTCGCCGGTGAACACATGGCCCCCGTCGGGCGTTTGCCAGACAAAGCTCATGCTGCCCGCGGTGTGGCCGGGCGTGTGCAGCGCCAGCAGGGTCTGGGCGCCAAAGCTCAGCGTGTCGCCGTGTTGCAACTGCACGCCCGCGGTGCCAATACCGCACCCCACGGGGGCTGCCGTTTTGGCCCCGGCCAGTTCAGCGAGCTTGCCCGCGCTGGTGATGTGGTCGGCGTGGGCGTGGGTTTCCACCGCCCACACCAGCTTGAGCCCGTATTCGCGCAGGGTGGCCAGGTCGCGCTCAAGCTGCTCGTCCACCGGGTCGATGATGAGCGCGTCGCGTGTGGCCTGGTCAAACAGCACATAGGTGTAGGTGCTGGATGCGGGGTCGAAAAGCTGAATGGGGTTCATGGCGGCTCCGTGAAAGTCTCGGTGAAAGCTCAGGAAAAACGGGCGAGCATGTCGGCCACATCATCGGGCGGCACGTCGCCTTGCGCAATGACACAGCCCACCATGGTGAAAAAGGTTTTGTCCAGCGCTTTACGGGCCGCGGCCAACTGCTGCGCCACTTTCTCGCAGTCGGCGTCGGTTTCAATGAGCTTCTGAATACCGCGCAACTGACCCTCAACCCGCTTGAGGCGCAGCACCAGGGCACGTTTGCGTTCGGGATCGTGTACGGTGGTCATGGTGGTTCCTGGTTGCGGGGTTTTGCACGTTCTGGCCGGTTTTGGCTGGCACAGTTTTTTGCCTCAAACATACCCCGTCAAGTATTTTAATGCGGTGGCTTTTCCGCGCGCGATGGTGCACAGTGGGCACGTCGTGGCACGCGCGCATTGCCCCTTTTTTCGCCAAACCGGGTTACCATTAACGTTTACGTAAACGTCAACGAAAAACACCCCTATCGGGGGCTTTAGCCTTCGGCATCCTCCCCACACACCCGCAGCGCCACGCATGTCCAACACCAGCGAAGCCAACCGCCCCGCCCTGCCATTTCCTGTGGCGGCCATCCGGGCAACCCAAGGCAGCCTGTGGCACAGCTGGCAATTGGCACCCCAGGCTGAGAAAAATGGCAATGGCAGCAAGGGCACGCCCCTCAAGTCGTTTGACCCCGGCGCCAAGCCGTTTTCCAGCGGCAACAAAGCGGCCGACCAGGGCGCCGTGCAAACCATCGCTGAGCAGCTGGACCGGCTGCAAAACCTCTTTTATGCCGACGGGCGCCACAAGCTGCTGCTGGTGCTGCAAGGCACCGACACGTCGGGCAAAGATGGCACCGTGCGCGGCGTGTTCTCTCGCTGCAGCCCGCTGGGCGTGCACACCGTGGGCTGGAAAGCGCCCACCGAAACCGAGCGCGCCCACGACTACCTGTGGCGCGTGCACCAAAAGGTGCCGGGCGCGGGCGAAATCATGGTGTTCAACCGCAGCCACTACGAAGACGTGCTGGTGCCCGTGGTCAATGGCTGGATCACCCCGGAACAAACCCGCCAGCGCCTGGCCCACATCAACGACTTCGAGCGCATGCTGGCCGAGACCGGCACCGTGATCCTCAAATGCATGCTGCACATCAGCAAAGACGAGCAGCGCCAGCGCCTGCAAGACCGCATTGACGACCCGGACAAACACTGGAAGTTCAGCCGGGGTGACCTGGATGACCGCAAGCAATGGGACGATTACCAGCGCGCCTACGAGGTGTTGCTCAACGAAACCAGCACGCCCTGGGCGCCCTGGACGGTGGTGCCCGCCGACTCCAAGATTCACCGCAACCTGATGATTGCCACCCTGGTGCGCGACACCCTGAAAGCGCTGAACCTGCGCTACCCGCCCGAAGACCTCACCCTCACCGGCCTGCGCGTGCCTTGACGCATCCCGCAGCCCCACCGTATTCCCACCCAAAAAAAGAGAGAGACACCATGAGCAACCTGTCTGCCGAATACCAGGCCCTGGCCAACTACCGCCCCACCAACAAGGTGCGCTTTGTCACCGCCGCCAGCCTGTTTGACGGCCACGACGCGGCTATCAACATCATGCGGCGCATTCTGCAAGGCATGGGCGCCGAGGTGATCCACCTGGGCCACAACCGATCGGTGGACGAGGTGGTGACCGCGGCGCTGCAGGAAGACGCCCAGGGCATCGCCATCAGCTCGTACCAAGGCGGCCATGTGGAGTATTTCAAGTACATGGTGGACCTGCTCAAGAGCCGGGGTGGCGAACACATTCAGGTGTTTGGCGGCGGTGGTGGCGTGATCGTGCCCGACGAAATCCGCGAACTGCAGGCCTACGGCGTGGCCCGCATTTACAGCCCCGAAGACGGCCAGAAAATGGGCCTGGCCGGCATGATCGGTGAAATGGTGATGCGCTGCGACAAAGACATCAGCGCTTTCGCCCCCACCGAAACCAGCGCCATTGAAGGCCAGACCGAAATGCACTGGCGCGCCCTGGCGCAGCTGGTCACAGCACTGGAAAACGACAAAGCCGACGCCGCCCTGGTGCAGCGCATCCGCACCGAAGCGGCCAGCAAAAAGGTGCCTGTGCTGGGCATCACCGGCACCGGTGGTGCAGGCAAGTCGAGCCTGACCGACGAACTCATTCGCCGCCTGCGGCTGGACCAGGACGATGCGCTGCGCGTGGCCGTCATTTCCATCGACCCCAGCCGCCGCAAAAGCGGTGGCGCGCTGCTGGGCGACCGCATCCGCATGAATGCCATCGCGCCTTGGCAAAAAGGCCAGCGTGTGTTCATGCGCAGTCTGGCCACGCGCGACTTTGGCAGCGAGATCAGCGCCGCCCTACCCGACGTGATCGCCGCCTGCAAGGTGTCGGGCTTTGACGTGATCGTGGTGGAAACCTCGGGCATTGGCCAGGGCGACGCAGCCATCGTGCCGCACGTGGACGTGCCCATGTACGTGATGACGCCGGAATTTGGCGCGGCCAGCCAGCTGGAAAAGATCGACATGCTCGACTTTGCCGAGTTCGTGGCCATCAACAAGTTTGACCGCAAGGGCGCCAGCGACGCGCTGCGCGACGTGGCCAAGCAGGTGCAGCGCAACAAGGAAGCCTGGACCACGCCCACCGAGCAAATGCCGGTGTTTGGCACCATGGCCGCACGCTTCAACGACGACGGCGTGACCGCGCTGTACCAGGCGCTCAAAACCCGCCTGGGTGAGCTGGGCCTGCCACTGACCGAGGGCCGCCTGCCGCGCGTGGCCGTGCGCCACAGCACCAACCAGACCCCCATCGTGCCGGGCGCGCGCACGCGCTACCTGGCCGAAATTTCAGACACCGTGCGCGGCTACAAAAAGCGCGCCCGCGAACAGGCCCGCCTGGCCCGCGAAATTCAGCAACTCAACGCCAGCGCGCAGATGTTGCGGGTCGAAAAGCCCACCCGCGCCAAAGCCGCCGAAGCGGTGATTGACCTGGCCCAGCAGCGCGAGCTGGACCAGGACCCGGCCGCCCGCAAGCTGCTGACGCAGTGGCCCGACATGCAGAAGGCCTACGCAGGCGACGAGTACGTGGTGAAGATCCGCGACAAGGAAATTCGCACCGCGCTCACCACGAAATCGCTTAGCGGCACCACCATCCGCAAGGTGGCGCTGCCCACCTATGAAGACCACGGCGAGATTTTGAAGTGGCTGATGCTGGACAACGTGCCCGGCAGCTTCCCCTATACCGCCGGCACCTTCGCTTTCAAGCGCGAGGGCGAAGACCCGACCCGCATGTTTGCCGGTGAAGGCGACCCGTTTCGCACCAACCGCCGCTTCAAACTGCTGAGCGCGGGCACGCCCGCCAAGCGGCTGTCCACCGCGTTTGACTCGGTCACGCTCTATGGCAACGACCCGGACCCGCGCCCAGACATTTACGGCAAAGTGGGCAATTCGGGCGTGAGCATTGCCACGCTGGACGACATGAAGGTGCTTTACGGCGGCTTTGACCTGTGCCACCCGGCCACGTCCGTGTCCATGACCATCAACGGCCCGGCGCCCAGCATTCTGGCCATGTTCATGAACACCGCCATTGACCAGAACCTGGAAAAGTTCAAGGCCGACAACGGCCGCGACCCGACCGACACCGAGGCGCAAAAGATCCGCGAATGGGTGCTGGCCAATGTGCGCGGTACGGTGCAGGCCGACATCTTGAAAGAAGACCAGGGCCAGAACACCTGCATCTTCAGCACCGAGTTCAGCTTGAAGGTGATGGGCGACATTGCCGAGTATTTCGTGCACCACGACGTGCGCAACTTCTACTCGGTGTCCATCAGCGGGTACCACATTGCCGAAGCCGGCGCCAACCCCATCAGCCAGCTGGCGTTCACGCTGTCCAACGGCTTCACGTTCGTGGAGGCGTACTTGGCGCGCGGCATGCACATCGACGACTTCGCGCCCAACCTGTCGTTCTTCTTCAGCAACGGCATGGACCCGGAATACACCGTGCTGGGCCGCGTGGCGCGGCGCATCTGGGCGGTGGCCATGCGCGACCGGTATGGTGCCAACGAGCGCAGCCAGAAACTGAAATACCACGTGCAAACCAGCGGGCGCAGCCTGCACGCGCAAGAGATTCAGTTCAACGACATCCGCACCACGCTGC
This sequence comes from Hydrogenophaga sp. L99, assembly GCF_058731905.1. NCBI lineage: Bacteria > Pseudomonadati > Pseudomonadota > Betaproteobacteria > Burkholderiales > Comamonadaceae > Hydrogenophaga > Hydrogenophaga sp. L99. The sequence continues at coordinate 52,662 of NZ_CM178972.1, read as the reverse complement.
AGGCGCTGATCGCCATTTACGACAACTGCAACAGCCTGCACACCAACGCGTTTGACGAAGCCATCACCACGCCCACCGAAGAGTCGGTGCGCCGTGCCATGGCGATCCAGCTCATCATCAACCGCGAGTGGGGCCTGGCCAAAAACGAAAACCCCAACCAGGGCGCGTTCATCATCGACGACCTGACCGAGCTGGTGGAAGAGGCGGTGCTGGCCGAGTTTGAGAAGATTGCCGAGCGCGGCGGCGTGCTGGGCGCCATGGAAACCGGTTACCAGCGCGGCAAGATTCAAGACGAGTCCATGCACTACGAGATGCTCAAGCACACGGGCGAATACCCGATCGTGGGCGTGAACACCTTCCGCAACCCGCACGGCGACGCGGTGATGGACAAGCTGGAATTGGCCCGTTCCACCGAAGAAGAAAAGCAGTCGCAACTCCAGCGCCTGGCGGACTTCCACACCCGCCACGCAGCCCAGGCGCCGGCCATGCTGCAGCGCCTGCAGCAGGCGGTGATCGAAAACAAAAACGTGTTCGAAGTGCTGATGGAAGCGGTGCGTGTGTGCTCGCTGGGCCAGATCACCAGCGCGTTGTTTGAGGTGGGCGGACAGTACCGGCGCAACATGTGAGGCACTGCCGCGGACGGATGGCGTACACAGCCCACCAGCGCGCGCCGTTTCCGCGCAACGCTGCAGGGCTCCAGGCTGCTGTGCGCTGCTAGACTGAGCGCACAGAGGCAACGCTTTGACCAACGCGCTGCCCCATGAAAGCATGCCGCCGCACGACCACCACACCCAGGCACCCGCTGTCAAAGGCCCGCCGCCCGCCACCGCGAAAAACACCATCGCCGAACCTGGGCGCATGGGACTGCGCGTGCTGTCGGTGGTGGCCATTGGTTTGCTGGTGCTGCTGTCTTTCGGGCTGCTCGCGCTGGAGCGCCATGACGTGCTTGAAAAAGCCAAGGCGCAGGCCCAGCGCGAAGTCAAGCGCCTCGCGGCCGAACTGAACCAGTCGCTGCGTCTGGCGCAGGCGAGCATCCAAGTGGCCAGCGCATCGCCTGCAATGGCCACGGTCGACCTGATGGGCGATCACCACCCGCTGGTCCAGGCCTTGAGCCTGCCCTTTGAATTGGAACGGAAAGGACCTGCCACACCCGGCTCAACCCCGTTACCCGCAAGCCAATGGGTTCCAGGCCTGCCGCAACAGGCAGCGGGCGGTTGGTACCTGCCGCTAGCCTGGCGCCAGCCACCAGCTGACGGCGGGCAGGTTTACGAACTGCAGCTTTCGCGCGACGCCATCCTGAAGCGCTTTGCCTCAGAAGGCCTGCCGGCCGGCGGCAGCATGAGCCTGTTTCGGCTGGAAGACGACGGCGCCACCACCATCCTGGTGCGCCACCCCATGGTTACTGGCGAGCAAGGTCTTACCGTGCGTGGACACGTGACCGAGGCGGTGCGGCGCGGCCCCGCCGGCGTGTTCCAGGCCACCGCCCTTGTTGACGGTGTTCACCGCATCGTCGGCTACCAGCAGCTCGGCGACGGCGCGCAGCGTCTGGTGGTGGTGTATGCCCTGTCGGTGCAAAGCGTGTTGGCCGGATGGACGGCCACCCTGCCCTGGGCCCTGGCGCTGACCCTGCTCGTGGCCGCAGCCATGGCTTACGGCGCGTGGCGGCTGGACCGCTCGCTGGGTGCCTTGCAGCGCAACGAGCTGCGTTTTCGGCTGGCCGCCGCGCAAGGCCAGGTGTGGGAATGGGACTTCGGGCGCGGCGGCCTACAGCCCACCGATGAGTTTTTTACAGCGCTGGGCCATCCGCCCCCGCCCCGGGACCGCTTCGTCGAGGGCTTCTCCGACCTGGTTCATCCCGACGACAGACCCCGCATCCGCACGGCGCTGCAGCGGTACATGAAAGGCGAGGCCGACTACCGGCTGGATTTCCGCACCCGCGACGCCCAAGGCCACTACCGGTGGTTTGAAACCAGTGGCAGCGGGCTGCGCAACGCGAGCGGCGAGGTGACTTACATGGCCGGAACGGTGTTCGACATCACCGACCGAAAAGCGCTGGAAGAAGCACAGCGCGAGACGCTCAACCGACTGGCGACGGTCGCCAACGCCTCCTCGGCCCTGTTCTGGACCAGCGACACCGACAAACGCTGCGACTGGGTCAACCAGCATTGGCTGAACCTGTTGGACAGCCACCTGGCAGATGAACTGGGTGACGGCTGGGTGCGGAACATTCACCCGGACGATCGGGCGTCTTGCATGCGCACCTACGAGCTTGCGTTTGATGCGCGCCAGCCTTACACCACCGAGTACCGGGAACGCCGACCCAGCGGCGAGTACCGCAGGCTGCTGGAACAAGGCAAGCCCCGCTACGACGCCGACCAACGCTTCATCGGCTACATCGGCTCCTGCCTGGACGTGACCGATTTGCGACAGGCCGAGGAAACCGCCCGCGAACGCGGCGCCACGCTGGAACAGGTGTTTGACGTGCTGCAAGACATGCTGTTCGTCGTAGACGCACAGGAGCGCTTCATCTTCTTCCAGGCCGGCAAAGAAGACCGCCTCTACCGCCGCCCCGAGGATTTTCTGGGCCGCACCATTGTCGAGGTGATGCCCCCTGAGCTGGCAACCCGATTCAGCGCCGCCATGCAGCGGGCCCACCACAACGGGCTGCAAGAAATGGACTACACGCTCACGCTGCCCGGTGGCGAGCACCATTTCAATGCCCGCCTGGCCTGGCTGCCCGAGGCCGAGCACTGCATGTTTGTGGTGCGCGACACCACCGCACAACAGGTGGCAACCCATGAACGCGAACGCTTGAGCGCCTTCATCCTGATCCTGGTGCGCCTGGCCAGCCGCTTCATCAACCTGCCCATGCACCAGATGGACGAAGCCATCGACCAAGCATTGCATGACATGGGCACCTTCGTCTCGGCGGACCGGGCTTATTTGTTTGACTACGACTTTGTGGCCCGCACCAGTTCCAATTCGCACGAATGGTGCGCCGAGGGCATTGCGCCCGAAAAGCCCAACCTGCAAAACCTGCCCCTGGACTGGGACCCAGACTGGGTGGCCACGCACCAGCGCGGCGAGGTGATCCATGTGCCCGATGTGGCCGCCATGCCCGAGAGCCCGCTCAAGGCGGTGCTGCAACCCCAGGGCATCCAGAGCCTGATGACGCTGCCCCTGATGAGCGGCGACACCTGCCTGGGCTACGTGGGTCTGGATTCGGTGCGCCAGCTCCACCAGTACGACGAGGAAGAGATCACGCTGCTCCGGCTGTTTGCCCAGATGCTGGTCAACCTCAAGCTGCGGGCGGGCGCCGAAACCAAAATCCTCGAGCTCACCGAGCAACTGGAACACAAGGTGGAAGAGCGCACCGCACAGTTGGAGGCCAGCGTGAAACGCCTGCAGTCGGTCAACCGCGAGTTGGAAACCTTCACCTACTCGGCGTCACACGACCTGCGCACGCCCCTGCGTGGCATTGAAGGCTTCAGCGCCCTGTTGCTCGAAGAGCACGGCGACAAGCTCGACGAACAGGGCCGCGAATACCTCAAGCGCATCCAGCTCGCCACCCTGCACATGTCGCAGCTCATCAGCGATTTGCTGGCCTACGCCCACCTGGAACAGATGACCGAGTGGATCGAGTCGGTGGACCTGGGCAAACTGGTGATGGAGGTGAGCAAACCCTTCAGCCACACCCTGGAAGCTCGCCAGGGTCAGCTGCTGCTGGGGGTGCCCCCTGGCCTGCAGGTCATGGCTGACCCCAAGGGACTGTCCATGGCGCTGCGCAACCTGATGGACAACGCGATCAAGTTCACGCCCGCTGCGCGGGCACCCGAGATCCGCATTGAAGCCATCGAACAGCCAAGCACCGTGCTGTTGCGGGTGAGCGACCGGGGGCTGGGTTTTGACATGAAGCACCACGACCGCATCTTCGGCATGTTTCAGCGCCTGCACCGCCAAGACCAGATTCCCGGCACCGGCATTGGGCTGGCCATGGTGCACAAGGCGGTGGAGCGCATGGGCGGGCGCATCTGGGCCGACAGCGTGCCTGGCGAAGGCACCACCTTCCACATCGAACTGCCGCGCGGCTGAGGCCGCGGTGGCGGCCCACCCCAGGCCGCCACGCGCCGCTTCAATCCGCCTGCGACAACGGCAGGTTGAGCAACAGGTTTTGCGGTTTCAGCTTCAGCAGACCATCGGCCGTCATGGCCAAACCCAGGTACACCGGCTTGCCCTGCACATCGGCGCGCATGTGCTGCGGGTCGTCAAAACGTAAACGAAACAGGCTGATCAGCCGCTGCTGGCGCTCGGGCGCCACGGTGTGGCCCGCGTACAGGTCGTTGAGCAATTGGGTGGCTTCTGCGTCCAGGCCCAGGTGCCAGCGCCAGGCAGGGTCTTCAATGCGCGACTCGGCTTGGATCTGCACGCCCACACCCAGAAAATGGCCCACCCATTTTTCCAGCACCTGCGCCAGAGCCTTCAAGCCCGACTGGGCCCGGTTCATGGTCAGCGTCAGCCCGTGCGGCAGCTCGCGCTGAATCTCATGCGTGAGATCCAGCAAGAAGTTGAACCGTCCAGCGCCCGCCAGGCTGTTCATGTAGCGCCCGGCGCTGTCTTCGCCCAGCACTTCCATTTGCACCGTGGGCAGCGACGCACCGCTTTGCATCAGCAACCGGCCCACCGAGCCCAGCCCAGCGGTCTCGTGGGTCATGTCCAGCACCTCGCTGTCACCGCTGAGCACGCGGCCGTCTTGCACGCTCACGCGCTGGCGGCGAAACAGCATCTCGGCAGCGCGCCACTGCCAGGCGTCGGGCTCGTCCTGCAACAGGTTGCACACAATGGCCTGAACCATCAGGTCCAGAAACAGAGGCGGGACCGAAATGGCGCCGGCCTTGAAGAACCCCGCGTAAGCCGCCTCCAGCGAGCCAGCGGCCACCACAGCGTCGCGAAAGGCCAGAAACAGGCGGTGGTTGGCGCGGGCGTCGTCGTCTTCAAAGGCCTCCAGCTCAGCGGCGGGCACCGACCGCGTGGGCGATGCGGTGAGCGCGGCGTGCAAGGCCTGCTCGGCCGGGCACGACTCGTCCACCAAAGCCAGCTCGGGTCGGGCGAGCCACAGCCGCCAGTAGGCGTCGGTCGGGCTGAGCCAGCCGCGGGGCGTGCGTTCCAGCAGCGCAAAGCCACAGGTTGACCAAACGGGAAGTGCTGACGGATACAGGGCCATGGGAGGGTGCAGGCTGCGGTTGAAAAACGTGAGCGATTGTGCGTTACCCGTGCAGCGGGCGTGCGGCGTGTGAAAGTCACCGCGCGCGCCGGGGGGTTGGGTTGGCCGGGTGCATCACGCATCACAATAGCGCGATGCAACACCCCATCAGTCTCATTGGCGTCCCCACCGACATTGGCGCGGGCGCACGCGGCGCGTCCATGGGCCCCGAAGCGCTGCGCGTGGCGGGCATCCAGGCGGTGCTGGAAAGCCACGGCCTGCAGGTCACCGACTGCGGCAACCTCAGCGGCCCAGCCAATCCCTGGCAGCCCCCCACCGAAGGTTACCGCCACTTGGCCGAGGTAGCGGCCTGGAACCAGACCCTGCACGATGCGGTGCACGCCGAACTGGCACGGGGCCGCATGCCCATCGTGCTCGGCGGCGACCACTGCCTGGGCCTGGGGTCCATCAGCGCGGTGGCGCGGCACTGCCGCGAAACCGGCAAAACCCTGCGCGTGCTCTGGCTCGACGCCCACGCCGACTTCAACACCGCCGCCCTCACGCCCAGTGGCAACATCCACGGCATGCCGGTGGCGCTGCTGTGCGGCCAGGGCCCGGCGCTGCTCACCGGCATTGGCGGCCACACGCCAGCCATTGAAGCCAGCGTGGTGCGCCAGATCGGCATACGCAGCGTGGACGCCGGTGAAAAACGCCTAGTGCACGAGGCCGGGCTGGAGGTGTTTGACATGCGCTACATCGACGAAATGGGCATGCGCCACACGATGGAACAAGCGCTGATGGGGATGGACGACAACACCCATCTGCATGTGAGTTTTGACGTCGACTTTCTCGACCCCGAGATCGCCCCCGGCGTGGGCACCACCGTGCCCGGCGGACCTACCTACCGCGAGGCGCAGCTGTGCATGGAAATGATCGCCGACACCGGGCGCATGGCCAGCATGGACGTGATGGAACTCAACCCGGCGCTGGACGTGCGCAACCGCACCGCCGAGCTGGCGGTGGACCTGATCGAAAGCCTGTTTGGCAAGTCGACGCTGATGCGCAAGAAGTAGGCAACCGCCCGCCACGCCTTCAGGCAGCCAGGCCCATCAGGTAGTCGGGTGCAGCGGCGATCTGGATGCTGCCCAGGGCGTAGCTGTGGCGGGCGTTGCGAACCACCTGCACGGCTTGCATGGGCGCCTGCTCTTGCGCAAAGCGCAGCAAAGCACGATGCGGTTTTTCGTCCGACAGCTTGCATTCCACCAACTGCGTGAGCTGGTTTTTTTCGCTCAACGCAAAGTCCACCTCGGCACCGTCCTTGGTGCGTATGTAGTGCAGGCCCGCCTCTTTGCCCTGTACGTCGTGCTGCCACTGCACCTGCTTGAGCAAGGCCGTGGCCACCAGATTTTCAAAGCGCAGACCTTCATCGCCCTCAACCAGACCGGTGTCATAAAAATAGACCTTGGGTGACTGCAGCACAGCGCGGGCGATGTTGTCGTGGTAGGGCCGCACCACAAACACGATGAAGAGCGCCTCCAGAATGTCGAGGTATTTTTTGAGCGTGGCGGGTGACACCGCCAGGTCGCTCGCAATACTGGCTAGCGACAAGGGCGACCCCACGCGTGAGCGCAGCAGCTGGGCAAACAGGCGAATGGCGCCGACCTCTTGAATGCGCGAGAACTCCAGCACGTCGTTGCGCACCAGCCCATCGAAGTATTGCCGGCGCCAGCGCTCGGCCTGCTCGTTGTCGGGCGCCAGGCACGGCTCGGGAAAACCGCCGCGCTCCAGCAAGTGGGTCAGGGCCGCATCGGGCTGGGCGCCGGTTTGCTCGCACCATTCGCGTACCGACAAAGGGTGCATCCGCAGACCGAAAAAACGCCCCGCCAGCGATTCACCGCTCTGGCGAAACGTGTCCAAACGGGCACTGCCCGTCACCAGCAACTGTTGGCTGGCGGGCTTGCCGTCGTAAACCCCTTTGAGCCAGCTTTTCCAGCCCGGCATCTTGTGCACCTCGTCCAGCACCAGCAGCGGCGCCTGCGGGCTCCAGCGCTGGTGCAAGATCATGGCCCGGTCGGCTGGTACGTCGTAGTTCAGGTACTGGCCGCCCTGCTGCGCCACCAAATGGCGGCTGAGCGTGGTTTTCCCCACCTGCCGGGGGCCCGTCAGGAACACCATTTTGCGGGCCAAGTCGGCCTGCACGCGGTCATCAAGGTAACGCTTCATGACGGAATTTTCCGTCTAAATTGAAGAGAATTGACATTTAGTCGCGACTTTTTTGCAATTCAATGCAAAAAAGTCGCGAGCAGAACCGCCTAGTGTCCGCTCTTACCCACCAATTCCAGGTGTTCCACCACCGGCGGCTGCGCAAAGAACGGGCCGACGATGGCACGCCATTCGGCAAACGCCGGCGACTGGCGAAAGCCCACGGTGTGGTCTTCCAGCGTCTCCCAGTAAATCATCAGGATGTAGCGCCCCGGGCTCTCGATGCTGCGATTGACTTTGTAGCCCTTGAAGCCTTTGGCATGGGCAATCACCGTGCTGGCACCGCGCAAGATGGCTTCTTCAAATTCGGCTGAGCGGACGGGGTCGATGCGGATGTCGGCGTGTTCGAGGATCATGTTGTGCTCCCCCCGCGCCGCTTCGCGTCACCCCCCAGGGGCGATGCCTGTGGCCTGGCAGAGCCAGTTCCACGGCATCCTTGGTTCAGGCACGCGCGTCGGGGAGAAATGGGTAGATGATGGGAAGGGAAGCGTAACCCAAAACACCGCAGGGCCGGCTTTGCCGGACTGCAGGTGTTGCCCCCTCGGGGGGTGACGCGCCCTTAGGCGCGGCGCGGGGGGCGGTCCTGTTTGATCATATCCACCGCCTTTTCCGCCACCATAACCACCGGCGCGTTGGTGTTGCCGCCGACCACGCGGGGCATGACCGACGCGTCCACCACGCGCAGGGCTTTCACGCCGTGCACGCGCAAGCGGGCGTCCACCACGGCCAGCGCGTCGGTGCCCATGCGGCAGGTGCCCACGGGGTGGTAGATGGTGTCGGCGTGGTTGCGCACGAACTGCTCGATCTGCGCATCGCTCTGCGCTGCGCGCGAGGCGGCAGACTCCTCGCCGCCGTGGCGGGCCAGGGCGGGCTGGTGCATGAGCTCGCGCACGCGCTTGAAGCCCTTCACCAGGCGGGCCACGTCATCCGGATCTTTCAAAAAGGCGGGGTCGATCAGCGGCGCCACTTGCGGGTCGGCGCTGGCCAGGCGCAGCGTGCCCCGGCTCTTGGGGCGCAACAGGCACACGTGGCACGAATAGCCATGGCCAAACACGGTTTTGCGGCCGTGGTCCACCAGCTTGCCCACCACAAAGTGCAGCTGCAGATCGGGTATGGGCTCAAGGGGCGCGCTCTTGATGAAACCACCCGCCTCGGCAAAGTTGCTGGTGAGCGGCCCGCTGCGCGCACGGCGCCACTCAGTGATGCCCTTCAGCGTGGTCACCATGCCGGGCAGCGACAGGCCAAACAGGTCGGTCAACTTCGGGGCGTTCACCACCATCACCACATCGGGGTGGTCGTGCAGGTTGTCGCCCACGCCGGGCAGGTCGTGCAGCACTTCAATGCCCATGTCGCGCAGGTGCCCGGCCGGGCCAATGCCCGAGAGCATGAGCAACTGTGGCGAACCAAAAGCCCCCGCGCTCAGCAGCACCTCGCCGCCCGGTTTCAGGCGCAGCGTTTGCGGTGCGCCCCGCCCCCCGTTGGGCCGGTATTCCACCCCCACGGCGCAGGGCTGGCCGTTCACGGTTTCCACCAGCACCCGGGTGGTGAGCGCGGTGGTGATCACCGTCAGGTTGGGCCGTCCCAGGTGGGGCGTGAGGTAGCCCTTGGCGGCGCTCCAGCGCTCACCGTTTTTGTGCGTCACTTGGTAGGCGCCCACGCCTTCTTGCTCGGGGCCGTTGAAGTCGGTGTTGTGCGCGTAGCCGGCTTGCTGGCCGGCTTCAATGAACGCAGGCAGAAACGGGTTGGGGCTGCGCAGGTCCATCACGTTCAGTGGCCCGCCCTGGCCGTGCAGCGCGTCGGCGCCGCGCTCGTTGTGCTCCGAGCGCTTGAAATAGGGCAACACGTCGGCATAAGACCAGCCGGGGTTGCCCTGGGCTGCCCAGTGGTCGTAGTCGCTCGCGTGGCCGCGGGCGTACACCATGGCGTTGATGGAACTGGAGCCGCCCAGCACCTTGCCGCGCGGCTGGTAGCCCCTGCGGCCGTTCAACCCCGGTTGCGGCACGGTGTTGTAGCCCCAGCCGTTGAGCTGGTACTTGGCCATCAGGGCCAGGCCGGCGGGGCAGTGGATGAGCACACTGCGGTCGACCGGTCCGGCTTCGAGCAGCGCCACGCGCACGGCGGGGTCTTCGCTCAAGCGCCCGGCCAGCACGCTACCGGCCGAGCCGCCTCCAACAATGATGTAGTCCAACATGAAGTCTCCAGAAAGTGCCGCGCGAGGCGTTGGGCCAGGCGAATCCAACCGCTGTCATACCCTTGCAAGATGGGGCGCGACAATCAGCGGCTAAGTTAGCACGCAGGCACGCAAGCAGATAGACGCGCCCGTCTAGGCGTGACGCGTGCGTGACCCAGCGCGTCAGCGCCCCGCGCAGACGCGCTGGACAATTCTTTTTTTCGAAACACACAGGAGAAAACCTATGAGCAGCATCCAGACCGTGGGCATTATTGGCTCGGGCACCATGGGCAACGGCATTGCGCAGGCCTGCGCCACCAGCGGCATCCAGGTGGTGCTGGTCGACATTGCCCAGGCGGCGGTGGACAAAGCCCTGGCCACGGTGGCCAGCAGCCTGGACCGGCTGATCAAGAAAGAAAAAATGACCGCCGCCGAGAAAGACGCGGCGCTGGCCCGCATCAAGGGCTCGACCAACTACGAAGACCTCAAGGGCGCGCAACTGGTCATTGAAGCCGCCACCGAAAACGAGGCGCTGAAGGTCAAGATCTTGCAGCAGCTGGACGGCTTGCTGGGCGCCGACGTGATCGTGGCCACCAACACCAGCTCGATCAGCATCACCAAGCTGGCCGCTGCCACGCAGCGCCCCGACCGCTTCATCGGCATGCACTTCTTCAACCCGGTGCCCATGATGGCGCTGGTGGAAATCATCCGCGGCCTGCAGACCAGCGACGCCACGCACGACGCGGTGAAGGCGCTGGCCGAAGCCCTGGGCAAAACGCCCATCACGGTGAAGAACGCGCCCGGTTTTGTGGTCAACCGCATCCTGGTGCCCATGATCAACGAAGCTTTCTTTGTGCTGGCCGAGGGCCTGGCCACGCCGGAAGACATTGATGCCGGCATGAAGCTGGGCTGCAACCAGCCTATTGGCCCGCTGGCACTGGCCGACATGATTGGCCTGGACGTGTGCCTGGCGGTGATGAACGTCTACATGGCCGAGTACAACGACAGCAAGTACCGCCCCGCGCCGCTGCTGAAGGAAATGGTGGCCGCTGGCTGGCTGGGCCGCAAAACCGGGCGCGGCGTGTATACCTACTAACCCCCCGCGCCGCTGCGCGGCACCCCCCAGGGGGCGATGCCTGCGGCCGGGCGAAGCCCGTTCCGCGGCATCCTTTGGCTGAGAGCCCCCGCGCTGGCCGCCGGTGGCGCAGTTTGTTTGCGCCAGATCAAGCTGCTGCGGCGCAGCATTTTTATGATGAACCCAACTTTCACTGCCTTGGGGTTTTTCATGAACGCTGCTGCCCGCACCCAACCGTCGCTCGCTGTTTTTGAGTTTCTCGACAGCACCCACCGCGAGATTCAGCAGCAACTGCAACAGCTGAACGGCTTGGTGGACGCGATTGAAAACAGCGGCCTGAACCATGCCAACCGGGAGCAGGCCCGCCGCGTGCTGGACTACTTCAATGGCGAAGCGCGCCAGCACCACCTGGACGAAGAAAAACACATTTTCCCGGCGCTGCTGAACAGCCAGAACGCCGAGATCGTGCAAGCCGCTGAACACCTGGTGCAAGACCACGGCTGGCTGGAAGAAAACTGGATTCAGATCGCGCCCAGCCTGGAAGCCGCCACCAACGGCAACCTGTGGTTTGACACCGTGGAACTTCGGCACGCACTGGAGGTTTTTGAAGCCCTCTACCTGGACCACATCGTTCTGGAAGAGTCGATTGCCTACCCGGCCGCCAAGCAGCGCTTGGCCAGCCTGGACACGGTGGGTATGGGCCGTGAAATGGCGAAACGCAGAGCCCTTAAAAGCGCTGCCCTGCCCTCTTATTAATTCGGCCCTATGAAGTATCAACCGTTCGCCCTGAGCCTGTCGAAGGGCTCGTGCCATGTCTGAGGAAGGTTTCGACAAGCTCAACCCGAACGGACTTTAAGACTTCACTGGGCCGGATCTATAGGCCTCGCGCTCAGCGGCTCAGCTCACCAGGCCACCGTCAAACCACGGTGGTCAAAAAACCCGCCTGAGCTGCCCGGGGGCAAGCCATCGATCACGCCCAGCAGCTCGCCCGCCGCCACGTCAGGCGGTCGCACCTGCAGCCCGGTTTTGGCAAAGGGCTGTGACAGCCCGGTGTCCACCGTGCCGGGGTGCAGCGCCACACACAGCGCGTCGCGGTTGCGCCGCGCCAGCTCAATGGCCGCCGTGTGCACCAGCTGGTTGAGCGCGGCTTTGGATGCGCGGTAGCCATACCAGCCACCCAGCGCGTTGTCGCCGATGCTGCCCACCCGCGCCGACAAAAACGCCGCCACACAGCGACCCTGGCGCGGCAGCAACGGCAAAAAGTGTTTCATCACCAGCGCCGGGCCCACAGCGTTCACCGCAAAGCTGTGCGCCAGGGCATCGGCGTTCAGGTGTTGCCACGAGCGCTCGGGCTCGGCGTGCTGGCCGCTGGCGGTGGTGCCGTGCAAAAACCCGGTGGCCACGATCAGGCGGGTTAGCGGCAGGCCGGCTTGGCTCAGCTGCGCCGATACATGCTGCGCGCAGGCCGCCACGGTGGCCTCAGCGGTGTAGTCCAGCGCGGGCTGGGTTTGCCGGCCCAGCGCCAGCACCGTGCCACCCTGTGCGCGCAGCTGCGCCACCAGGGCCGCACCAATGCCGCCGGTGCCACCCAGCACCACGCTCAGGCCGGGTTGTGGGGTTGTTTCATCGGCGGGAGCGGGTGCAGGGGTCGGGTTCATGGGCGCATTATGGGCAGGCAGCGCCAGCGCGCGCTGGCCCGCACACCCAAGGCCCCTGCGGGCCGGCGGCCATGACGCGCCTCAATGCAGCGCCACCGTGGGCCGCTTACCATGAGGCCCCTCACCGGTTGCCGTGAGCCCTGTTTTGCCAAGGATTTGAGATGAGCGCTTTTGACTTTGACCTGTTTGTGATTGGTGGCGGCAGCGGCGGTGTGCGCGCTGCGCGCATGGCCGCACAGCGTGGCGCCCGCGTGGCCCTGGCCGAAACCCTCGGCACCGACGGCCTGGGCGGCACCTGCGTGAACGTGGGCTGCATCCCGAAAAAGCTCTACAGCTACGCCGCGCATTACGCCGAAGGCCTTCACGAATCGGCGGGCTACGGGTGGGAGGGCGAAGCCCCGCGCCTGAACTGGGCCACCCTCAAAGCCAACCGCGCAAAAGAGATCAGCCGCCTCAACGGCGTGTATGGCAACCTGCTGCGCGGCTCGGGCGTGACCGTGTTCAACGGCTTTGCCCGCATCGACGGTGAGCACGCCATCACCCTGGCCACGCTGCATGCCGACGGCAGCCCCGGCCACCAGCATTTCACCGCTAAAAACATCCTCATTGCCACCGGCGGTACGCCGCATGTGCCGCACTTTGTGGGCCGCGAACACGTCATCACGTCCAACGAGATCTTTGACCTGGAGCCGTTCCCACAGCGCCTGCTGGTGGTGGGCGGCGGCTACATTGCCTGCGAATTTGCGTCCATCTTCAACGGCCTGGGCGCCCAGGTGACGCAGCTGTACCGCGGCGAACAGGTGCTGCGCGGTTTTGACGACGAAGTTCGCCACTTTGTGGCCGCTGAGATGCTCAAGTCGGGCGTGGACCTGCGGCTCAACGCCGGCGTGGTGGACATCCGCAAAGCCGCCGACGGGCTGCGCGTGGAGCTGGAAGACGGCAACGTGGTGATGGCCGACGCGGTGCTCTACGCCACCGGGCGCGTGCCCAACGTGCAAGGCCTGGGGCTGGACACCGTGGGCGTGGCCCAGGGCGGGCAAAACGAAGTGCTGGTGAACGCGCACTACCAGACCAACGTGCCCAGCATTTACGCCGTGGGTGACGTGACCAACCGCGTGCAGCTCACCCCGGTGGCGCTGGGCGAAGCCATGGTGGTGGTGGACCAGCTGTTTGGCCCCGCCGCGGGCAAACCGCCACGCGACATGAGCTACGACTTCATCCCCACCGCCGTGTTCACCCACCCCAACATCGGCACCGTGGGCTTCAGCGAAGCCGCTGCGCGCGAGCAATTTGGCCAGGTCACCATTTTTCGCAGCGAGTTCAAAGCGCTGCGCCACACCCTGTCGGGCAGCACCGAGCGCACCCTCATGAAACTGGTGGTGGACACCGCCACCGACCGCGTGGTGGGCCTGCACATGGTGGGTGCCGAAGCGGGCGAAATTGTGCAGGGCTTCGCCGTGGCCATGAAAGCCGGCGCCACCAAGGCCGTGTTTGACAGCACCATTGGCATCCACCCCACGGCGGCCGAAGAGTTTGTGACCATGCGCGAACCGGCCCGAAACTAAACGCGCGCCAGCCCATAAATGCCGGCTGCGCCCAGAGCCATGTGCCCCCAAAGGCCGGGCGCAAGCCAAGCCAGGTAGCGCCAACCGCCAGCAAGCCCGGCAGACACGCTTTTGCCCACGGCATGCGCCAGCAGCGCCAGCACCACGGCCCACACACCGGCGCCCCCTGGCAGCGGCTCGCCCGACGCGAACACCGCCGCCACCGCGGCGTGCAGGTCGGCCAGCGCCGCCAGCGCGGAGCCCAGCAGCAGCCCCGTCGAGCCCAGCCACAGCGTCAGCCCGTACACGCCAGCCTGGATGCCGCTGAGCAACGCGGCCACGCCCGCCGCTGCCCACAGGCTGAACATGCGGTCTTCGTCGGGTTCTGACGGGACATCGGCGGCCTGGGGCGCGCCGCGCACCATCCACCCACCCCAGGCCAGCGCCAACACAGCGGCGGCCAGCGAAGGCAGCCACAAAACCGGCAGCCAGGCCGGTTGCACGGCAGCGGCCACCAGCAGCACCTGCAGCTGGGTGGACACACAAGACAACAGGCCACCACCGGCCAGCAACCGCACGTCGGCGGGCCGCTCGCGCGCCGCCAGCCCCAGCGTGGCGATGGTGGCGGTGCTGGACACAAAGCCCGAAGCCAGCGCCGACAACGCCACCGCGTGGCGCGCTTGCAGCAGGCGGCGGCTCAGGTGGGCCAGGGCCTGCACCCCCAGCAGCAGGGCCACCAGCTGCACGATCACATAGGGGTTGAGCACCGGCCCCCACAGCGGCCGGTTGGGCACCAGCGGCAGCGCCATCAGCACCAGCGCCGCCAGCATGATGCCGTCGCGCACCTCGCCCGGGCTGAGCCAATGGCTGGCAAAGTGGTGCAGCCGCTGGCGGCCGGCCAGCAAACCCGTCAGGCCCACTGCCGTGGCCGCCGCCAGCGGCAGGCTCCATGCGCAAAGCACGCCAATCAGGTAGGTCAGCAGCAGCGCCACTTCGGTGGTCGCACCGGGGTCGTCCGAGCGGTCGCGCCAGTAGGCCATGGCCGCCAGCGCTGCCACCAGCGCCGCACCCGTCACCACCAGCCCGGTCAGCTGGGTGAGCGCCGCCAGGGCGCCGGCCACACAGGTCAGCGCAAAGGTGCGCAAACCGGCAAACGCCCGCTGGGGACCGCTGCCCTTGCGCCGTTCCCGCTCAATGCCGATCAACAAACCGCAGCCCAGCGCCACGGCCAGCACGGCCACCGCACCGGCCGGGTCGGCGGGCAAGCCCATGGCAGCGGTTTCGGCATTGAACATCGGGTTATGGGGCGTTGTGGGCGCTCATCGGCGGGTTGTCATGTGGCGGCGCCACAATAGCGCCATGCACAAGACACCCGACTTTACCGCCCCGGTTTTCTTTCGCGAACCCGCCGCCGCGCTGGCGCAGGTGCAGCGCATCTACCGCGACAACGTCGCGTTTTTGCGCGTGGCCATGCGCGACTTTGTGGCCGGCCAAGACTTCAGCAGCGTGCGCGTGCGCGCCTGCTACCCGTTTGTGCGGCTGCACACCCACAGCGTGTCGCACCAGGGCACGGGGCCACAGAGCCGCCTGAGCTACGGCTTTGTGGCCGGCCCCGGCCGGTTTGAAACCACCCTCACCCGGCCCGACCTGTACGGCGGCTACCTGCTCAAACAGTTTGAACTGCTGCTGGCCAACCACGGCGGCGAGCTTGAAGTGGGCACCAGCACCCAGCCCATTCCCATCCACTTTTCGTTTGCCGAGCACGACCATGTGGAAGGCAGCCTGAGCGCGCCGCGCCGCGCCCTCATGCGCGACGTGTTTGACCTGCCCGACCTGGCCGCCATGGACGACGGCATTGCCAACGGCACGCACGAGCCGCGCCCCGGCGAGGCGCAGCCGCTGGCCCTGTTCACCGCGCCCCGGGTCGACTATTCGTTGCAGCGCCTGCGCCACTACACCGGCACCGCGCCCGAGTGGTTTCAAAACTTCGTGCTCTTCACCAACTACCAGTTCTACATCGACGAGTTCATCCGCCTCGGGCACGCCGAAATGGCCAACCCGGCCAGCGAATACATCGCCTTTGTCGAACCCGGCAACGTGGTGACGCGCCGCGCGGGCCTGCCAGCGGAAACCGGCGACGAGCTGGGCACGCAGCCGCCGCGCCTGCCGCAAATGCCGGGCTACCACCTCATGCGTGCCGACCGCAGCGGCATCACCATGGTCAACATTGGCGTAGGCCCGGCCAACGCCAAAACCATCACCGACCACATTGCCGTGCTGCGCCCCCACGCCTGGCTCATGCTCGGCCACTGCGCCGGTCTGCGCAACAGCCAGCAGCTGGGCGACTACGTGCTGGCCCACGCCTACGTGCGCGAAGACCACGTGCTCGACGAAGAACTGCCGCTGTGGGTGCCCATTCCGGCGCTGGCCGAAATTCAGCTCGCGCTGGAGGCCGCCGTGGCCGATGTGACCGGCGTGGCGCCGCACGAGCTCAAGCGCATCATGCGCACCGGCACCGTGGCCAGCACCGACAACCGCAACTGGGAACTGCTGCCCGACAACAAGCCCCAGCGCCGCTTCAGCCAGAGCCGCGCCGTGGCATTGGACATGGAGAGCGCCACCATCGCAGCCAACGGCTTTCGCTTTCGCGTGCCCTACGGCACCCTGCTGTGCGTGAGCGACAAGCCGCTGCACGGCGAGATCAAGCTGCCCGGCATGGCCAACCATTTTTACCGCGAGCGGGTCGACCAGCACCTGCGCATCGGCATCCGCGCGGTGGAGCTGCTGCGCCAGGGCGGCGTGGGCCAGCTGCACAGCCGCAAGCTGCGCAGCTTTGCCGAAGTGGCCTTTCAGTAAGCGCAGCAGCGCAGCGGTTTCATGAACGAACTTGCACAACGGCTGCAACAGGCCGTGGGCCTGGACCTCTGGCTCGTCACGCTGCTGGCCATTGGCTCGCTGACACTGCTGGTCAACCAGGGCGTGCGCCTGCTGCTCAGGCAGGCCGCCCGCTGGGCCCAAACCACCACCAACCACTGGGACGAAGCGCTGCTCAACGCCGCCAGCAAACCGCTGCGGCTGATCTTGTGGCTGGTCAGCCTGGGCTGGATGGCGCGCGTGCTCAACACCCAATGGCCCGAGCCCGAGCTGCTGGCCGACGCCCTGCAATGGCGCAACATCGGCATCGTGGTCAGCGTGGCCTGGATGCTGTGGCACTTTGTGGGCGAGGTCACGCAAACCAGCATCCAGCGCGGCACCCGAGACGGTGGCGACTTCGACGTCACCACCGCCACGGCGCTGAGCAAGCTGGTGCGGCTGGTGCGGCTGGTGGTGTTTGTCGTCACCGTCATCACCGTCGCCCACACACTGGGCTTCCAAATTGGCGGCCTGCTGGCGCTGGGCGGCGTGGGCGGCATCGCGGTGGGTCTGGCCGCGCGCGACCTGCTGGCCAATTTTTTGGCGGCCTCACCATTTACCTCGACCGGCCGTTCAGCGTGGGCGACTGGATTCGCTCACCCGACAAAAGCATTGAAGGCACGGTCGAATACATCAGCTGGCGCCACACCCGCATCCGCGCGTTCAACAAAAACCCCATCTACGTGCCCAACGCCGTGTTCACCACCATCGTGGTGGAAAACCCATCGCGCATGAGCCACCGCCGTCTGAAAGAAACCGTGGGCCTGCGCTACGACGACTTCGCGCAGGTCGAAGGCGTGGTGGCCGACATCAAGGCCATGCTCATGGCCCACGAAGCCATCGACATCAGCCAGACGCTGATCGTCAACTTCACCGGCTTTGGCGCCAGCTCGCTCGACATCATGGTCTACGCCTTCACCAAGACCACCGTCTGGGTCGAGTTTCACGCCATCAAACAAGACGTGCTGCTGCGCATCGGCCGCATCGTGGCCGCGCGCGGCGCCGAAATCGCCTTTCCCACGCAGACGCTGCACCTGGCCACGCCAGCGCCAGCCGAGCCGCCGCCAGACTGACAGCGCCCGCCGGGCCGGCACGGTTAAGCTCCCGGGGTTGTCCCTCTAGCGAACCCCAGAAACCCCCATGCTCACCGGCGAACTCAAAAGCAAAATCGACCAGATCTGGAACGCCTTCTGGTCCGGCGGCATTGCCAACCCCATCGAAGTCATCGAGCAGATCACCTACCTGCTGTTTCTGCGCCGGCTCGACGACCTGCACACCCTCGAAGAAAACAAGGCCAACCGCCTGGGCCGCCCCATGGCGCGGCACATCTTCCCGCTGGGGCACGACGCCAAAGGCCGCCATTACGACACGCTGCGCTGGAGCCGCTTCAAAAACGAAGCGCCGGCCGAGATGTTTGAAACCCTGGGCGAACACGTGTTCCCCATGCTGCGCACGCTGGGCGTGAATGGCAGCAACGACGGCTCCACCTACGCGCAGCACATGAAAGACGCGCGCTTCACCATCCCCACGCCCGCGCTGCTGGCCAAGGTGGTCGATCTGCTCGACGCCGTGCCCATGGACAACCGCGACACCAAGGGCGACCTCTACGAATACATGCTGGGCAAGATCGCCAGCGCAGGGCAAAACGGCCAGTTCCGCACGCCCCGGCACATCATTCAATTGATGGTGGCCATGACCGCGCCCACCCCCACCGACACCATTTGCGACCCCGCCAGCGGCACCTGCGGCTTTCTGGTGGCGGCGGGTGAACACCTGCGCGAACAGCACGCCAGCCTGTTCCACGACCCGGCGTTGAACCAGCACTTCAACCACGGCATGTTTCACGGCTACGACTTCGACAACACCATGCTGCGCATTGGCAGCATGAACATGCTGCTGCACGGCGTGGAAAACCCGGCCATCACCTACCGCGACTCGCTGGGCCAGGAACACGGCAGCGAAGAAGGCCGCTACAGCCTGGTGCTGGCCAACCCACCCTTCGCCGGCAGCCTCGACTATGAAAACGTGGCCAAGGACCTGCTGCAAACCGTCAAGACCAAAAAGACCGAGCTGCTGTTTCTGGCCCTGTTTTTGCGCCTGCTCAAGCCCGGTGGCCGGGCCGCGGTCATCGTGCCCGACGGCGTGTTGTTCGGCAGCAGCACCGCGCACAAAACACTGCGCCAGATGCTGGTGGAAGACCAGAAGCTCGACGCCATCGTCAGCCTGCCCGGCGGCGTGTTCAAGCCCTACGCGGGCGTCAGCACCGCCATCGTCTTCTTCACCAAGACCAACAGCGGCGGCACCGACCACGTGTGGTTTTACGACCTGCAGGCCGACGGCTGGAGCCTGGACGACAAACGCCAGCCCCTGCTGAGCGAAGACAAACTGGGCACCCGCCCGGCACAAGCCCTGACCGAAGCCGAACACGCCAAAAACAACCTGCCCGACGTACTCCAACGCTGGCAGTCCCTGACTTCACCCCCTCTCCCCCTGGGAGAGGGCGGGGGTGAGGGCACGCCCGCCCACACATCCCCAGAAAGCGAACGCCCCCGCACCGCCCAGAGCTTCCTCGTCCCCAAATCAGACATCGCCGCCAACGGCTACGACCTCAGCCTCAACCGCTACCGCGAAGTGGTGCACCAACAGGTGAACCACCGCGCGCCCGCCGAGATCCTGGCCGAGCTGGCGCGGCTGGAGGAAGAGATTGCGCTGGGGACGAAGGCACTGGCGGAGATATTGAAGTGATCGGCTGGGAAACAGTCGCGCTCGAAAAGGTTGCGGACATTGAGCGCGATAGCGTCGCGGCCTCAGATATACGGGATGGAACGTTTTACGTGGGCTTGGAGAACATCCAGTCTGGCGGTACCTTGCTAGACGTCCGTGCTGTTGATGGTGGCGAACTGGCGAGCAGCAAATTTGCATTCACCGAAGAGCACTTGCTATACGGAAAATTGCGCCCCTATCTCGCCAAGATTGCGCGCCCCACCTTCGCAGGCGTTTGCAGCACGGACATTCTCCCGATCAAACCCGGTCCGCTGCTTGATCGCGACTACCTTTCGCACTTTCTTCGCCAACCGGGAATGGTGGACTTTGCGAACTCCCGCGCTACAGGTGCCAACCTGCCAAGGCTGAGCCCCCGCGTGCTGGCGAACTTTGAGATCCCGCTCCCACCCCTCCCAGAACAACGCCGCATCGCCGCCATCCTGGACCAGGCCGACACCCTGCGAACCCAGCGCCGCGCCGCCCTCGCCCAACTCGACAGCCTCACCCAGTCCCTCTTCCTCGACATGTTCCAAGCGGACTTGGCTCGAAAGCCGACAGATACGCTGGGAGACTTGGTCGAAGGTTTTCGCTATGGAACATCAGAAAAATCGGGTCAAACCGGATTTCCTGCACTTCGCATTCCAAACGTAGCCAGTGGTGCTCTTGATCTGGATGAACTGAAAACAGTGGCCGTGGACGAAGCAGAGTTTTCGCGGCTACGCCTCCTGGACGGTGACCTTCTATTTGTACGAACCAACGGAAATCCTGACTACGTTGGACGGTGCGCAGTCTTTGACCGGGCGTCGGTCTCAAACACAGGCTTCGATCCTGGTTCATTTATCTACGCTTCGTATCTGATTCGTGCACGACTCAACGAGCGCGCGTGCACCCCTTCAGTTCTTCAACAATATCTGTCTGCGGGCGAAGGAAGGCGCTCTTTGCGCTCTCACTGCAAGACATCTGCAGGGCAGTACAACATCAACACCGAGGGGCTTGGAGCCATTCCAATACCGAACTTTTCTTTCCCCCTCCAACAAACCTTCGCCACCCGCGTCCAGGCCATCGAAGCCCTGAAGGCCCAGCACCGCGCCGCCCTGGCCGAGGCCGACGCCCTGTTCGCCTCGCTGCAGCAGCGCGCCTTTGCCGGCACGCTCTGAAGTAAATTCACGGTATCCCTGCTACGAGGCCCCACATGCTCAAGTACCTACAGCTCTCCAACGTCGGCCTGTCTCCCAGCACGCGAGTGGATTGGGCGCCACGCCTGAACCTGATTGCGGGTGACAACGGACTGGGTAAGAGTTTTCTGCTGGACCTTGCCTGGTGGGCACTGACGCGCACCTGGGCTGGCTCGGCCGCGTTGCCCATGTCGTCCAAAAAGGCGTCCGTGGAATTCGGCATCAAAGGCAAGGCGGCTGCGCCCAAGGTGATCAGCTCCACCTATTCCAAGGCCGACGGCAGCTGGCCACTGCCCGCTGCCCGGCCGGTGATGCCGGGCATCGTGGTGTACATCCGCATCGACGGTGGCTTTTCGGTTTGGGACCCGGCACGCAACTACTGGCGCACCGACCCGGCACGCCCCGACGCATACCACTTCAAGGCCGATGACGTGTGGAACGGCCTGGAGGTGAATGGCCAGCGGGTGTGCGAGGGACTGGAACGCGACTGGGTGAACTGGCAGGAGGGGCGCAAACCGCAGTTTCGTGCACTGGAGAAGGTGCTGGAGGTGATGTCGCCCCCGCTGGAGCCTCTGCGTGCTGGCCCGCCGCAGCGGGTGTTTATTGGTGAGGGGCGCGACCGCCCGACGCTGCTGGTGGGTAACCAGACGGTACCGGTTGCCCTGGCCTCGGCGGGTGTGCGACGCGTGCTGGCGCTGGTGTACTTTCTGGTGTGGGCCTGGCACGAGCATGGTGTGGCGGCGAAGCTGCTGGGCAAAAAGCCCGAAGACCGCTTTGTGATCTTGTTTGACGAGCCCGAAACGCACTTGCACCCCCGCTGGCAGCGCACGATTGTGCCCAGCATGCTCAAGGCCGTTGACGAGCTGCGGGGGTCGAAGGGCACGCCGCCCCAGGTCTTGGTGGCGACGCATGCGCCGCTGGTAGCCGCTTCAATTGAGCCCTTGTTTGACGCAGCGATGGACGACCTGATCCACCTTTCTCTGGTGGACGGTCTGGTCAAACTGGAACAGGGCGGATGGGCCACGCAGGGCGACGTGACAAACTGGCTGGTGTCCGAAACGTTTGGTCTGGAACAGGCCCGGTCCATGGAGGCCGAGCAGGCGATTGAGGCGGCCGAGGCGTTCATGCGCGACGAAAAGCCCTTGCCTCCCGGACTTGATTCCAAGAAGGCAATTCACGCGCAGTTACAGAAGCTGCTGCCCGCTGGTGACGACTTCTGGCCGCGCTGGCTCATACACACCCAGGCGGTTCGAGGCGCAAAGGGAGCCCGCGCGTGATCGGGGTAGCCAAGGTCAAAAAACCCACGGGGTTTGATGCAAAGGTGAAGACGCCGGGCGACTTGTGGCTCAAGGCAAATCCGGGTGCGAAGCGGCCGAAGGCCTTGTGGGAACCCTACACGGCAACACTGAGCGAAGCCTACGGGAACCGTTGCGGATACGCCGCCATGCTGGACCCGACAGGCGGCTCGGTGGACCATTACCTGAGCTTTAAAAATCACCCTGCGCTGGCGTACGAATGGAGCAACTACCGCTTTGCGTCGAACACGCTCAATTCATCCAAGCGCAACGCGGATGCCACGGTACTCGACCCACAGGAAGTGAAGCCTGGCTGGTTCAAGATTTTGCTGCCGTCGCTGCAGTTGGTGGTGACAGACGCCGTGCCCAAGAGCCACAAGGCCAAGGCGGAATTCACCCTGACCCGGCTCAAGCTCCGCGATGGGGAACGCATCATCCGGTGGCGTCGGTCTTGGTACCAGATGTACCTCGCCGGGAAGCTGTCCCTGGAAGGCCTGCGCGACGTGGCGCCTTTGATCGCGGAGGCGGTGGAGACTCAACCAGAGGCGCCGGGCAAAGCCTGCTGACCGATTGCGGGCGCACACCTATAGCGTGGCGACACCAAAACTTCGGTTTATAAAATCCTTTATAGATCCAAAGAAGTCAATAAAAACAACAACTTATAAAACAGACACGCAAACCATTTATGGCTGACGGACATGTTTTAGAAGCTATAGAACGCCACAGGCCTCAAGAAAATTGACCCCAAGAGGTCAAAACCACGCTCAAAGTCGCACAACCCACTGAAAATGACCTTAAAAGGTCAAAAATGCAGATCACCCCGCGCTCATTCAACGAACTGGCCACCGGTCTGCGCCAAGAACGCAAGCGACAGGGCCTGTCCAGGAATCAGGCGGCGGCGGTGTGCAATGTCAGCCCATCGTTCATTCGTGACGCCGAAACCCACCCCGAGCGGTGCTCGCTGGAACGCCTGACCCTGTTGACCCACGGCCTGGGCTTGTCACTGACTTTGACCGGATGGAAAGACGAAGCGCACACATGACCGCAACCAACTTCGCCTTTCTGCACACCGGCTGGCCCGAGCTGCTGGCCGAGGCGCAGCGCGCCGAAGCGGCCTGCCACGCGGACCCGCGCACCGCCTGCTTTTACGCGCGGCGCACGCTGGAGCTGGCGGTGGCCTGGCTCTACCGGGCCGAGGGTGGCGCGGGCGGCGCGCTGCGTTTGCCTTACAAGGCGGACTTGTCGGCCCACCTGTTTGAGCCGAGCTTCAAGCTGCTGGTGGGCCCGGCGCTGCACGCGAAGATGGACGTGATTCGCCGCCAGGGCAACAGCGCGGCGCACAGCACGCGGCCCATCAGCGGCGCGGACGCGCTGGCGGTGCTGCGCGAGCTGTTTCAGGTGGCGTTCTGGCTGGCGCGGCACTACGGGCGCAGCGCGGCTGCGCGGCCCGAGCCGGCGCTGCAGTTTCGCGCCGAGCTGCTGCCGCCCGCGCAGCCCTTGCAACCGGAGAGCGCCAAGACCCCGGCCGAGCTGCAACGGCTGGCCGCCGAACTGGCCGAGCACGACGAGGCCCTGGCGGCTGCGCAGCAGCGCAACGCAGCGATGGACGCCGAGCTGGCGCAGTTGCGCGCCGAGATCGCTGCGAGCAAGGCAGCCAACGCCGCCCAGCCCGACACGCACGACTACACCGAGGAACAGACGCGCGACCTGTACATCGACCTGCTGCTCAAGGAAGCCGGCTGGGCGCTGAACCAAGCAAGAGACCGCGAATTTGAAGTGCGCGGCATGCCCAACAACCAGGGTGTGGGTTACGTGGACTACGTGCTGTGGGGCGACGACGGGTTGCCGCTGGCGGTGGTGGAGGCCAAGCGCACGCGGCGCGATGCGCGCGCCGGCCAGCAGCAGGCCAAGCTGTACGCCGACTGCCTGGAGCAGCGCTTCGGCCAGCGCCCGCTGATCTATTGCACCAACGGCTACGAGCACGTGTTCTGGGACGACACCCAATACCCCCCGCGCGTGGTGCAAGGTTTTCACAAAAAGGACGAGCTGCAGCTGCTGGTGCAGCGGCGGCAGACGCGCAAGCCCCTGGCGGCGATGACCATCAACCCGGCCATGGTGGAGCGGCACTATCAGCTGCGCGCCATTCGCCGCGTGAGTGAAACCTTTGAGGTGGACCGGCAACGCAAGGCGCTGGTGGTGATGGCCACGGGCGCGGGCAAGACGCGCACGGTGATTGCGCTGGCGGATGTGCTGATGCGCGCCCACTGGGCCAAGCGGGTGCTGTTTCTGGCCGACCGCGTGGCGCTGGTGAACCAGGCGGTGAACGCCTTCAAGGCGCACCTGCCCGAGGCGGTGCCGGTGAACCTGGTGACCGACAAGACCGCCGAGGGCCGGGTGTATGTGAGCACCTACCCGACCATGATGGGCCTGATCAACGAAGCGCGCGATGACAAGAACGGCGGCCAGCGCCGCTTTGGCGTGGGCCACTTCGACCTGATCGTGGTGGACGAGGCGCACCGCTCGATTTACCAGAAGTACCGCGCGATCTTTGGCTACTTCGACGCGCTGCTGGTGGGCCTGACGGCCACCCCCAAGGACGAGATCGACCGCAACACCTATGGCCTGTTTGGCCTGGAAGACGGTGTGCCGACCGACGCTTACGGGCTGGACGATGCCATCGAAGAAGGCTACCTGGTGCGGCCCAAAACGGTGTCGGTGCCGCTGCGGTTTCAGCGCGAGGGCATTCGCTACGCCGAGCTGAGCGAGGCCGAGCGCGAGCAGTGGGACGAACTGGAGTGGGACGAAGACGGCACCGTACCCGACGAGGTGAACGCCGAAGCGGTGAACAAATGGTTGTTCAACCAGGACACGGTGGACAAGGTGCTGGAAACGCTGATGACCCGGGGCCACAAGGTGGCGGGCGGCGACCGGCTGGGCAAGACCATCGTGTTTGCCAAGAACCATGCCCACGCCAAGTTCATTGCCGAGCGCTTTGACGCCAACTACCCGCACTACGCGGGGCAGTTTGCGCGCGTGATCACCTTCAAGACCGACTACGCGCAGAGCCTGATCGACGACTTTTCCATGAAGGACAAGGCGCCTCACATCGCGGTTTCGGTGGACATGCTGGACACCGGCATCGACGTGCCCGAGGTGGTGAACCTGGTGCTGTTCAAGATCGTGCGGTCCAAGGCCAAGTTCTGGCAGATGCTGGGGCGCGGCACGCGCTTGTGCAAAAACCTGTTTGGCCCGGGGCAGGACAAAACGGACTTTTTGGTGTTCGACTTCTGCCAGAACCTGGAATTTTTCAGCCAGAACCTCGAAGGCAGCGACGGCGCGCTGGCGCAGCCGCTGGGGCAACGGCTGTTCAACACGCGCTTGGCGCTGATTGCCGGCCTGGACGAGCGCCTGACCGCGACCGGCGAACAGGCCTGCGATGCGGACGCAAGCAGCGAAATCCGTCTGACCGAAGCCGGTATGCGGCGCGACACGGCGAACCTGCTGCAGGCCATTGTGGCGGGCATGAGCCTGGACAACTTTGTGGTGCGGCCCAAGCGCCAGTGGGTGGAAACCTGGGCCACGCCCGGCGCCTGGGCGCGCCCGAGCAGCGAGCAGCTGGTGGACGTGGGTGTGCACCTCTCGGGCCTGCCCAGCGCGGTGCGCGACGAAGACGAAGACGCCAAGCGCTTCGACCTGTTGATGCTGCGGCTGCAGCTGGGCTTGTTGAACGCAGAACCGGGCTTTGACCGGCTGGCCAAAAAGGTGCGCGACCTGGCCGACCGCCTGCTGGAGCTGGGCAACATTCCTGAGGTGCAGAAGCACGCGGTGCTGATCGAGGCGGTGGCGGGCGAGGCCTGGTGGGTGGACGTGACGCTGCCGATGCTGGAGCAGGCGCGGCGCCACCTGCGCTCTCTTGTGAAGCTGATCGACAAGACGGCGCGCAAGGTGATCTACACCGACTTTGAAGACCAGTTGGGCGAGCTGCTTGAAGTGGTGTTGCCGCTGGGCGGCAGCGCAGGGGACTTTGAACGCTTTCGGGCCAAGGTGCGCGCCTTTTTGCGCGCACACGAAGACCACCTGGCCCTGCACAAGCTGCGCCGCAACCTGCCGCTCACGCCCGCCGACCTGGCCGAGCTGGACCGCATGCTGGCCGCCAGCGGCACCGGCAGCCCGCAAGACTTTGAGCGCGCAGCGGCCGAATCGCAAGGGCTGGGCCTGTTTGTGCGCTCGCTGGTGGGGCTGGACCGGCAAGCCGCCACCGAGGCACTGGGTGGCTTTTTGCAAGACAAAGCGCTGGGCAGCAACCAGCTGGAGTTTTTGAACCTGGTGGTGAACCACCTGACCGAGCGCGGTGTGGTGGACCCGGCCTTGCTGTATGAGCCACCATTCACGGGCTACGCGCCGCAAGGGCCGGACGGCCTGTTCACCACCGCACAGGTAGACCAGCTGTTTCAGACGCTGCACCACATCAGGGCGACCGCACTGGCGGCCTGATGCCCCCGGTGCTTTACCGGAACTTCACCCCACGCTCACGCTCAGTTGTGTGCGCCTGCGCACAATGGAGGCGCTGCATACAACGTATGCTGAATGAACAACATGAACGCCCTCTTGAATCCCCCCTTACCAAACCAGCGGCCCGGCTTGGCCGTGGCGCTGCTGGCTGGCTTGCTGCTGTCGGGCTGTGCCAGCCTGGCGCCGCTTGCCGCCCCGTTGCCTGAAACGCCCACGCCCGCCGCCTGGCTGGGCGCAACGCCACCGGCGGCGGCTGGCCAAGCCGCCACCGACCTGGCGGCCTGGTGGCAGCGCTTCAACGACCCCACGCTTACCGCGCTGGTGACCGAGGCCCTGCAGGCCAACACCAGCGTGCGCAGCGCGCAGGCCGCGCTGCAGCAAGCGCGGGCGCAGCGCGATGTGCAGCAAGCCGGCATGGGGCCTTCGGTGGGCGCCACGGGCTCGGCGCGGCGGGGCAAGTCGGGCGGCAACGACGCCACCAACAGCTTTCAGGCCGGGTTTGATGCCAGCTGGGAACCCGATGTGTTTGGCGGCAACCGCGCCGCGCTGAGCGCGAGCGAGGCCGACGTGCAGGCTTCCGCCACCAGCCTGGCCAACGTGCAGGTGTCGCTGGCGGCCGAAGTGGCGGTGACCACCATTGAGCTGCGCAGCCTGCAAACGCGGCTGGCGATTGCGCGCAGCAACCTGGCGGCGCAAACCGAGACGCTGCAGATCACGCGCTGGCGTGGGCAGGCGGGCCTGGTGTCGTCGCTGGACGTGGAGCAGGCCGTGGCCGCCAGCGAGCAAACCGCAGCGCAAATTCCGGCGCTGCAAACCGGCATTGCTCAGGCGCTGAACAGCCTGGCGGTGTTGACTGGCCAAGCCCCGGGCGCCCTGCAAAGCCGGCTATCCGCCGCCGCCCCGGTGCCGCAGGCGCCAGCCGATCTGGCCTTGGCCCTGCCAGCCGACACGCTGCGCCAGCGCCCCGATGTGCGCACCGCCGAGCACCGCGTGAGCGCCGCGCTGGCTCGCGTGGCTGCGGCCGACGCGGCGCGCTACCCCAGCTTTCGCCTCAGCGGCTCGCTGGGCCTGAGCGCGCTCACGCTGGGCGCGCTGACCAACGGCGCGTCGGTGGCCAACTCGCTGCTGGCCAGCGTGTCGGTGCCGCTGCTGGACGGCGGTGCGGCCCGCGCCCAGGTGCGCTCGCAAGAAGCCGCGCTGGAGCAGGCGCGCGTGGGCTACCAGGCCGCGGTGCTCACCGCGCTGCAAGACGTGGAAGACGCGCTGGTGTCGCTGCAAGGCAACCGCGAGCGCCTGGCCCGGCTGCAAGCCGCCAGCGCGGCAGCGGCCAACGCCGAGCTGCTGGCCCGCCAGCGCTATGAAAGCGGGTTGATCGACTTCCGCGCCGTGCTCGACACCCAGCGCACGCTGCTGTCCACCCAGGACAGCGTGGCCAGCACCCAGGCCACCCTGAGCGCCGACATGGTGCGCCTGTACAAAGCCCTGGGCGGCGGCTGGACGCCTGAAAGCGCTGCGGCCCCACCCAGCGAACGCTCCACCGCCACCCGCTGAGCCCGCCGAACCCACACCGTTTTTGCCATGAACACCCCGAACACCACCCCAGCCCAACCGGCCGCATCGCCTGCATCGGCCCCTGCCAACCTCAACGCTTTATTGGGCGACGACCAGCCCGCGCGTTGGTGGAAACGCCCGTCGCTCTGGATGGGCGTGGCCGCCGTGCTGGTGGTGGCTGGCTGGTTCTATTACTGGCAGGCCCAAAAGCAAACCAGCGCCGCGCCGGTGTACGTGACCGAAGCCCTGCGCAAGGGCAACCTGACGCTCACCGTGTCGGCCAACGGCACGCTGCAGCCCACGCGGGCGGTGAACATTGGCAGCGAACTCTCGGGCACGGTCAAGCGCGTGCTGGTGGACGTGAACGACCGCGTGAAAACCGGCCAGGTGCTGGTGGAGCTGGACACCGCCAAGCTCAACGACCAGGTGCTGCGCTCGCGCGCGGCGCTGGCGGCGTCGCAGGCGCAGCTGGCCCAGGCCCAGGCCACGGTGAAAGAAGCCCAGGCCAACCTGGCGCGCTTTGAAGAAGTGGCGCGCCTCTCAGGCGGCAAGGTGCCGTCAGCCGCCGAGCTGGACACCGCTCGCGCCGCCGTGGAACGCGCCGTGGCCGCCGAGGCCAGCGCCCGTGCCAACGTGGCCAGCGCCCGCGCCACGCTCGCTACCGACGAGACCAACCTGTCCAAGGCCTCCATCCGCTCGCCCATTGACGGCGTGGTGCTTTCGCGCTCGGTCGACCCGGGCAACGCCGTGGCCGCGTCGCTGCAAGCGGTCACGCTGTTTTCGGTGGCTGAAAACCTGTCGCAACTGCGGCTGGACGTGAACGTGGACGAGGCCGACGTGGGCTCGGTGACCACCGGCCAGAAAGCCAGTTTCACCGTGAGCGCCTACCCGGCACGGCGTTACCCGGCCACCATCAACCGCGTGGCGTTTGGTTCCACCAAGACCGACAACGTGGTGACCTACGTGACCACGCTCGACGTGGACAACACCGACCTGAGCCTGCGCCCGGGCATGACGGCGGCGGCCACCATCGTGGCCACCGAACGCAACGGCGTGCTGCTGGTGCCCAACACCGCGTTGCGCTTCTCGCCCACCACAGCGGGCAACGGCGCCGCTGCGGCGCCCAGCAGCAGCATCTTGTCCAAGATGATGCCGCGCATGCCCCGCAGCACCACCCCGCGCCGGGCCACCGAAACCAACGGCGGCGCACCGGGCCTGCGGCAGATCTGGGTGCTCAAAGACGGCCAGGCCGTGGCGCAAGAAGTGAAGACCGGCATCAGCGATGGCCGCCACACCGAGGTGAGCGGCGAAGGCTTGAGCGAGGGCCTGGCCATCATCACCGACCAGCGCAATGGAGCGGCGCCATGATGCCCCCCCACGCTCCACCGCTGCGCGGGTCGCTGCCCCCCGAGGGGGCTGATCCGGCTTGGGGCGGCCCGGCGCCGGATCGCATCACCGGTACGCAAACCGCCGACCGCCCGCTGATCCGCCTGCGCGGCGTCACCAAGGTGTACGGCGAGGGCAGCACCGCGTTTCAGGCGCTCAAGGGGGTGGACCTGGACATTCAGGCGGGCGACTTTGTGGCCATCATGGGGCCCAGTGGCTCGGGCAAGTCCACCGCCATGAACACGCTGGGCTGCTTGGACACGCCCACCACCGGCACCTACGAATTTCAGGGCGTGCAGGTGCAGTCGCTCAGCCGCGACCAGCGCGCCCGCCTGCGCCGGCGCTACCTGGGCTTTGTGTTCCAGGGTTTCAACCTGCTGGCGCGCACCTCGGCACAAGAAAACGTGGAACTGCCGCTGATCTACCGTGGCGAGCCAGCGGCCGAACGCCACGCCGCCGCCGCGCGCGCGCTCGACTCGGTGGGCCTCAAAGGCTGGGAACACCACACCCCCGCCGAGCTCTCGGGCGGGCAGCAGCAGCGCGTGGCCATTGCGCGCGCCATCGTCACGCAGCCCGCCGTGCTGCTGGCCGACGAGCCCACCGGCAACCTGGACACCCAGCGCAGCAAAGAAATCATGGAACTGATCTGGCGCCTCAACGCCGACCACGGCATCACCGTGCTGATGGTCACCCACGAGGCCGAAATGGCCGCGTACGCCAAACGCATCGTGCGCTTTGTCGACGGCGTGGTGGCCAGCGACACGCCCAACCCGCACCCCGCGGGCTTGCACGACGCCGCAGCCAGCGCCGCGGCACCCACCGCCGAGGTGCACTGACCATGTGGCTCAACACCTTGCTGCTGGCGCTGCGCTCCATTCGGCGCAACCTCATGCGCTCGTTCCTCACCATCCTGGGCATCGTCATTGGCGTGAGCGCGGTCATCACCATGGTGACGCTGGGCAACGGCGCCACCCTGGCCATTCAAAACCAGATTTCAGGCCTGGGCACCAACCTGCTGCAGGTGCGCCCCGGCCAGCGCATGGGCCCGGGCGGCAGTGGCGGCAGCGTGCCGGCCTTCAAAGACACCGACGCCGACGCCATTGCCAGCCAGATCGGCGGCATTCTGGCCGTGGCGCCCGAGGCGCGGACCGGCTCCACCGTGGTGGCCAACGGCCGCAACTGGACCAGCAGCATCATCGGCAGCACCAACGAATGGCTGGTCACCGGCAACTGGAAGCTCAGCGAGGGCCGCAACTTCAGCGACGACGAACTGCGCGCCGGCTCGGCCGTGTGCATCGTGGGTGAAACCGTGCGGCGCGAGCTGTATGGCCAGCGCCCCGCGCTGGGCGACCAGCTGCGGGTGAAACAGATTTCGTGCGAAATCATCGGCATCCTCGCGTCCAAGGGCCAGGGCGCCTTTGGCAACGACCAGGACGACATGGTGCTGGTGCCCCTGAAAACGCTGCAGCGCCGCCTGACCGGCAACACCCGCGTGAACACGCTGCTGGTGTCCATGGCCGACGGCAGCGACGCCAACCGCGTGAAAGCCGGCATCACCCAGCTGCTGCGCGAGCGCCGCAAACTGGCCGACACCGACGAAGACAACTTCAACGTGCTCGACACCAAGCAACTGGCCGAAACGCTGTCGGGCACCACCAAGGTGCTGACCACGCTGCTGGGCGCCGTGGCCGCGGTGAGCCTGCTGGTGGGCGGCATCGGCATCATGAACATCATGCTGGTGAGCGTGACCGAGCGCACGCGGGAAATCGGCCTGCGCCTGGCCATCGGCGCGCTGGAGCGCGAGGTGCTGCTGCAGTTCCTCATTGAAGCGGTGGTGCTGGCCGCGCTCGGCGGGCTCATCGGCATCGTGCTGGCCACGGCGGCGTCCATCGGCTTGTCGGCGGTGATGAACGTGCCCTATGTGTTCAACCCCGGCGTGAACCTGTTGAGCTTCGTGTTTTCAGCCGGCATTGGCGTGCTGTTTGGGTACTTCCCGGCGCGCCGCGCGGCACGGCTGAACCCGATCGACGCGCTGCGCCACGAGTGAACGCGCTGTCGCTCAGCGGCCCGCGTACATCCACCGCCGCGACCAGGGCAGCCCTTGCGACGGCTGGCCCGCCGGGCGGCACAGCACCTGATAGATCGACACCTCGTCGTTGTCAAACGCCCAGGCGCAGCCGGCCAGGTACACGCGCCAGATGCGCCAGCGCCGCTCGTCCACCAGCGGCTTGATGCGCTCGGTGTGGGCCTCAAACGCCTCGGCCCACAGCTGCGTGGTGCGCTGGTAGTGGCGGCGCAGGTTTTCCACGTCAAACGCTTCCAGCCCGCCTTCTTGCAGGCAACGCAACACGGTGCCAATGTGCGGCAGCTCGCCGCGCGGAAACACATAGCGGTCAATGAAGTGGCCCCCGCCGTGGCGGGTTTCGCCGTCCAGCGCGTCGGTGCTGGTGATGCCGTGGTTCATGGCCCAGCCGTCGGGCTTGAGCAGCTGGCGCAGGCGCTCAAAGTACGGCGTCAGGTGGTCCAGCCCCACGTGTTCAAACATGCCGACGCTGGTGATGCGGTCAAACGGCGGATCGCTCACGTCGCGGTAGTCCTGCAGCCGGATGTCGACGCGGTCTTGCAGCCCGGCCGCGCGCACCCGCTCGCGCGCCAGGTCGTATTGGTTTTGTGACAGCGTCACGCCCACGCACTGCGCGCCAAAATGCTGCGCCGCTCGCAACACCAGCGCGCCCCAGCCGCAGCCAATGTCCAGCAGCCGCTGGCCGGGCTGCAGGCGGATCTTGTTCAAAATGTGGTCGATCTTCTTGAGCTGCGCGGCGTCCAGCGTCTCGTCGCCCTGCTCGAAATACCCGCACGAATACACCATGCCCTTGCCCAGCCACTGCGCATAAAACGCGTTGGACACGTCGTAGTGGTACTGAATGGCCTCGCTGTCGCTCTCGCGCGTGTGGCCAAAGCGGCGCCGGATGCGCCCCATCAGCTTGTGGCGCATGCCGTGGGGCTCGGCCGTTTCGGCCAGCCGGTGCGCCACCGCCAGCATGTCGGCCAGCGGGCCGTCCACGTCAATCAGGCCCTCCACATACGCCTGCCCCAGCGTGTCCAGCCCGGGCTCGATCAGCAGCGGCAGCGCAGCCGGGTCGCGCACCCGTATCTCCACCTGCGGCTGTTCAAACTCGCCCAGCGCCAGTGAAGACGCACCGCGCTCGCCCCAACTCAGCCGCACCGGCAGGTTCACCCGCGTCTTGACCCGATTGGCCCAGGGCAACAAGGCATGTTCCAAGATCGATCCCATGGGTACCGCTCCTCTTGCATCTGACGAATGGCGGTTTTAACGAAACCCGCCGGGTTTGGGAACCCTTGCGCCGCACAGCGCCACCGCCCCGCTTGAGCGGACGCAACCCGGGTGCAATGGGTGCCCCTGCCAGCGAGCATGTAAGCGCTGCCTTATATTCAACGGCGTCACAGGAACTCGCCACCCCCAGGCGGCTCCTACACCGCCACGCCCCATTCATAACCAGCCGCCCGTGATGTTGTCCACCCCGTTCAAAACCGCCGCCGCCCTCCCCGCTCCTTTCGGGCGGTTCAGCGGCTGGCTCGCCGCCTGCTTGCTGGCCTGGGCCGTGGCGGTGCTGCTGGCGCCCAGCGCGCAAGCCCAGGGTTTGCTGTCGGCCACGGCGAGCGCTACCGTGGTGCAAACCGAGCAGGTGCGCGCCGAGCTGCTGGCCCACGCCCCCGAAGGCGCGGCACCCGGTAAAACCGTGTGGGTGGGCCTGCAGCTCACCCACCAGCCCCAGTGGCACACCTACTGGAAAAACTCGGGCGACTCGGGCCTGCCCACCGAACTGCAATGGACCTTGCCCGAGGGCGTGACGGCCGGTGACATCGCCTGGCCCACCCCACGCAAATTCCCGCTCGGCACCCTGGCCAACTACGGTTATGACGGCACCGTGCTGCTGCCCGTGCCGCTCACCATCGACCCCGGCTTCACCGGCACCCATGTGGACGTGACGCTCTACGCCGCCTGGCTCGCCTGCCGCCAGGAATGCATTCCCGAAGAAGGCAACTTCACGCTGCGCATTCCGGTGCAAGGCTCCACGGCGCTGCACGGCATGGCCTTTGAAGCCGCGTGGGCCGCCGCCCCCACCACCCAGCCCGCAGCGGGCAGCACGCTCGTGCCCGAAGCCGGCTGGCTCAACGTGTCGCTCGACGGCCTGCCTGCCGCCTGGCGCGGCCAGACGCTGGAGTTTTTCCCCGAAACCAGTGGACTCATTGAACCCGGCGCCGCCTGGACCCAGGCCTGGACGGGCGAGCGCTGGACCGCCCGCGTGCCACTCTCACCGCACCGCGCCGACAGCCCGGCCCAGGTGCCGCTGGTGGTGGCGCTGGCCAACCCCAGCGGCTCAGGCGCGGGCAGCCCCGGTGTGTGGCTGGACGTGCCGGTGCAAGGCGCCTGGCCCGCCGCTGCCCCGCTGCCTGCGGCCGTGCCCGACGCCCTGCAAGCCGCGCTGGACGCCAACGCCGCCCGCGCCGCCACCGCGCCGGCAGCGCCGAGCGGCCCGTCCATCACGCTGTGGGCCGCGCTGCTGGGCGCGCTCATCGGCGGCGCCATCCTCAACCTCATGCCCTGCGTGTTCCCGGTGCTGGCTATCAAGGTGCTGGCCTTTGCGAAGCATGCCGACGACCGCGCCGCCCACCGCGCCAACGGCCTGGCCTACACCGCCGGTGTGGTGCTCTCCTTCCTGGCGCTGGGCGGCCTGCTGCTGGGCCTGCGGGCGGCTGGCGAGCAACTGGGCTGGGGCTTCCAGCTGCAAAGCCCCGGTGTGGTGGCGGCACTGGCGGTGCTGTTCACACTCATCGGTTTGAATCTGGCGGGCCTGTTTGAATTTGGCAGCGTGCTGCCCAGCCGCGTGGCCAGCCTGCAGGCCCAAAACCCCACCGCCGATGCGTTCCTGACCGGCGTACTCGCCACGGCCATCGCGTCGCCCTGCACCGCGCCGTTCATGGGCGCCTCGCTGGGCCTGGCCATTGGCCTGCCCACGGTGCAGGCGCTGGCCGTGTTTGGCATGCTGGGGCTGGGCATGGCCCTGCCCTACTTGGCCGCCAGCTGGTGGCCCGCCATTGCCCGCGCCCTGCCCCGCCCCGGCGCCTGGATGAACACCTTCCGCCAGCTCATGGCCTTCCCCATGTTTGCCACCGTGGTGTGGTTGCTGTGGGTGCTGGGGCAACAAAGCGGCATCGACGGCGCGGCCGCCCTGCTCATGCTGCTGGTGGTGCTGGCGCTGCTGGTGTGGTCGCTGGGTTTGCGCGGCAAGAGCCGCACCGCGCTGGCGGGCTTGTCGCTCGCGGGCCTGCTGTGGCTGGGCTGGGCTGTGGGCCCTAACGTGACCCGCATGGCCGACGCCACACCGGGTGCTGCCGTGGCCACCACCGTGCAAGGCCTGAGCTGGCAACCCTGGAGCGCCGAGCGCCAGGCCGAGCTGCTGGCCGAGGGCCGCCCGGTGTTTGTGGACTTCACCGCCGCCTGGTGCGTGACCTGCCAGTACAACAAACGCACCACCCTGGCCGACGCCAGCGTGCTGGCCGACATGGCGGCGAAAAACGTGGCCCTGCTGCGCGCCGACTGGACCCGCCGCGACCCCGCTGTGACCGCCGCCCTGGCCAGCCTGGGCCGCAACGGCGTGCCGGTGTACGCCCTCTACCAAAACGGCCAACCCGCCACGGTGCTGTCGGAAGTGTTGAGCGTGAACGATGTGCGCACGGCGCTGGCGGGCTTGTGATGCCACGGGCTGCATGCTCTGGCGGCCCCGGCGGCGCGAACCAAACCGCCCCGGCCGTGTCCTAGGAGTTTTGCTGCACATCGGAGACACACCATGCTGAAACGCCGCCAGTTCACCACCCTCAGCGCCACCGCCCTGGGCGCGCTTGCCCTGCCCGCCAGCCTGCTGCCGCGCATGGCCCAGGCCGCCACCGTGGGCCAGCCCGCGCCCGACTTCACGCTCAGCGACACCGCCGGCAAATCCGTGAAGCTGTCGCAATACCGAGGCAAGCCCGTGGTGCTGGAATGGAACAACCCCGGCTGCCCCTTTGTGCGCAAGCACTACAACGGCAACATGCAGGCGCTGCAAAAAGAATTTACCGCCCAAGGCGTGGTGTGGCTGGCCATCAACTCCACCCGCGACGACAGCGCCGACCACATGAGCCCGGCCCAGCTGGCGCGCTGGATGACCGATCAAAAAGCCAGCCCGACCGCCACCCTGATGGACGAAGACGGCACCGTGGGCCAGGCCTACGCCGCCCGCGTCACGCCGCACATGTATATCGTCAACCCCCAGGGCCTGCTGGTGTTCGCCGGCGGTATTGACAGCATCCCGTCCGCCCGCGTGGCCGACATTGAAAAAGCCACCAACTTCGTGCGCCAGGGCCTGCGCGAACTGCTCGCTGGCAAACCCCTCACCACTCCCACCAGCCAGGCCTATGGCTGCAGCATCAAATACAAAAACGCCGCCGCATGACCCACACACCCCGCCCCTCGCACATCAACCGCCGCACCCTCGCCCTGCTGGGTTTGGCTTCCCTGGCCCTGGCCGCCGGTTGCTCGGCTGACGCCACCCCCGACCCCCTGCGCGTCAGCCTGGAAGAAGGCCGCCAGCTGTTTGAAAGCAAACAGGTCGTCATGTTCGACATCCGCGAGCCCGACGAACACGCCACCGGCGTGGCCAACGGCGCGCGGCTGCTGCCCATGTCGCAGCTCAACCAGCGCGCCGGCGAAATTCCCAAAGACCCGGCGCAGCCCGTGCTCATCATCTGCAACACGCAAAACCGCTCCAGCAAAGTGGTGCAAGCCATGAAAGAAGCGGGGTGGAACAACGTGCGCTATGTGCACGGCGGCATGAGCGACTGGGCACAAAAAGGCTGGCCCATGGTCAAGCCGTTTGGCCTGCCGAAGTCCTGAGAGGCTGAGCGTCTTTCACGCTGGCCGGCCACGGCGCCAGCGTCCACCAAACCGCAGGCCCTGCCCCACGCGGGATAATCTGCGCTTCCTCTCGACCGCAACCGGATACCCCCATGAGCTTCGCCCCCCTGCAAAACGACACCTTTTTGCGCGCTTGTTTGCGCCAGTCCACCGACTACACGCCCGTGTGGCTGATGCGCCAGGCCGGGCGCTACCTGCCGGAATACCGCGCCACGCGGGCGCAGGCGGGCAGCTTCATGGGGCTGGCGACCAACGTGGACTACGCCACCGAGGTGACGCTGCAGCCGCTGGAGCGCTATGCGCTGGACGCGGCCATCCTGTTCTCCGACATCCTCACCGTGCCCGACGCGATGGGCCTGGGCTTGTCTTTTGCGCTGGGC
The DNA here is from genome assembly GCF_058731905.1 of Hydrogenophaga sp. L99. Taxonomy (NCBI): domain Bacteria; kingdom Pseudomonadati; phylum Pseudomonadota; class Betaproteobacteria; order Burkholderiales; family Comamonadaceae; genus Hydrogenophaga; species Hydrogenophaga sp. L99. The sequence goes on along the minus strand of NZ_CM178972.1, from coordinate 15,802 downwards.
GAAGGCCCGAAGTTTCAGAAAACGGTGCGCACCGAAGCCGACGTGGACGCGCTGGCCGTGCCCGACATGGAGAAACTGCGCTACGTGTTTGACGCGGTGACCAGCATCCGCAAAGCCTTGAATGGCCGGGTGCCGCTGATTGGTTTTTCGGGCAGCCCCTGGACGCTGGCCTGCTACATGGTCGAAGGCGGCGGCTCTGACGATTACCGCGCCGTGAAGACGCTGATGTACAGCCGGCCCGACCTGATGCACCGCATCCTGGCGATCAACGCCGACGCCGTGGCCGCTTACCTGAACGCGCAGATTGAAGCCGGCGCGCAGGCCGTGATGGTGTTTGACAGCTGGGGCGGCGTGCTGGCCGACGGCAAGTTCCAGCAGTTCAGCCTGGCCTACACCAAGCGGGTGCTGGCGCAACTCAAGCGCGAGCACGCCGGCGTGGTGATTCCGCGCATTGTGTTCACCAAGGGCGGCGGCCTGTGGCTGGATGACATGAAAGACCTGGACTGCAACGCGCTGGGCCTGGACTGGACGGTGAACCTGGCCCGCGCCCGCGCGCAAGTGGGCGAAGGTCCCAACGGCAAGGCGCTGCAAGGCAACATCGACCCGAACGTGTTGTTTGCCCAGCCCGAGCAGATCGACGCCGAAGTGGCCGCCGTGCTGGAAAGCTTTGGCAAGCCACACCAAGGCCCCGGCGTGGGCGCCACGCACATCTTCAACCTCGGCCATGGCATCAGCCAGTTCACGCCGCCCGAGCATGTGTCGGCCCTGGTGAACGCGGTGCACAGCCATTCCAAACGCCTGCGCATGCCAAGCTGAAGCGGCCCGGCCGGCTGGGCCCCTGCCAGGCAGGCTGTGCGCCTCTCTGGGCAGGGCCTCGCCAAGCGCCCGGGGTGCTCAAAACCCACCCGCCAGCAGCCCATAACACAAAACACGCAGAAAAACGGGCTTGACAAAGCCCAGTTATGCACAAAATTTTTGCTGCGGCGCGGCATACCCGGCGGTACCACCCCGCACCGAAGGCCCAGCGCATGAGCGTCGCTAAGTGCTTGATTCATATAGCGTTTGTGAAAATGCTCTTTAAGCAGGCAGTTTAAGCAAACCCTTGATTTGTAAGGCTTCCAGCGGCCCAAACACAATCTATCAACAAAGTTATCCACAGAAGCTCTGGATATGTCCGGATGCACTGTCAAATCAAGGACTTACGCCGCTTTCCGACAGTTGGGCTGAGGAAAAGCCGCTAAGCGGGGTGCGACACCAGCCCTGGGAGAACCGGCCGCGGCAAAAAACCCCCTCTGGGTGGCCACAGCCCGCCCCAAGCTGGATCAACGGTGAAAATGCAACGCTGCGGGGTTTTTAATGCCAAATAATTCATATTCCTGCAGGTGCTTAGCACAGAAAAAGGCCAAACCCGGACTTGACAACACGCAGTTATGCACAAATTTTTGCCATCCCGCTGGCTGGCCCAGCGCCAACCACAGGCGCACCCACCGGGGGGTATAAGATGACACAAGTCATTGATTTATATAGACTTTGTTTTTCTGCCCTTTAAAAAGGCAGTTTAAGTAAGCCCTTGATTTGTAAGGCCTCCAGAGGCTCCAGCACAAGCTATCAACAAAGTTATCCACAGAAGCTCTGGATATGTCCAGATGCACTGACAAATCAACGACTTACACCGCCTTCCGACAGTTCGACTGAAGAAAAACCGCTAACCATGACCTTTTGGCCCAACGTGGTGGTGGCCACCCCAGCCCACAGCGGCGTGGGTGCCAGCCTGAGCTACCGAAGTGAGCTGTTGCTTGCGCCGGGCACGCTGGTGCGCGTGCCGCTGGGCAAACGCGAGGTGCTGGGCGTGGTGTGGGAATGCGCCACCGAGCCACCCGAGGGCCTGACCGAAGCCCAGACCAAGGCGGTGGCGAGCGTGCTGGAAGGTGTGCCGCCGCTGAACCCGCGCTGGCGCCAGCTGGTGAAATTTGCCGCACAGTACTACCAGCGCAGCCTCGGCGAGGTGGCCATGGCCGCGCTGCCGCCACAGCTGCGCGAGCTGAGCAACGAGCAGCTGGCGCGCCGGCTCAAGCGCCGCGCCAAAACCAGCCCGGCAGCGACACCCGAGGCCAGCACAACCACCGCTGACACCGCGGATGCCGCGAGCAATGGCCACGACCTGAGCGACGAACAGCGCCAGGCGCTGGCCGCGCTGCACAGCGCCCAGTCGCCGGTGCTGCTGTATGGCGCCACCGGCAGTGGCAAAACCGAGGTGTATTTGCGCGCCACCCGCCAGGTGCTGGACACCGCCACGCCCGAGGGCAGCAGCCCCACCCAGGTGCTGGTGATGGTGCCCGAGATCAACCTGACGCCACAGCTGGAGGCGCGCTTTCGGGAGCGCTTTGAGCCGCTGTATGGCCCGAACGCGGTGGTGTGCCTGCACAGCGGCATGACGCCGCCGCAGCGCCTGAACAGCTGGCTGGCCGCGCACACCGGCGCCGCGCGCATTGTGCTGGGCACGCGCATGGCCGTGTTTGCCAGCCTGCCCGGGCTGCGCCTGATCGTGGTGGACGAGGAACACGACCCCAGCTACAAAAGCCAGGAAGGCGCGCGGTATTCGGCGCGGGACCTGGCGGTGTACCGGGCGAAGGTGGAGACGGAGGCGCTGGCACTCGATGACGCACCCCTTCAGGCGAGCCCTCACCCCCGCCCTCTCCCAGAGGGAGAGGGGGCAAGTCGGGGAGAGGATGCGACCCCCCGCTGCCAGGTGGTGCTGGGCTCGGCCACGCCGTCGCTGGAAAGCTGGCACGCGGCCGACCAGGGGCGTTATGTGCGCCTGGCGATGCCAGGGCGTATTGGCGGTGGCGCGTTGCCCCGCCTGCGCCTGGTGGACATGAACCACCAGCCCAAGGGCGCCGTGCTGGCGCCCCCGCTGGTGGCCGCCATGGCCGAGCGCATTGGCCGGGGTGAGCAGTGCATGGTGTTGCTGAACCGGCGCGGTTACGCCCCGGTGCTGGCCTGTCACGACTGCGGCTGGAAAAGCGCCTGCGCGCATTGCAGCGCCTTCCGCGTGTTCCACAAACTGGACCGCACCCTGCGCTGCCACCACTGCGGTTTTACCGAACGCGTGCCCCGCGCCTGCCCCGACTGCGGCAACCTGGACATTGCCCCCGTGGGCCGCGGCACCGAGCAAATTGAAGAACAGCTGAGCGCCCTGCTGGCCGATGTGACCCGGCCCGACGGCAGCCCCGCCCGCGTGGCCCGCATGGACGCCGATTCCACCCGGCTCAAAGGCAGCCTGGAAGTGCAACTGGCTACCATGCACAGCGGCGAGGTGGATGTGCTGGTGGGCACGCAGATGATTGCCAAGGGGCACGACTTTCGGCGCATCACGCTGGTGGCCAGCGTGAACGCCGACAGCGCCCTGTTTGCCAGCGACTACCGCGCGCCCGAGCGCCTGTTTGCCCTGCTCATGCAGGCAGCAGGGCGTGCCGGGCGCGACGCCGCGCAGAGCGGCGCCAGCGAAATGTGGGTGCAGACCTGGTACCCGCAGCACCCGCTGTTTGCCACCCTGAAGAAACACGACTTTCCGGCCTTTGCCGCCGAACAGCTGACCGAGCGCCAGCAAGCCGGCATGCCGCCCTACGGCTTTCAGGCCCTGCTGCGGGCCGATGCCCGCACGCAAGCCGCCGCGCAGGCGTTTTTGAATGGCGCCGCGCTGCAGAGCCAGGGCCTGCCCTACCGCGACGCCATCACCCTGTACCCGGCCGTGCCGCTCACCATTCAGCGCGTGGCCAATGTCGAACGCGCGCAGCTGCTGGTGGAAGCCGCATCGCGTGGCGCGCTGCAGCGCTTTTTGTCGGCCTGGCAGCCGGTGCTGCTGGACTGCCGCAGCCTGCCCGAAGCGCGCGGGCTGATCCGTTTTGCAGTGGACGTGGACCCGCTGGCGATTTGACCTTGAAGGTGTCACGCCACCGTCACAGGCGCCCTGCAAAATTCACCGGTGCCCAACGCCTGCGAGATAACAGGCGGCACACCACGGCCACCCAAGGGTGGTCGTTCCATTTGGGGGCCCCGATCTTCGCACCGCCCCAAAAAAAGCCCCCGCAGCCGAAACCGCGGGGGCCTGAGGCCCCACCTCCGCGCGCAGCGCGGAGCCTTCGCTTTACTTCAGGTCAAAGCGGTCCAGGTTCATCACCTTGGTCCAGGCGGCAGCAAAGTCGCGCACAAACTTGGCTTGGCCGTCGTTCTGGGCGTACACCTCGGCCAGCGCACGCAGTTGCGAGTTGGAGCCAAAGGCCAGGTCCACGCGGGTGGCGGTCCACTTCACGGCGCCGGTCTTGCGGTCGCGGCCTTCATAGGCGTTGTCGCCGCTGGGCTTCCAGGCGGTGGACATGTCCACCAGGTTGACGAAGAAGTCGTTGGTGAGCTGGCCAGGGCGCTGGGTGAACACACCGTGCGCTGAGCCACCATGGTTGGCACCCAGCACACGCAGACCGCCCACGAGCACCGTCATTTCAGGGGCGCTCAGGGTGAGCAGCTGCGCTTTGTCGAGCAGCATCTCTTCGGGCGCCACTCTGTAGGCCTTCTTGCGGTAGTTGCGGAAGCCATCGGCCACCGGTTCCATCACGCTGAACGACTCCACATCGGTCTGCTCCTGGCTCGCATCGGTGCGGCCCGGGGTGAACGGCACGGCCACGCTCTGGCCTGCGGCCTGGGCGGCGGCTTCCACCGCGGCGCTGCCGGCCAGCACGATCAGGTCGGCCATGGACACCTGTTTGCCACCGGTTTGCGCGGCGTTGAACGCCTGCTGAATGGATTCCAGCGCGGTCAACACCTTGGCCAACTGGGCCGGCTGGTTGGCTTCCCAGTTGTTCTGCGGCGCCAGGCGGATGCGGGCACCGTTGGCACCACCGCGCTTGTCGCTGCCGCGAAAGCTGGAGGCCGAGGCCCAGGCAGTGGACACGAGTTCACTCACCGACAGGCCCGAGGCCAGCACCTGCGCCTTGAGGGCGGCGATGTCCTGCGCGTCGATCACGGGGTGGGCCACCGCAGGCACCGGGTCTTGCCAGATCAGCTCTTCGGCCGGCACCTCAGGGCCCAGGTACAGGCTCTTTGGCCCCATGTCGCGGTGGGTCAGCTTGAACCAGGCGCGGGCATAGGCGTCGGCAAACTCGTCGGGGTTGGCCGCAAAGTGGCGCGAGATTTTCTCGTAGGCCGGGTCGAACTTGAGCGACAGATCGGCCGTGGTCATCATCGGGCGGTGCTTCACGCCGGGACGGTGCGCGTCGGGAATCATGTCCTCCTCAAGCACGTCTTTGGCCAGCCACTGCTGTGCGCCCGCCGGGCTCTTCACCAGTTCCCAGTCGTACTTGAACAGCACCTTGAAGTAACCCATGTCCCAGGTGGTGGGGTTGGGTTTCCAGGCGCCCTCAATGCCGCTGGTGGTGGTGTCGGCGCCCTTGCCGGTGCCCAGCTGGTTGATCCAGCCAAACCCCATGGCTTCCATGGGTGCGGCCTCGGGCTCGGGGCCCACCAGCTTGGGGTCGCCCGCGCCGTGGGCCTTGCCAAAAGTGTGGCCACCGGCCACCAGCGCCACGGTCTCGTAGTCGTTCATGGCCATGCGGGCGAAGGTTTCGCGCACATCGCGGCCTGAAAGCACCGGGTCGGGGTTGCCGTCCGGGCCTTCGGGGTTCACGTAAATCAGGCCCATCTGCACGGCGGCCAGCGGGTTTTCCAGGTCGCGGTCGCCGCTGTAGCGGCTGTTGGGCTTGTCGCTGGTGGCCAGCCATTCGGCTTCGGCGCCCCAGTAAATGTCTTCCTCAGGCTGCCAGATGTCGGCCCGGCCGCCGGCAAAACCGAAGGTCTTGAAGCCCATGGACTCCATGGCCACGTTGCCGGCCAGGATGTACAGGTCGGCCCACGAAATGGCGTTGCCGTATTTCTGCTTGATGGGCCAGAGCAGGCGGCGTGCTTTGTCCAGGTTGCCGTTGTCGGGCCAGCTGTTGATGGGCGCAAAGCGCTGGTTGCCGGTGCCGGCGCCGCCGCGGCCGTCGGCCGTGCGGTAGGTGCCGGCGCTGTGCCAGGCCATGCGGATGAACAGGCCACCGTAGTGGCCCCAGTCAGCGGGCCACCAGTCCTGGCTGTCGGTCATCAGCGCGACCAAGTCGGCTTTGAGCGCGGGAAAGTCCAGCGTCTTGAAGGCTTCGGCGTAGTCAAAGTCCGGGTCCATGGGGTTGGACGCCGGGGCGTGCTGGTGCAGGATGCCCAGGTTCAACTGGTTGGGCCACCAGTCGGCGTTGGACTGTGCGCCTTGCGTGGCGCGTGCGCCGGCGGCAGCGTGAAACGGGCACTTGGCTTCGGTGTTGGGGTTGCTCATGGTGGGTCTCCAGTGGGTTGAACAGGCTCGCTCAGCTTGCGAGGGCCAGTGCCGCCAAACGTTCCACGCAGTCAGCCACAAAAGCGGCGAGGGTGTCGTTGGTGTTCATGGCAGGGCTCCGGCAAGTGATCGAGTCCTCACTGTAGCCGCCACCCATTCATTTGACAAACTGATTTTGACTAGATAATCAATAGTCACCACCTATGACACTCAGGTCATCAGCGCCACCGCGCCCGAGAAGGTGAAGAACGCGGCGGCGGTGGTCACCAGGATGATGCGGGCAATGCGCCCGTTGTCGGCGCCCAGGCGCTCGGCCAGCAACGACACGTTGCTGGCGCTGGGCAGGGCCGACACCAGCACCATCACCGTGAGCGCAAAACGGTCCAGCGGCACCCCCAGCTGGATGGCGGCCAGCCCCACCACCAGCACCAGCAGCGGGTGCAGCAGCAGTTTCATGAGCGCCACGGGCACATAGTCGCCCAGAGGCATGGGGTGGTTGGACTGCATTTGCGAGCGCGCCAGCACCGCGCCAATGGTGAACAGCGCCACCGGCGAAGCCGCGTCGGCCAGCAGCCAGACGGTTTTTTCCACTGGCCCCGGCAGCGTGAAGCTGGCGGCCGAGGCCGCCGCGCCCAGCAAAATGGCCCAGGGCATGGGGTTGGTGAGCACACCGCGCAAGGCTTTTTTACCGGCATCCAGCATGGCCGCAGCGCCATGGCCCTCGCCCTCGTCCAGCCTGGAAAGCGCCACACACAGCGAACTCGTGATGACCATGTCCACCACGATCAACACAATCACCGGGCCCACGCTTTGCGGCCCCAGCAGCGCGGCCAGCAGCGGCACGCCCATGAAACCGGTGTTGGGAAACGCCGCCACCAGCGCGCCCAGCGACGCGTCGTTCCAGCGGATGCGGCTGTTCAAGGTCATGACGATGGCAAAACCCACCATCACCAGCGCGCACAGCAAATACACGCCGGCCACCGAAGCGTCCAGCAGCTGCGCAATGGGCGTGGTGGAGCCAAAGCGGTACAGCATGGCCGGCAGCGCAAAAAACAGCACAAAACCGTTCAAGCCCGGAATGGCTTCCAGCGGCAACATGCGCCGCCGCGCGGCCAGAAAACCGGCCAGCACAAGGGCGAAGAAGGGAAAGGTGACAAGCAGGATATTGAGCACGGGGGGCATTGTCTCAGTTGTGGTCGCGCCACGCCCCACGCCGCCGCAGAGCGCGCCCAGCGCGCCGAATGTCTGAACGGCGCCACGGGCTGAAAGCCTGGCGTTAAGCTTATTCGTTACAAAGAGATACCTCCTGTCACACGCGCCCTGCCATGTCACCCACGCGCCACCCAAGCCCCACCGCCCGCCTGCGCCCTCTGGCGCTGTCCCTGCTCACCGCCGCCGGGTTGCTCGGCGGCTGTGCAGCCCCCCAATTCACGGTCGACGATGGCCGGCCGGTGGACCCTGCCTTGCTGGCCAACATCAGCCTTTACGGCCAGGGCGAACAAACCCTGCGCCCGGCTATCGCCCGCTCGGCGCGCCTGCAAGACGCCGACTGCGACCGCCAGTGGGAACTGCCCATTTCGGTGGCCACCAGCCAGGGCTGGGCAGAGACCGAGCGCGTGGCCTGGGTGCGGGCGCTGGGGGTGGACGAACGCCTCACGGTGGTGGCCAGCACCCACGACGCGCCGCTGAAACCCGGCGAGCGCCTGGTGGACATTGACGGCAGCACCAGCAACGAAGCCCCGAAGCTGCTGGCCGAACTGGGCCGCATGCGCGAGCGCGGACGGCCGTTTGCCGTGACCACCAGCACCGGCAAAACCGTGCAGCTCCAGCCCTTTCAGGTCTGCCGCGGCTACACCCGGCTGGCCCCGCCCAACACCCCCGAGCTGCAGGACTACCACTGGCTCATGAGCTACCACCCGCTCGAACTCATCAAGGCCGACCTGACCGAAGACGAAGCGCTGTGGGCCGTGCTATGGACACAGGACGTGTCCGAAGAAGGCGGGATGCGCATGAAAGCCTACGACTACGGCACGTCCCTGCTGAGCACGCTCTACACCGTAGCTTCCTTGGCCTCAACGGCCGGAATGGCCGAAGCGGCGGTGTCCACCGCGCGGCAGACGGCGGCCTCTATGGTCAGTGAGGTCCTCAAGAAGCAGCTGATCGAACAAGCCAAAACCTTTGCAACCAACCGAATGAAGGAAGCCATCGGCAAGTCGGTGCAAGCGCTCACGCAAGCCCAGGTGGTGGCCAGCATGCAGCAGGTGGCGGCCAACCGGGGCTTGCTGGGCGGCATTTCGCGCGTGGCGGCCACCGTGTTTGACCACGCCGACGCCTGGGCCTACACCCGCATGCAGCAGCTGGGCGCCAACCCGCTGGCCGGCTTCACGCTGCACCAGAAGCTGCTGGAGCGCAACCTGCTCACCAACGCGCTGGCCTTTGACCCGGAGCGCATGGCCTCGGTGCAGGCCCTGGCCACCCAGGGCGGCCACAGCGAAGCGGTGGTGGCCATCCTGAAAGGCATACGGCCCGACACGCTGGACTTCGACCAGGCCGACATGCCGCTGGCCTCGGCCCAGCAGGCCTTCAGCTACGAAGACCTGGAGCCCCGTGGCACCAACCCGTATGCGCGCGGCCTGATCGAAGCCATGCTGGAAATGCCCGACACCGGCCTGCCGGTGGCCGCCTCCAGCCGTTGACACAGCCGCCCCACCTTGCCCCACCCGCACCCCATGCCCAAGCCCACACACACCACCCCACGGCACAGCGCCACGCTTACCGCGCTGGGCGCCCTGCTCTGGCTGGCCTGCGCCAGCGCGGGCGCACAAACCAGCGCCGTCAGCGCCAGCCTGGCCCCCGCGCCCGAGCCCGCCACAGCCAGCGCCCCCACCGAACAGCCCCCCGCCCTCTCGCCCCTGGGTGAGGGCCAGGCCCAGCCCCCCGCGCCCGTGGCCAGCGCCGCACCGCCCGAGAACTGCAACACCCTGAGCGACCGCGCCATGACCGCCGACCTGCAAGCGGCCACCGCGCAGTCCAACAAAACCGGCGCCGCCGAGCTGGCCCAACGGGTGGACGAAGCCATTGCGCTGTGGACCCTGGCGGCCCAGCGCTGCGAAGGCCGCGCCCAGGAGCGCGCCCGCCGCAACCTGGCCGACAGCGAGCGCAGCCGCTCCAGCCTGAACGCCCAGCTCGACGCCAGCCCGGCTTGCACCAACGGCCAGAAAAACGCAACCAGCCTGCAAGACCTGGCCCAGCAGGCGGTGCGCGAACGGCGCTGGATCGACGCCTCGGTGCTGTACCGCAAGGCCGAAAACATGTGGGACGTGGCGGCCGAGCGCTGCGCCGGCGAGGCCCAGCAAACCGCCCTGCAGCGGCGCGAGCAAACCGCCACCGACGCCCACAACGCCGAGTTTTGCGCCCCCGCCTTTGAGCGCGCCCGCGACCAGAGCCAGCAACTGCGCCGCACCAGCGCCAGCCTGAGCGTGAGCGAGCGGCAAACCCAGTCGCAAATCGCGGAAACCCTGTGGCGCGAAGCCCAGGGCCAATGCAAAGGCCAGGCCCAGGACGTGGCGCGCAACCACGCCCAGACCCAGGCCCGCGACCGCGGCACGCCCTGGGTGGCCACCGCATTGCCCGGCGCTGCCGCCCCCGTGGCCGCAACCACGGCGCCCGCGCTGGGTGCGGCGCCCGCCCCGGCAGCCTCAGCCGCCATGGCCGCCGTTGCAAGCGCGGCCGCGCAGGCCGCAGCACCCGCCTTGCCAGCCACCAGCGCCCCCAGCAGCGCGCCCGCCGAAGCCGCCAAAGAACTCGACATCCAGGCCGGCGACACCCGCTTCACCGGCCCCTTCACCCGCGACGGAGAAGGCCTGAGCGGCAACGGCCAGGTGCGCTGGGCCAACGGCGACCACTACCGCGGCGACCTGCGCAAAAGCCGCCGCCACGGCCAGGGCGAGTTTGTGTGGGCCAGCGGCCAGCGCTACGCCGGCAGCTGGGTCGACGACGAACCCCAGGGCAAGGGCCAGCTGGGTTTTGCCAACGGCAACCGCTTTGAAGGCGAGGTGGCGCGCGGCCTGCCGCACGGCCAGGGCCGCATGCTCTACGCCTCGGGCGACCGCTTTGAAGGCCGCTTCAACCAGGGCAAGCCCGACGGCCAGGGCAGCTACCACTGGGCCAACGGCCAGCACTACGAAGGCCCCTGGGTCAACGAACAACCCCATGGCGTGGGCAAACTGCGCTTTGCCAACGGCAACGTGTTTGAGGGCGATCTCGTGGGAGGCACCCCCGAGGGCCGCGGCACCCTGCGCTTCGCCTCGGGCGAACGCTACGAAGGCGCCATGGCCAAGGGCCAGCCCCAGGGCGAAGGCAGTTTTCGCTGGCCCAACGGCGACCACTACACCGGCCAGTGGCAACAGGGCAAAAAACACGGCAAAGGCCGCATGACCTGGGCCAACGGCGACCACTGGGAAGGCGTGTACGACAACGACGCCCAGACCGCCGACGGCGCACTGATGCGCAAAAACCCGTCCTGAGGGGCTGAGCGCCGGCTCTACCGCAGCCGCCCCCGGCGCACGCCGGGGTGCAAAACCCGCAGCCCATTGAGCACGCGCAGTGGCGCGGCGGCTGGCAGGCGCCACAATGTTGAAATATCAACCTGTGTTGCGCGTCTGGGTCACCTGCACCCACATCCGGCACAGACCAAACCCAAAGGATGGGACCCTTGCCCACCAAGCCTGTTCAGAAACGCCCCCGCAAAAGCGCTGCCGCTGCGGCCCCCGCGCTGCCCGCCACCGAAGCCCCCGTACCCACCGGCCCGGTTGCCGGGCCTTGTGTGGCGGGCATCGGCGCGTCGGCCGGCGGCTACGACGCCATTCGCAACCTCTTTCGGGCCATGCCCAACGACAGCGGCATCGGCTTCGTCATCGTTCAGCACCTCGACCCCTCGCACACCAGCCTGGCCGCCGAGCTGTTTGGCAAATGCACCAGCATGCCGGTGGTGGAAGCCACCGACGGCGCGCGCATTGAAGCCAACCATGTGTACACCTCACCGTCCGACAAAGAGGTGGCCGTGGTCAACGGGCACCTGCGCCTGACCCCACGCGACGAACAGCAGCACCTGCACCTGCCGATTGACCATTTTTTCAATTCGCTGGGCGCAGACCGGGGGGCCAGGGCCATTGGTATCGTGCTCTCGGGCACCGGCAGCGACGGCACCCTGGGCCTTAAAGCCATTGCGGCCCACGGCGGCCTGGTGCTGGTGCAAGACCCGGCCTCTGCCCAGTTTGACGGCATGCCCCGCAGCGCACTGGCCTCGGGCGTGACCAACTACGTGCTGGCGGTCGAACGCATGCCCAAGGTGCTGGCCAGCTACGCCAGCCACCCCTATGCCCGCAGCACCGAAGAAGTGCCCATGGAAGGCGCGCAACCCAAGGCGCTGCAAGACATGCTCAAAGCCATCAAGGCCCAGCGCGGTTACGACTTTGCGGGCTACAAAAGCGGCACGCTGCGCCGGCGCATTCAGCGCCGCATGAGCATGCACGGCATGCTGCGCGACGCCGACTACGCCGCCCTGCTCAAGCGCGACCCCGATGAGGTGGACGCGCTGTTTCGCGACCTGCTCATTGGCGTGACCGAGTTTTTCCGCGACCCCGAAGCCTGGAAAACGCTGGAAGCCGACGTGACTGCGCCGCTGGTGGCCGGCAAACACAACGACGAACCCATTCGCATCTGGGTGCCTGGCTGCTCCACCGGCGAAGAGGCCTACACCCTGGCCATGCTGGTGCTGGACCGCCTGCGCCTGGCCCGCAAAACCTGCCCGGTACAAATATTTGCCACCGACACCAGCAGCGAAGCCCTGGAAGTGGGCCGCCGGGGGCGCTACCCGGCCGGCATTGCGACACACATCACCCCGGCCCGGCTGCGCCGCTATTTCACCGAAGTGCCCGAGCACCAGAGCTACCAGGTCAACCAGCCGCTGCGCGAAGCGGTGGTGTTTGGCCTGCAAAACCTGTTTGCCGACCCGCCGTTTGCCCGAGTGGAGCTCATCAGCTGCCGCAACGTGATGATTTACCTGGAGCCCGAGGTGCAGCAACGCATCATCGGGCTGTTTCACTTTGCGCTACGCCCGGGTGGCCACCTGCTGCTGGGCACGGCCGAGTCGGTGAGCGGGCGCGAAGACTTGTTCAAACCCCTCTCGGCCAAGTGGCGCATTTACCGGCGCGAAAGTGGCGTGCGCAGCCCCGTGCCGGCGCTGCCCACCGTGCTCGGCGAAACGCGCGAGAGCGGCTTGGCCCCCGCGCCGGTGCGGGGCATTCCGCGCTTGAGCCAGGCCGCCGGCATTGCCCAGCAGCTCATCCTGGACCGTTTTTCACCCGCGTCGGTGCTGGTCAACGGCACCTTTGAGGTGCTGTATTTCTGCGGCCCGACCGACGAATTTTTGGCGCGCCCGCGCGGTGCACCCACACAAGACCTGCTGACCCTGGTGCGTGACGGCCTGCGCTCACGCGTGCGGGCCGCGCTGCGCGAGGCCGCGCAGGGCGAAGCCCCGGTGCAGGTGCTGGATGCGCGCATGAAACACGGCAACAGCTTTCACGCGGTTCAGCTCACCGTGACGCCCACCCCCGGCGGCGACCTGGGGCGCCTGTTTCTGGTGGTGTTTGAACACGCCCGCCAGCCCGCGCTGGTGCCGGGCAACGGCAGCGCCGAAGCGACGCTGGTGCGCCAGCTGGAAGACGAACTGCGCGTCACCCGGGACGACCTGCAAAGCACCATTGAGCGCCTGGAAATGGCCAACGAAGACCTCACCGTGTCCAACGAAGAGGTGGTGTCGGTCAACGAAGAACTGCGCTCGCTCAACGAAGAGCTGGAGAGCTCCAAGGAAGAGCTGCAGTCGCTCAACGAAGAGCTCACCACGGTGAACCAGCAGCTGGAGGTGAAGGTGCGCGAGCTGGAGGTGTCCAACACCGACCTGCGCAACCTGCTGGCCAGCAGCGACATTGCCACGGTATGTCTGGACACGGCGTTCCGCATCAAGTGGTTCACCCCCGCTTCGCAGGGCCTGTTTCGCTTCATTGGCAGCGACGTGGGCCGCCCCATACGCGACTTTTCACCCGAGCTCGGCGGCGGCGGCCTGGTGGACGCGGCCAAGCAGGTGCTGGCCAAGCTCAAGCCCGTTCACCTGGAATTTCAAAACGAGCAAGGGCATTGGTTTTTGCGCCGGGTGCTGCCTTACCGGGGGGAAGGCGAGCAGGTCAGCGGCGTCATCGTCACCTACACCGACATCAGCGAAAGCCAGCTGGCACAAGAAACCCTGCGCAACCTGCGCAGCGACATGGCCGCAACCCACCAGCGCGAGCTGCGCGAGCGCACCCAAAAAATGCGCACGCTGGCGGCCGCGCTGGCGCTGGCCGAAGAGCGCGAGCGCCGCACCCTGGCGCAAGACCTGCACGACCACCTGGGCCAGCTCATTGCGCTGATCAAGCTCAAGGCCGCCGCCATGAACGGGCTGAAGCTCAGCGCACCACAGCGCCAGGCGCTGGACGAGTGCACCGCGGCGGTGGACGAAGCCAACCGCCGGGTGCGGACCATGACCTTTCAACTCAGCCCGCCCATGCTGTACGACATGGGCCTGATCCCCGCGCTGGACTGGCTGGCCGACGAGATCATGCACATCTACAAGCTGCGCGTGACCATACACGACGACGGCGCGGCCAAACCGCTCGACCCGTCGGTCAGCGCCACGTTGTTCCGGGCGGTGCGTGAACTGCTGATCAACGTGGCCAAACACGCCAAGGTGCAAACCGCCACCATTACCGTGAACGTGACCACCGCGCACGACACAGGCGAGCGGCTGAACATCAGCGTGAGTGACGCCGGCGCCGGCTTCAACCCGGACAAACTGGCCGCCAACAACGGCCGTGGCGGTTTTGGCCTGCTCAGTGTGCGCGAGCGCCTGGGCTACCTGGGCGGCAGCATGAGCGTGATGAGCACCCCCGGCAATGGCACGGTGGTCACCCTGTCGGTGCCACTGCTTGAAGAAGGCCTGGCGGCCATTGAAGCCCCCACCAAGGAACAACCATGACGATCCGGGTGCTGCTGGTGGACGACCACACCATGTTTCGTGAAGCGCTGCGGGCCATGCTGGCGCATTCGCCCGGCATGCAGGTGGTGGGCGAGGCCAGCGACGGCGCCCAGGTGGAAGCGCTGGTGGACACCCTGCAGCCCGACGTGGTGGTGATGGACGTGAGCATGCCCGGCCTCAACGGCATTGACACCACCCGCCGCCTGCATGCCCGGCTACCGCGTTTGCGGGTGGTGGCCTTGTCGGCCTTTGTGTACAAGCGCTTTGTGCTGGAAATGCTGCACGCCGGCGCCACCGCCTATGTGGCCAAGTCGGCCGCGGGCGACGAGCTGGTGCGCGCCATTCACCAGGCATCGGAAGGCAAAACCTACCTGTGCGCGGAAGCAGCCACCGTGCTGGCCGACGCCGTGACGCGGCAAGGCTCGCCCGCCAGCGAGGGGCACAAGAACCCCCTGGGCCCGCGTGAAAAAGAGGTGTTGAGCCTGCTGGCAGAAGGCCACAGCACGGCGCAAATAGCGGTGGCCCTGCACATTGCACCCAGCACCGCCGAAACCCACCGGCGCAACATCATGCGCAAGCTCGACCTGCACAACCTGGCGGCGCTCACCAAATACGCCATCCGCGAAGGCCTGGTGACGGCCTGAGCCGGCGCACGCCGCGCCCGAGGGGTGCGAAAAGCCCGCAAGGCAGGCGTATTGACGCGGCAACGCCAGCGCCAACAAACGCACAACCACACAGCGAATACCTGGTTTCAGGTAATCAAAATCACGCTCTTGCTGTATAGGCCCGTGGGCTGGCCAAAGCTAAGCTTGTGGCATGGGGTTTTGGTCATAGGCAACCGCCCTTTGGCATACCCATCAGCGCCCAGTCCAGCCCCAAACAGCAACAGGCCATGAACCAACCGATTAAACACACCAGCCTACAAGCGACCGCCGGTGCCATGGTGGCGTTAACGGCAGCCGCCTGGGGTATTCCAGGCCACCAAAGCGGCAACCCGCCGGCACGCGTGGGTCCATCGGGTGGCATGCGGGCGAAGCTTTCGCAAACGCCCCATGAAAACCAACCCTCCGGCGGTATGTCGAAACCCCGGCGCGCGTGGGTGAGCACCACAGCACACCTGCCACGGCCACAAAGCCGCCGCCCCCTGGAATTTCAAACCGCCGCTTGACCGCCGCACCCCTTGGAGACTTCGTCATGACCAGCATCACCCGTTTCAACCCGTTCAACGAACTGGCCCGCATGGACCCTTTTGGGGACGAGTTCTTTAAAGGCTTCGCTCTGCGGCCGGTGTACGGGTCTTCTGACACGGCACCACAAATGCGGCTGGACGTGACCGAGGACGAGCAGGCCTACACGGTCAAGGCCGA